>NZ_PNMA01000006.1 GCF_013823385.1 Hyphomonas sp.
GCCGATGCCCAGGATGATGCCCGCGATGCCCGGCAGGGTCAGCGTTGCGCCCAGGAATGTCAGGATACCGATGGTCAGCGCCACGTTGAGAAACAGGGCCAGCGAGGCTATGAGACCCCAGCCGCGATAGAGCAGCGTCATGAAGCCCACCACCAGCGCAAAGCCGATCACGCCGGTATAGAGGCCCATATTGATCACGTCGGCGCCAAGGTCTGGCCCCACCGTGCGCTCCTCGATCACCGTCAGCGGCGCGGGCAGAGCCCCGGCCCGCAGCAGCGCGGAGAGAACCACCGTATCCTCAATCGTGAAATGGCCGGTGATCTGGCCGGAACCGCCGAGGATTGGCCCCTGAATGACCGGCGCGGTGAGCACCTTCCCGTCCAGCACGATGGCGAAGGGCTTGCCGACATTCTGCTTGGTAATCTCGGCGAACTGTTTTGTGCCGAGGGCATCAAACCGGAAGGTGACAATCGGCTGGTTGGTCTTCTGGTCAAAGCCGGACCGGGCGTCCGACAGGCGCTCGCCGCTCAGGGCCACCCGGTCATAGATCGGCATCGGCTGGCCGGTCTTGGCATCCGGCAGCAGGCTGACGCCTTCGGGCGGTGGCGCGCCATAGGTTTCCGGCGCCACCATATGGAACGACATCTGCGCGGTGGAGCCGAGCAGTTCGCGCAGGCGCGTGGGATCCTGCAGGCCGGGCAGCTGGACGAGGATACGGTCAGCCCCCACGCGCTGGATCGTCGGCTCGGCGACGCCCACCTGGTCCACCCTCTGGCGGACAATCTCGACGCTCTGGGCAATCGCCTGGTTGATGCGGTCTGCCGTGCCAGCTTCCGACAGGGACAGCATGATGAGATCGCCGCTCGGCTGGATCACTATGTCCGGCACCGAGCCTTTGAGACCCACCTGCTGTACAGGCGTCACCTGCTCGCGCAGCTTGTGGAGAATGCGCGCGCGGCCATCAGGATCGGTGATCCGGACGGTCACGGTATCGCCGTCCACCTCCACCTTGCCGCGCACCGCTTCGGTGCTCATCAGGGTGCGTGTTTCAGCGGCGAGGGATTTCAGCCGGTCGGCCTGCAGCGCCGGCGCGTCCACCTCCAGAACAAGATGAGAGCCGCCCCGCAGGTCCAGTCCCAGAGTGATCTGCTTCTTCGGAAGCCAGTCCGGCATCGCCGCGATCTGCTGGGGGGATAACACGTTCGGCAGGGCCGCGAGCAGCCCGATGACGATAATGAGAATATAGGTGACCAGTGCGGTCCGGCTAGTGCGCATGCTGAGTTCCTTCGAGTGCCTGAAACCGGAGGCCATCGAGCATGGCGGCCGGTGATGGCGCCGCGCGGAGTGCTGGGTCCGCAGGCGGCGCGAATGGGCTGCAGGTCATCCGATAGGCGGCCGGGACGAAGGTCCACGCAGGCTCAGAGACGGCTGGGGAAGCAGCGCCTCTGACAGGGGTACGAGCATGAGGAGTATGATCTCCGCCCCGGCCTGGGATCTGCCTGCGAGGGAGGCAAGGCAGACCACATCTGATCGGGATGAACGGCAGGCTGCGCTACTGGCGCAGCGATCCGTGCATCAGGCCGGAACGGGGGGCGCGCGAGGCGCGGAAAAACGGGTGGAGAGATGCGGCGCAGCGTCCGCGCAGAGCGGCGGATCAGGCAGCGACTCCTGAGCGGCCGGCGGGAAGGAATAACCCTCAAACACCGCAAAAACGGCCGGGGGCATGTCATCGCCATCCGATGGCACCACCTGCAGGCGCAGGCGCCCGTCGCGGTCAGCCTTCGGCAGAACGGCGTGGGCAATCCCGGCCGATCCGTTGCTGGCTTCAGCCACGGAGAGCACAGGCTGGGCCGCCATGTTCACGGACGAAATCGCCGCCGCCATGAGCATCATGAGCCCGAGCCCTGCGATCAGCAGGCTTCTGGGATGCAGGATTCCTGTGCGGGAGGGTCTGCGGCTCATCGCGCCTATTTAGACATTGTGCCACGACTGCGCCATAGAAAAACGTCAGCCTGGGGATTGGACTCACCCGGCATCCCTCTCCCCGGCCCCTGCATGAAACGCGCACCGCTCCCGCCCCCTCCAGAAGCTGAGCCTTCCTCACAAAGGAGGCGAACCAAACGAAGCCGCTTGACGGGCATGGCAATAGTGAGTAAATACTCACTTATAAACGAAGACGACACTCTCAGAGGTCCGCCATGTTGAATGCAGCCCTTCTTGGCACAGGCGCCCGCGCCGGAGGCAAACGCCTCCCCTCCGCCGAAATCGATGCGCGCCTGGGCAAGCCAGCCGGCTGGCTGGAAGCCGCCAGCGGCGTCATTTGCCGCCCTGTCCTGGCCGAGGGCGAAACGCAGGAGAGCCTGGCGCTGGACGCGGCGCGGCAGGCGCTGGCGGACGCAAATCTTGATGCGTCAGACGTTGACCTTCTCCTCTTTGCCTCCGCCGTCGGCCGCCAGCCGATCCCCTCAACCGCCACGCTGCTGAAGCGGGAGCTGGGCCTCAACCGCTGCGCCTCTCCCGCCTTTGACGTGAACGCCACCTGCCTCAGCGCGGTGGCCGCGATGGAAATCGCCGCGCTCTATATCGGCGCCGGCCGCGCCCGGCATGTGCTGATTGTTGCCAGCGAGATCGCCACCCGCGCCCTGCCGTGGGCGGATGATCCGGCCACCGCTGCCCTGTTCGGCGATGGCGCCGCCGCCATCGTGCTCGGCCCCGCGCAGCCTGCCGGCCTGCACCTGCGCGAGGTTGCCATCGAAACCTGGGCGGAAGGCTATGACTATTGCGCCCTGCCCGCTGGCGGCACCCGCTATGACTTTCACACCAATCGCGCCGCCTTCGAGGAGAACGCCTTCTTCCGAATGGACGGCCACGCCCTGTTCAAGCTGACGCGCACGCGCCTGCCGGCTTTCATAGACCGGCTGCTCGCCCGCACCGGCTGGCGTCAGGAGGAGGTGGATCTCGTCATCCCCCACCAGGCAAGCCCCCTTGCACTCGAGCATATGGCGCGCAAATGCGGCTTTGCGCGCGACCGCGTGCTCTCCACCGTCACCCAGACGGGAAACCTCGTGGCCGCCTCCATCCCGATGACGCTCGACACCGCCCGCCGCGAAGGCCGTATCTCAACCGACAGCAAGATCCTGCTGATCGGCACATCCGCAGGCGTCTCCATCGGCGGGGCCACGCTGGAAGGATGAGCGGCACGATCATCACCGGCGCCACGGGTTTTCTCGGCGGCGCGATTGCCAGGCGCCTGCTGCAGGAGGGCGGCCGCGTCATCGCGCTCGGCCGGGACCGCGCAAAGCTCGCAGCTCTGGAAGCCCTTGGCGCCGAGACCTGCGCGTTTGATCTTGCCTCGGATGATCCGCTCCCGGCGCTTGATGCAGACGGCCTCATCCACTGCGCCGCGCTTTCCTCCCCCTGGGGCACGCGCGCTGCCTTCGCGCGCGCCAACATCACCGGCACGCGCCGCGCCATTCTGCTGGCCCATCAGGCCGGCGCCCGCCGCCTTGTCCACATTTCCTCGCCCAGCGTCTATTTCCGCTTTGCCGATCAGGAGGGCGTGGCCGAAGACGCGCCCCTGCCGCCCCCGGTCAACGCCTATGCCGCTACCAAGGCGGCAAGCGAAACGCTGGTTCTGGCGGCGCCGGAGCTTTCCCCGGTCATCCTGCGCCCGCGCGGGCTTTATGGCCCCGGCGACACCGCCCTCCTGCCCCGCCTGCTGCGCGCGGGCGCCAGCCGCCCCCTGCCCCTGATGCGCGGCGGCGTTGCGGCGACAGATCTCACCTATATCGACGACGTGGCGGACGCCGCGATCACCGCCCTGCGCGCCCCCGCGCCTCCTTCCCACATCTACAACGTATCGGGCGGAGAAGCCCTTTCCATCCGCGAAGTGGCCGAGCGCGCGGGGGCCATGGCGGGCATTCCCGTCCGCTGGCGGAAGATGCCCTGGCCCCTTGTGCTGGCCGCCGCGCGCGCCGGCGAAGCGCTCTGCAGCGCGCTGCCCGGCCGGCCGGAACCCCCGGTCACGGCCTACAGCGCGGGCCTCTTCGCATTCCGCCAGACACTCAATCTTGACCGAATCAAACGGGAACTTGGCTGGCACCCGCGTGTTTCTTTTGACGAAGGCGTAGCCCGAACGTTCCGGAAGGTGACCCCATGATTGAACCGGACTTCCCCAACAGCGCCTTTGTGACTGCGCCCGAGCGGCTTGTTCTGAAGGGCGGCGGCTGGCGCCCATTGCGCATCCCCGTGCGCTATGGCCGCTTTGATCACCGTATTTTCGGGCGGTGCCTGATCGATACCGGCTATTCGCCGCGCGTCACCACCGGCCAGCGCAGCGCGCCGCTTTGGCTCTATTCGAAAATTCTCGCCCCGAAGCTGACAGACCGCGCCCTGCCCCGCGCCGAGCCTGCGATCAACGTCATCCTGCTTTCCCATCTTCATGCCGATCATGTCAGTGCCCTGAGGGATTATCCTGAGGCGCGCATCTTCGCCGATGGCGCCGCCCTTGACCACTTCCTGGCGAAAGGCTGGCTCGCGCGCACGCACAAGGGATGCTTCCGCGAGCTTCTGCCGGATGATCTTAAGGAAAGGGTGATCCGGTTTGAAACCCTGCCCCGCGAGGAAGCGCCCCTAGGCCTTGGCGAAGCGGCAGACATTTTCGGAGATGGCAGCGTGCTAGCCGTTCCCCTGCCCGGCCATATGCGGGGCCATACCGGCTTCCTGTTCAGAAATCCCGTAGCGCCAATTCTTTACGCGGCAGATGCGGACTGGCTGTCCCGCGCCATTCTGGAGGATCGCTCTCCGGGCTATCCCGCCCGGTTTATCCTGGACGACCCGGAAGCCGCCGCGCAAACGGCGATCCGTATCCGGAACTTTGTGTCTCTCGGCGGCAGGCTTGCGCTTTGCCATGATCCGGAGGCGCCCGCATGAACCCCGCCGCCGCCTCGTTCACCCTTGCCGCCTTCATCGAGGCGCGCCGCCGCCAGATGCTCTACCGGACCCGCGAAAGCATGTTGCGGGCACAGGAGCGGCGGCTTTACGCATTCCTGCGCCGCAAGGCCGGCAGGGTGCCTGCCTTCGAGGGCATCCGGGGGCGCTTCCTGCAGGATTGGCCGGTCATGGACAAGGCGGCCCTGATGGCGGATTTTGCCCGCTATAACCGCCTTGGCCTCACTGCCGCCGAAGGCTGGGCCCATCTGGAAGCGGGCACCGCGCCCAAAGGCTACGCCATCGGCGCCAGCACCGGCACCTCGGGCAATCGCGGGCTCTACATCGTCTCGGAACGCGAGCGCTATCGCTGGCTCGGCACCATCCTCGCCCATGCGCTGCCGGATTTCCTCTGCCGCCGCCACCGCGTGGCGATCGTCCTGCCCGCCAACAGCCGGCTCTATGACGCTGCCAATGAAAGCGGGCGGCTGCAGCTGCGCTTCTTCGATCTGGGCCTCGGCAGCGAGGCGCAGTTTGCGCCGCTGGCGGAATTTCAGCCCACGGTCATCGTTGCGCCGCCGAAATTCCTGCGCGCCCTGGCCGAGAGCGATACGCAGATCACCCCGCAGCGCCTCTTCTCGGGCGCCGAAGTGCTGGATGAGGAAGACCGCCGCATCATAGAGACCCGCTTCGATCTCATAGTCCGCGAGATCTATATGGCCACAGAGGGCCTCTTCGGCATCGCCTGCCGGCATGGCACGCTGCACCTCCTGGAAGATCAGGTCGCATTCGAATTCCTGCCCGTCGAGGGCAGCGCAAGCCTGGTTACGCCCCTGATCACCGATTTCTCCCGCGAGACGCAGGTAATGATCCGTTACCAGATGAACGACGTGCTGGAATTTGCGCCCATCCCATGTCCCTGCGGCCGGCCACACCGGGCGATCCAGCAGGTACATGGCCGCTGCGATGATATCTTCACCCTGCCGAGCTTCGGCAGCCCCGTGCGGATTACGCCGGATGTGATCCGCAATGCCGTGCTGAAAGCGGACAAGCGCATCTCCGATTTCCGTGTCATCCAGACGGGCCGGAACACCGTGCGCGTGGAACTGAACGCTGAAGAAGCCGATTGCCTGCCTGCGGCGGCAGCGAGCCTGCGCGCCCTGTTCACAGCCTGCGGCGCCGCGCCGGAGATCAAGCCGGTCGCCACCGTGCTGATCCCACCTTCAGATCGCAAATTGCGGCGGGTGCGCGTGGATATTGCATGAAGGTCTCGATCCAGACCCTGGGCAGCCTGGGCGATGTGATGCCCTACATCACCACCGCGCGCGCCCTGATGGCCGGCGGCGCGGACGTGACCCTGATGGCGCCGCGCGACTATACCGCCACCATCGCCGCCCATGGCGTGACGCCTGCGCCGCCGCCGGCCTTCTCGCTCAATGAATGGAACGCGGAGGCTGAGCGGCGCGGCACACTGACCAATCCGGTCAGATTTTTCGCCCAGTGGAACGAGATGATCGTGCCCTATGTGGACGATATCACCCGTCATTGCCTGAAGGCGGCGGAAGGCGCCGATATCGTTCTCGGCAACAGCATCTGCGCGCCCGCGCGCGTTGCCGCCGAGGCCTACGGCATTCCCTATATCCTCAGCGCGCAGCAGACAGCCCTCAGCCCGACCCGGCAGGTTCCCTGCGCCATGATGTGGCATCCCTGGCATGGCAACTGGCTGACGCCGGTGGCCTATGGCGCGGTCGGCCTTGCCCAGCGGCTGATGCTGCACGCCCTAAAGGGCCATCGCCGCGCCCTCGGCCTGCCGGCCATGCCCAACGGCGGCACAAGCCGGCATCTGGGCCAGCCGCTGCCGCGCGTCACCAGCGTCTCGCCCGCCCTCATTTCCGCTCCGCCATCAGACTGGAAGCCGAACGACTATCTGATGCCCTATCCCTCGCTGGATATTCAGGGGCCGGAGGTTTTGCCCCCTGCCCTGATGGACTTCCTGCGGGCCGGCGGAGCGCCCATCCATGTCGGCCTCGGCTCCTTCGAGAGCGATGCCGAGCAGGAACAGATGTCCCGCCTCATGCGCGCCATCCGGCGGCTGGGCCTGCGCGCCATTCTCTCTGCCGGCCTTGCGGAGAGGTTGCCTGCCGACCTCACGGAAGGCCATCTGGTGGCCGGCCCCGTGCCCCATCCGGCGCTCTTTCCGCTCTGCGCCGGGGTGATCCATCATGGCGGCGCCGGCACGCTCGACACCGCCCTGCGCGCAGGCGTGCCGCAGCTGATCGTGCCAGACCGGCTGGACCAGTTCTGGCATGCCGCGCGCCTGCGCGAGATCGGCGTCGCCCCCGCCCATATCACCGGCAGGACGACGGAAGACGAGATGGCCGCGCTGTTGACCGCGCTGACCAGCGCTGAAATGGCCGCCCGCGCCCAGGCCCTGGCCCCGCCCCTGCGCGCCCGTGATGGCGCGGCAGACCTTGCCGCCTTCACACGCGCCGAAACAGAGCGTTTCCAACATAATGCGAAATCACGCCCATCAGGATGAACACCGCCTGCCCGCCTGCCAGCAGCGCCCATTTGTGCGCCCGGATATAGGCCTCGACATCCACATCCCCGCGTGCGGCGCCCCAGGCAATCAGATAGCCGAGCGCCACGAACATGCCGACGCCCAGCGTCACGCCGATGGCCGATCCGGCGGCAAAGCGCGGCCAGGCCATGCCCGTGCTGCCGCAAACGGGCGGCATGAACCACGCCACCGGCCCCAGCAGCCGCGACGCGGCCACCGCCTTGATGCCATGCCGGCCCAGCAGCCGCCGCGTCTTGTGCAGCACGGCCCGGCGTGACCGGCGCGCCAGCACAAATCGGTGAAACCAGGGCCGCATCTGCCGCCCGATGAAGAAGCCCGTCTGATCGGCCGCATACGCCCCCGCCAGCACCGCCGCGACCGCCCAGAGCGCATGCTCGGTAAACAGCAGGCCGCCCGCCATCAGGAAGAAGGCTTCCCCGAACACGAAGAAACAGAAGCCCAGCGTCGCATCGAGGAAGGCGCCGAGAAAGAGCGTCAGAAGCAGCGAAACCGACATGGCATTCCCGGCCAGATGGACGAAGGCCGCCGCGATGTCCGCAGCGGCCTTGCCTGTCTACAATTCCTGTCCGGATTTGTCCCGATCTGTCACCAGACTGTCCGGGCCTGTCCTATTTGAGGCGCGAAAGGACGCTGAACGGGCTATCGGAAGGCTTGGATGGCTCCTTCGCAGGCGCTGACTTGCCAACCGGCGCAGACCCGCCCTTGGGCGCTGGTCCAGCCGGGCGCTTGCCGCCCTGTTTCATGCTGAGGCCAATCCGGTTGCGCGCCACATCCACATCCATGACCACGACGCTGACAACCTGCCCGGTCTTCACCACTTCATGCGGGTCCTTGATGAAGGTGTCCGACATTTCGGAGATATGAACGAGGCCATCCTGCTTCACGCCCACATCCACGAAGGCACCGAACGCGGTCACATTGGTCACCACGCCCTCAAGCCGCATACCGGGCTTCAGGTCGGTCACCTTCTCGATGCCCTCCTGGAAGGTTGCCGTCTTGAATTCGGGGCGCGGGTCACGGCCCGGCTTTTCCAGCTCTTTCAGGATGTCCTTGATGGTCGGCACACCGAATGTGGCGTCGGCAAAGTCTTCCGGTTTCAGCTTTGAAATGAAGGCTTTATCGCCGATGATCGTCTCGACCTTGCGGCCCGCCGCCTTGGCGATACGCTCCACCACCGGATAGGCTTCGGGGTGGACGGCGGAGGCGTCCAGCGGGTTCTTGCCGTTCATGATGCGCAGGAATCCGGCGGCCTGCTCATAGGCCTTCGGCCCGAAGCGCGGCACCTTCTTGAGTTCGGTGCGCGCCTTGAACGGGCCGTTCTGCTCCCGATACGCCACGATGTTGGCAGCAATCGTCGCATTGAGACCGGCCACCCGCGAGAGCAGCGCCACAGACGCCGTATTCACGTCCACGCCCACCGCGTTCACACAGTCTTCCACCACCCCGTCGAGCGAGCGGGCAAGCCCGGCCTGGTCCACATCATGCTGGTACTGGCCCACGCCGATGGCCTTGGGCTCAATCTTCACAAGTTCGGCCAGCGGATCCTGCAGGCGCCGGGCGATGGAGACAGCGCCGCGCAGGCTGACGTCCAGGTCCGGGAATTCCTTCGCCGCAAGTTCCGACGCCGAATAGACCGAGGCGCCCGCTTCCGACACCATGATCTTGGTGAGCTTCAGCTCCGGCAGCTTGGTACCGAGATCGCCAACCAGCTTCTCAGTCTCGCGGCCAGCCGTGCCGTTGCCCACGCTGACGAGTTCCACCTTGTGACGCTTGCACAGCGTTGCCAGCGTCATCAGCGATCCGGCCCAGTCTTTCTTGGGTTCATGCGGATAGATGGTCGCCGTTTCCAGCAGCTTGCCGGTCGCGGCCACCACGGCCACCTTGCAGCCCGTGCGGATGCCGGGGTCGATCCCCATCACCACTTTCGGGCCCGCAGGCGCCGCCATCAGCAGGTCATGCATGTTGCGCGAGAACACCTTGATCGCCTCGCGGTCGGCGCCTTCCTTCACGCGGCTGATCACATCGCGCGAGGATGAGGGCTCCATCTTGCTTTTCCAGGCAGCTTCTGCCGTTTCCATCAGCCAATCGTCGCCGGGGCGGCCCTTCTTGGCGATCCCGAATTCGGTGCGGATTTCGCGCAGCGCCGGGTGTTCGCGGCCCTGCTCCACCGGCACGGCCAGCTTCACCTTCAGCACGCCTTCCTTCTGTCCACGGAGGACAGCGAGAGCGCGGTGGGACGGCATCTGCGTGACGGGCTCATCAAAGTCAAAATAATCGGAAAACTTGGCGCCTTCCTGCTCCTTGCCTTTGACGAGGCTGGAGCCGAGCTTGCCTTCTTTCCAGACGGTCTCACGAACCTTGCCGACAAGGCGCGGCGTCTCGGCGATCCGCTCCACCAGAATATCCCGCGCGCCTTCCAGCGCAGCGTCAAGATCCTTCACGCCCTTGCCGGATGCGATGAAGGCCTTGGCCTCATCAAAAGGCGAGAGCGAGGGGTTGGCCAAAAGCCGCTCGGCCAGCGGCTCGAGGCCCGCTTCCTTCGCAATGGTCGCCTTGGTGCGCCGCTTTTGCTTGTAGGGCGCGTAGAGGTCTTCCAGCGCCACCTTGGTCATCGCCCAGTTGATCTCGCGCTCCAGCGCCGGGGTAAGCTTGCCCTGCTCGCGGATGGCGCTGAGCACCGTTTCGCGGCGCTTGGCGAGGTCGGTGAGATAATCGAGGCGTTCAGCAAGATTGCGCAGCTGCGTATCGTCCAGCCCGCCCGTGCGTTCCTTGCGGTAGCGGGCGATGAAGGGCACCGTCGCGCCTTCCTCCAGCAGTTCGATAACGGCCTGAACCTGCCGCTCCTGCACGCCCAGCTCATCGGCAATGATGCGGGCAATCGAAGGGGGAGCAGCCTGGGAAGAAGAACGAACCTGTCCGGTCATGAACGCGCGCCTTGTGCAAACGTTGGAAACTCTTGCCCACTCTGGGGCAAGCTTTCTCAATCCAACAGAACTCGTTTACACCTCGTTTACGCTCTGCATTCTCCGCGCGGGCGGTGTTTCAGTTTTACGGGCCCGCGCAGCCCTCCGGCAGAACACCCGCCATCCTGGCCGCCTCGATCTCCGCCTGCGCCAGCCTTGCCTGCGCCAGGAAGACCGGATCGGAATGCAGCTTCGCCACGGTGGCCGCGCCCATCACGCGCCCGGCCTCCACATCGCTCCGCCAGTGAACCCCGCACACCATCCGGCTCTCTGCAAACGCATAGCCGCGCTGCAGCAGGGCGTCTGCCTTCTCCGGCGCCAGCTCCGCCAGCACCAGCCCCCACGCCCAGCCAAGTGCCGCATGGCCGGAGGGGTAAGACCCGTCCCCGCGCAGCATCTCCTCCTCATGCGGCACGCAGCTTTCCTCCTCCAGCAGGGCGAAGGGCCGGGTGCGCTGATACATCTGCTTGGCGCCATAGGTGGAAAAGCCCGCATCAGTCAGCGTCCGCCGCATCAGGGTATAGAGATGGGGCGTGCCCGCCTCAGTAATGTCGACACCCAGCGCGCAGCTGTAGGAATGGATCGCCTGGGGAAATTTCAGCTCATTATCGGCCTGCGCCTGCGTCCAGCGGGCCGTGCCCTTCAGCGCGCGGGTCGTCTGGTAGGCTTCCAGATCGGCCATCGCCGCGGCAGAGCCCTCCGCTGGCGGCGGCGGCAGCAGGGCGGCGCTTTTAGGCAGCCTCTGAGCGCCCAGATAGCCGTTTAGAATACCGCTGCCTTCGCGCATCTCGCCAATCTCGGCCTGCGCCGTCGGCGGCAGGCGCGCGGCGTCCGCCTCAGGGGCTGGCCCGTTCGCCTGGCACGCGGCCATCATCAGAATGCCAGCCATCGCGGCCGCGCGCGTGAGATACTTCATCGAAACGCCCCCTTCCAACAAGGATTCGGAGCGTACCCTACATGCCAGCCGCGCGGCTGTCTTGATCCGGCAATCTGGCGCTTTGGTGAAGGGAAATGCCTAGGCTTTCTCGGCAGCGGCAGCGCGCAGATTGTCCCGAAGGTCGGCCAGCGTGCCCCGCAGCGCCGCCAGCTTCTCCACCGGCATGCCCGCCGCCTCAAAGATCTGCTGGGGCACGCAGGAGGCCTCCTCCAGCACCTTCCGGCCCTTGGCTGTCAGCGAAATCCGCACCTGCCGCTCATCGGCCTTGTCCCGCCTGCGCGTCACGAAACCTGCCGTCTCCAGCCGTTTCAGCAGCGGGGTCAGCGTATTGGACTCAAGGAACAGGTGCTCGCCCAGCTCGCTCACCGTCTGCCCTTCAGCCTGCCAGAGGGCAATCATCACCAGATATTGCGGATAGGTCAGCCCGAACCGGTCGAGGATCGGCTTGTAGACCCGGTTGAAGGCCAGCCCTGCCGAATAGACGGCGAAACACACCGCATGATCCAGCAACGCCGGACCTGTCACGGGGGAACCTTCGGCGGGGGTCTCGCGTTTTTTCCTCATGGGAGAAATATAAATCGCGCGCGATTTAATCGCAAGGCTTGAAGTCTTAACGGCGGCGCGCAATATGTATCGCACGCGATTTAATCGCCAGCGATTATGATTACTGGAACCAACACGAAAGGATGTTCCCCATGGCCATCAATGTTCTCTACAAAACCACCGCAACCGCCACTGGCGGCCGCGATGGCCGCGCCAAGACGGCAGACGGCGCGCTCGATGTCGCCCTCGCCCTGCCCAAGGAGCTGGGTGGCAGCGGCAATGGCAATAATCCCGAACAGCTTTTCGCCGCCGGCTATGCTTCCTGCTTCCTCAGCGCAATGAAGGCCGTCTCCTCCGCCGGCAACCATTTCAAGCTGCCCGCCGACACCACCGTTTCGGCCACCGTCGGCATCGGCCCGCGCGAAGACAAGGGCTTCGGCCTGGTCGTGAAGCTGGATATCGCCATTCCGGGGGTCGACCACGATGACGCTGAGAAGCTCGTCGCTGAAGCGCATGAGGTTTGCCCCTACTCGCACGCGACGCGCGGCAACATTGATGTCAGCCTGAACGTGCTCTGATCCTGCCGGGAAGGCGCCGCGCAAAAGCCGGCGCAGCGCCTTCCTCAGCGGGCCGCTTTGCGTCCGCCTGGATTCGCCTGGACATCCTGCCCGAGGGCTAAAATCACCCTCCTTTATGTTTGTATAGGATACATTGACGGGGCTTATCTCTTACGGAAACCTGCGCCCGAGTCGGCTCTAAAAACTGTAATCCAATGTTTTTAATAGATATTTTTTCAGTGCCCTCTGCGCCTCAACTACCCCTGGATGCATTTGCGCCGCCGCTGGCTGTGGTGCCCGCAGCACACCTCCTGAACCGTCATAAAAAAGAACTCAAAACCGTTTGACTGGCCGTTAAGGGTTTCCTATCGCTGCCACGGGGCACAGACCCCGGCAGCGTCGACACCATCGCGCGGCTGATAATGGCGGGAGGCGTCCTCACTGCGTGCGTGTCACGGCAAGAGGCTTCCTTGGAACAGACGAAAGCACTACGCGGCGCGGCCCTCACATGCCGTGATCCCTGAGGCTTTGCCCTGTCTGGCCATCATCTGCGCGTGCCTGCGCCAGCCCAGATGATTATCAGCCCAGGGAGAATTCTCTTGAAGAAACTCAATTGCCGCCCACTGCTCACCGGCTCGTCCGTGCTGGCCTTGGCCACCCTTTTTGCGCCCATCGCTGCCGCCCAGACCGAGCAGCAGCCCGCCGAGGAAGAAGCCGCGCAGGCCGATCTGAAGCTCAACCAGATCGTCGTGACGGCCACCCGCCGTGCCACCAATCTTCAGGAAACCGCCATCGCGGTCACCTCGGTTGATTCTGAATTCATGGCCGAAGCGCGCGTCGAGAATATCGGCGACATCACGTCCGTTTCGCCCAGCGTTACCTTCCGCAACACCTCCAACCCCGCCACTTCGGCCAACCTCCAGATCCGCGGCATCGGCACCACCGGCGCCAGCCGTGCCTTCGAGGGCGCTGTGGGCGTGTTCGTCGACGGTGTTTACCGCTCGCGCCCCGGCGCCGCGCTGCAGAACTTCCTCGATGTCGGCAGCCTGCAGGTGCTGCGCGGCCCACAGGGCACGCTGTTCGGCAAGAACACCTCTGCCGGCGCCATCCTGCTGGAAAGCTCGATGCCGGTCCTCGGCGAGACGGGCGGCGACTACTCGCTCACCATCGGCAATTATGAAGCCGTCACCGGCTCCGTCACGGTCAACGCCCCGATCGGCGAGAACGCAGCCCTGCGCATTTCCGCCATCAGCGCCAACCGCGCCGGCTTCTTCGAAAATCCCAACACCGGCGAAGACTATAACGAGCGCCGCGGCAATGGCCTCAAGGCCCAGCTCCTCTACGAGCCGACTGATGACTTCCGTATCCGGCTGATCGCAGACTATGCCCGCTCGGACGAAAACTGCTGCTTCGGCACGGTGGACAGCGATCCCGGCCCGATCCAGGATGTGGTCGACCAGATCATCCGCGAACGCGGCCTGGTGCCCACGTCCCGCCGCAAGGATCAGTATCAGTCGGTCCTGAACTATTCGCCGGACCAGCTGGTCGAAGACACCGGCTACACTGTCAAGGCTGACTGGAATGTCGGCCCCGGCAAGCTGTCCTCTGTCACCGCGCTTCGTCAGTACAAGGTCGATCAGACGACCGATGCAGACTTCTCCGGCGCAGACCTTCTGCTGCTGCACGAGAAGTTCAAGAGCAACTTCTTCTCCCAGGAATTCAGCTATTCCGGCGAGCATGGCTTCGGCGCGGAAGGCAATGCCAACTATGTGGCCGGCGTCTTCTATTCCGACGAATCCATCAAGTCGGGCCGCACCGGCTGGTGGGGCGAAGACCTGCAACGCGTCTACGCCGCCACCCTGCCCGCCACGCTCGTCTTTGATGCCTCTCCCGGTTTGCGCTCAGTGGAGGTCATCGAAGGCAACAACGAGTCCCTCGCTTTCTTCGGCCAGTGGGATGGCCGCCTGAACGAGAAATGGGGCTTCACCGCCGGCCTCCGCTGGTCGCAGGAAAAGAAGCAGGGCCAATTCGAAAACCTTTACTACCGCCCCAACCCGCTGGACGTGTACAAGGTGCTCGGCGTTCAGCCTGCACCCCACTTCAACGAGTCCAAGACCGACGAAGCCTTCAGCGGCACGCTCGGCATCCAGTATCACTTCAATGAAGATGCGATGCTCTATGCCAGCTACAACCGCGGCTTCAAGGCAGGCGGGGTGAACCTCGACGCCAACGCCGCCGGCGGCTTCCGTCAGAACCCGGACTACTTCCCCGGCGCCATCCCCGGCGATCCGCGCTATGATCCGGAATTCGTCAATGCCTATGAGCTCGGTCTGAAAACCCAGTTCTGGGATCGCCGCGGCCGCGCCAACTTCTCGGCCTTCTATAACGACATGACCGATCTGCAGGTCGCCCGCTTCGTCGGCACGCAGTTCCAAGTGCTCAATGCCGGCACGGCAGAGGTCTATGGCCTTGAGGTCGAAAGTGCGCTCGAGATAACCGACTTCCTGTCGCTTGACGCCGCTATCACCTACCTGCCCGAAGCCAAGCTCGGCGAAGATGCCTCGCTCGGCCCGGTCCTCTCTGGCCGCCGCTTTGCCGTCGCCCCGGAGCTTTCCGGCAGCGTGTCCCTGAAACTCGACAAGCCGATCAGCGACTCCTATTCGCTCGTCGGCCGCATCAACCAGCAATATTCGGGCGGTTACCTCACCAACAACTCGAACATGCTGGAACAGGGCGGCTTCGGCCTGTTGAACTTCAACCTGGGCGTCAAATCCGCCGCTGGCTGGACGCTCGAAGGCTGGATCCAGAACGCTTTTGACAAGCGCTATGTCACGAACCATTTCGCGACCACGCTCCAGTCTGGCGACAACAACGCCTATATGAGCGCCCCGCGCACCTATGGCGTCACGCTGCGCGGCTCGTTCTGAGCCAAACCTTACGTAAAGTAAGCTGCAACATCTCGCGGTCACCCCTCCAAAAAGGGGTGACCGTCCTTCTAAATCTGGCAATAAGCCGTCTCACAAGTCCGACAGAAACGCCCAGAGGAACGCCGCCCGATGTCCCAGACGCTCCTGCCGCCCAGCATTGCCAGCAACCCGCAGAGCCGCATTCGCCTCACCTTGTGGCTGCTCCTCATCGTCAACGCGTTCAACTTCGTTGACCGCCAGATCGTCAACATCCTGGCCGAACCGATCAAGAATGATCTTGGCCTCTCAGACACCCAGATCGGCCTGATGACCGGCCTGGCTTTCGCGCTGGTCTACACCACCCTCGGCATCCCGATTGCTCGGTGGGCGGACAACCCGAAATCAAACCGTGTCGGCATCGTCGCCGGGTCGCTCGCCATCTGGTCGGGCATGACGGCGCTCTGCGGCCTGGCCACGAACTTCTGGCAGCTCTTGCTGGCGCGCATCGGTGTCGGCATCGGCGAGGCAGGCTGCACGCCCGCCTCTCATTCCCTTATCGGCGATACGGTGCCGCCTGAAAAGCGCGGCTCGGCCATCGCCTTCTTCGGCCTTGGCATTCCGATCGGCTCGCTGATGGGCATGGTCATCGGCGGCGTGCTCGCCGATACGGTCGGCTGGCGGATTGCCTTCATGGTCGCCGGTGTGCCCGGCATCCTGCTGGCCCTCGTTCTCTGGTTCGCCGTAAAGGAGCCCCGCAAGGCGGGCACGGTGGCCGAAGCGGCCGCCCGCCTCAAGGCCAGCCAGGCGGTCCGCCGCTCCACCATCATGGAAACCCTGCAGGAAGTTCTCACGTCCAAGGTCTTCATCTTCGCCACGCTCGGCGCCTCTTTCGTTGCCTTCCTCGGCTATGGCAAAGGCGTCTGGAACGGCATCTTCCTCATCCGCTCGCATGGGCTGGAACTCTGGCAGGTCGGCGTCTTCTACGGCGTCGGCTCGGGCATTGGCGGCATCCTCGGCACATGGCTGGGCGGCTGGACATCCGACAAGTTCGGCGTGAACAAGCCCGCTCACTATATGCTCGCTCCGGCCGTCGCCATGCTGCTCACCGTGCCCATCCTGCTCATCGGCTATGTCGGCCCGGTCTGGGTGGCCATCCCGATGCTGACGATCTCGGCCGCTCTTTCGGGCGTCTATTACGCGCCCACTTTCGGCTGTGTTCAGCTGCTGATCAGCCCGGCCTCCCGCGCGGTTGCCGTTTCGCTGATGCTGTTCACGCTCAACCTGATCGGCCTTGGCCTCGGCCCGCTCCTCTTCGGCATCCTGTCGGATGTCCTGGCCCCGATGGCGGGCGCCGAAAGCGTGCGCTGGTCGCTCTATGTGGCGGGCGTGATGGGGGTGATCCCGGCTGTGCTCTACTGGCTCGCCAGCCGGAACATCCACCGCGAGCTTGCCGAGAAAGCCGCGCGCGATGCGGCCCTCTCCTGACGCAAATAATGGGCCGGGCGGGAGAACCCCTGCCCGGCCTTTTCTATAGAAGGCGTTAAACCCCCGGCCCGGTAAAGCGGATATTGCCCGCCGCCAGCCCCTTCAACACAATCTCCGTGCCGCCACTCTTCATCATCCATTCCAGCCGGTGATCCCGGTACTGACGCTTGAAGAGGCCCGCCTTCACCGCCTGATCCACCTGGTTCATGCCGGTGATCGAAGCCACGGACTCCCGCTGCGCCTGCGCCACGCTCTCCCGCGCATTCGCCCGGACGAGCCATGCCCCAAGACGCGTTCCCTCCGAAGGACGGATGCCAAAGCCGGCCGCGCCATTGAGATAGGGCACCACGCTCAGATCACCCCAGCCGAAGCGCTCCCCGTTGAACCATTCCCGGTCGCCCAGATAGCCTTCCAGAACGCTGAAGAAGGCCTCGGCCTGCTGGCGCGCCTTCGCCTCCATCGCGTCTTTCAACGCGCCCTCGGCGCGGCGGAAGAAATTGAGTTCGCCCAGCCCCCAGGTGATTGCTTCAAACTGGGTGTCCATCACGTCTTCGATCATCCGTACACGCGCCCGGCCGGCGGGCGCCGTCGGCAGCATGGCAGGCTCGGGCCACACATCCTCGATATATTCCAGGATGATCGTGCTGTCGAAAATCTCCACATCGCCATGGATCAGCGCTGGCACCTCGCCGCGCGGATTGGCTCTGGCAAAGCCCCCGCCGGTTGCGCCCGTGCCGATGCCCTCGGGCAGGCGCGCCTCAAACGGCACGCCCTTCTCCCGCAGAGAAATCTTCACCTTCTGCACATAGGGCGACAGCGGATGTTCATAGAGGATCAGCTCCGCCATACGCCGCGCTCCTCAATATCCCGCCAGACGGCCCAGCGGCCGCCCGTCGACGATCTGGTCCAGATACTCGCTCATGCCATAGCCGAGCTTCCCGTCGCAGCGATACTCGGTCATCGCCTCGGTAATGCGCGTCGTCAGCTCCGTCCCGTCCGGCGCCGTCCGCCGGTTGCGCAGCGGTATGAGGGAGAGCACCTTGCCGGTAACGGTATATTCCTTGCCGCTCTTTGTACGGATCTTTGCCTCAAGGTCTGTCTGGTATTCGCTGTCGTCCCAATTGCTCGAAAGCTCGGCGGCAACGATCTGGTCATAGATGCCATCGCGGAACACCATGCCGCTCTGATGCACCCCGCCTTTGCCATCGCCCATCACATTGAACATCATGCCAAAGTCCGGCCCAAAATTCATCGGGCACCAGCGATACCATTCAATCGCCTGCCAGTGGCGCGGCCCCCAGGATTTGTCGCGCAGGCCATGCCCGTCGATCTCCAGCCGCTCGCCGCCGCAGTCGATAAAGCCCTTTGCGGCGCAATGCTGCTCATAATGAGCCTTGGCGAAAGACTTCTCGGGGTCAATCTCGATCGGCGAACCATCGGCCTTCACCGTCTCCCCGCCATACATCGGCGAGAGGCCGGTATAGGTCATCTCCATCTTGCAGGGCAGGCGCGGATTGTTGCGGAAGGCCACCTTCGGATCCGCCATCTGCCCCGGCTCCTTCAGCACCAGCAGCTCGCCAGCATAAGTCACCTTCAGCGTCTTGAACGGCTCCACCACATCAATGCGCAGGCCGCCCGCGTTCATCTGTGAATTGTCACTGATCTCCGGCCGCGCAAACATGAAACCAACCCGGCCGTCGGGAAAGTAGACGCACATCGACATTTCGGCATAGCGCTGGTTGGGCCGGTTGCCGAGGCGGAACCAGGCCCCCGCCCGCTTGCCCGCGTCGAACACGTTGAAATACATGCTTTCATTGTAATTCTCGGCGGTTCCCGGATTGTGCGTGAACTCGTCTTCCGGCGCCAGAATGGTCTTGTAGCCTTCAGCAGCTGCGGCCATGGCAATCTCCCCTGATATTCAGTTATCAGACGAACCTGCCATGCGTTTCCGGCGAGACAAGCCTGTCCTCGCGTCAGACCCCGCCCCTATCCGGAACAGCCCCTATGCCTGCCGCCGGGTCAGCGCGCCGATGAAGGAGTGCCGGTCGCCGGGGAAGGTCTGCCACACATGCGTCACGGGCATGCCGTTGAGCCATGTCCGCCGCTCCAGCATCAGGCAGGGGGCGCCCTCGGCAATGTCCAGATGCGCGGCGATGCCCCCCTCCGCCGCCACCGCGAAGATCCGGTGCTCGGCCTGCGACCAGGGCACATGTCCCAGCAGCCAGGTGCCCGGCGGCGTCTCGGAGAAATCCTCCGCCTCAATCTCCGGCACGGCCGACAGGCTCACCAGCCGCCGCTCATGGCCGAAGGGTTGCCCATCGGCCCGGTGAACCCCGCGCAGCTCGATCAGCCGCCCGTCCCTCCCGGCCAGCGCCGCCTCCTCCAGCCCCTTCGCTGCCCGCACCGCCCGGTGCAGCAGCTGGTAGCCATAGGCATGCCCCTTCCGCTCCAGGTCGAGCCGGATGTCGGGAATGTCGAGGATGGTCGAGTCGCTCGGCGGGTGCGCCACGAACGACCCCGCCCGCTTGCGCCGCACGATCAGCCCCCGGCTCGCCAGCTCGCTCACCGCCTTGTTCACCGTCATGCGGGAGCAGGCATAAATTTCCATCAGCTCGCGCTCGAGCGGGATGCGGTCATCTGGCTTCAGGGCGCCGGAAAGGATCTTCCGCTCGAGGTCCGAGCGGATGCGTTCGCTGACCGAAACTGTCTCGTTTGTGTCCGGCATTTGTCCCGAAGTGTCCTGTTTTGTCCCGGTTTGGCCGGAAGTGGCCGAAAATGGCATCGATTTTGTCACGCCAGAAGCCGCCTGAGAGCGGCCTTGTAGCGCGCCTCGATTGCCGGGCGTTGAACATGTTGTCCACCGCATACGACGCGCTCTCCCCGCCTCCAGACCTCTGAGATCGCTTGGCTTTTTCCCCGGAACACCCAAGCGTCCAGCAGGGCGTCTCCCCCATCTTCGGCTTCGGGCAGCGCGCCGGCGTTGATCGCCACGAAATCCGCCGGGTTGCCCGGCGCCAGCCCAGCAGGAATGCCCGCGGCCCGCCCGCCACCAGCCAGGGCGTGTTCAAACAGCGAGCGCCCCGTTGAGGCATAGCCCGCCCCGGTCATGGCATTGCGCGAGAGGCCTTTGAGTCTCTGGGAATATTCCAGCATCCGGAGCTCATCGGCCGCGTTGATCGACACATTGGAATCGGTGCCAACGCCGTAGTGTCCGCCATAGGAAACAAAGGCGCGCCCATCGAAAATCCCGTCGCCCAAATTCGCCTCGGTCACCGGGCAAAGTCCCACCACCGCCCCGCTCTTTGCTATCCGGTGGATTTCCCGGTCGTTCGTATGCGTCGCATGTACAAGGCACCAGCGCCCGTCCACCGGCGCATTGTGCAGCAGCCACTCCACAGGCCGCGCGCCAGACCAGGCAAGGCAGTCCTCAACTTCCTTCACCTGTTCGGCGATATGGATGTGGACAGGCCCGGCCTTGTCCATCAACAGCAACGTCTTCAACTCGCCCGGCGTCACCGCGCGCAGGCTGTGCGGCGCGATGCCCAGCACAAAATCATGCTGATTGACCGTATGCTGTCCAACATCTTCCAGCAGCCCGGCAAAGCCCTCCAGGTCGCTCAGAAACCGTTTCTGGCCGTCGGCTGGCGGCTGGCCGCCAAAGCCCGAATGGGCATAAAAAACCGGCAGCAGCGTCAGCCCGATGCCTGTCTCTTCTGCAGCGCGCACGATCTGTCCGGCCATCTCTGCCGGGTCGTCATAGCGCTGCCCGTCCGGGGCGTTGTGGAGATAGTGAAACTCGCAGACCCGCGTAAACCCCGCCTCCAGCATCTCGGCATAGGCCATCGCCGTTATCGCGTGGATATCCTCCGGCCCAATCCGGCTGGCAAACCGGTAGAGTAGACTGCGCCAGGACCAGAAACTGTCCTGATCCTTTCCGCGCACTTCCGTCAGCCCGGACATCGCCCTCTGAAAGGCGTGGGAATGCAGGTTGGGCAGCCCTGGCAGCACCGTCCGCCCCCGAACCGCCCCCGAAGGAGGCGTCACACCTGTAGAAATTTTTTCGATCGCTCCGCCCGCAATCGTGATCTCGAGTCCCGTTGCCCAGCCGGACGGCAGCAAGCCGCAATCAAACCAGAGACGCTCTGAAGATTTCCCCGCCACTGGACATCCCTCCGACTCTTCTATTATGTCTATACATATTAAAAGAATATCGGCGCGAGCACAACGGGGAGCGGAGGATGCCCAAAAAGCGTATCTGGACCAACGCCCGCCTCGCCACGATGTCGCCCCGCCTGCCCGGCCTCGGCATTGTCGAGAAGGGCGCCCTCGCCGCCGAGGGAGAGCGGATCACCTATGCCGGCTCGGCAGATGAGGCGCCCCCGACAGACGGGCATGAAGTCATCGATTGCGAAGGCCGCTGGCTGCTCCCCGGCCTGATCGACTGCCACACCCATCTCGTCTGGGCGGGCAGCCGCGCGCATGAGTTTGAACGCCGCCTCGCCGGGGCAAGCTATGAGGAAATCGCCCGCGCAGGCGGCGGCATCCGCGCCACAGTCAGCGCCGTCCGCGCCGCCAGCGAGGATCAACTCGTCGCCGAAAGCCAGCCCCGGCTTGACGCCCTGATCGCCGAAGGCGTCACCACAGTCGAGATAAAATCCGGCTACGGATTGAGTGTCGAACATGAATTGAAACAGCTCCGGGCCGCCCGCGCGCTCGCCAGGGTTCGCCCAATTGACATCGAAACCACACTGCTCGCCGCCCATGCCCTGCCGCCGGAATATGAAGGCCGCGCAGACGCCTATATTGATCTTGTCTGTACAGAGATTATACCGGCAGCGTCAGATGCGGGCTTGGCCAGCGCCGTTGACGCGTTCTGCGAAACCATTGGCTTCACGCCGCAACAGACAGACCGTGTGCTGACCGCCGCGCGCGCCCATGGCCTTGCGGTGAAGCTCCACGCAGACCAGCTCTCAAACCTGCAGGGCGGCGCCCTCGCCGCCGGCCATAATGCGCTGTCAGCGGATCATCTCGAATATCTCGATGACACCGGCATCGCCGCCATGGCCGCAGCGGGCACCGTCGCCGTCATGCTGCCCGGCGCCTATTACTTCCTGCGCGACACCCACGCCCCACCACTGGAAGCGCTGAGGAGGGCAGGTGTTTCCCTTGCGATTTCAACAGATTGCAACCCCGGCACCTCACCGCTCACCTCTATTCTCCTCGCCATGAATATGGGCGCCACCCTGTTCCGGATGACGGTGGAGGAATGCCTCCTCGGCACCACGCGCCACGCCGCCCGCGCGCTCGGCCTTCAGGATGAAACCGGAACACTCGAGGCCGGAAAGCTCTGCAATCTGAGCATCTGGGACATTGAGCGCCCCGCAGGACTCGTCAGCAATATGGGCCTCAACCGGCTCCACACCCGCATCTGGAGGGGCCAATGACCGCCATCACCCTGACACCCGGCGCCGTGCCCCTCTCCAGCTGGCGCGCCCTCTGGCAAGGCGCCACGCCCCGGCTTGATCCCTCCAGCGCAGACGCCATCTCCGCCAGCGCGGCTGCCGTCGCGCGCATCCTCGCCAAAGGCGAGCCCGTCTACGGCATCAATACCGGCTTTGGAAAACTCGCCACCGTCCGCATTCCGGATGACCAGCTTGAAACCCTCCAGCGCAACATCGTCCTCTCCCATGCCGCCGGCGTTGGGGAACCTTCGCCTGCAAATATCGTCCGTCTGATGATGGCCCTGAAGATGGCCAATCTCGGCCAGGGCGCTTCGGGCGTCCGTGCAGAAGCCATTGCGCTGATGGAATCCATGCTCGCCGCTGACCTGCTGCCGCTTGTCCCCGCGCAGGGCTCGGTCGGCGCCTCGGGAGACCTCGCCCCCCTCGCCCATATGGCCTGCGCCATGATCGGGGCCGGTGAAGTGTTCCTGAAAGGCGAGCGGATGGACGCCGAAACAGGCTTTGCCAAAGCGGGCCTCGCGCCCCTTCCCGCGCTCGCCGCCAAGGAAGGCCTCGCCCTGCTCAACGGCACGCAATTCTCCACCGCCTGCGCCCTTGCCGGCCTGTTCGAGGCCGAACGCATCCTGCAATCCTCCCTCGTCACCGGCGCCCTCTCGACCGAGGCCGCCAAGGGCTCGGACGCTCCCTTCGACGCCCGCATTCACCAGCTGCGCGGCCATAAAGGCCAGATCGATTGCGCAGCTGTCCTGCGCGATCTGATGGCTGGCTCTGCCATCCGCGCGTCGCATCTGGAAAACGACACGCGCGTCCAGGACCCGTATTGCATCCGCTGCCAGCCCCAGGTCGCCGGCGCCGCGCTCACCCTGCTGCGCCAGGCCGCCGACACGCTGCTGACCGAAGCCAACGGCGTATCCGACAATCCACTGATCTTTCCGGAGACGGACGAAGCGCTTTCCGGCGGCAACTTTCATGCAGAGCCTGTCGCTTTTGCGGCAGACATGATCGCCATGGCCCTCTGCGAGATCGGCTCCATTGCCGAACGCCGCATCGCCATGCTGGTCGATCCTGCGCTCTCCGGCGTGCCCGCATTCCTGACGCCCCAGCCGGGCCTCAATTCCGGCTTCATGATCCCGCAGGTCACCGCTGCCGCCCTGGTCTCCGAGAACAAGCAGATGGCCTATCCCGCCAGTGTCGATTCCATCCCGACTTCCGCCAATCAGGAAGACCATGTCTCGATGGCCGCTCATGGCGCGCGCCGCCTGCTGAAGATGGCGGAGAATGTGAATTATGTGCTCGGCATCGAGCTTATCGCCGCCGCGCAGGCGTGCGATTTCCATGCGCCGCTGAAATCCAGCGTCGCGCTTGAATCCGTGCGCGCGCTCGTCCGGTCCAGAGTGCCACCCCTCGATCATGACCGCCTCATGCATCCGGATATTGAAGCCGCCACCATGCTCATCCGCACCGGCGCCGCACTCGGCAGTGTGCGGATCGCGCTCCCCTCTCTGGAGGCAGGCGCATGACCGGCTGGCTCACCATCCGCGAAGGCACACGCCCCCTTATCGTTGCCTTCCCGCACACCGGCACCAGCCTGCCGGAAGACATTGCCGGCCATTTCGTCTCGCCCGAGCGCGCCCGGCGCGATACTGACTGGTGGGTAGACCAGCTTTACGCTTTCGCCGCAGATATGGGCGCAACGATCCTCCACACGGCCATTTCCCGCTCCGTCATCGATGTAAACCGTGATCCCTCCGGGGCCTCGCTCTATCCGGGCCAGAACACCACCACCCTCTGCCCCCTGACGACCTTTGATGGCGCGCCCCTCTACAAGCCGGGCCGGGAGCCGGACGATGCCGAAATTGAGCGCCGCCGCGCCGCCTTTCACACTCCCTATCATAAGGCCCTTGAAAGCCAGATCGCGCGCCTCCGCGCAGCCCATGGCGGGGTTGTCCTCTATGACGCTCATTCCATCCGCTCACAGATCCCGGACCTGTTCGACGGCCTGCTGCCGGTGTTCAATGTCGGCAGCAATTATCAGACTACCTGCGCGCCGCCGCTCGCCGATAGGGTCACGGAAATCTGCGCAGCATCCGGCGAGCCGACCGTCCTTGACGGCCGTTTCCGGGGCGGCTGGACCGTGCGTCATCATGGTAAACCCACCAGCGGCGTTCATGCCATCCAGATGGAACTATCCTGCCGTGGCTATCTGCGTGAACCCATCGGCGCCGTCACCGATGACGACTGGCCCGTGCCGTTTGACGCTGAATATGCAGCGCCGATGATCGAAACCCTGCGCCAGGTGCTCGACGCCTGTCTCGCTTTCGCCGAAACGCCCTGAGGAGAAACGCCATGCCCTATCCCGCCAATGTCCTCGAAATCCGCGCGCCCCGGGGCACGGAGCTGAACGCAAAAAGCTGGCTGACCGAAGCCCCCCTCCGGATGCTGATGAATAATCTTGATCCGGATGTGGCCGAACGCCCGGAAGACCTCGTCGTCTATGGCGGCATCGGCCGCGCCGCCCGCAGTTGGGAAGCCTTTGACGCGATCGTCTCTACTCTGAAGCGCCTCAAGGACAATGAAACCCTCCTCATCCAGTCCGGCAAGCCGGTCGGCGTCTTCCGCACCCATGCCGATGCGCCCCGCGTGCTCCTCGCCAATTCAAACCTCGTTCCCCAATGGGCAAGCTGGGACCATTTCAACGAACTCGACCGCAAGGGCCTGATGATGTACGGCCAGATGACAGCGGGCAGCTGGATCTATATCGGCGCGCAGGGAATCGTTCAGGGCACGTATGAAACATTCGTGGAGATGGGCCGCCAGCATCATGGCGGAAACCTGAAGGGCAAATGGCTGCTCACTGCCGGTCTCGGCGGCATGGGCGGCGCCCAGCCTCTGGCATCCGTCTTCGCCGGCGCCTCCTGTCTCGCCATCGAATGCCAGCTTTCCAGCATTGAGATGCGGCTACGCACCGGCTATCTCGATGCGTGGACGGACGATCTTGAAAAAGCCCTCGCCATGATCGCTGAAAGCTGCGCTTCAGGCATGCCAAAGTCTGTCGGCCTCCTGGGCAATGCCTGCGAAATTCTCCCGAAGATTCTGGAACTTGACCAACTTCCAGACCTGCTGACAGACCAGACGTCTGCTCATGATCCCGTCAACGGATACCTCCCCGAAGGCTGGCGGGTTGAAGATTGGAAAGCCCGCCGCCTCAGCGATCCCGGGGCCGTGGAGAAGGCCGCCCGCGCCTCGATGGCCAAACATGTGCGCGCCATGCTGGAATTCCAGAAGCGCGGCGTGCCGACTGTCGACTATGGCAACAACATCCGCCAGGTGGCGCTGGATGAAGGCGTGGTGAACGCGTTTGATTTCCCCGGCTTTGTGCCCGCCTATATCCGGCCCCTCTTCTGCCGCGGCATCGGCCCCTTCCGCTGGGCCGCGCTCTCGGGCGATCCGGAAGACATTTACAGGACGGATCAGAAGGTGAAGGAGCTCATCCCGGACAATCCCCATCTCCACAACTGGCTGGACATGGCCCGTGAGCGGATCAAATTCCAGGGCCTGCCCGCGCGTATCTGCTGGGTGGGCCTCGGAGACCGCCACCGCCTCGGCCTCGCCTTCAACGAGATGGTGGCGAGCGGCGAACTCAAAGCCCCCGTCGTCATCGGGCGCGATCACCTCGATTCCGGCTCCGTCGCCTCCCCCAACCGCGAAACCGAAGCCATGAAGGATGGCTCCGATGCGGTCTCGGACTGGCCGCTCCTCAACGCCCTTCTTAACTGCGCATCCGGCGCCACCTGGGTTTCGCTGCATCATGGCGGCGGCGTCGGCATGGGCTATTCCCAGCATGCCGGCATGGTCATCTGCTGCGATGGCACAGAGGCCGCCGCCCGCCGCATAGAACGCGTCCTGTGGAACGATCCGGCCTCTGGCGTCATGCGCCATGCCGATGCCGGCTATGACATCGCCATCGACTGCGCCCGCCAGCACGGACTTGACCTGCCCAGCCTCAAAGGCTGAGCGGACCGCGCCTCAGGCCGGATTGCCGGCATAGACCAGAGGCTCTGTCTCAAAGCCCAGATCCTGTGCTTTCTTCAGGATACGGTCGAGTGTCGCTTTCGGCGGCTCGGGATCTCGCGCGAGGATCCAGAGATACTTGCCGCTCGGCGCGCCGACCAGCACGGCCGAATAGTCCGGCTCCAGATGAAGCACCCAATAATCGCCTTCCGCAAAAGGCACCCAGGACGGGGCAAACTTCACCTTGAGTTTCGCCCCATTCGAGCCTTCCACGACACGTGCCTTGCCCTCGGCGACATCCTTCTCGCCATTTTCCTTGGTGCAGGTGTTGGTAACGGAAATCTTTCCGTCCGGTAGCTGAGCATATTCCGCCATGGCCGTCACACATCCGCGCTCAAACCAGTTGGGATAGCGCGCAATCTCATGCCATTTGCCAACATAGCGGTCGAGGTCCACCGAAACGACCGTTGGCAGCTCCGCGCTTGTCTGGCGATAGTCCGGCTGCGACATGCATGCCGCCAGCACTAGCGCAGAGAGCGGCATCAGCGCATATCCGAGTTTCATATCTGTCTCCATTCCTCTTGGGAAAATCATGATTGCGGGGCTTCGCCCCGTCACTGGAACGTATAACTGATAAACGCGCCGAAAGTTGCCTGATCCTCATCCCCGCGAAGCTGCACCAGAGGCGCGTCTGCCGCGTCACCAGACAGCCGGTCATAGCCTGCCAGGAAAACCGCGCTCCACGCGCCGTCACGGCTCAGCGGAAGAATGACGGTCGCGCCCACCCCATAGGAATGCACCCCGCCGCCCGCCTGATATTGCGGCAGGCCGGAGGCGATGGCCTGAGCAGGCGTCACGCCGAAATAGGCCGCCGTATACTGATCATCCACCAGCCGCAGGCGCGGCCCGGCAGACCAGATCAGCGGGGGGCCGAGTTCGGTCCAAACCCCGCTCCAGCGCGCGCCGAGATCGGCCACCAGCCCGTCATGCCCGGATACTGCCTGGCGCAGCTCCGCGTTGAGCTTGATGCCGCCCAGCCTGTATTCAACAAAGCCGCCCAGCTCGATGCTGGTATCGACATCACCCAGCCCGCGCAAATCGCCTGTCTTGCCACCGCTCAGCGCAAAGGTCTGATCGCCGCTGTCATCTCTGGAAAAGCGGATGCGGGCAATCGGCCCCGCGCGCAGGCGCTCGCCCTTCACTAGATTGTAGCCTGCTCCCTCCTGCACGGAGGCAAAGAAACGGTCGCCATATTTCAGCTGAACATTCGGCAGCAGTTTGAGGCTGTAATCATCATCGCCCTCATAGGAGGGGGAATAGAGCGCGCCCGTGCCAAGGGTCAGGGCCCAGCCATCGGTTGCGGGTTGCGATTGTGCGGCGGCCATTCCTGCGAATGCGGCGGCGGCGGCGCCTGAAATGAAAATGCGAACCAATGGAACCTCCGGATCTGGCTCGCTTTACGGCGCGGCGAGGCGACTGGATCAGAAGGATACACAGCTTTCTGATGTGCCAGCCGGCGCTATTTCGCGATGCCGCGGAGCACGGTCTCGGCCGCAAAGGCAGCATATTCCCGGGCGAGTTCCTGCCCCACCTTCTTTTCCCCGATCATCTCGCGCAGCGTGATGCGGGTGGAGAAGATATACTGGCAGGCGCCATTGATCAGGAAGTAGACGTATTTGTAATCGACTTCGCGGAACTGCCCGGCGGCAATCCCGGCGGTGATGATCTGCTTCTGCGCTTCGATCAGCGGCAGGAGGAAGCTCGACCAGATCAGCCGCGTACCTTCCGCTTCGGGATCATCCAGAAAGTGCTCCAGAAGGCGGTTGAGATAGGGAAAGCGGGCATAGGTGCGGATGATGCCCTGAATATGCACCCGCAGCTTGGTTGCCGGGTCGAGGTTCATCGCCATCAGCTCGGTCAGCTGCTTGATCGACTGGGCGGTGTCGCGCTGGGCCAGGGCCAGCAGCAGGCCATCCTTGGAGCCGAAATGGTATTTCACCAGCGGCGCCGTCACGCCGGCACGCTTGGCTATCTGGTGGAGGGAAACGTCGATGGAGCCGATTTCCGACATCAGCTCACCCGCTGCCTCCAGCAGCATTTCGCGCCCTGAACGTTCCGCTACGGCATCCACCAATTCGATATTCTCCGGTGTGCCGGCCATTTAAATACCACCCCTCACTTCGCGCTACTTGATGAACGAAAAGCCCAGGAGGCGCAAGCATGGGGCCGCCCGGCAGGGTGGCTGCGGAAAATCATTCCGCCTGCGGCTGAAACGGCCAGCTGCCCATAAGCATATGCCCGTGTTGACAGCAGGCGAGCGCCAAACGACCCTGCGCGAAATCTTCAAGGGAGTCGCGCCAGATGGCAGGCCACATTCTGAAATCGGCGGCAGCGGGCAGGGTCCTGCTCCTGGCCGGGGTTGCCCTTCTGGCGGGCTGCTCCAGAGAGACCGGCGAAGCGCCCGCCCCTTCAGAGGTCAGCGCCCCGATGCCGGGCCGCCAGATCGCTGAAAATCTCTGCGCGGGGTGCCATGCCATTGGTCTTGAAGGCGAAAGCCCCCATGCCGATGCCCCGCCTTTCCGCACGCTTTCGGAAAAATATCCGGTCCGCCTGCTGGAAGAGGCGCTCGCCGAAGGCATTACGGTGGGCCATGAAGATATGCCGGAATTTCAGCTGGAGGCCGACCAGGTGGAACAGCTGATCCTCTATCTGGAATCCATCCAGGCGAAGTAGAAGCCCCCCATCAGCGGGCCGGTAAAATCACCGCCTCCGGATAGGCGCCCGGCACCATCGGAGTGCCGGCTGCAAAATCGGCGGCCATCTGGAAATAGCCCGGGGCGATATGGGTGAAATCCCGCGTGCCATCGGGCAGAATGCTGAAGCCCCGCATGCCGTGATCGTAGCCGGGATACTCCGCAAGGGTGATCCGGCGGCCTTCATATTGCAGGGTTTTCAGGCGAGAGCGGGTGTAGGTAGGCGGGGCGTCCCGGTCGGCACCTGCGAGGATCCAGAGGACCGGCGCATTGACCTGGCGCAGCACGGGTTCGCCCTCATGCCGCCAGCTGGTGCCAACCGAACGCAGCGGACCAGCGACCCGCAACACGACGTCGGAATGCTGCAGGATCTCGCCGGTGAACTCGCCTTTGACATAGCGATACCAAGGCTCGTTCCTGTAGATTTTCTTCAGGTTTTCAAGCTCGGCAAAGCCTGATTTGAAGTCTGACACCATCACGGTGCCGGCGGCGTCCGCCAGCATGCCTGCCGCCATCTGCGCCGCCGGCCCGAAGCCGGCTTCGGCCACATCCTGAATGGTCTGGGCGCGGTTTTCCGCCAGCGGGCTTTCCAGCAAGCCATAGGAAACGATGACAAAATCCGGCTTCACCGACACCGCCGCCATGGGCGCCACCCAGCCGCCCTGGCTGGCGCCGTGCAGGCCAAACCGGCCGAGCCTCTGCCCCGCCAGACGGCGCGCTTCAGCCGCCGCAGCGGCCGCATCGGTCGCCAGCAGGCTGAAGTCCTGCGTGTAGTCACCTTTTGAGGTGCCCGTGCCCCGCTTGTCGTAGATGAACACGCCTACGCCCTGCAGGGGCAGAAGATGCTGGAAGGCATCATGCGCCACCGCCGAATACCGCCCGGATCCCTGCACCTGCACCACTACTGGCACAGCCTCAGTGCCCGCCGGCAGGATCAGCCGGCCGGCCAGCTGGGTGCCCCTGGCACCGGTGAATACCGTGTCCTGAACCACCACCTCAACCGGGACGGCTGAAGCGCCCTCAAAAAAGGTGAGCCCGCCTTCGCAGGTGAACTCGATCTGCCGGCTTTCAGGCTGACCGGTCCAGCCCATGTATGCCTTCCAGCCTTCCTTCTCGAAGGCAAACCGCCCCGTCTGGCCGTCCAGCGCGCGCCAGCGCAGCCCGTCCTCGGTTGGCGTGATGGCGAGCCCGCCGCCATCCTCGAGCCGCCAGCTGCCACCGCAGGCAGGGTCGCCAGCGACGGGGCCAGAGGATAGCCCCGGAATGGACGGCATGGCCGGAAGGGCAGGCATTTCCGGAAAGTTCGGCATCCGGCCAGAACAGGAAACCAGCAGGCCGGCCATCAGCGCCGCAGCGAATATGCCGAGCTTTTCCATGCCCCGAATCCTTATTGTTTCCATAGCCCTTTCCCCCAGCAATGAAGCCCCTTGGCCGGAAACACAATGATCTGCCGGAAACGCGAATATAAGGCTTGATTGCCTTAGCGTTATGTCCCGCTCAAATAACAGGTGTGGCGGATGAGGGCGGCCAACGCCCCGCGCAATAGCCACGACAGGGAGGAACAATCCGGCAGGCTTTCTGCCGGTCGCAGGCCATGGAAGGCGATTCACAATCCTTTGCCGCAGAGACTCAGCCGACCGCCCGGCAGCGCGCGGCTGCGTTTGTCCGGTCGCGGCGCGGGCGCATGTGGATCGCGGGCGCGGCCGCCCTGATGCTGCTGGTCCTGGGCATCCGTTTCCTGATGGACCGGGGGGCTTACGTCTCCACCTCCGACGCCCGCATCGCCGCCGAGATGATTGCCGTTTCCACCGACATTTCCGGGCGCATCACCAGTGTTCAGGTGAAGGAAGGCGACCGGGTATCGGCCGGGGATATTCTTTATACCATTGACGACCGCGAGGCCGTCTTCACGCTGGCGCAGCTGGAGGCGGAAGCCACGCGGCTGCGCGCCGAAATGGCCCGCGAGGAAACCCGCGCGGGCCTCGCCACCTCCAAGGCCGGCAGCGAGGTTGCCGCGCGCCGGGCCGGCACCGTGTCAGCGGTCGCCAGTGTTGAGGCCGCCCGCTCCAATCTGGAGATCGCCCAGCGCGACTATGACCGCACCAAGGACCTGTTCGACCGGGGCCTGATGCCGCAATCCAATCTCGACCAGGCCAAGAATGTACTCGACACGCGCGCCCAGGCCCTGCGGCGCGCGCAGGCAGAGCGGGAAACCGCCGCCGCCGACCACCGCACCGCCAGCATCGTGGGCCAGGAAGTGCGCCTCATCGACTATGAGCTGACCGTGCTGCGCGCGGCGCTGGACCAGGCCGAGGCGCGGGTAGAGGCGCAGAAGGTGGTGGTGGAACAGCACACCATCCGCAGTCCGATCGACGGGGTGGTGGATGAGCTGTTCTTCGACAATGGCGAGCATTCCCTGCGCGGCTACCGGATGGCCCTGCTGCATGATCCGGACGCTATGTGGGTTTCGGCCAATATCAAGGAGACCGATATCCGGCATGTGCGCCCGGCTGCGCAAGTGCAGGTGCGCGCTGACAGTGACCCGTCTCACCCCATTTCCGGACGGGTAACCCGTGTGCATGATGCCACCGTCGGCGAAGCGGCGATGATGCCCAATCCCAACGCCAATGGCGTCTTCACCAAGATCACGCAGCGCATACGGGTGCGGATAGACCTGGAGCCGACGCAGGTGGAGCTGCGCCCCGGAACGATGGTGCGGGTGCGCATCCGCAAGACAGACGCGGGCACAGGGGCCGCCGGAGAAACGGCGTGACAATCGCGCCCGGCATTCTGCCCGCTGGCAGGCCCGGCCCTGAACGCAGCCCCGTACCCATCGACATTCCCGCCATGGCGGGGCCATCGGTACGGGCGCAGTTTGAGCGCTTCGGCGGCATTTATCGCTGGATCCTGCTGTTCACGATGCTGACCGGCTCGATGGCGACCATGCTGGCCGCCACGACGATCAACGTAGCCCTGCCCGCGATCATCGGCGCCTTTGGCCTTGGCCAGGATCAGGCGCAGTGGATGTCCACCGCGTTCCTCGCCTCTTCCACCATCGCGATGCTGGCGAATGCCTGGGCGATGGCGACCTTCGGGCCGCGCGCGACCTACACATTCGGCATGATCGTGTTCGTGATTGGCTCCCTGCTCGGCGCGGTGAGCAGCACGCTGGAACTGCTGATCCTGTCGCGGGGTCTGCAGGGCATATCGGCGGGCCTGTTGCAGCCGATGTCGATGTTCCTGATCTTCCAGACATTTCCGGACAACAAGCGCGGCATGGCGATGGGGGTGTTTTCCATCGGCGTGGTGCTGGCGCCCGCCTTTGGCCCGGCGCTGGGAGGGATTGCCGTGGATCTGGCCAGCTGGCGGCTGGTGTTCGTGGCCACACTCCCCCTCGCCCTGGTTGCCATGGCGATTGCGCCTTTCCTGATGCCGAAGGGAGACCGCAATCCCAATATGCCGCGCCCGCCGCTGGACTGGCAGGGCCTCAGCCTGCTGGCAATTGCCGTGATCGGACTATTGGCCGCCTTTGCCGGGGGTAACCGGGACGGTTGGGATTCGGACAAGACGCTGCTGCGCTTTGGCATCGGGATTGTGGCGGGCATGCTGTTTTTCCTGTGGGAACGCGGGCACCCGTTTCCGGCGCTGAACCCCAAGATTTTCACCTATCGCCAGTTCTGGTCTGCCGGGCTGATCATCTCTGCAACCGGCATTGCGATCTATGGATCAACCTATCTCATTCCGATGTTCGTGCAGCTGGTGCAGGGCTATTCGCCGACAGCGGCGGGGGTGATGATGATCCCGGCCGGCATTGCCATGATGATCGGCTTTCCGATTGCGGGCCGGTTGACCGACAGGATGGATGCGCGGTGGCTGCTGGGCTTTGGCATTCTCAGCTTTGCGGTGTCGGCCTGGCTGCTATCACATGTTTCGGCGATGACGCCTTACTGGGTGCTGGTCGGGTGGATCGTGCTCAGCCGGATCGGGATCAGTTTCTGCATGCCGCCTTCCAACACCACAGCGGCGCGGGCTGTGCCGCCGCATCTGCTGGCCTCGGCAGCGGGCGGGGTGTCGTTCCTGATGCAGGTGGGCGGCGCATTCGGGGTGAACATCCTGGCCATCATCCTCCAGCGGCGCACGATCTTTCATGGCGACCATCTTTCGGCTGCGCTGAATGAAACCAATGCCGAGATGATGTACCAACATGCACTGCAGGCGCAGATGCTGGAGGTGCGGGGGATGGCGCAGGTGCAGGCGTTTCAGTCCGCATTTGGTGTCTTGAATCAGAAGGTTGCCGCAGAGGCGCTGGTCTATGCCTTCCGGGATTGTTTCTTCATCATCTTTGTCTGGTTTGTGTTGGTGCTGGGCGCGCTTGCCTTGATGCCGAAGCCAAAGATGGTACAGGCGCCCAGCTAGGCATTCTCAACAGGCGGCAGCAGTGGCGGCGACAGACACTCTCGCGCGGGACCGCGCGTTCATCGTTGCCAATACGCGGCTGGCGCCGGTGGAGGGGTTGCCGCTGCCGCATCGCAAGCCCTTGGAAACACTGCATATCTGGCAGGCAGACGAGATCACGCCGATCTGGGCTGCCACCGAGGCAGACCTTGACCGGCAGGGGATAGAGCCGCCCTTCTGGGCCTTTCCCTGGGCGGGGGGACAGGCGGTGGCGCGGCTGATCCTGGAGCGGCCGGAGATCGTGCGGGGCAAGCGCGTGCTGGACATCGCCTGTGGCAGCGGGATGGTTGGCATTGCAGCAGCGGCAGCAGGCGCAAGCGAAGTGTGGGTGAATGACATTGACCCGATCTGCGAGGCCGCCGCGCAGCTGAATGCCGAGGCCAATGGCGTGGCGCTGGGCTGGCTGGCGGGGAACCTGCTGGATAGTGCCGCCCCGGAGGTGGATGTGATCCTGGCGGGGGATATCTTCTACGAGATGACGATGGCGGCGCGGTTTCTGCAATGGCTGAAGCAGGCGGCGGCGCGCGGGATTGCCGCCTATGCGGGTGATCCGGGGCGGGCCTATGCGCCGGAGGGCGAGGCCGGGCTGATGGCGGAATACGAGATTGCCACCACGCTGGAGCTGGAAAGCGTGGCGCAGCGGCGGGCGCGCGTCTGGAATATATCAGTATACTGATTATTTGGTACAAGTAGGCTCCACCCCTCAGGCGAGGGCGCAGCTCTTTATCTTTTCCTGGGGCGGTATCTTCCCTCCCTTCTTTTGATCTTCTCTCCAGGCGTTTGACGGCGAGGCCGGTCAGAGTTGTATCGGGGCGGGCAATATTTTTCTGGTGGCTGGAGGGTATTGTAGGCTGGTTTTCAGGGGGGTGGGTTTGATTTTTTGAGGGCACCGGTTTTTTGGGGGATAAGGCGGGCCGGCATCGGCGTGTTGATCGGGATGGCGCGGCGGTAGCCTGGGGGATAGCGGCGGCGCGGCCCCCGCAGGAATTTGAGGGACAAGACGGGGCGCCGGCCGCTCCGGGGGCGGACATTGCGTGACACCGCATGGACATTTCCGGACAAATCCGGACAGTTTCGGACATTCCCGGACAGATCTGGACAATTCCGCGCCATCCCTGACACGGTTCTGACCAGCCCTGAAAAACGTTACCGGAAAGCCTGGAGCCATTTGCGGGCCGTCCCTCCAGACTCCCGGAGGCGTTCGGGAAGTCTTGCGGCACTCTCTTCATACTTCTCCCCGGCGCCGGGCGGGCCGGGCCGCGCCGCGCCGGTCACCGCAGGTTTCATCCGGCGGCCGGTTGCCGGCCCCCGCCCCGCCCCCGCAGGCCGCCCGTACCTGTTGCAGCAGCAGCCGGTTGTTATTGGATAATTGTCCAATAAGTGAACGGTTCCGCCGCCCCTGCCCGCAGGACGCAAACCCAACTTTGAGGCGCAGACCGGCGGTATGCGTGGCTTGTGCGCCACAGCCAGAAATCCGTAAGTATTTAATATTTTCAACGCATTAGTTTCGCAAAACCTTGATTTGAACGCCCTTGAGGCGCTCGTTAACGACCCGGCAACCGGCGCTCCTCCCGCGCCGTGCAACCGGGGTCTGACATGAAATTTCGCATCCTTTCCGCCACTGCCGTTGCCGCACTCAGCGTCTCCGGCCAGCTTGTTGCATATGCTGACGCGCCCGAAGCAGAAGACTCGCGCCGCCTGGAGGTCGTCACCGTCACGACCCAGAAGACCGAGCAGGCGCTGATCGATGTTCCGATCAACATCTCCGTGACCAACCAGAACCTGATCGACAAGCTTGCCGCTGACGACATCGAGGACCTGGCCAACTTCATTCCCGGCCTGCAGGTGCAGGCACAGAGCCTCAACGCGCCGACCTATTCGCTGCGCGGGGTTGTGGCCGATGGCGGCGCGCCGCGCGTCGCGATCTTCCAGAACGGCATCTCCATCGGGACGCCGGGCTATGCCACCAGCATCGCGATCTATGACATGGAGCGCGTCGAGGTGGTGAAGGGCCCGCAGGCAACCCTGTTTGGCCAGGGCGCCCTGATCGGCGGCATCAACTATATCCAGAACCGCGCCTCGACCGAAGGCAATTCCGGCAAGCTGCTGCTGGAAGGCGGCGACTACAACTTCATCCGCGGCGAAGGCTACTACAACCTGGCGCTGAGCGACACGTTTGCCGTTCGCCTGGCCGGGCAGATCAAGAATGTGGACGGCTATGTTCCGAACACGGCCAACTCTCCGGACCTGATGGGCCAGGATACCACCGCCGTGCGCGGCGCCATCCATTGGGAACCCACCCCGGCCATCACCGCCGATATTTTCGTCAACTATCAGGAAGACGACTCCACCGGCACGCAGTTCACCTCCGGCTTCTTCCCCGTGAATGGTGTGATTGATCCGTATGGCCCGACGGCGATGAACATCAACCCCGATCAGGTGCGCGACAAGCTGGGCAATGACCGCGAGATTTTCGCCACCACGGCAAACCTCGAATTCGCCCTCAACGACGCCTGGACGCTGACCTCGCTGACCGACTATCGCGAACTCTCCTCCAACGAGGCCTGGGACTCTGACGGCGCCGCCTTCAACCTGCTGCAATTCTATCAGGCCCGCGAAGGCGAAGCCTTCAGCCAGGAACTGCGCCTCAACTATGACAATGGCGGCCGCCTGCGCGGCTTCTTCGGCGCCAACTATTTCGACTATGAAACCCGCGACAGCCTGACCTTCTCGACCGATGAGGCCTATGCCCAGTCTCTGTTCCTGCCGCAGATCGCAGCGGGCGCTGGGGCGACCGTCGCGCAAATCCGCGGCCTGCTGATGAGCCAGGGCGTTCCCGGCGCAGCCAATATCGGCAGCTTCCAGACGCCGTTCCAGTATTCGGTGGTTGGCCTGCTGCAACAGGGCGTTCTGATCCCGCTGAACCCGGCCCATGCCGAACAGTCCAGAACGACCGATGCCCGGACCAGCTATGACGTCTTCGGCGACCTGACCTTTGACGTGACCGACCGGCTCTCGCTGACCGGCGGTCTGCGCTACACGGTCAACGAGTTGCAAGCCTCTAGCGTCGGCGAACTGCTGCGCGGCAACGCGGCCCTCGGCGGCGTGCGCAACGCTGTGACCTTTGCGCCGGGCTTCCTGATCAACGCCAACCTGCTGAACAATCCCTACACCGTTTCGGCAGAGCCGGACGGCGCATACACATGGCGTCTCAACGCGGCCTATCGCGTGTCTGACAATGTGAACACCTGGGTGTCCTATGGCCGTGGCCGCCGCCCGGAAGCCATCTCGATTTCGGGCCGCACGTCTTCCGTGGTCGACGCAGAGACCCTGGATAACGTGGAAGCCGGCATGTTCGGCCGCTTCTTTGAAGATCGCCTGCAGATGACCAGCTCGGTCTATTATGGCCAGTACGAGAACTTCCAGACCAGCCGCTTTGACCCGATCAACGGCGTGTTCGTGGTCGAGAACTCCGGCAACGCAACCCAGTATGGCTTTGAATTCGACGGCCAGGCGCTGGTGCATGACAATGTCCGCCTGCTGGGCACCTATGCCTACAACTTCTCCGAATATGATGACGAGGACAGCAACGGGAACCCGCTGCAGTTTGCCGGCAACAAGTTCCGGATGAGCCCTGTACAGAGCTTCTCGCTGGCAGCTGACATCACCCTTCAGGTTGCCACCGCCGGCACGCTGTCGATCACGCCGAGCTATGTCTGGAAGAGCAAGCAGTTCTTCGAGGACGATAACGGCTTCGACTATATCGCCAATGGCAGCGGCGGCTTCACCCGTGTCCGCGAAACCTATCCGGACGGCACGCCGGTGGTCGAGGAACAGGGCGCGTATGGCCTGGTCAATCTGCGCCTCGGCTTTGACAGCGCGGACGATCGCTGGGGCGTGTTTGCCACCGGTGAGAACCTGCTGGACAAGGAATATCTGATCGATGTCGGCAATACCGGTGGCGCCTTCGGCCTGCACACCATCATTCGCGGCAGACCGCAGATCCTGAAAGCCGGCGCGTACATCAAGTTCTGAGCCGGAACGGCAAGGAGACAGGTTTCATGAAATACACTGTTGCCCTCGCCGCCCTGCTGCTTTCCGCCTGCGCGCCTGCGCAGGTGGGGAGCACGGAGGAGGCCCCGGTGGCCGCTGCCGAAAAGGCTGCCGGCTATCGCACCCTCTCCGGGGAGAAGCCGATCATCATCGCCCATCGCGGCGCCAGCGGCCTTTATCCGGAACACACGATCCCCGGCTATGAAGCCGCGATCGCGCAAGGGGCGGACTTTATCGAGCCCGACCTCGTGATGACCAAGGATGGCGTGCTGATCGCGCGCCATGACGCCTACCTCTCCGACACCACCGATGTGGCCGATCACCCGGAATTTGCAGACCGCAAGGTGAAGCGCGCCACGCCGATGGGCGAGAAGGAAGATTGGTGGGCAGATGACTTCACGCTTGCCGAAATCAAGACGCTGAAGGCCCGCCAGCAATTCCCGGCACGCACGAAAGAGCATGACGGCAAGCTGGACATCCTGACCTTTGACGAGGTGATGGATGTGGCCCTCGCCGCCGCCAAGGATGGCCGCATCGTTGGCCTGCATATCGAAGCCAAATGGCCGGAATATTATTCTTCGGTGGGCCTCGACATGGTTGACCCGATCATCGAGGGCATGAAGGCCAAGGGCCTGGAAGAAGCCGGCATCCCGGTTTTCATCCAGAGCTTCGAGCCGCAATTCCTGGCTGCCTTTGCCGCCAAGAGCGACCTGCCGACGATCCAGAACATGGTTGGCCCGCCCTATAACAAGATGCTCGGCCTGGAATACAATCTCGATGAGATGACCACGACCGGCGTGGGCGCCGAGAAGACCTACATTCTCAATGCCGATGGCACGACGACCGACTTTGTCGAACGGGCCCATGCCAATGGCCTGCTGGTGCATGTCTATACCGTGCGCGATGACCAGCCGATGCCGGGCTATGACACTGCGCAGGCTGAGCTGAACGCGCTCATCAAGGCCGGCGCTGACGGAATCTGGGTAGATTACCCAGATACTGCCGTCGCAGTACGCGATGGTAACTGACACCGCGAAAGCGGTATGTTTCCTCCCTACCTTTCGGGGCGTCCTTCGGGGCGCCCCCTTTTTTTGTCTCGATTCAAGGTCGAAGCCTTGAGGGGTGGGAAAACATGAAAATTGCTCAGGAGTTTCCCTAGGGGAGCCGCTTGCCAGAAAAATTGGAACATGTTCCAATTATCTCGAAAATCGGGAGGAAGACTCATGGCCGCAGCGGAACTCTCACGGGTGCGCAAATCGGTGCTGCCCAAGCCGGGCGATACCTGGACCAGCATTGCCAGGCGGGAACTGCCCGCGATGGAGGAGGCAGCCGCCGTCTCCAGCCTGCAGAGCTGGAACCTGCATGTGTTCATGCGCGCCGTGGGCGCGGCTGGCGGGGTGCGCGGAGACAATCCGATCCTGCCGAGCGATGTGATCTTCATCGAACCGCCGCAGGCCAAGGCATGAGCCTCGCCGTCATCAGCGCAGTTCAGATCGCGGCCGCCCATGACGGCGACGCGGAACTGCTGGTGACGCTGACATACGAGAATGGCGGCACGACCCTCATCACGCTGGACGAATATGCCGTACGCGCATTGTTTGACGCCTGCGGGACAACGGTGCCGGAGGAAATCATCGGGGCGAGCTGGGAGCATGTCCGCGACGCGCTCATCGCCTCTTCACAACGATATGCCGGTGCATCGGCAACAGAACATTCGGGAGGAAACTGAAAATGTATGATCTGGTGATCCGGAACGGCACGGTGGTCGATGGCTCAGGCATGCCGTCTTACAGGGCGGACATTGCCGTCAGCGGCAATCGCATCGCAAAGATTGGCCGCGTGGCGGAGAAAGGCCGCGAGGAAGTGGACGCTTCCGGCAAGGTGGTCGCGCCCGGTTTCATTGATCCGCATACGCATTTCGATGCCCAGCTCTTGTGGGACGGCTATGCCAAGCCGGCCCTGTCGCATGGCGTCACGACAATTGTTCCTGGCAACTGCTCCCTGTCCCTGGCGCCGCTGAAAGCGGAACACCGCATGAAGCTTGTCGGCATGTTCAACCAGATTGAAGAAATGCCGTACAAAGCCTTCAAAGAAGGCGTCGTCTGGGACTGGGAGACATTTTCCGAATATATCACACGCATCCGCAAGGGGCTGGCCATCAATGTGGCGCCGCTGGTCGGGCATAGCGTGATCCGTCTCTGGGTGATGGGGGACGCTGCGATGGAGCGGACCGCGACGGCCGAGGAAATCGCCGGCATGCAAAGCGTGCTGCGCGAGTGTCTCGATGCCGGCGCGGTTGGCCTCTCCACGAGCTATGTGGACATGGACGAGACGCTGCTGCCCGTGCCGAGCCGGTATGCGGATGCAGGCGAAGTAGACGCGCTGGCCAGCGTTCTGGGCGAATATGGCCGTATCCTGCAGATCGTGCCGGAATTCTATGATCCGGACCTGACGATTGCGCGGCTTGATCAGCTGGCGGAAATCTCGCTGAAATATTCGATCCCGACGACCTTCTCGCCGCTGTTCATCAATGCCGACAATGTGGACGCGGTGGAGCGCGTGATGGCGCGGGTGGACGAGCAGTTTGCGCGCGGGGCCCGCGTGTGGCCGCAGGTGCAGACCCGGCCCATCGATATCAGCTTCAGCTTTGCCGTGCCGAGCCTGATCTTCGTGCGCCTGCCGAATTGGTACAAGCTGATGCGCTTTGGCACGCCCGAGCAGATCATCGAGGGCTTCACCCATCCGGAAAGCCGCCAGAAGCTGATCGCCGAGGCGACGCCGAACATGGGCCTCTGGTCATTCCTGACGCTGCGCTTTGCGCAAACCGAAGCCAACCAGAAATATGTCGGCAAGACACTGGCCGAGATTGGCCAGATGCGTGGCTGCTCGCCGCTGGAAGCGATGATCGACCTCTCGGTGGAAGAGAAGCTGGACGCGCATTTCATGGCCGCGAACATGGGCCACAATAATGATGAGCGTGTCAGCGCGATGCTGAAGCATCCGTACGTGCATATCGGCGCCAGCGATGGCGGCGCGCACATTCTCTCCTTCTCCACCTATGGCGATACGGGCTATCTGTTCTCGCATTTCGTCCGTAATCTGAAGGCCATGAGCATTGAGGAGGCGGTGAAGAAGGTGACCTCCGACACGGCAGGCATCTGGGGCATTCCGGACCGGGGCCTGATCCAGAAAGGCTATGTGGCCGACCTGGTGGTATTCGACCCGGCCACGATCGACCGGGGCGAGGAAACCTATGTTCAGGACGTGCCGGGCGACGGGAAACGCTATGTGCGCGACTCGCGCGGGGTGGATACGGTTGTCGTCGGCGGCGGTATCGCCTGGTGTGCAAAGGCGGGCTATGCCGACAAGGATACGCGCGGCGCCATCCTGCCGGGCACCGGGGCGGACACCCGCCCGCTGGTGGCCGCATGAGCTGGCCGGGTGTTACCCAGCGCCGGGTTGCCACGAACGGGATCGAGCTGAACATTGCCGAGGCGGGCGAAGGCCCGCTGGTGCTTCTGCTGCACGGGTTTCCGGAAAGCTGGTATTCCTGGCGGCATCAGTTCGCGCCGCTGGCGGCGGCGGGCTATCATGTCGTCGCGCCGGACATGCGCGGCTATGGCAAGAGCGACAAGCCGCCGGAGATTACCGATTACGTTCAGACAGAAGTGATCAAGGACATTATCGGCCTCATCCCGGCGCTCGGCTATGATAATGCCGTCGTCATCGGTCATGACTGGGGCGCGCCGACGGCCTGGGCGACCGCGCTGTTCCATCCCGGCGAGGTGCGCGCCGTAGGCGGATTATCCGTTCCCTTCATGCCGCGCTCGCCGGTGCAGCCGATGCCGATGATGCGGGAGATGTTCAAGGGGCAGTTCTTCTACCAGCTCTATTTCCAGGAGCCGGGCGTGGCGGAAGCCGAGTTCGAGAAGGATATGTATACCGCCCTGCGCAAATTCCTGATCATGGCGGCGGGCGAGACAGACCTCACCAAATTGACACCGAAGACCGAAGATGACGATCTGCTGACCAGCCTGCCCTATCCGGAGACACTTCCGAAATGGCTGACGGACGCCGATCTTGATTTCTATGTCTCCGAGTTCAAGGCATCGGGCATGCGCGGGCCGATCAACTATTATCGCAACCACGACCTTCACTGGCAGCTGACCGAAGGCGCGCCGATGGAAATCCATCAGCCTGCGATGTTCGTTGCCGGAACGGCAGACGGCGTGGTGATGATGGCGGCGGCGGCCATCGAGATGATGCCGCATTTCGTCAAGGATCTGCGGATCAACAGGATGATCCCGGGCATTGGCCACTGGACCCAGCAGGAAGCGCCAGAGGCGGTCAACGAGACCATTCTGGAATTCCTGCGCTCTATCGACTCCTGACAGGTGGGGGGACGCATGCGTGAACAAGTGATTGTGATCGGCGCCGGGATCGGCGGTCTGTGTACGGCGCTGTTGCTGGCGCCATCGGGACGGGACGTGATCGTTCTGGAACGCGATGGGCCGGTGGAAACCGGCGATCCGGACGAACTGTTCAAGACGTGGAAGCGCGTGGGCGTAGGCCATCTGCGCCAGAGCCATGCCTTCCTTGCGCGCCTGCGGACGATCATGAAGGCCGAGCACCCTGCCCTGCTCGACCAGCTGCTAGAGATGGGCGTGCGGGAGCTGCCGTTCGAGAACATGCTGACCGAGCAGCAGCAGGCGCGCTATCGACCCGATCCCAGCGATGCCGAGCTGACGATCCTCACCAGCCGCCGCACGACGCTGGAAATGGCCATGCGCCGCTATGTGGAAACGCTGCCGAATGTGACGCTGCGCTCCGGCTTTCTCGTCCGCAAGCTGATTACCCGGAAGGGAGACGACGGCGTGTTCGATGTGACCGGCGTCGAGGGCGAAGAGAATGGCATGGCAGTGACGCTGACCGCTGATGTAATTGTGGACGCCGGCGGCAAGGGCGGCTTTACCATCGAGCAGCTGATGGAGGAAGGCGCCGGCATTCGCCAAGAGAGCGAGAGCGCGGGCATTCTCTATTTCACGCGGCATTACCGTTTCCTTCCCGGCAAGACCGAGCCGGACCGCAAGGCCAACCCGCCACCGACAGGCGATCTGGGCTTTCTGAAGTTCGGCGTTTTCCCCGGCGACAATGGCAATTTCTCGATCACCGTGGCGATTCCCGAGATCGAAATGGAACTTCGCAAGTCCATTCTTGATCCGGAGATTTTCCACCAGATCACGCTGATGCTGCCGGGGCTTCGTCCGTGGACGAATTCGGAGCAGGCCGAGCCGACGAGCAAGGTGTTCGGGATGGGCGACCTGATCAGCCGCTGGCGGGATATGGTGGTGGACGGAAAACCGGCGGCGCGGGGCTATTTTGCTCTCGGCGATACGCTGGTGCGGACCAATCCCCTTTATGGCCGGGGCTGTTCCTTTGCCGCCGTTTCGGCGCAGGCGCTGCGGCAGACGCTGGACGCGACGTCTGATCCGGTGCAGCGCGCGCTCAAATATCATGAGCGTGTGACGGAGGAACTTCGCCCCTTCTATATCGTGCAGCGCCGGCAGGATCGCACGGCCATGAAACGCGCGCAGCAGACGCTGACGCCCGGCGCGAAGCAGAGCTTCCGTTCAAGGATGATGGAGAGCTTTGTGGAGGACGGCGTGAAGATTGCGCTGCGCTCTGACACTCGGCTTTTGCGCGAGGCGATGCGCGGGTTTCACATGCTGGAGCATCCGGAAAAATGGCTGGGCAAGCCGAAGAACCTCGCTGGCGTTCTCTATTACTGGGCGCGCGGGAAACGGCTGAACGCGGCGGCTTATCCGCCAAAGCCGGGCCCGGAGCGTATCGAGATGATGAAGGCATTGAAGCTGAACTATCAGGCCGACATGGAGCGGGCCGCGACCGAAAGGCCACTGGCCGCGTGAAGAAAATGGCGTCAGGAAGCGGGGAGAGGATCGTCTCATGACTTCACCCATCCTGGAGGCTGGCGCCGGCGCCATGGCTGAACCTGTTGCAGATATTGGCCGCCGCGAGCAGGCGAAGGCCGAACGCCGGCAGAAGATCATGGCGGCCGCCCGCGACATGATCCGTGAGACGGGCGACATGAACCTCTCGATGCGCGAACTGGCGAAGCGGGCCGAGGTGAGCGTCGCGACCTCGTACAATCTCTTCGGCTCCAAGCGCGCGGTTGTGATGGCGGTGCTGGAGGACGAACGGGATTTTGTTCAGAAGTATCACAAGCTGAACGTTTCAAATGCCATCGACCGGATATTCGAAGCCTATACGCTGGCCTATGGCTATTTCGTTCAGGACCCGGACTTTTATCGCCCGCTCTGGCGGGCCCTGCTGACGGCCGGGGGCAAGGATGATGATACGGGCCTAGTCAGCCCGGAGCGGCAGGCGCAGACGCGGGCAGCGTGGCATATGCTGCTGACCTCTGCGCAGGATGAGGGATTGCTGAAGACCGATACGAGCGCGGAGGCGCTGGAGCGGATGCTGTCGCATCTGGCCGGCGGGACGCTGCTTTCCTGGTCTGTCGGGATGCTGGAAACCGATGAGCTTCTGCCATCGGTGGGGCTTGGCTATGCGCTGATCTTGGCGGCCTGCGCGACGGACAAGGGCCGCAAGCGGCTGGACGCGAAGATCGCCACTTTCCGGGAGATGCTGGCCAAGGCGCAGAAGGCATAGCCGGCGCCCCTGCCTGGACAGAGGCGCCGGGCAATAGAGTTACGGCGCGGGGTAGAAACCGATATCGTCGATCTCGAACCAGGCGGTTTCGCTTGCCGCGCGGTTCACGAGCACGCCCACCTGGAGGAGATCGTCACCGGTCCATTCCGGAGCCGCTTCACGGTTTCCGGTGAAGGCGAAATCCGTGAACGGAACATTGATGCTGTTCCAGCCCTCGCCTGCCGAAACCCTGGCTTCCCAGGCGCCCTGCATGGAGAGGATGCGCAAGGTGTAGTCCCCAGCGCCGAAGAGTTCGGCCGAAACGCCTTCATAGGCGGTGGCATCTGCCGGGATGACCGAGCCGCGGCTGAGCGGGAACAGCACGCCGGCCATGGGGTTTTCCTTGCGGGCCATGCGGGCGGAGACAGAGAGGACATGATCGCCTGTTGCACGCGGGCGGCGGGTGAAGGTGATCACCGAACGCTCCATGCCGAAGTCGAGATCGGTGACCGGGAGCGTGTCGATTGCGGTGCGGCCATCGGCGCGCTCGAAATCGTCGATCAGGGCCGGGGCCGGGCGCGCGGCGAGGGTTGCCGGGAGCGGCTTAGGTGGGTTTGCGGCGTCATAAACGACGGCGCCATCCACCAGGACGAGCGAGATCTTGCGCACATCGCTGATGGTTTCCCAGGGCTTGCCATTGATGAGGACGATGTCGGCGCGCTTGCCCGCGGCGATGGTTCCGCGGTCTTCGGCGAGACCGAGGGCGGCGGCGCTGTTGGCCGTGGCGGCGATCAGCGCGTCTGCGGGCGGCAGGCCGGCAGCGACGAAAAGCTCGATTTCACGCAGGCTGGCGTCTCCATGCACCAGGCCGCCGATGCCGGCATCCGTGCCGAGCGCAACGGGGACGCCTGCGGCAAACAGGGTGCGGAGGTTTTCCTCGGCGTTGCCGTATTTCCAGACACGCTGGCGCACGGCGGCGCTTTCCATGTCGAGTTCCGGCGCGCCGGGGCGGCGTGGCTCATAGATGGCGAGGGTGGGCGCATAGAACACACCGGAGGCCACGATATCGGCGACCTCTTCTTCGGCGATCACGCGATCCTGCAGGCTGTGGGCGATGATGTCCACGCCGGCGCGGGCGGCGAGCGCGCCGCGATGCGCGGTGACCGTGTGCGTCAGAATACGGATGTTGTTCTTGTGGGCTTCGCCTGCCAGCGCGCTGAGGGTTTCCTCATTCATGCTGGTTTCTTCCGGCGACATGCCATAGCGCCAGCCATCGGTGAAAACCTTGATGTAGTCGGGCTGATACGGCAGCAGTTCCTGCACGGCGCGCTGGGCGGACTCATCGGTGAACACCCATTTCGTGGTGGTTTCGTCGCTCCAGTCAGCCCCATGACCGCCGGGCGTGCTCATGCGCGCAACCATGTTCACATGCGGTGAAGGGATCTGGCTCAGCCATTCGCGGCGCGGCTGAAAAGCCTCCGGCGGCTGATGGAAATCGAGCACCGTCGTCACGCCGGCGGCGAGATAGGCCGCAGCCACATCCGGCAGGGCGGAGGGCGTGGCACGCGGGCCCCAATGGGTGTGCACGTCATAGAAGCCGGGCAGCAGCGCGCGGCCTTCGCCCTTGATGACCTTGGCGCCGCGCGGCGCTTTCACTTTGGGCCCTGCCTCGATGATCCTGCCATCGCGGATGAGCACCGTGCCGCGCCAGGGCGCCGCGCCGGTGGCGTCAAACACCTCAACATTGGTGATGGCGGTGACCTGGCCCGGACGGGCGAAGGCAAACTGCTGCCCAAACAGGCAGACAGTGGCGAGGATCAGAACACTTAGAAGGCGGAGCACATATTTCTCCTTATGTGGGGGGCATCTTGGCTTGTGCAGAAGTGAGCGTCTGTCTCCTAAGACGCACAAGACGGCAAAATCCTCCGGTGAGATCGCATTTTTCCGGTTGTCGCAGAACCGTCACTTGTATTTATCACACAACCAAGCTGGGCGAATCCAAGATGGGCTACCAATCCCGCAAGGGCACTCGAACCGAACATACCCCTGCAGACCTTGATGTGTGGGTGCGCAAATATGGCGGCGCCTTGCGGAATTATTTCCGCAAGCGGGCCCCTGCTGCGCTCGACCCCGAAGATCTGGTGCAGGAGGTTTTCGCCAAGATTGCGCGGAAGGCGGACCTTACAGAAGTCAGCACGGTTGAATCCTATCTGTTCCGGACGGCCAACAGCGTCCTCGTCGACAGCATTCGCCGGTCGGCGGCGCGTGGCGGGGGCGCACATGAAACTTTTGAAGAAGAGCTGCACGGGCTGGCGGATTCTGATCCCGAACGCGTCTTGATAGGAAAGGAAGGAGTCAAACGGCTGATTTCAGCCCTCTACGAGCTGCCTGCCCCTGTTCGTCAGGCGTTTGCGCTCTACCATTTTGAGCAGTACAGGCACTCCGAGATTGCGAAGCATCTGAAAATATCGGTTAGTACGGTTGAAAAATATATGGCGCGAGCAAACGCACATCTGCTGACCCGGCTGGGCCGCAGTGATCGGTATTGATCTGGCGCCATGAAGGATTCGGGTTCGAGAAAGAAGATGACGGTTCATACCGCAGCAGCCGACTGGGATGCGCGCCTGCGCAATCCCGACTGCAGCGACGCTGAACGCGACGCCTTTCGCGCCTGGTACGAGGCAGACCCCAGCCACCGAGAAGCCTATGAGCTTTTACAGGAGGCTGTCTCTTCTCTCCTGTCTGTCGCCCACTCTCCGGAGATGCGCGCGCTGCGGGATGCCGCGCTGAACGCGGGCCCCACGGCCGAAAAGCGACGGTATGCGCTGGTGGCGTGCCTGGCAGTGTTCGCCCTTATGGTGCCGGTGGCGGCCAACTTCCTGCGGCAGGGCAATGCGTCCCCCGGCCAGATCGAGACCGGAGCCGAGACCTATTATGCCACGGCGGTGGGCCAACGTTCCGGCATTACGCTGGAGGATGGCTCGGTGATCACGCTGAACACCGACAGCCGGGTGCATGTGGATTATTCCGGCGAGCAGCGGCTGATCACCCTGCTCAAGGGGCAGGCCCTGTTTGAAGTGGCCAAGGATCCGACCCGCCCCTTCATCGTCACCGCCGGCGCGCAGCGTGTGGTGGCGCTGGGCACGACATTTGACGTGCGCCTCAATGAAACGGCGGTTGAAGTCATCCTGGTGGAAGGCAAAGTCGAGATTGAGGAAGTGCCAGTTTCCGGCAGGAAGAAACCGGCGCCGCTGGTGCAGCTGGCCTCGGGCGAGCGGCTGGTGGCCACGCCCAAGGCGAGCCGGCCGGAAGTGACCAAAGTTGATACCAGCAAGGCCACCAGCTGGCGCGAAGGCTATGTCACCTTCGAGAATACACCCCTCACCGAGGCCATTGCCGAGATGAACCGTTATTCCACAGTGCGGATCATTCCCGAAGGCGAGGGCCTGGCCAGTCTTCACATCACCGGCCTCTTCCGCGCCGGCCAGCAGGCACGCTTCACCGAGGCGCTTCAGGTCTATTTTCCGATCGAAGCCCAGCGCGACGGGAATGTGATCGTGCTAAAAATGTCACAACCTCGCTAGATTGTTACTTGCCTGTCATATTTGGCAGGCGGGTTTGCCCAGTCCCTTGCGTCCTAGGCATTGAAGACGCTTCCCGTGGGGAACAGGAAGCGCGCAGCCCGCAAGAAGCAATGAGGACAAGATGACAAGCAGGACTTCCCAGAACAAACTGAAGCGCGGCGTGATGAGCGGCGCTGCCCTCACCGCCCTGATGGCGGGATCGGCCATCGCAGAGCCTGTGCAGTTTTCTGTTCCTCCAGGATCGCTTTCCAAAGCCCTGACGGATTTCTCCCGCCAGAGCGATCGTGAAATCCTAGTCTCCGCAGACCTGGTGGCCGGCAAGCAGAGCACCGGCCTGGAAGGCACGTATGAGCCTGAAGATGCGCTGAGCGCGCTGATCTCCAATGCAGGGCTCAGCTACCGGGTGACGCCATCCGACGTGTTCCTGATCGACGCTTCCGCCATTGAGCAGACGAGCCCGGATCAGGAAGTCATCAACGAAAGCAGCGTTCAGGCCGAGCCCGTTATTCAGACGGCTGAGGCGGCCACCGAAGAACGCCGTGAACAGACGATCGTGGTTGTCGGCTCTCACATTCAGGGCGCGCGCACCACCGACGCCCTGCCCGTCACGCTGATCGGCCAGGAACAGCTGGCCGCGATCGGCGCAGACTCGGGCGATGACCTCTTCCGCTCCATCCCGCAGATGGGCGACGTGACCTTCAACAGCACCTACCTGCCCCAGTCGAGCAACGCGGCCCGCGGCGATGTCGGCTCTGTCAACCTGCGCAACCTCGGCATCGGCAACACGCTCGTGCTGCTCAATGGCCGCCGGGTGGTTCTCCACCCGACCTCGCGCGCCAACGAGAACCTCGTCCCGGTTCTGACCTACAACACAAACGCCATCCCGACCGCCGGCGTCAGCCGGATTGAGGTTCTGCGCGATGGCGCCGCAGCCATCTATGGCGCAGATGCCGTGGCCGGCGTGGTCAACACCGTGCTGCGCGAAGTGAACAATGGCGGCGACCTGACCGTCCAGTATGGCGGCGCGGAAGGCACTGACCTGCGCCAGCTTGATGTCAACGGCACCTTCGGCACCGATTTCGCGGACGGGCGCGGCAACATCTCCCTGTTCCTCGGCTATACGGATCGCTCCGATCTTTCGACGACGGATCAAAGCTGGACGGCGACCTCCGACCGCCGCAGCTTCTTCACCGGCACCGACTTTGAGGGCGTTGGCACGCTCGACCGCACTAGCACCATCAGCGGCTGGGGCAACTTTGCTACGGTTGGCACCGGCACCGTGCGCCAGAATGGCGTGGCTGTAACGACGGCGGCGGGCGCCTTCTCGATCATTCCATCTGCGAACGGAAACTGTGTTGCCGCCATCGCTGATGGCGTCTGCCTGCGTTCCGGCAACCGCGCAACGACCGGCGCGGACCGCAATACGCGCTATGACACCAACGCTGTCGGCACTTCGCTGATGCCGGAAGTCGAGCGGATCAACCTCTTCTCCACCTTCCGCTATGACATGCCAGGCGGCATGCAGACATTCGGCGAAGTGGGCTATTATTTTGCCGAAACGAACGCGCTGCAGCAATCCTCCACGATGCTGAGCTCTGCCCGTATCACCGTTCCGTCCACGAACTACTGGAACCCCTTCGGGGCCACGCTGCTCCCTGATGGCAGTGTCAATCCCAACCGCCTGCCCGGCCTCAACATCTCGCCGAATGGCGCCGACATCACGCTGACGAGCTATCGCTTCGATGATTTCGGGCTTTCGAATGTGAATGTTGAAAATCACCAGTTCCGTTTCCTGACGGGCGTTCGCGGCGAAATCGGCAATTTCGACTGGGAAAGCGCGCTGCTCTATTCCCGCGCTAGCGTGCGCGATGCGCAGGACGGCGTTTCGGCGACCCGCCTTCAGGAAGCTCTGTCCTGGTCGACCCCGGACGCCTACAATCCGTTCAATGGCGCCAACCCGGCAGATCCCCAGGGTCTCGACACACGCCTGTCGAATGCCGCAGCGCTTGATCATGCCCGTATCCGTACGGAGCGTTACTCGCGCACCTCGCTTGCCCAATGGGATTTCAAGCTGAGCCGCCCTGATCTCTTCACCCTGCCGGGCGGCGATGTGGGCATGGCGACGGGCCTTGAGCTGCGCCGCGACCTGCAGCTTGATGACCGCGACAAGCATGTCGACGGAACAATTACGTTCACGGACACCGAGACCGGCATCACCGTTCCCAGCGACCTGATCGGCACCAGCGATACGCCGGACACGAAAGGTTCGCGTTCGGTGGGTTCGGCCTTTATCGAATTCGCGGTGCCGCTGGTTTCACCGGAGATGAACGTTCCGCTGGTTCAAAGCCTCGAAATGCAGGCCGCCGGCCGGTATGAAAACTATTCGGATTTCGGCGATATCGCCAAGCCGAAGGTGGCTCTGTCCTGGACGGTGATCGACGGGCTTCGCTTCCGGGGTTCCTGGGCACAGTCCTTCCGCGCGCCCAACCTTGAGCAGCTGAACGCGACAGTGGTGTCCCGGTCGAACACACGCACCGACTGGGTACGCTGCGAGGCCGATGAACGGGCCGGACGCATTTCGAATTTCTCCGAATGCACAGGCTACGGATTTGCGACCACCGGCCGCCGCGCCGGCAACCCCGACCTGAAGGCCGAAACGGCTGACACCTGGACCATCGGTACCGTTCTGCAGCCGCGCATCATGCCTGATCATTTCGGCTCGCTGACGCTGACCGCAGACCTCTGGAATGTTGAGCAGGAAGGCCTGATCGGCATCTATGGCGAAGGCAACGCCCTGATCCTTGACTATCTGCTGCGCACCGAGGGTCTGAGCAATCCGGATGTCATCCGCGCTGCGCCGACGGCGGACGAGATTGCCGCCTTTGCCGGAACGGGTCTCGATCCGGTGGGCCGCGTTCTCTACGTCAATGACGCTTACCGGAACCTTCAGCCGCAGAACCTGCGCGGGGTGGATTTCTCCGCATCGCTGGCCCTGCGGGAAACGCCGATTGGCCGGTTCAATTTCGATGTGAACGTCGCGCATCTTATCGAGTATGAGCGTGCAGCGTCTCCGGATATTCAGGTGCTTCTGGATGCGCGGACAACTGCGGATGTCCGCGGGCCTGGCGAGATCAGCGCTGGCACGATCATTCCGGAAGGCGGGAACCTGATGCGTCAGGATGGTTCGCCGCGCTGGAAGTGGAACGCTTCTATGACCTGGCAGCCCACCGAAGCCATCACGATTGGCGTATATACTCAGTACACTGGCTATTTCTGGGATACATCGATCCTGAACTCGGCGGGAGAAAACTGGCGCGTGGATGACCAACAGACGGTCAACCTCTATGCCCAATACGCTTTCGATGAGGGCTTCGCGCAGAACACGCGTGTTCGCCTCGGCGTCCGCAATGTCGGCGACCAGCTGCCACCGATGGACTCCAGCTCGACCGGCTATAATGGCGCGCTCTACCAGCCTTATGGGCGTTACTGGTATGCCAGCATCCGCAAGAGCTTCTGATCAAGGCTCAGACAAAAACAAAGGCGGGCTGGAAACAGCCCGCCTTTTCTTTTTGCCCGGACGCTGCAGCGAAGCCGCGGGAAAACCGGATTATCCCTCCAGGCTGACTTCCGGCTTACGGCCTGAAATCTGATCTGCGACGACCCGCGCAGAGCCGCAGGACATGGTCCAGCCGAGTGTGCCATGGCCAGTGTTCAGCCAGAGATTCTCGAACTTCGAGCGACCGACAAAAGGCACGCCATTCGGCGTCATCGGCCGGTGGCCGCACCAGAGGTTGCGTTCCTCCGATACCGTCACGCCAGGGAAGAGGCTGAAGACAGACCGCTCCAGCGTGCGCAGACGCTGCGGGCGCAAGCTGCGGTCAAAACCGGCGAGCTCTGCCATGCCGCCAACCCGTACGCGATCCCCCAGGCGGGTGATCGCGACCTTGAAGGTTTCGTCCAGAAGCGTCGATTGCGGGGCGCGCGTTTCATCCGTGATCGGCACGGTTATGGAATAACCCTTCACCGGATAGACCGGCAGGCCGATCCCCAGCGGCCGGGCGAGCACGGGAGACCAGGCACCGCAGGCCAGAACAAAGGCGTCTGCCTCGACCGGCTTGCCGCCGATACGAGCGCTGACCCGGCCGCCGTTTTGAAAGAGGCCATCAATGGAAGTGTTCCACATGAACTGCACGCCGCGTGCTTCTGCAATTGCAGCCAAAGCATTGGTAAACTTGAAGCAATCGCCCGTCTCATCCCCAGGCAAGCGCAGCCCGCCAACGATAGGATCGATTGCATGGGCCAAGCCCGGCTCAGCGCGGCGGCAGCCCCCCACACCCAGAAGCTCGAAATCAATACCGCCGGATTTCAGGACTTCGATATCGCGCGCGGCGCCGTCATATTGTTTCTGGGTACGGAAGAGTTGCAACGTCCCCAAGGTTCGGTGATCATAATCGATGGATTCTGCGGCGCGCAGATCCCGCAGCATACCGCGGCTGTAGGTGGCCAGGCGGACCATTTTTTCCTTGTTGGCCGCGTAGCGCGCAGGCGTACAATTGCGCAGCATGGCGAGACACCAGGCCACCATGGCGGGGCTGAGCTTGTGATATTGGATGATGAGGGGGGCGTGTTCCATGAACAGCCATTTGAGCGCCTTCTGCGGCACATCCGGCGAGGCCCAGGGAGACGCATAACCCGGCGAAATCTCGCCCGCATTGCCAAAGCTGGTTTCCAGTGCCGGGCCGCTCATGCGGTCCACCACGGTCACGTCATGGCCATCGCGCGCGGCGTAGTAGGCGGTTGTGATTCCCACGACGCCGGCGCCCAGAATGACGACTTTCATGACTGTGTCTCCTCTCCACTGAGGGATGGCGAGTTGATATAGCTGCGGGCGAAACGTTGCCCGAGACTGGTTAGGATTTCGTGCGGCGTGGTGGCGATCTGGCCGGCAAGGTCCGCAACGGACTGATTGGGGCCGATCAGCTCCACACTGTCGCCGGGCCGGATACGCCCTTCGGGCAGGTTCGTCACGTCCACCATGCAGCTGTCCATGGAGATGCGGCCAAGGATGGGCAGGCGCTGCCCGGCGAACCAGGCGGCGCCCTTGCCGCTGAGCGCGCGGGGCCAGCCATCGGCGTAGCCTGCGGAAATCGTGGCGGCGCGCAGGGGACGGTCTGCGATGTAATCGAAGCCGTAGCCGATGCCTGTCCCCGCCGGGATGTTCCGCAACTGGATAACACGCGCTTCCAGGCGGATGGCAGGCTGCATTCCCGGCGCGCCGCCGGGGCCCGGCTCTACGCCGTAAAGCACAAGGCCTGGGCGGAGAACATCGCCGGCCGCTTCCGGGAGGAACAGGGCGGCGGCGGAATTGGCGAGGGACCGCGGCACTGAGGGCATGCGCGCATAGAAGCGGGCAAAGCGGCAGATCTGGTCCGCATTCGCTGGCGCGCCGGGCATGTCAGCACATGCCATATGGGTCATCAGGAGGCGGATGTTCACCTGACCGGCAAAGTCCGGCCAGTCCAGGACCTCGTCAAGTTCCGCTTCGCTCAGGCCGAGACGGGACATGCCGGTATCGACCTGAAGGGCAGCGGGCAAATCGCGCCCCAGATCAACCGCGAGCGTGTACCAGGCACGTGCCTGCTCCGGCGTGCTGAGCACGGGACGGATACCCGCCTCTGCGCAAAGCAGCTCGCTGCCGGGGGCGAGGCCATTGAGGACAAAGAGGACAGCATCTGTTGGCAGGAGGGGCTTCAGCGCAATCGCTTCGGCAAGATGGGCGACGAAGAAATCTCGCGCCCCCTGCCCTGCGAGCGTGGAGGCAACCTGGTCGGCGCCGAGGCCATAGGCATCCGCCTTCACAACGGCGCCGACGCGCGCAGCCGGGTGCATCGCGCAGAGGCGGCGATAGTTGGCGGCGATGGCGCCCATATCAATTGTCAGCCGGCCGGCCTCATCCGTAGACGGATGCCAGTTGCTCATCTGCTCAGTCTGGAATTGAGGCGCCGGCGCGGCTGCCTCAGTGTCCATCCGTGAGCAGCCCGAGGATCGCCAATTTCTCGATGCGGGGCAGCGTGCCCGCCTCGCGCACGAATTTGAAGGCGTCATCAGCGACTTCAACCGTATGGTCGATGTCGGCGTCGGTCATGGCGGCGCAGATGAACATGTTGTGCCAGGGATGGAAGTAGACGCCACGCTTCAGCAGAGCCTGGTTCCAGGCATAGCCTTTGGAATAGCCCGGATCATCATCAAACATGATGAGCGGCATTTCTGCCGGGCCGGTCTGGCGGAGGGCGAAGCCGTGACGGTTTGCGGCCTCGTCCAATCCCGTGCGCAGGCGCTGGCCGAGGGCCTGGGTGCGCTCAAGATAGTCCGTGTCGCGGATCAGGCGCAGGGTTTCGAGGCTTGCAGCCATCGGCGCGGCCGAGAACCAGAAGGAGCCGGTGGCGTAGATTGTAGCGGCGGCGTTGCGGGCCTTTTCGGCGCCAAGCAATGCCGAGATCGGGTGGCCGTTGGCGATGGCCTTGCCCCAGCTGGAGAGGTCGGGTTTCACGCCGACGCGCGCCCAGCTGGAATCGCGGGCGAGGCGAAAACCGGCGCGCACATCGTCCACGATCAACAGGGCCTCTTTCTCATCGCAGAGCTCACGGGCCCGGCGGGCGTATTCCGTTGTCGGATCTTCCTGATCGACGAAAGTATCGTGTTTAATCGGCGAAGCGAAGATGGCGGCAAGATCATCGCCCGCCTTGCGCACGGCCTCTTCGAGGCTGGCGACATCATTATAGGTGTAGAACACCTGGTTGGCGCGGTCGCTGGGCGCGGTGCCGTTCCTGACCGGCGTGCACCAGGGAGCGGCGCCGTGATAGGCGCCCTTGGCCAGCACGATCGTGTTCTTGCGGGTGAAGTTGCGGGCGACCATCATGGCCATCGTGGTGGCGTCAGTTCCGTTCTTGCAGAAGATCGCCCAGTCTGCGTGGGAAACCATCGCGGTCATCTGCTCGGCAAGCTCGACCATCAGGCCGGCGGGGCCGGTCATGGTGTCGCCTTTCTTCAGCTGGCTGATATAGGCCGCATCGATGCTTTCATGGCCGTAGCCGAAGAGATTTGGGCCGTATCCGCACATATAGTCGATGTAGCGGTTGCCGTCAGCGTCCCACATATAGGCGCCGGACGCGCGGTCAAAGAACTGCGGATAGTCATCAGGAAGCAGGCGGACGGACTGGTGACCATACATGCCGCCGGGAATGACCGCTTCGGCCCGTTCACGCAAAGCCTTGTCCACTGAGTTCGTCCACATGTTGTCCTCGCCAATTTTTCCGATAAGATAGTTTTGACTATCTTACTTAAGACCGGTATGGACGCAAGGTAAATTCGGGAGGAAATCGGATGAAACTTGATCTTCTATGCGTGGGGCTGACCACGCTGGATGTTGTGGGCCGGCCGATCACGGAAATTCCGCAGAATGAAGGCGGGCGCCTGATCGAGCAGATCGCTTGCGCGCCAGCGGGCACAGCAGCAGGCGCGGCCTGCGTGGCGGCGCGTCTGGGGCTGAGGGCCGGCGTCGCGGGCGCGATTGGCAGCGATCTGACGGGCAAGTTCGTGCGCTTCGCGCTGGAAGATGGCGGGGTGGATACCAGCCTCCTGCTAACATTGGAGGGGTATCCCACCTCCACGACCATCCTCCCGATTGATCATCAGGGCCGCCGCCCGACGCTGCATGCGCCGGGGGCTGGCTCTGTTCCGCCGCTGACGGACGCGCTGATGGCGGCCGCCACAGATGTGCGCTGCCTGCATTATGCGGCGATTGGCGCGCCGACATTTGATGGCGGGCCGGGCGAAAAACTGGTTGCGGCGGCAAAGGCAGCAGGCGCCCTGGTGACCTGTGACCTCATCGCGCCGAGGCCGGACGCGAAGGAAGAGCTTAAACGCATTCTACCCCATGTGGATTGGTTTCTGCCGAGCGCCGACGAAGCGCGGTTTCTGACCGGGATAGACGATCTCCAGTCCGCAGCAGATGCCTTCATTGCGATGGGCGCCAAGAACTGCGTGATCAAGGATGGCGGGCGCGGGGCCGTGATGGCGGTGGGCGAGCTGCGGGGGCGGCTGCCGGCATTTGACATCAAGGTGGTGGATACGACGACGTGTGGTGATTCCTTCTGCGCGGGGTTCATCACGGCGCACCTCAAAGGGCTGGGCAATCTGGAGGCGCTGAAGTTTGCCGCCGCCACGGCCGCGATGGTGGCGCAGGGGCTGGCGACCTATGGCAAGCTGGAGAGCTTTCAGCAGGTTGAAAACGCTGTCAAAACCCTGCCCGTGAAGGAGGCCGCCGCATGATGAGCGAGCAGGAAACAAAGCTGCGCGAGCAGATTGTCGAGGTGATGGCGGCGATGGACGCGCGCGGCCTCAACCGGGGGACATCTGGCAACGTATCCGCGCGCCTGGGCGAGGATATGCTGGTGACGCCGACAGGCGTGCCGCCTTCGATGCTGGCGCCCGAACATATCGTGCGGATGGGGGCAGATGGCCACTTTGATCCGGCGGGCATGAAGCCGTCCAGCGAATGGTTGATGCACTGGAAACTGTTGCAGCTGCGCCATGATGTGAACGCGGTGGTGCATTGCCATTCGCGCTTTGCGACGACGCTGGCCTGCGCCAACAAACCGATCCCTGCCCTGCACTATATGGTGGCCGTCAGCGGGGGGCCGTCTGTGCCCGTGGCGCCCTATGCGACGTTCGGCTCGGCCGAGCTGGCCGAGGCCGTTTGCGAGACACTTTCCGGACAATTCGGGACACTTATGGCCAATCACGGACAGATCGTGGTCGCGCCGAGCCTCAAACAGGCGCTTCTGATCGCCGAGGAGATCGAGGAGCAGGCCGCCATCTATTGGGGCACCCTCGCTATAGGCGGACCGACCCTTCTGGCCGATGATGAGATGACGCGCATCGCTGACCGGTTCCGCTCCTACGGGCAGAAGAAGAAGCCGTAAGGGCCAGGGTGCGGCGGGATTGCGCTTGCGCATATGATAATGATGGCTACCATTAATCCGTAGAGATTGATGGGAGCCCCCGATGCTGGCTTGTTATACTGACCGCCTGAGCCTTCACTCCGGCGAGACATTCGCCCTTCATATCAGCGTGAAGAATGGCCCCTGCCGGCTGGAGATTGCGCGCGTCGGCAAGGCGCGCGAGATCGTCCACACGCAGGATGGGATTGTGGCGGGCTATCACCCGGCGCCGGAGGATGCGGATCGCAAGGGCTGTGGCTGGCCGGTCGCGCTGGAGATGACGGCGGGCGCGGACTGGCGGACGGGCTATTACGACATCGTGCTGACGGATGCAGCCGGCGAGCAGACCCGCCATTTCGTCTGCATCAAGCCGGCCAAGGGCAAGGCAGGCTCGAAGGCAGTGCTGGTGCTGGCGACGAACACCTATCATTCCTATAACTGGTGGGGCGGCGCGAACGCCTATTCCAATGTGACGGGGCTGATGACCGGCAAGGTGCCCTTTGATCAGGCGATGGACCAGGCGATTGGGGTTTCCTCCACCCAGCGCCCGTTCACCCAGATGATCATTGCCGCGCCCGAGGGCGCCCCGCGCCTGATCAACATGCGTTCGCGCGGCTTCAAGGAGAAGCCCTGGACGGCGGACCCGGACTGGATGCGCAAACATCGCATCTCGCCCTATGACGGCTCTGCCGGCTTCCTCAACAAATGGGAACATGCCTTTGCGGCGTGGACGGAAGAAGAGGGCTACGCCTTCGACTATGTGACCGATTATGATCTGGATACGGACCCTGATCTGCTCTCGGCCTATACGTCTGCCTTCTTTGTGGGGCATTCGGAATACTGGTCGGGCAATCAGCGCGCGCAGGTGGAGCGGTTTGTGGATGGGGGCGGCTATGCCGCGATCCTCTCTGGCAACACCTGCTTCTGGAAGGTACGCTGGGAAGACGACGGCAAGACCTATGTATGCCACAAATGGAAGGGCTTTGAGGCGGAAGACGTGCCGGCAGAACTGGCAACGCATCTCTGGTCGCACCGTGCCTTCAAAGCGCCGGAAGCCGAGATCACGGGACTGAGCTTCAATTTCGGGGGCTATCATCGCCTCGGTATGTGCGTCTCGCGCGGCTCGGCGGGCTTTACCATCTACAATGACAAGCACTGGGCGCTGGAAGGCACAGACCTTTTCTATGGTGACATCCTTGGCGGAGACGTGCCGCTGATCGGATATGAGAGCGATGGCTGCCAGTTCGAATTTGGCGCCGATGGCCTGCCCAAGGCGATCCCGCTGGGCGGGGTTCCGGAAAACCTCGAAATTATCGGCATTGCGCCGGTGACGCTGGGCGAGGATTCGAGCAGCGGATATGCGCCGATGATCCCGCCGGAGAAGCTTGATGTGATTGCTGAGGTGATCCATGGCGACGGGTCGCCCGCGATGCAGCAGCGCGTGTTGCGCGGGCATGCGATGCTGGCGAGCTTCAGGCGCGGCAAGGGCGAAGTGTTCAACAGCGGAACGACGGAATGGGCGCATGGGCTGGCGGCGAAAGACCCGTTCGTCGAGACAATCACACGCAATGTGATGAAGCGCTTTGGCGTGACAACGGCCTGATCGACACTTATTCTGTATAGGAACAAAAATCGAAAGGCGCGGGAGGGACAGCCCCCGCGCCTTTCTTTTGGCCTGAATTCTTGATGGCTGGGAGGAAACTCAGGCCAGGTCGGGTTCCTTGCCGCCGCCCTTCACGAAGAAGAGGAGGATGAACCCTGCCGCAAACAGGAGGGTGACGGGGACGAAACCCGCCTGTTGCGAATGGAAGACGGCCGTGAAGATGCCAACCAGCATGGGCCCGAGCCAGCTGGTGGAGTTCCCGGCCAGAGCCGCGAGGCCGAAGAAGGCGCCCATCTGGGAAGCAGGCGCGAGACGCGTGAGCAGCGTGCGGCTGGAGGACCAGGCCGCAATCTGGAACACGAAGCCGGAAAAGCCGAAGAACACGAAGACAAGTTCCGGAAGCGTCGAGAACATCGGCGCATTCCAGACAGGCTGAGGATCCGCAACGGGCATGAAGAGGATCTGCGCAGGCGCCGCGCCAATGATCCCGATGAGGCCAACGACGGAGCCCGCAATCTCTATCTGGAAAGCGATCTTTGGGCCGAAGGTTTCATCGAGCCAGCCAGCCAGCACGCCGCCGATCAGGCCGGCCACGCAGCCAAGCAATCCGTAGACGAGCATTTCCGTGCCGCCCCAGCCCATGACACCGGCCGCATACACCCCGCAGAGGATGAGCAGCACGCCGCCGGCATCCTGCGCCAGTGTGCGGGCGAGCAGATAGATCATCGCATCGCGGTTCTGTTTCCAGTTGCGGATGAGGGAAATGAGCGCGCCAACGCCCACTCGCACCGAAGAGGCATCGGCCTTGCTGCCGGATTTTGCCGCATCCTTGCTGAACAGGAACAGCGGAATGGCGCAGATGGCGAAGGTGAGCGCCACCAGGATGGGCACCATCCGGTCTGGCTCGCTGGCTTCCTTCGAGAGGCCGAACAAGGGTTTGTCCGGAAGCATCAGCGCCATCAGGATGAAGACCAGCAGGATGATCGAGGTGACATTGCCGAGCGACAGCGCGAGGCCCGAAGCCATCGGCCGCATGCGCGGCGCGGCCGCGTAAGGCAGCATCGAGGAGAAGAGAACTTCCCCGCAGGAGAGGAGAATGGAGATCAGCCCCAGAATGGCGACCACCACCCAGGGCGAGAGGATCGCGCCGCCAGGCGCCGCGAACCAGAGCGACATCATCAGGGGAATGACCATCAGCGTGATCAAAGCCAGCCAGGGCTTGCGGGGACCGAGGGTGTCTACCGTTGCCCCGATGACCGGGGCAATGAAAGCAACCGTCAGACCCGAGATCATTCCCATCTGGGCGATCATCGCCTGCCCTTTCACGCCGTCGCCCACAACCAGAGTTGCGAAATACGGCGCAAAGAGGAAGCCATTGACGAGGCCGATATACGGGTCTCGCCCTGCCTGGTAGGTGGCCCAGGACCAGGCAGAACGATCCAGCTTGCGGGCGCCCGGCGCGGACACGGAGGGAGGCAGCGCCTCCTCCGGTCCGGCCGCTGTCGGCATCAGCGCCATATCAGTAGCGGTAGCGCAGGAAGAGGCCCGCGCTGCGTGGACGCGAATAGGTCAGCAGGTCAACGCCGAGGCTGTCGATGGGGTTGGCGGAGGTGAGATAGGCCTCATCCGTCAGGTTGCGGCCCCAGAGACCGGCTTCGATGCTGCCATCGGGTGACATCACCGAAAGCTCTGCGCCGACGAGCCATAGCTCCGGATCAGAGAGGCGCTCGCGCATGGTGCTGTCGAAATAGACTTTCGACCGGTAGGACACGTCGATGCTGGGCGTGATGACCACGCCGGTTTTCGTGTGGATGGCGTAGGCGGCGCGGCTGGTCAGGCTGAACTCAGGTGCCTGGGGCATCTGGTTGCCGGAATAGTCGTCACCCAGCGAGTTGTACTCGCCGTATTCGGCGTGGAGCCAGGCAAGGCCAAGCGAGAGATCGAGATTCTCGATCGGCATCACGGTGAACTCGGCTTCCGCGCCATACATTTCGGCGCCGGCGGCGTTGTCGAGCACCTGCACGGTAAGCCCGTTACGCTCCACCGTCGAATAGGCCTGGATGTCCTGATAGTCGTAATAGAAGCCAGAGAGGTTCATCCGCAGGCGGTTATCCCAGAGATCGCTCTTGGAGCCGATTTCGTAGGCGTTGACGGTTTCGTTCTCGTAGGGCGCGATCTGCTCCGGGCTGTCGGCATTGCCGCCGAAGAAGCCGCCGGATTTGTAGCCGCGGCTGTAGCTGGCATAGATGTTGGTCGTGTCTGTCAGGTCATATTTCAGGCCGACCTTGCCCGACCAATCGCTGAAAGTCTTGTCTGCCTGATAGCTGAAGACCGGCAGAACGCCTTCGGCAATCGTGGAATAGTCCATCGACTTTTCATCCGCCGACCAGCGCAGGCCGGCCGTGAGGATGAGACCCGGCGCAAGCTCGTAATCCGCCTGACCGAAGATGGCGTAGCTGTCGGTTTTTTGCGTGTACGGATAACCGAGATAGATGACCGAGTTCTCGGGGCTGACGCCCGTGGGGTTTTCCGGCGTGATGAACAGCGGGCGCAGGATGCGCAGGATGTCATAGGCGCTGTCGCTGGTGGTCGTGTCCTTCATGTAATAGCCGCCAACGACCCATTTCAGGCGCTCGCCATCGGAGGCAAGGCGCAGTTCCTGGGAGAACTGTTCCTGGGTGTTATTGTAGAAGGCTTCCAGCATCTGCAGCGGGCTGGAGTCGGTGTTCTCATGCGCGCTGCGCTCGACATCCTGATAGGCGGTGATCGAGGTGAGCGTGAGGTCGCCGATTTCGCGGTCGATGGTCAGCGCGGCGGACCAGAGGTCGACCTTGTCCTTGCCTTCGACATCTGCGGTGATGGTGTAGGGATCGCCGCTCGTATCGGCAAAGCCCAGGGCATCGGTGCAGAGGCCGCTGCGGAAGAAGGCCGGGGCGCAGACGCCGTCAGGGCCGGCGGCGGAAGGGTCAGCCGGAAAAAGCTGGCGGGATTTGGGCTGAACCGCGCCGCCCCGGTTTGAGAAGGTGTTCACGGTCAGCAAGATGTCGGTGAGGTCATCCGGCGTGTAGAGCAGCGAGCCGCGAACGGCGTAGCGCTCGGCATTGTTCACCTTGTTGCCGGTGACGGCATTGGTGCTGTAGCCGTCATCTTCGGCATACTGGCCGGCGATGCGGAAGGCGAGCTTGTCGCCGACGATCGGGCCGCCATAGGCCGCATTGAGCTCAACCGCGCCGAAATTGCCCGCTTCAATGGAGGCGTAGCCTTCCGGCGAGAAGGTCGGGCGTTTAGAGATGACGTTGATGGCGCCGCCGGTGGTGTTGCGCCCGTAGAGCGTGCCCTGGGGGCCGCGAAGAACTTCAACACGGTCAAGGTCGTAGAACGTCGAAAACTGGGCGAGCGGCGAGCCGATATAGACGCCATCCGCATACAGGCCGACGCCGCTGGAGGAGGTCGGGTTGAAGTCGTTGAGGCCAGCGCCGCGGATGAAGATCTTCGGGTTGGCCGCTGCATCCGCCGCCGCGATGCGCAGGCCGGGGACGAGGTTGTCGAGCGAGGTAACGTCGGTAACGCGTTGTTTTTCCAGCGTTGAGGAGGAAAGCGCGGTGATGGCGATCGGGACATCCTGAACGTCTTCAGCCCGTTTCTGCGCCGTTACGACAATGCTCTCCAGCCGGCGCGCGGAGGCCTCTTCCTGAGGCTCGGTTTCGGTCTGCGCGACAGCGCTGCCGGTCCAGAGAAGGGCGACCGCCCCGGTTCCGATCAAAAGAGATCTCATCGCAGAATCCTTTTCTTCCATCCCTATTCGGAGGCGATTGGATAGCGATCACTAGCACTTTTACAATAGCTTTAATTACCGTTTCATGATGTTTGGCCTATATGTGTGCAGAATGAGCACAGCCAGCGTGGGGAACGCCGAGGAAATGAGCAGCCCTAAGAAAACGACCTCCCGCAAGGTGGCCGAGCCCATGCAGGTGGAAACCGCAACCAAGCAGCAGCCCCAGCAGGCCCGCGCGCAGGATACGTTCGAGCTTATTCTCGACACTGCCGGCCGCCTGCTGGACGAGGTGGGGCTGGAGCGGCTGTCGACCAATCTGGTGTGCCGCCGGGCGGGAATTTCCCCGCCTGCCCTCTACCGCTACTTCCCGAACAAATATGCCATTCTCCGGGAACTCGGCGACCGCCTCATGGCGCTGCAGGACCAGGCCGTTCTGGAATGGATCGACGGGGGCGGGCTGGAAACCACGAGCTTTGAAGAGGAAGTGGCGAGCAATGTGCGCCTGCAGGAGCGGGTGAATGATATCACCCGGCAATTCCCCGGAAACATCTTTGTACTGAGGGCGCTGCGGGCCATCCCCATCCTGCGGGAAGTGCGCCTCGCCTCCAGCGATATGGTGGCCGAGCGCATTGCGGACGCCATGAAGGCGCGGGGCCACCCCGCCTCACGCGAGCGCCTGATTGCCAGCGCCCGTCTGACAACCGAACTGGCCTACAGCGCCATGGAGATGGTGCTGGAGGAGCCCCAGCGCGACGCGCATCAGATATGTACTGACGTCTCTAAAATGATCGCCAACCATTACAGGCAGCTGAAAGACTGAAAGCTGCCGGCGCCTATTTGAAGGCGCAGCCTTCCTTCACGCCGAACATCTTGAAGATCATCGCCGCCGGGCAAAAACCAGTGACGGAGGCCTGCAACATGTTAAGGCCGGCAAAGGCCGTCAGCAGGAACCAGTAAGGCGAGACGAAATATCCGAGCGCCAGGCTGGCAAGCACAACGCAGCCAGCAAAAGCGAGAACAGCACGATCAAGGTTCATTTGAAGTTGCTCCGTTGAGGGATCAGTTGGGGGATGGCGCCAGGCCAAACAGGCCACGCACCCAGCGCTCAAGCGCGCCGCCGCCGGGCGCGCCCGCCTGTTTGGAGATTTCCCGGCCGCCCTTCCAGGCAACCAACGTCGGCACGCCGCGAATATTGAGGCGAATGGCGGCATCGGGGTGACGGTCGGTGTTGATCTTGTAGAAGCGAACATCCCCTTGAAGATGTTCCGCCGCCGTCGCGTAATGCGGCGCCATCATCCGGCAGGGACCACACCAGGGCGCCCAGAGATCGACCACAAAGGCGCCGGTATCCTTCTTCTCAAGCATCTGCATCTGGTCGTTCGTGATATCCATCGGCTGGGGCGTTGCCAGCGCCTCCGAGCACCGGCCACATTTTGCCGCCGCGAGCGACTTGTCTTCCGGCACGCGGTTGACCGCATTGCACGCCAGACACACGATCATTCTGTCTTCCGCCATGTCTGCCTCTCCTTGAAGGCGCCTTCAGCCTTTCAGCTTGTAGGTCTTGATGAGGGCCAGAGCGGCGTTCTCATAGAACGTCTCCGCCTTTCCGGCCCTCACCTTCCCGATGAAGTATTTTTCGAATCCGACTTTTGCCGTGTGGACCCAGCCGCCCGAGCCAGACCAGTTCACATTGCGCGGCGGGATCTGGGGCTGAGCAATGAAGGCGACGCCCTTGTCGCCGAAATCTGCAAGGCAGATGGCGTTCCAGGTCGCTTCATGGGTCGGTTCCTTGCCATCCAGGATGTCGGCCAGATTCCGAGCGGTCGCGGTGACCATGGACTCGATCATGAAGCCTGTTTTCGGCACGCCCACCGGAACCGGCGTCTTGCCGACAGGCGGTATCGCGATGCAGACACCGAGCCCGAAGATTTCCGGATATTTCGGGTTGCGCTGATGCTTGTCCGTCAGGATGAAGCCGCGCGGATTGGTGAGCCCTTCAATGCCATGCACGGCTTTGACACCTCTGAAGGCGGGCAGCATCATCGAATATTTCATCGGCAGTTCGTGAACCTGCTTCACGCTGCCATCCTCATTGACTTCCTCGACCGTCATCTTGCCGGCCTCGGCCTTGACGACGCGCGCATTGGTGATCCACTTGATGTGGCGCTCACGCATCTCGCTTTCCAAGAGGCCCTTGGTGTCGCCAACCCCATCAAGACCGAGATGGCCGATATAGGGCTCGGAGGTGACGAAGGTCATCGGCACGCGGTCCCGGATCTTCCGTTTCCGGAGTTCCGTCTCGATGATCATCAGGGTTTCATAGGCCGGCCCATAGCAGGACGCGCCCTGCACCGCGCCGACGATGACCGGGCCGGGATCCTGGCAGAACTGCTCGAAAGCCGTGTGCGCGGCTGTGGCATGGTCGATATGGCAGACCGACTGGGTGAAGCCCTCAGGGCCAAGCCCCTCGATCTCGTCGAAGGCCAGCTCCGGACCTGTTGCGATGACGAGATAATCATAGTCGACAAACCGGCCGTCGCTCATGCGGACGCGCTTTGCCTCGGGCTCCACCCGCTCTGCCTTGCCGACAATGAGGTCAATGTTCCGCTTCTTCATGGGACCTGCGAGGTCTACCAGAATGTCCTCGCGCTCGCGCCAACCGACGAGAACCCACGGATTGGACGGAACAAACTGATAGAAATCCGTCTCGTTGATAACGGACACACTATTCTCCCGCCCGACCGCGTGGCGGATTTCGTAAGCGGCGATTACCCCGCCAAGGCCAGCCCCCAGAACGACGATTTTAGCCATTTTTCTGCGCTCCCATCTTGATCAGAAAGATAATTGTATTTTATTGTTTTATAAAATACGTATTATTGCTTATGGCTCAAGGGGGAAAATTGCGGTTGTGACAAACCATCCCGAAAGCCTGCTTACGGAGACCAATCATGAGCGACCCGAGAGACCTTGATCCCAAAGCTGTTTTTGACGCGCTGAAGCGCGGCGAATTGCTGCTGATCGATGTTCGCGAACCGGCGGAATTTGCAAACCAGCGCATTCACGGCGCCCTGCTCTATCCGCTGTCGACCTTCGACGCCCGGGCCATCCCGGCAAATCCGGGCCGGCGGATCGTTTTCCAGTGCGGATCGGGCAAACGTTCGCGCATGGCACTCGACAAGTTTCTGGCCGAGACCGGCGCAGAGGCCGCCCATATGGCAGGGGGCATCGGCGCGTGGAAATCCGCCGGCCTGCCTTGCGTTTCCATCAACCCAGCGACCGGCGCGGTCGAAGATCATGGCCGTTACTGAGATGCGAACACTTTTTGTTTCAGCCATGGCCGCACTGGCCATTTCGGGCCAGGCGAATGCCCAGATACTGACGGTCGAGGAGTCGATTGTCGTGGACTATCGCCCCGTAATCGCGCGCATCGAAGCGGGCGATACGGCGACGGCGCGCTCGCGCCTGCAGGGCGTGGTGACACGGCTGAACATCGTCGAGGGCCAGATCGTCAAGGCCGGCGAGGTCGTGGCGATCGTGACCGATGATACAATTTCACCGCAGCTCTCCTCGCTCAGTTCGCGGATAGAAGGGCTGAAGTCCCAGATCCGGCAGTCTGAAGAAGATCTGACGCGGAATGAGGGATTGCTCGCGCGCGGATTTTATCCGAAGGCACGGCTCGACGAGGAACGCACGACGCTGGATGTGCTGCGGCGCAGCCTGGCATCGACAGAAGCCGAACGCCGGGCCCTCTCGGCCCGCGAAGCGGAAGGACGCATCCTGGCGCCAGCCAACGCGCATGTGACGGCCGTAAATGTGGTGCAGGGCTCTGTGGTCTCGCCCGGCGAAATTCTTGCGAGCTTTGCGACCGTGAACGGGATCGTGCGGCTTGCCCTGCCCGAGCGCCATGCCGCCTCGATTGCCGAGGGCGAAACGATCTCGCTGCGCCTGCCTTCCCGCTCGGATGATATTCGCACCGCAACGATCATGAAAATCTATCCGGAACTCCGTCAGGGGTCGGTCATTGCCGATGCGACGGTTCAGGGCGGGCTCACGGCGCTGTTCGGGGAGCGGGTTGACGTGCTCGCACCGGTCGGAGAGCGGCGGGCCATCCGTATTCCGAAGGAATATGTCTCGACGCGCTTCGGGGTGGACTTTGTGCGCGTCGCCGTGGGTGAGCGCTTCGTGGACGCACCTGTGGCGCTGGCGGCCCCGCTGGTGGACGATACGGGACAGTATGAAATCCTCTCGGGCCTGCGGCCCGGCGATAAAATCCAGAAACCGGAATAGAAGCAGATGAAACCGGACCTTTCGGGCTCCATTACGCGGTCGACCATCCGGTCGCCGCTGACGCCGCTTTTCCTGCTGACCGCGCTGGCTGTCGGCCTGATCGCCCTGCTGACGATTCCGCGGGAAGAAGAACCGCAGATTTCCGTGCCGATGGTGGATATCCTGGTGTCTGCGCCGGGCCTCAAGGCCGCCGACGCCGTGGAACAGGTAACCAAGCCGCTGGAGAGCATCATCCTGGCACTGCCGGATGTGGACCATGTCTACTCCCAGACCCAGGATGACGCCGCGATGGTGACCGCGCGGTTCGATGTCGGCACCGATGCCGACAATGCGATCCTGCGTGTGCATGAAAAGATCCGGGCAAACCTCGATTCCATCCCTTATGACGTGCCGATGCCGCTGGTGGTGGGGCGCGGTATCAATGACGTTCCGATCGTGACGCTGACGATTTCTCCCGATGCGTGGACGGGCGATGTGTGGAACGACACGGCGCTGCGCATGCTGGCAGACGAGCTGCGCAATGAGCTGATGAAGGTTCCAGATGTCGGCATCACCGATGTGATCGGCGGGCGGCCTCTGGAATTGCGGGTCGAGCCGGATATCCAGGCGCTGTCGGCGCAGGGTGTTTCGCTGCAGACCCTGGTGCAAAGCGTACAGAACGCAGCCGCCGCCCTGCCGTCCGGCCGGGCCCATCAGGATGGCAACTCCCTGATCGTGCAGGCGGGTGACCGTATCAATGCCGTCCACGAACTGGAGCGGCTGCAGATCCGGGGCGCGGGCGGGCGCGTCGTGTATCTGAGTGATGTGGCGAATGTGAAGGTAACCGGCGCAGAAACGGACACGCGCGTGTGGACCATGCTGCATGGCGAGGATGGGAACTTCAGCGCCGCGCCGGCGGTGACCGTGTCGCTGGCCAAGCGGCCGGGCGCCAACGCCGTGGTCGTGTCGGAAGCAATCCTCCACCGGGTAGAGGCCCTGAAAGGCAATCTGATCCCGGAAGGCATTCATGTCGAGGTGACCCGCGATTATGGCGAAACGGCAAACCACAAAGCCAATGAACTGCTGTTCCACCTTGGCCTTGCGACCATTTCCATTGTCGTGCTGATCGCGTTCAGCATCGGCTGGCGCGAAGCGCTGGTGACGCTGATCGTCATTCCGACGACCATCCTGCTCACCCTCTTCGCCTCGCTGATGATGGGCTACACCATCAACCGGGTGAGCCTGTTTGCACTGATCTTCTCCATCGGCATCCTTGTGGATGATGCCATCGTGATCATCGAGAACATCGCCCGCCACTGGGCCATGAAGGACGGGCGCACCCGCATTCAGGCCGCCATTGAGGCGGTCTCCGAAGTTGGCAACCCCACCATCATCGCCACGCTGACCGTGATTGCCGCGCTCCTGCCGATGATGTTCGTGTCCGGACTGATGGGGCCCTACATGGCGCCCATCCCGGCGAACGCTTCGGCGGCAATGCTGTTCTCCTTCTTTGTGGCCGTGGGGATTGCGCCCTGGCTGATGATGAAGATTGCCGGCAAGGCGCCGCTGCACGGGGCGCATGATGGCGTGCACAGCGAAACGCGTCTCAGCCGGTTTTATGGCCGGGTGGCGGCGCCGATTGTGGCGTCGAAACGGAACGCCTGGATTTTCCTCGGCATTGTCGGGGTTGCGACGCTGCTGTCGCTGACGCTGTTTGCTACCAAGGCGGTGCCGGTAAAGCTGCTGCCGTTCGACAACAAATCCGAAATCCAGGTGATCGTGGACCTGCCAGAAAGTGCAACGCTGGAAGATACCGAGCGGGCGCTGTTTGCGCTGGCCGATGCCATTGGCCCGGTCGAGGAAATCACCACCATTCAAGCCTATGCCGGCACGGCAGCGCCGTTCAATTTCAACGGTCTGGTGCGCCACTATTTCCTGCGCGCAAGCCCCGAGCTGGGCGACCTTCAGGTGAACCTGACGGCCAAGGAACACCGCAAGCGGGCGAGCCATGACATTGCGCTTGACCTGCGCGAGCGGCTGCTGGCTGTGCCCCTGCCGGAGGGGGCGAAGGTGAAGGTGGTGGAAGTGCCGCCGGGCCCGCCAGTGATCTCTACCCTGATGGCGGAAATCTATGGCCCGACGCCGGAAGCGCGCCGCAAGACGGCGGCGATCATCGAGCGCTTCTTCGAGGAGACCGATTTCATCGTGGATGTGGACAACTCCATGGGTGACCGGGCCCCGCGCCTGACCTTCGGGATTGATGAGCCAGCCGCGGCAGATGCCGGGGTTCTGCAGCAGGATATTCTCGACGCCATCGGCATGGCGTTTGGCGGGCAGACCGTGGGCGTAAGCCCGCGCGGCGAAGGCCGGGATCCGCTGAATATCCGTGTCTATCTCCCCCGGTCTCAGCGCAGCTGGACCCAGGAGATGGCCGCCATTCCCATACCGCGCCGGCTGGCCGGGACAGATGCCGTCCCCATCGAACTCGGCGAACTGGTCGAGGTACGCGAAGAGGCTGGCTCCGCCACGATTTTTCGCCGGGACGGGCATTTTGCCGACATGGTGATGGGCGAACTGGCCGGGCGGTATGAGGCACCGATCTACGGAATGTTCGAGATTCAGGACCGGATAAAGGCGTTCGACTGGGCGTCCGAGGGCCTTGAGATGCCGGCGGTGAGCCTCTATGGGCAGCCGGCCGACGAGACGGGCACGACGGTTCTGTGGGATGGCGAATGGGAGGTGACGTATGTGACCTTCCGGGACATGGGCATGGCATTCGGTGTGGCGCTGCTGGGGATCTATATCCTGGTGGTGGGCCAGTTTGGCACCTTCCGGGTGCCGCTGATTATCCTTACCCCTGTCCCCCTCACCCTGATCGGCATCATGATCGGGCACTGGCTGTTTGGGGCCGCATTTACAGCGACTTCGATGATCGGCTTCATTGCGCTGGCCGGGATTATCGTCCGGAACTCCATCCTTCTGGTGGACTTTATCCGCCACACGACGGACGCCGAGAAGCCGCTGAAGGAGGTGCTGCTGGAGGCCGGGGCGATCCGCTTCAAGCCGATCGTGCTGACGGCGCTGGCCGCCATGATTGGGGCGGCGGTGATTTTGACAGACCCGATTTTTCAGGGGCTGGCGATTTCGCTGCTGTTCGGGCTCGCCTCGTCTACTGCCCTGACAGTATTGGTCATTCCGGCGATTTATATTGCCATTCGCGGGCCAGACTGGCGCCCGGCACGGACAGATGATGGACAAATCCGGACAGTTTCGGACACGGGAGAGACAGACGGTGCCCCTCAGCAGACGTAAAAAGGACGAGGCGCTGACCATCGTTTCGGCCCGCGTTCAGGAGGCGGCCGAAGTGATGAAGGCGATGGCGAGCGAGACCCGCCTTAAGATCATGTGTGCCCTCGCCGGGGGAGAGCTGCCGGTGAACCAGCTGGCTGACCTCACCGGGCAGAGCCAGTCGGCCGTCTCCCAGCATCTGGCCAAGCTGCGGGCGGCCGGGCTTGTCCAGAGCCGGCGGGACGCGCAGACGATCTACTATCGCTGCCGCCCCGGCATCGCGCAGGACATTATCGACACGCTGTGCGGGTTTTACGGCACGAAGGGCTGAGGGCCGGGCGCTGACCCTTGCGCCGGGGGGCAATCACTTCCACCATCGGGCAATTGTTCCAGATTGCTCCCGATGACTGACGCGCCGGCCCCCAACCCTTTCTCCATTCCCCTGTTCAAGCGCATCTGGGTGGCCAATATCGCCTCTCAGTTTGGCGGGCTGATCCAGAGCGTGGGGGCAGCCTGGCTGATGGTGCAGCTGGGCGGGAGCGAAACCCAGATCGCGCTGGTGCAGGCCTCCGTCACCCTGCCGATCATGATCCTGTCGCTGCTGTCGGGCGCGATCGCGGACAACTTCCCGCGCCGCACGGTGATGCTGGTTTCCCAGTTCTACATGTTTGCGGTGTCTGCGATCCTCTGCGTGTGCGCCTATCTCGGCGGGCTGAGCCCCTGGCTGCTGCTGACCTTCACTTTCCTGCTCGGCTGCGGGACGGCGTTGAACGCGCCCTCCTGGCAGGCGACAGTGGGCGATATTGTGCCCCGCCAGACGATTGCCGCCGCCGTGGCGATGAACAGCCTGGGCTTCAACATTGCGCGCACGGCCGGACCGGCGCTGGGCGGAGCGATCGTGGCAGCGGCGGGCGCCGCCGCCGCCTTCGCGGTGAATGTGCTGAGCTATGTCGGGATCATCTATGTGCTGCTGGCCTGGAAGCCGGAACGGCCCGCAAAGCCGGCGCTGAAGGAAGACCTGCGCACCGCCATCGGCGCAGGCGTGCGTTATGTGTCGATGTCGCCGCCGATCCGGCAGGTGATGGCGCGGGCGGCCCTGTTTGGCATTGCGGCGAGCGCGGCGCTCTCCCTGCTGCCGCTGGTGGCGCAGGATCTGGTGGGCGGGGGCGCGATCACCTTCGGCATCCTGTACGGCGCCTTCGGCATTGGCGCGGTGATCGGCGCGCTTTCCAACAGCCGGCTGCGCCGGAATTTCACCGCCGAGACCGTGCTGCGGATGACGATCTGCGCGATCATCACGGGCGTCGTCATCGTGGCGCTGAGCCGCTGGCTGCCGCTGACGGTGTTTGGCCTCGTGATCTGCGGATCGGGCTGGCTGCTGTCGATGGCGACGATGAATGTGACCGTGCAGATGGCGGCGCCGCGCTGGGTGGTGGGCCGGGCGCTGTCGCTCTACCAGATGTCTGTATTCGGGGCGATGGCAGTGGGAAGCTGGATCACCGGGCAGCTGGCCGAGAGCCATGGGGTATCGGCCGCGCTGCTGACCATGGCGGCGGTGCAGTCGATCAGCCTGTTTGCCGGACTGTTCCTGCGCCTGCCGCAGGTGGATGAACTCAACCTTGACCTGACGGGCCGCTGGCGCGCGCCGGAGACGCGGGTGCCGGTGGAGCCGCGCAGCGGGCCGGTGCATGTCTCGGCCAAATATCGCATCCGCGAGGCCGATATTCCGCGCTTTCTGGCGACCATGAATGAGCGCCGCCGCATTCACCTGCGCGATGGGGCGCGGGCCTGGTCTCTGGTGCGCGATCTGGGGGACCCGGAGATCTGGGTGGAGCAATACAGCTTTGCCCGGTGGCTCGACTATGTGCTGCACAATGAGCGGCGCACCCATGCCGATGATGTGAGCAACAACATCATCAAATCCCTGCATCAGGGCAGCTGGCCGCCGGAAGTCCACCGGATGCTGGAGCGGCAGGTGACCAGCGTGACCTATGATCCCGAGCTTGCCTCGCCGACTTCCAGCGATCCGACGCGGCCGCACTGAGGTTTCCCCTTCGTCGGGTATGGCCAATGCGCGCCCTGCCATGCTTTGACGGTGGCAGACCTGAAGGAGAGATTGACCGATGAAAGCTGCCGTCGCCGATACGCTGGACTCCCTGGAAAGCTACCGCCTGAAGGATGTGGACCTGCCGGTGGCGGGGCCAGGGCAGGTGTTGATCAAGGTGGCGGCCTGCGGGGTGGGCTATGTCGACTCGCTGGTGGCGCTGGGGCGGTATCAGGTGAAGCCGCCGGTGCCGCATACGCCGGGCCAGGAAGTGGCCGGCACGGCAGAAGCCGTTGGCGAGGGCGTTGCCCATGTGGCGCCGGGCGACCGCGTGATGACAATGACCGCGAAGGGATTTGCCGAATACGCCGTGGCCGCCGCGCCGATGGTGGTGAAGCTGCCAGAGGCCCTCAGTTTTGCCGAAGGGGCGAGCCTGCCGCTGAACTACATAACCGCGATGCACGCCCTGAAGGATCGCGGCGCGGTGGCAGACGGCGAGACGGTGCTGGTGTTCGGCGCAGCCGGCGGGGTGGGCTCTGCGGGCATTCAGGTGGCCAAGGCGCTGGGCGCGCGGGTGATCGCGGCGGCCTCCACCGAAGAGAAGCGGGCCTTTGCGCTGGCCCATGGCGCAGACCTGGCGATTGATACGTCCCCGGAGGGATGGCGCGACCGGCTGAAAGCGCTCACAGATGGCAAGGGGCCGAATGTGATCCTCGATCCGGTTTGCGGGCCGCTGTTCGAGCCGGCCTTCCGCTCGCTTGCCTGGCGCGGGCGGCATCTGGTGGTGGGCTTTGTCGGCGGGCCGATCCCTGCCCTGCCCTCAAACCTTACCCTGATGAAGGGCGCGGCCCTTCTGGGCGTGGATGTGCGCCAGTATCTGCAATATGAAACCAGGCGCGCGATTGGCGACCTGCACCAGCTGGCCGAATGGGCGAGCGAGGGCAAGATCAAGCCGCCGGTGGGCCGGGTTTATCCCTTTGCCGAATTTGGCGAGGCGATGGTGTTTGCCCTTTCCGGACAAGGCACCGGCAAGGTAGTGCTCGATGTTGCAAAAAGCTGATCCGGCGGGCCGCAGGCCCTCAGGCAAAGCCCTTATTCGGCGGCGACCAGATCGAACTCGCTGCGCCATTCGTCCATCAGGGCACGGTTGTCGTGATCCCAAGGATGGAAGCCCGGCTTGAACCAGCTGATCCAGATTTTCCAGCCGCGCGCGAAGAAGCCAGGCTTCTTCCAGAGGAAGTTCCTGACCGCCTTCTTCGCCTCTTCAGGCGTGTAACCGTCTGCTTCCAGCATCCAGGTTGAATAGGTGGCGATATTCCGGGTGAAGAAATAGCTGATGAGCGCCATGGCCATGCAGCGGCGGAAATAGCGCTTCACCGGCGACCAGCCCTTGGTGACTTCCATGAACACGTCATAGGTGACGGCCTTGTGCTCTGTCTCTTCCATCGCATGCCAGCGCCAGAGGCGTTCGATCTCGGGATCGGTCTTGCTGAACATGTCGGCGTGGAGGGCGCGCATGTCGGCGAGCATGGCGGTGAAATGCTCAAGGCAGATGGTGGCGATCAGCATCCGCATCGGGCCCGCAGAGCGAGAGAAGGCGATCCGCTCCCGGATCATCGCTTCGACGCGCTCGACGGGGTATTTGGTGCGGTCAATGGCCTTGTTCAGCAGGTGATGCTCGCGCGAGTGGATGGCTTCCTGGGCGATGAAATCCTTCACATCCTGGGCCAGCTTGCCATCAAGCCGGTCCTTGTAGGCGCGGACAGCATCAATGAAGAGGCGCTCGCCATCCGGGAAGGTCAGCGACAGCGTGTTCATGATGGCGGTGGCCACCGGGTCGCCGTCCATCCAGTAACCGGTCTTGGCAGCGTCCATATTGAAACGGATGTCGCGGGGGTTGATCGTCACATCTTCAGGAGAGCGTTTCATCAGTCTATCTCGCAAATATTGCTGACAGGAGCGGCAGTTAGCCCGTAAGCTTCGGCCTTGATGATGAAGAATGGCAATTACTGACAAAAATGTCAATAGATAAGACGAAGACGCCCCGAATCCGCCGTTCGCCAGAGGCCTCGCGGGAGAATATCCTGATCGCCGCCGAGCGCCTGCTGGTGGCGCAGGGGCCCCAATCGCTGCGGCTGGTCGATGTGGCGAAAGCGGCGGGCGTGGCCAATGCGACCGTGCTGCATCACTTCGGCACCATCGACGGCGTGCAGAGCGCGCTGATGGAGAAGATGATTGGCGAGCTGGTGAGCGGCCTCCTGGAGATGGACCTGCCGGCAGACCCGAAGGCGGCGCGGGGCATCGCGATCCAGAAACTGTTTGACGCGTTTGAGACCAAGGGCGCCGCGCGGCTGGCCGCCTGGCTGGAGCTGACGGACGAGTCCCGCAGGCTGCGGACGGTGCGCGAGGCGGTACAGACAATCATCCGCCAGAAGATCAATCAGCCGGAGCTTTCCGAAGCGCAGCTGGAGGATTCCATCCTCATCAGCGTGATCCTGGCGATCGGGGTGGGCCTGTTCGGGCCGACGCTGGGTGAGCTGCTGGGCAAACCCTCTGACCGCGCCCGGCAGATTGCCGTGAAACTTCTGGAGTCCGATTTCAGCAAGAGCTGACCGCCCCGCTAGCCACAAGGGCTGACGGGGGATCAGGAATGGCCTACTTCTTCTTGCGGCCGCTGGTCGGGATGTCCTTGAACGGAACATCCTTGTCGACGCGGATATCCCCTGGCAGGCCTAGGACGCGTTCGCCGATGATGTTGCGCAGGATCTCGTCCGAGCCGCCTTCGATGCGGGTGGCCGGAGAGCGCATCAGCATCGCCTGGAAGCGGCCCTGCTGCGGGCTTTCTTCATTCCAGAGCACGCCCGCTTCGCCCTGAAGGTCGAGCGCGAACATCGAGAGTTCCTGCATGGTGGCACCGGCAACAAGCTTGCCGATGGAGTTTTCCGGGCCGGGGATCTCGCCCTTCGACAGGGCGGAGATGGCGCGCATGCCGGTATATTTCAGGCCGCTCTGCTTGACCGCGAACTGGGCGAGCTTCGAGCGGACGCCCGAATCCTTCACCGCCGGTTCGCCATCGATTTCGGCTTCCATGCAGAAGCGGAAGAGTTCCGGGAAGCCGGTGGACATGCCCGAGCCAATCGACAGGCGCTCGTTCATCAGCGTGGTGAGCGAAACTTCCCAGCCCTGCCCCACTTCGCCGAGGCGCTGGGAATCGGGGATGCGGACGTCTGTGAAGTAAACCTCGTTGAAGCTCGACTGGCCATTGGCCTGCTTGATCGGGCGCACTTCCACGCCCAGGCTCTTCATGTCCAGGAAGAACATGGTGAGGCCCTTGTGCTTGGGCACATCGGGGTTGGTGCGGGTGATCAGGAGGCCCCAGTCGGAATACTGCGCGCCGCTGGTCCAGATTTTCTGGCCATTGATGATCCAGTCGCCTGAACCATCCTCAGCCTTCACCGCGCGGGTGCGCAGGCCGGCAAGGTCTGAGCCGCTGGCGGGCTCGGAGAAAAGCTGGCACCAGATGGTTTCGCCGCTGGCGAGCGGGGGCAGCAGCTTGCGCTTATGCTCTTCGCTGGCCCAGCTCATCACCGTGGGACCACACATGCCGTGGCCGATGGTGAAAACGCCGGTAAGGGCTGCATACGGACCTTCTTCCTGGCCCCAGATCACGCGCTCGATCGGCGAACGGGCGCCGCCGCCATATTCCTTTGGCCAATGGAGGCAGGCCCAGCCAGCGTCTGCCTTCTTCTTCTGCCAGGCCTTGCCGGCGGCGATGGGATCTTCGCTCACCACGCCGTTGGAGCCGAAGCTCGCCCGGTTAAGCTCCTCAAGCAGATGCTTGGGGGCGTTGGCATCGATCCAGGCGCGCACTTCGGCGCGGAAGGCGGCTTCTTCAGGTGTATCTTTGAAATCCATGTCTCTTTCCTCCCCTTATGCAGCCGTCTCGGCATTGCCGGCGCTCATGCGCTCGATCAGCTGGCTTTCCCAGCTCGACAGCGACCCGAGCGCAACGGCCAGGGCATTGGAGCGGCGGTAATAAAGGTGGCAGTCAAACGCCCATGTGAACCCCATCCCGCCATGCACCTGAATGTTGTTCTTGGCGCAGTGCTGGAACGCTGTGGTCGCCGACACGCGGGCCGTTGCCGCCGCCACCGGAAACTCTGCCGCGCCGGAGTTCAGCGCCCAGGCGCCGTAATAGCAGTTGGAGCGGGCGAGCGTCGCGGAGACGTACATGTCTGCGAGGATATGCTTGATCGCCTGGAACGAGCCGATGGGGCGGCCAAAGGCCATACGCTCCAGCGCATAGTCGCGGGCGATCTCAAGCGCGCGGTCGGCGCCGCCGACCTGTTCAAAGGCCATGAGCACGGCGGCGCGGTCCAGCACCTGGCTGGCAATGTGCCAGCCATCGCCTTCGCCGCCGAGGAGCTCTGCCGGGGCGCCGTCAAAGGTGAGGCGGGCCTGGCTGCGCGTGGGATCAATCGACTCCAGCGTTTCGCGGGAGACGCCCACCCCGGAAAGATCGATGAGATAGAGGGAAACCTGACCCTTCTCATTCTTCGCGGCGACGACGGCGACATCGGCCACATCGCCATCGGCGACGGGAGATTTGATGCCTTTCAGCCTGCCGCCGGAAACCGTGGCCTTGATCTTGGCGGGCGACATGCGGCCCTGCCCCTCGGCATAGGCGAAGGCGCCGATGGCTTCCCCAGCGGCAAGTTTCGGCAGCCAGGTTTCCTTCTGCTTTTCCGTGCCCGCAAGCATCAGGAATTCGGCCGTGAGGTAGATTGAGGAGGAGACCGGCACGGGCGCCAGCACGCGGCCAAGCTCCTCTGCGACCACACACAGCTCCAGATGGCCAAGGCCAACGCCGCCATATTCCTCGGGGATCGCCGCGCCCAGAACGCCAAGCTCGGCAAGGCCCTGATACAGTTTCTTGTCGTAGCTTTCCGGGCCTTCAAGAATGGCGCGGACAGTGTCGGATGTGCAGTTCTCGCTCAGGAAGCGGCGCACCTGTTCGCGCAATTGCTTCTGTTCGTCCGAGAAATCCAGGTTCACGAAGGGCCTCCAGTTTCTGACAGGCGCGGTCCATTAGGGACCCCCGCGCCTTCTCCCGTTTTTATGATTGGTGCGAGTTTCAGGACGGCCCCTGCGGCAGGTCAACCCATGCCGCAGAGAAAGGCGCGTCAGGAATAGTTCGGCTTGCGCTTCTCGAAGAAGGCGGCGATGCCTTCGGCGAAGTTGGGGTCGGTGGAGGTGAGGATCTGGTTGCGGTCCTCGATCGCCATCGCTGCTTCCAGCCCGCCAGCATCAACTGCCAGGTTCAGCCCGTCCTTGGTGAGGCGCAGGCCGAGGGGGGTGGCGTTCAGCATGTCTTCGGCAAACGCCTCGGCCTCCCTGCGCAGCTCCGTATGCGGCACGACGCGGTTGGCGAGGCCGATCTGCATCGCCCGCTCGGCGGTGATGAAGCGGCCTGTCAGCATGTATTCGCTCGCCAGCGATAGGCCGATCATGCGCGGCAGGAAATAGGAGACGCCCATATCGCAGGCAGACAGGCCGATGCGGATGAAGGCGGCGTTCATGCGCGCGTCTTCGCTGAGGATGCGGATGTCGGAGGCCAGCGCGAGGGCAAAGCCGCCACCCGCCGCCGAGCCCTGTACGATGGAGATGATCGGCTGCGGGCAGCGGCGCATGGCAACATAGATTTCGGCAATCGACCGCTGGCCGTCGAGCCCCTGTTCCGGCGTGCGCCGTGTGCCTCCCCCCTGGCGGCTGGAGGATTCCTTTAGGTCAAGGCCTGCGCAGAAGGCGCGGCCTGCCCCTTCCAGGATGACCACCCGGACCGAGCGGTCATAGTAAAGCTTCTGGAATGCCTCGCGCAGCTCGCTGACCATCTGGGTGTTGAGCGCGTTCAGCGCTTCGGGCCGGTTCATCGTGATGCGCAGCACGGCGCCCTGCTGATCGAGGATGAGCGTTTCGCGCGGCGTGGTCATGAGCCTGTCTCCCTTGCTGGTTCCGGGGAGAGTGAAGCGCCGCCCGCGCGCGGCGTCCAGACCGGACGCCGGGGAAGCATGCCGCTGTGGCAGCCTGCCTAGAAGCGCGTGGTGGTGGAGAAGCGGAAGGACTCCTTCTTGTCATAGTCTTCGGCGCGGAGCACCTGGGAGAAGTCAAAACGCAACGGCCCGAAGGGGGAGTCCCACATCACACTGAGCCCGGTAGCCGCCCGGAAGGCGGGGTCTGTTTCCGTATACTGAATGGCGTTGTAGCCGGTTGTGGAGTCGGTGTAGGCGATGGGCGCGACCACATCCTGATCGTAGAGGCCGCCCAGACCGCCGGCGTCAACAAAGAAGGCGCTCTTGATGCCATACTCCTCGGGCAGGAAGTTTGGCACCGTCAGTTCGAACGTGCCCTGATAGTAGAAATTCCCGCCAAGCGCTGAGCCGCGTTCCATGCCCACCTGTTCGCCCGTATCGGGATCAAAATAGCGCACGACCTGGCGCGGGCCGATGCCCGCCACATCAAAACCCCGGAAGTTGGAGCCGCCCCGGAAGAAGCGGTTATTGATCCGCACGGTCATGTCATCGCCCCAGGGCTGGATATGCCCGGCTGACAGGCGCAGCGATGCGCGCAGGGCGGGCGTGAGGCCGTAATAGCCGGTGGCGCTGGCCTCGGTGCGCAGCGTCTGCACATCGCCGCCAAAGCCGGCAACATCCTGGCTGAGCTGCAGGTTCATGCCGCGCGTCGGCTCGATCGGATCATTGGTGCCGTCCCATGTCAGCGAATAGCCGAGAATGGAGGAGATGCCTTCGGTCTCGCTGGTGCAGCTGGAACTGCGGAAGCGATAGCGGATGTCGCAGACATCAACCACCAGCTGGTTGGGATCGGTGATGTCGCCCGGCACCGGTGCGCGGACCGTACCGTCCGCATCGCGTACGGTCGTGGAGACCAGATTGCCCTCGTTATCGATGACGATGTTCTGGTCGGTGATGTTCACGCTGTCATATTGCAGCCGGTATCGCAGGCCGAGCTGCGTGCGGTCGGCCACCGGAAAGGCCATGTTGAGGCCCGCGCCATAGGAGGTCGATTCATAGGAGGATACGTCGGTATAGTCATAGCTCGACAGCCAGCCCATCAGACCGGCAGACATGGTGCGATCCATGAAACGCGGTTCGGTGAAGCGGAAGGAGGCGATCTGCTGGCGCTGGCTGAGCGACAGATCCAGCCCCGCCGAACGCCCCGTCCCCATCAGGTTGGCCTGCGAGAGGCCCACATCAAACAGGAAACTGTCCGTAGACGAAAAGCCTGCCGAGAAGGACAGCTCACCGGTAGACTGCTCCTCCACGGTGTAGGTCACTTCGGTCTTGTCTGGCGCGCTGCCGGGGGTTTCTTCAACCGTCACACTCTTGAAGAAGCCGAGCGCGCGGGCCCGGTTGCGCGAGCGGTCTATCAGTACCCGGTTGAAGGCATCTCCATCCGCGATGCGGAGTTCCCGGCGGATGATACGGTCCAGCGTCTGGGTGTTGCCAACGATATTGACGCGCTCGATATAGACGCGCGGGCCTTCATCCACGACGAAGGTGATGTCCACGCGCCGGGTTTCAGGATCGGCCTTCACAATGGGGCGGATATCCACGAAGGCATAGCCGGCAACACCGGCCGCATAGGTGAGCGTGTCGATCGTCTGCTCGATCATCTTGCCACGGAAGGGATCGGTGTCTGCCATCGGCACAAGCCGCTGCAGGGCGCCCGCATCGAGCTTTGCCAGCGAGGTTTCAACCTTGATCTCGCCGAACGTGTACGGCACGCCTTCGTCCACCGTATAGGTGATGAAGAAGTCATTTTTCCCCGGCGCCATTTCGGCCACAGCAGACGCGACGCGGAAATCATAATAGCCCTTGTCGAGATAGAATTCCCGCAACTTTTCCCGGTCATATTCCACGCGCGAGGAATCGTAATTGTCGTTGGAGCTGAAAAAGCGCCAGGGGCGGGACTGCCGGGTGACGATCTCGCTCCGCAGGCGGGCGTCTGAGAATTCCTTGTTGCCGATGAAGTTGATGCCGCGCACGCCGCTGGTCGGCCCCTCCTCAATCACGAACACAACATCCACCCGGTTCTGGGAAAGCGTCTTGTATTCAGGCCGGATGCGCGCGGAAAAGCGGCCGGAGCGCCGGTAGAGTTCGATCATTCGGTTAACGTCCGTACTCACCCTTGCGGCGGTGAACGGACTGCGCGGGGCGATCTGGATCTCTTCCCGCAACTTGTCTTCCTTGAGGGCCTTGTTGCCCTCAAACGAGATGCGGTTGACGATGGGGTTTTCCACAACCCGCACGACCACATCATTGCCCCGCCGGTCGATGGCAACATCGGCAAACAGGCCGGTGGCAAAGAGGGTCTTCAGCGAAAGGTCGAAGCGCTCGGCGTTGAAGGCATCGCCCGGCTCGAACAGAAGGTAGGACTGGATGGTGCGCGCCTCGATCCGCTGATTGCCCTCCACTAGGATCGTGCGGACCGTTCCTTCGAGCAGTTCTTCCTGCGCCGTGGCGGCCGGGAGGAGGATTGGCTGAAGAACAGCGCCGACGCTGAGAGAGGCAAGGAAAGGAACACGGCAAAGCGCCGTCAGGCTGAGAAGCTTGTTTTTCACGGGCAGTCAGTTCCTGGCTGGAAGCATATCCCTGCGGATCCGGAAAACCGGTATCGCCGGGCTGTCCGGCGTGCATATCCCGCCAGGGCTGGCCTGGTTTTGCCGCAGATGCGCCAGACTGTGGCAGCGCGCCACAATCTGGCTTTGCCCCCGTCAGGCCTTGCTGAGCGGCAGGGTTATCGTGGCGCGGCAGCCGCCTTCCGGGCGATTGGCAAGCGCGATATGCCCACCATGCGCGAGGACGATATTGCGGGAAATGTGAAGGCCGAGGCCATGCCCGCCGGTTGCCGTATTCCTTGACTTTTCAAGGCGCACCAGCGGCTCGAAGACAGCCTCCATCTGCGCCTCCGGAATGCCGGGGCCATCATCGTCGATGATCACCGCACATTCCCCTCCCCGATCCTCCAGCTGGATGCGGGCCCGCTCTCCATAACGCACGGCGTTCATTATAATGTTTCGTAAGGCGCGGGTGAGGTCTTCTGGCCAGGCGCGGACGACGAAGCGCTGGTCCGGCTCACTGAAGGTGACGGGCTGGCCGATGTCCTGCAGGTCTTCGCTGAGGCTTTCGACCAGCGCGCCGAGATCGGTCATCAGCTTTTCATCCGTGCGCAAGCTGGAGGTTCCAGCCTGCAGGGCCGCTTCGGTCAGGCTCTGGAGTTCATCCAGCGCCCGCTCCATCTTTTCGCGCTCGGCTTCGTCCTCGATCATCGCGGCGCGTATCCGCATGGCGGTCAGCGGCGTGCGCAGATCGTGCCCGATGGCGACGAGGACATCCTTCTGGGACTGCAGGGTCGCCTCCAGCCGGGTGGCCATGGTGTTGAACGCCTGCATCACATTGCGCAGGTCGCGCGGGCCGGAAACCGGCAGCGGCGTATGCTTTTCACCCCGCCCGAGCGCCCTGGACGCCCGCGCAAGATCTTCCAGCGGGCGATAGATCCAGCGGGCAGCGAAGCCTGCCGCGATGGCAACAGCCAGCAATGAAAGGGACAGCAAAAAGACAAATGGCTGAATGGGAGGGCCGCGATCCGCGCCGGAGGTCATCAGCACGTTGACCCACTGACCGGGCGTGTACTCCACCGACACATTCACCAGCCTTGACGGAAAGCGCAGCTCGTCACCCCCCCGGCCAAAGCCCATAGGCGGCCGGAACTCGTTACCGGGGCCTGGCTGCCTGCGAAACTGGCCTTCGGCGGGAGGCGGCGTGCGCGGAAATGCGGCCGGATCCGGCTTCTGACCGGCCGGTCTGGCTCCCTCCGGCAGGGGAAAGGTCATCGGAGATCCCCCATGCACACTACTGACGCGGAAGGAGGTTATCTGACCGGCATCCCGGCCCGAGGCGGCCCATCTGCGGCGCACTTCCGTGCCGGTCTCGTCTTCGGTATTCACGAAGGCGCGGGGTTCGCGGCGCACGAACAGCACATTGGCATGGGCTAAGGCTGCCTCGGCGAATGCGGCTTCATCGGGCTGCGCGCTGGCCAGCTTCATCAGATCGAGCGCAGCTTCCACCTGCGCCTTCTGCTGCATGGCGATGAAGACGTTCCGCGCGATAAGCGTGAAAGTGACGACGGCCAGAAGCTGGGCAACAATAAGCGCCGCCACCACGATCAGGATCGACCGGGTCAGCAGGGTATCGGCAAAGAGGCGTTTCATAGGCGGCGCACGTCAGCGTCGAGCATATAGCCGCCGCCCCAGACAGTGGTGATGATTTTCGGCTCGCGCGGGTCGATCTCGATCTTGCGGCGGAAGCGGCTGATCTGGCTGTCGACGCTGCGGTCGAACACGTCGGAATCGCTGATGCGGGTGAGATCAAGGATGCGCTCGCGCGAGAGGACGACGCGGGGATTCTTCAGGAACACCAGCAGGAGCTGGAACTCCGTGGCACTGAGGGGCACGACCATGCCGTCATCGCGGCGCAGGCGGCGTTTGGGAATGTCGAGGACCCAGCGGTCGAACTCGAAAAACTGTTTGCCTTCATCGCCAGACTGGACGCTCATGCTGGCTTCCAGCCGGCGCAGGACAGCGCGCACCCGGGCGAGCAGCTCGCGGGGGTGGAAGGGCTTGGCGATATAATCGTCCGCGCCGATTTCCAGGCCGATGATGCGGTCAATCTCCTCGGATTTGGCGCTGACGAGGATGATCGGGATGGTCTTGAGTTCGGCGATGCTGCGGCAGAGGCTGAGGCCGTCTTCGCCGGGCATCATGATGTCCAGGATAACCAGATCGGGGGCGCGGTCGTGGATCTTCCGGCGGGCGGCGACGGCGTTTTCGGCCACATCCGCCTCGAAGCCCTGGGACTGGAAGAAACGCTTCAGACTGTCGCGAATGTTCCAGTCATCATCGACGATGAGCAGGCGCGGCAGGTCGGTTGGCTGTTCCGGCGGGGTCTGCATTCTGTCTTGGTCTATGGTTGCGCTCATTGTTCTTATCCCCATTGTTGGTTCCGCCAAAGCTGAGTTCGGCATGTGCGAGCCTGAACTCGAGGATTGTGCTTTGGGTAATGCGCTGGGCGTAGTCGTCGAAACGCATGTTTCGCTGCCAGAGCATTGATCCGGAAAGGAAAACCGGCGCTGTGGGCCAGCCGAAAAGCGAGCGCCCCAGACGCCCTGTGCGATGCCTGCCGGCAAAGGCGGTGACCGCATAGCGGCCGGGGCGCAGGCCCATGAACACGACGGATTTCTCCCCGGCGGCCGGGTCGATCATGGCGGTCCGCCGGGCCAGCCGGGGGTGCCAGGGGAAGCCGTCAGCCCCCTCCCAGAGGCAGACGGCGATCCGGCCGCCCTGCCAGCCGCGGTCGCCATTGCGCACCAGCAGGCGGATGTCCCCGGCGCCGAAAACCTCCGGCGAAAGGGCATGCCCGCCAGCGAAAAGGATGGAGCCTCCGGAAGGGGTGTGCATGGTTCAGGCCTGTTCATCTGACCCTGCCTCTCTGGCGCCAAGAGGTGTCGGGAGTTTGCCGCGACGGGTCAAATTCGTGACACGGCCGGGTCAGGCGCAGGACAATTCCGGACACTTTCGGACAATTCCGGACATTTCCGGACACGCCGGCGGCGCTGGCTGACATTACAAAGCGTAAAGCTTGTCAGTCCTTTGCCCGGCCCCGGCGCCTTGCCGGACGAGTTGTGTCAGCCCGCCACAATCGGGCCTGCCGCCCCCGTTTCGCGGCACACATTTGCAGTGAGGCCGGGGGTAAGACCAAGGCTCAGACAGAGCGACTTCCCCACACTCCTCGTAGCCCTGTCTGATGTTCCCCTCGGAGGTTTTCGCCGTTCTGCACTCCTTCTCCCCCTGGAGCCACAGCCCGGCGTTTCCCCCCACACCCTCCGAGGGGAACCCCCTGAAATCCAACGGACCTGATTGTTGATGCCCCTGTTTCGCAAGATCCTTGTTCTCAGCGTTTCTTCGATTGCCATTATAGCCAGCGCCCGCGCGGCGGAGATCACGACAACCACGGCAGCGGCGGTGAAGACCTCCACCGCGAATGCCGGCGCCCCAGATGACCTGACGATTACCGAGAACGGCTCCATCAAGGTGGCTGACACACCCGGCTTTACCGCGGTGACCATCGACTCCGACAATGATGTGACCATCGACGGCACGATCCTGATCGAGGATTCCGACAATACGGCCGGGATCAGCATTCTGCCGGGCGTGCAGAGCAATCTTGCCATCAGCGGCACGGTGCAACTGATCGAGGACTATACCCGGGCCGACACGGATGGTGATGACGATGATGACGGCCCCCTTGCCATCGGCGCCAACCGGACCGGCATCCTGCTGGGCCAGGGGGCGGCGATGAACGGCTCCATCCATCTGCAGTCTGGCTCCTACGTGCAGGTCGAGGGCAACGACTCTGCCGGGCTGCTGCTCTTGAGCCCGCTGAATGGCAATCTCAGAACCCAGGGCAGCATCGCGGTTACCGGCGACAATGCCCAGGGCATCACGGCGACCGGCCGGGTGGACGGGGACGTGACCATTGGCGGGTCTGTCAGCGCCAAAGGAGAGAATGCGACCGGCGTGCGGCTGGATGACGGCGCCACGGGCGCTGTGGCCGTCAATGGCAGCGTCGTTTCGACCGGGTTCGTATATAGTTCGACCACGAATTATGTGGCGCCGGCGCTGGTGACGAGTTCCACAACGCCTCTGGAAGACCGCCTGGACGCAGACGAGCTTCTGACCGGGGGCCCGGCATTCGTGGTGGGCGGAAGCCTTGGCCGGGGCCTGCTGATCAATGGCGCCGCGCCCGATCCTGATCTCAGCGATGATGAAGACGATGACGACACCAAGGACACAATCGAGGACTTCAACGAGAACCGCTCTACCGGCAGCATCACGAGCTATGGCTCTGCCCCTGCCCTGCTGATCAGCGCCGACTGGAACGGCCCGGCAAGTGAAGACCTGGTTCTGGGGACCGTTCTGGAAACCGTTCGGGATACGCTGGACGATGACGATGATGACGACACGGACGAAATCCTGGCGCAGTTTGCCTATGACTATGGCCTGATCAATCGCGGGGCGATTACAGGCGCAGGCACCAATGTGGGCTTTGATGGCACAGCCGTGCTGGTCGAGGGCTCTGCCAGCACCGGCCATTCGGTGATCATCACGGGCGGCATCGAGAATACCGGCTCGATCAGCGCATCGGCTTATGAAGCCGATGCTACGGCCCTCCGCCTGGGGGCGAATGTCGTCACGCCCGTCTTAAACAATCAGGGCACCATTCAGGCGCTGATCTCAACGGAAACAGCGGCCAATGCGATTGCGCTGGATATCGGGGAAACCGCCAGCCTCACCTCGCTTGAGAACTCGGGCACATTGCTTGCGCGCTCCACGGGGGATGCCGGCGAGGTGATCACCGTGCGCGATCTTTCCGGAACACTGGGCACGATTACCAATACCGGAACGATCACGGCGACCTATCTGAATGACGGGGTGAGCCTGACCACCCGAAGCGATGCCACCGCCTTTGACCTGCGGGCGAACACCACAGGCGTGACGCTGCGCCAGTATGAGCGGGAAGCGACCTATGACGCCAATAGCGACGGCGCGATCAATTCGCTCGATACGCTCGATCCTTCGATCACCGGCAATATCTTTTTCGGCAGCGGCAACGACCTGTTGAAGCTGGAAGGGGGCAAACTGACCGGGGACGTCGATTTCGGCGCGGGATCGGACGAGTTCAATGCCAGCAATACAAAGATCACGGGCGATGTCAGCTTTGGGGGCGAGGACGCACTTGTCCGCCTGCTGAGCGGTTCAACGCTGACGGGCGGTATTGCTTTTGGCAATACCGGCGCGTCCGACTTCCTGATTGCGGGCGGATCGACCTATGCGGGCCTGATCTCCAATACGGCCAGCGACCTTTCCTTCACTCTGGACGCCTCCCGCGCGCAGCTGAGCAATGGGACGGCGCTGACCCTTTCCAACCTGGTGATGGGCAATGGGGCGACCCTCATTCTGGAGATTGACGATGCCGGCGTGCAGGCGGCGCCGGTGTTCACCGTGAACGGGACGGCGTCTCTGGAAAATGGCGTTCTGATTTCGCCCGTCTTTGCCGGCGTGTCGGATTCGGCGGGAACATTCACCATCGTCGATGCGGCCGGCATCCTTGCCGATCTTGCCTCGGGCGATGTGTCCCTGATCGCGGAGACGCCTTACATCTATCAGACCGATCTGGACCTGATCGAGGGCGTCCGCGACCAGCTGAACCTCGTCTATCGCCTGAAGACCACGGAGGAACTTGGCCTCGACATCAACCAGACGGCCGCCTTCGATGCCGTGCTGGAACTGTTTGGAAACTCCGCCACGCTGAGCGAAGCGTTTGCCGGTATCTTGAGCGAAGCGGCCTTCTTTCAGGCATATGACCAGCTGTTGCCCGCGCGGACGGATGCATCGACCCGTTTCCTGAGGGCCCAATCGACCTCTACCTTTGGCGCGATGGCCGACCAGATGAACCTGCTGGCCAACTCTCCGGGCAAGGGCCTCAAGGCCTGGGCGCAGGAAAGCGTTACCTTCACCGACATCAAGACCACCGCCAACATGCCTGGCTATAACGGCACAGGTTTCGCGTTTACGGGCGGCCTGGATATTCCGGTGCAGGCGCTCGACGCCTTCGGCGTGATGATGAGCTTCAATTCCGGGCGGTATGAAGAGAAGACCGGCGGCAACAATCCGGTCAACACGTCCAGCACGGGGCTCGGCGTGTATGGCCTGAAGAAATGGAACGCGACCTTCCTGCGCGGCGCGGCGCAGGCTTCCAGCGTAGACTTCAGCAGCCTTCGGGAGCTGAACATCATCTCCGGCGAGGCCGACAGCTTCCTGGATAGCGCAGACGTGCTGGACAAGCAGGACATTTCCGATTCCATGAGCGGGGACTGGGGCGGCTACAGCTTTGCCGGCACCGCCTCTGCCGGGCATCAGTTCAAGGCGGGCAGCTTCTATGCGCGGCCTGAAATCTCGGTCGACTATTTCCGCCTGCATCAGGACGGTTACAAGGAAAGCGCGCTGCGCAACACGTCGCTGGCGCTTGAGGTGGGCGAAGCCGATACCGAGCGGGCGTCCGCCTCTGCGATCCTGGCGATTGGCGCAGACTGGACCGTGCAGAACGGCCTCTACCGCATCTTCCCGGAAGCCCGCATCGGGGCGCGGCATGAACTGCTGGAGACGCCCTATGAAGCGACCGCGCGCTTCCTCAATGGGGAGCAGACTTTCCTCGTGCGGTCTGAGGAAGAGTTCGGAGACGCGCTGATTGCGGGGCTGTCGTTCAACAGCAGTTCCAGCATCTTCACGGCGCGGGCCTCCTATGATGTGGAACTCTCCGAAGCGGGGGCCATCCACTATATCGGGGCGTCGGGTGTCCTGCGGTTCTGATGGCCTGCGGGGGGCTGAGCAGCCCTTCCCGTCGCGTCAATGTTCCTTCGGTTTTCGGAGTGTGTATGATCCCCCAAAACGATCAAAACAGGATTTTGGGGAGAGACCATGCATTATGCCGAGCTGCTGAAGGCGCGTGAAGAACTGACCGGCCCCGGAGGCGCGTTCGAGATCATCGAGGCGGATATCCTCGGCAATCGTATCCGCGCCTACAAGAATGCCCCGCCCAGCGTGCGCGAAGTCTGGCTCTCTACCCTGCAATTTTCCGACCGCCCTTACCTCGTCTATCAGGACGAGCGGCTGACCTATGGCGAGGCGCACGCGATCGCAAACTCCACGGCCAACTGGCTGCTGGCGCAGGGCGTGAAGCCCGGCGACCGGGTGGCCATTGCCATGCGCAACTATCCCGAATGGATGCTGATCTACTGGGCGTGCCTGGCGGTGGGCATCACGGTGGTCGGCATGAATGCCTGGTGGACGGCCGAAGAGATGGCCTATGGCCTTTCGGACTCTGCGCCCAAGGTGCTGTTCCTCGACGCCGAGCGTCTGGCGCGCGTTCAGGAAAAGCCGGACATGGTGCAGGGAATGCAGCTGGTGGGCGTGCGCATTCCGGACATGCCGGCGGGGATGGTCGACTGGTCTGTGGTGGCCGCACATGGCGGCGCGCTGCCGGAGGTGACGGTTGACCCGGATTCGGACGCCTGCATCTTCTACACGTCGGGCACGACAGGTTTTCCGAAAGGCGCGCAGCTGACCCATCGGGGCTGCGTCTCGAACCTCTTCAACATGCTGTTTGCCGGTGCCTCTTCGGCGCTGGCCGTGGAGCGGGCGACGGGCGTTTCGCCGCCGGCCGAGCCGCCGATCCCGGTGACGCTGATCACGACGCCCCTCTTCCATGTGACCGCCAACAATTGCGGCGCCTATGCCACCACGGCGGCGGGCGGCAAGCTGGTGCTGATGTATCGCTGGGAAGCGGGCGAGGCGCTGCGCATCATCGAGAAGGAACGCGTCAGCAGCATGAGCGGCGTGCCGGTGATGGCGCGTGAACTGATCAACCATCCGGATTTCGAGAAGACCGATACGTCCAGCCTGCTGGCGCTGGCCGGGGGCGGCGCGCAGGTGCCGCCGGACCTGGTGCTGAAGATCGAGAAGCAGGTGGCCACGGCGCGCCCCTCCACCGGCTATGGCATGACCGAGACCTGCGGGATCATCACATCGGTTTCCGGCGACTTCTTCGTCGACAAGCCTGACAGCGCCGGGCCGGCGATGCCGAGCTTTGAGGCCAAATGCGTGGACGACAATGGCAACACCGTTGGCCCCGGCGAAGTGGGCGAGCTGTGGGTACGCGGATCCTCCGTCATCAAGGGCTATATCAACCGGCCTGAGGCGACCGCCGCGAGCATTACCGATGGCTGGCTGCATACCGGCGACGTGGCGCGTATCGACGAGGATGGGTTCATCTTCATCGTGGACCGCAAGAAGGACATGGTGCTGCGCGGCGGCGAGAACATCTACTGCGCCGAGGTGGAATCCTCGATCTACCGCCACAACGGCGTGGCCGAGTGCTGCGTGTTCGGCGTGCCCGATGACCGGCTGGGCGAGGAAGTGGGCGTGGCCGTGGTGGCCAAGCCCGGCGAAGCGCTGAGCGCCGAGGCCGTGCGCGAGCATTGCGCAGCGATCATGGCGAAACACAAGGTGCCCCGTTATATCTGGATGCTGGACGAACCCCTGCCCCGCAATGCCAGTGGCAAGTTCCTCAAGCGGGAATTGCGCGACAAGCTGGCCCCGAAAGTTTCCGCCTGAGCGGCGGCCGCCTGTCAACGGGCGGCCAGGACTGCCTGTTCAGCGTCGGTTCGGATTACTCCGCTTACGGCGGTTACAGCGCCCAAAACGAAAACGCCCGGCCTGCACAAGCGGACCGGGCGTTTCAGTTCAGAACAGGCCGCTGCTTAGAGAACGCGGTCTTTCAGATCTTTCGACGGGCGGAAAGCAACTTTCTTCGACGCCTTGATCTTGATGGTTTCGCCGGTGGCCGGGTTGCGGCCCTTGCGCGCCGGGCGAGCGCGGACCTGCAGAATGCCGAGGCCCGAGATGCGCAGCTTCTTGCCCTTTTTCAGGTAGCCGCCCATACGGTCGATGAAGTCGCTGACAACGAGTTCAGCCTGCTTTTTCGGCATTTCATGCGCTTCGGAAAGCTCTGCAGCGATGTGCTTCAGGGTCAGCACTTCAGGCGTAGCCGCCTTCTTTGCAACCGGTTTTTTCGCCGGGGCAGCCTTGGGAGCAGCCTTCGGGGCGGCTTTTACGGCAGGCTTCTTGACCGCCGTGGCTTTTTTGGCGGGAGCTTTTTTCACCGCGACTTTGGCAGCCGGGGCTTTCTTGGCAGTGGTCGGTTTAACGGCCATTTCGGTTTCCTTCAGTAAGTTGGGGGTTGATACAGCAGCAGCCTTAACACGGGGTTTTCGTCTGCTTTGAACTCTTTCAGATACACATGATTCGACGTGGATTGATCGCATATCGCCACCGCAAGAACTGCGCAAGTGGCGCAAATCTGCTGGTTTTCGCACATTATTGCACAAAACTGCCCTGGAACAGAGCCCCCCAGGATTACCATTGGGCGAGATAACACCCGCCTGCAGCCGGCGCCCTCAGCGGAACTTGATCCCCAGACGGACTATCGAGCGCCCGGCGCGCATGAGGTATCCATGAAGCCTGCCTTCCATGGAACCATCGGCGGCGCAGCGCGTTTGGCACTGATGATGCCAGACACTTCCATGCCTTCATGAAAAAGCGCGCTGCCTTCTGGGTCATCGCAGCCTTCTGTGTTCTGGCCGTTCCCTTCCTTATACTGATTTCCGGTCAGCGCGCTCCCGGAACCAATCTGTTATGGGATTTCTCCAAGGGGCTCGGCTTTGGCGCGCTGGCGGTGGCGGGCCTGCAATTTGTTCTGACCGCGCGTTTCCGCGGCATGGCGCAGCCTTTCGGCATTGATATTGTCTATCTGTTTCACCGCTACATGGCGATGGGCGCCCTGGCCCTGATGCTGGCCCATTTCGGCATTCTCTACATCTGGTTTGAGCCTGCGCTGGGCGACCTTAATCCGCTCACGGCGCGCTGGGAGCTTACGGTGGGGCGCGTGGCGCTGGTGGCGTTTGCCCTTCTGGTGATCACATCGGAATTCCGCAAGCGGCTGGGCATCGAGTATGGCTGGTGGCGCACGATGCATGTGACCCTCGCGATCATCGCCTTTGCCGCTGCAATCGCCCATGTCCTCGGCGTTGGCCATTTCACGGCGGCCGCAGACAAGCGCGCGATGATCTTTGGCGTGAGCGCGGGCTGGCTTCTGCTGCTGGTCTGGGTGCGCGTGATCCGGCCCTGGCGGCAGACGCGGAACCCCTGGCAGGTCGCCGAGAACATCCCCGAGCGCGGCGGCGTCCATACGCTGGTGCTGGAGCCACGCGGCAAAGCCCTCAAGGGCTGGATGCCGGGGCAGTTTGCCTGGCTGACTGTGGGCAATTCGCCCTTTGGCCTGCGGGAGCATCCGTTCACGATTTCCAATGCCCCGGAAGACGGACCGGCTGTCTCGCTCTCGATCAAGCCGCTGGGAGATTTCACAGGAGACGTGATCAAGGCCGAGCCCGGAACGCCCGCATGGGTTGATGGGCCCTACGGCGCATTTTCCATAGACATGGAAGCGGAAACCGGAGGCTTTGTGATGATTGCCGGCGGGATCGGGATTACGCCCATGATTGCCAATCTGAGGTCCATGAAGGCGCGCGGGGACACACGCCCGGCGATCCTGTTCTACGCCAACAAGGCGTGGGATGAGGTGACCTTCCGGGAAGAACTGGAGGCGCTGGCGCGCGACATGGACCTGAAGGTTGTCCATGTGCTGGAAACACCGCCGAACGACTGGGACGGCGAAAGCGGCTTCCTGGACCGGAACATGCTGGAGCGCCATCTGAATGACGAGACGCGCAGCTGGGCGCACATGTTGTGTGGCCCGCCGCCGATGACAGATGCAGCCCGGACTGCTCTCCTGAACATGGGCGTGCCGCTGTGGCGCATCGATTCTGAAATCTTTGATCTGGTGTGAAGCATGCGCCCCCTCCTGGCTACCCTGATTGCCGCCCTCCTCCTTGTCTGGACCGTCCTGCTGGCCCTGCTGTTTGCCTTTGCGGTCAACTGACATCGCATGCAAAGAAAAAGGCTGGCCGGATATGTTCCGGCCAGCCCTCCCCCCGTATTTCGGAATAGATCAGATGTCCCGGGTACGGATTTCCACGTCCGTATACACACGAGATTCCGCGCGGCCGGCATCTTCGACGACCCGGAAATCGCCGGTGCAATCCTTTTTGCTGACCGTTACACGCAGATATCCGCGCTGTTTGCCATTCAGATGCGACACGTGAGGGTTCGCCTCGCGCATCACTTCCATATCGCGCGCCCAGGGGCAGCCTGAGGAGATGGAGCTGCCGACAAGCTCATGGCCAATCCGCTTCGACCGGGTGTCGAAGGGCGTCTGGTAGAGGGTCGACGCCATGGCGGTATGCCAGTCACCGGTGAGGAAAACCGGGTTCTTCACGCCGGTGGCCAGCATGTCCGCCAGGCGCTGACGCGCAAGCGGATAGCCATCCCAGCTGTCAAGATTGGTGACGGGCGCTTCGGGCGGGGCGTTGTAGCGATAGGGCGTGAACCAGACCTGCGTGGCGATCAGGTTGAACGCGGCGCCGGAGCGTTTCAGTTCCGAATGCAGCCATTCTTCCTGCGCCTTGCCCATCATGGTCTGGGCGGGATCATTGGCTTCCTCACAATAGGCCTTGCGGCCATCGCCGCAGGGCTGGTCGGTGCGGAACTGGCGCGTGTCGAGCAGGTGGACCTGCGCCGGGCCGAGGCGGAAAGCGCCATGCATCAGAAGACCGGACTCGGTGCCCTTGACCCAGGGCGGCGTCTCAATCGGCATGTGCTCATAATAGGCCTGGAACGCGGCCAGCTTGCGCACGCGGAACTCCAGATCCGTCTGCTTTTCGGGATCCTGAGGAATGGAACCGGCCCAGTTATTGTCGATCTCATGGTCGTCCATGGCGACAATCCAGGGCGCGATGGCATGGGCGGCCTGCAGGTGCGGATCGGTTTTGTAGAGGGCGTAGCGGTTGCGGTAGTCCCAGAGCGTGACGATTTCCGGCCCGTTATGGAGGCGCACGGTTTCAAACAGGCGGCGCTCGCCGGCGCCCACGTCCCGCATGTAGGAGCCGAGCGTGCCGACGCCGCCCTCATAGATATAGTCGCCCGTGTGAATGACGAGATCGGGCACCCATTCGGCAAGATCGCGATAGGCCGCGTAAAAGCCGGCTTCATAATGCTGGCAGTAGGCCAGCGCAATGCGGGCCTTGTCATCATTGGGGCTTGTCGTCCGTGTCCGGCCTATGACGGTATCTTCATCATTGTAGCTGAACTGATACCAGTATTCCCGGCCAGGCTCGAGCCCTTCGCATTTGTAGTGAACCGAGTGGGCCTTTGCATCGGATGTGGAAACCATCTCGTCACGGATGACATCGCGCATGGCCGGATCACGGGCCACGCGCACGCGGACTTCGGCGCGGCCGGGCGGCATACCGCCGCCTCTCAGGGGATCGGGCGCAAGCCGCGTCCAGAGGATGACACTCTCTGGCCGCGGGGTGCCCGAGGCGATACCGAGGGTGAAATATGTAGCTGAGCTGTCAGCGAAGCTGCGCTGCGACGCCATGGCGGCGGCAGCAGCAGCGCCGGTAAGCGCAATGAACGACCTGCGGGAAAACATGCGTGATTTCTCCTGAATGGAAGATGAGCGAGCAGAGGACCGGCCAGCAGCTCCGGGGGAAGCCACTGGCCGGTAACAGCGGATGGCGGCGCGACATGATCGCCGCCATCACGCAGATCAGAAGCGGTACTCGTACTGTATCCAGGCAGAACGCGGTTTCCCGTTCCAGCCATACTGGCGGTAGTAAGCGCTGTCATTGACACCAACCTCACCACGGACCACGGCGCGGTCCAGCGTCAGGCCGGCGCCGCCGGAGTAGCGCTCGTAATAGTTCTCATCGAGGAGGTTCACGCCGCGGATGAGAATGCGGTGTTCATGGTCCTTGCCGAAGAAGTACTGGATGGACCCGTTGAGGACGAAATAGTTGCCGAAGTTGACGTCATCGACCACACGGTTGCCATTGGCATCCACCAGGCGGGCGGCTGTCGTCGGCGCATAGGCCCATTCCGGACCCTGAAGGCGCGGGTTGAGCGCGAAGATCCACTGATCCGTCGGCTTGTAGGTCAACAGGGCAGAGACGGTCCATTCCGGGCGTTCGCCGGACTGGCGTTTCTCCTGAGATCCTGCCGGACCAGGCGTCACGAAGCCCAGGTTTGCCGTGGTCCCATCCAGACGGGCCGGCAGACCAAATACCGGGTTGGGCTCAAGGGAGTCCATCATGGTGTAGGAGACGTCGCCGGAGAACGGGCCGTAATCGAAGGCGACGTCGAGCGTGAAGCCTTCGATTTCCTGGATCGCCAGGGTGTTGACGGCCACCACTTCCGATCCGTCGAGGCCACGGCTCGCCGCCGTTGCGCAGAAGGAGTCAGGCGGCACGATGCTTTCCCGGTTGCGGTTGATGATGTCGAGCCCAAAGGGATTGCCGGCATATTGGGGGCAAACCGATTCAACCGACCGCGTACCAAACTGGTTCTTGATGTCGGTCTTGAAGTATCCAAACTCGATGTTGAAGGTGCCGCCCCGGAAAGAGCCGTCCATGCCGATACCGGCGTTGAAGGCCTCAACCGATTGCGGCTCAAGGCCGGGGTTGAGGTTCTGGTTGGCCCCGTAGGCACCGATCTCGTCGATCTTGGGGGCCGAGTAGGATGTGCCACCGCTGGCGCGGGCATAGATGCCGGCGGGCAGGTTCTGACGAAGACCGATCTTGTAGATCATCTCATCGTCAAATCCCTCATTGAAATCCTGACGGACGGCGAAGGAGCCATTGAGGCCCTCCAGAACCGGCAGGCTTAGGCGCAGGTCGCCATAGAGACCCGTTGACGTGACCTTCACATCCTTGACCCCGAAGGAGTCGTCGGACGCATCTTCATAGGCGGTGTACTGAACACCACCAACCAGTTCGACCAGGTCGTTGAGGCGGTATGTGCCGCGGGCATTGATCCCGTAGTCGATATAGCCGGAACGGCGGTTGTCCGTTGTCCCCCAGCCCTTGACGGGCGTGTTGTCCCCGAAGGACGTGGTCGTCTCGATCACGTATCCGATAGGCGCGCCGATCGGGAACGGGTTCTGGATGGTGCCATAGGGCTGACCGAAATAGGGGCTGGCCGGGTCCTGGTTCACCATCCAGCCATTCTTCGCGCTGGTGGCCGCGCCGCTTGTCGTTCCATAGGGATTTGTGACACAGCCGGCCGGAAGGTTCGGAACGGTGGCCGCAAAGGCTTCGTATTGCGCGGCCGTTGTGAAGCTGGTGATCCCTTGCGCCGATGCAATCGCGCGCACATCTGCCGGCAGATCCTGCAGGCGAGGCGTGCGGCAGACGCGGGCCAGCACTTCGTGGTTCTTCAGCTGCGGCTTCTGCCAGTGAGAATCGACCTCGATCCGGAAATTGTCCGAGAACGACTTCTTGTAGTTCGCCGTGTAGATCGGGAACTCGGTGAAGTTGGGCGTGTAGATGGTCGAGTTCGGGAAGGAGTCGTGGAAGTCGATGGTGGAGAAACTTGCGCCCAGGCGCAGTTCCGAGCTCGCATCGATCTGCCAGAGATACTTCGCGCCAATGCTGTTGAAGTCATACGGGTAAGGCTGGAAACCGCCGAGGGCGAGGACGTTATCGCCATACGCGGAGACATCGAAAAGCTCGTGCGCGTCAGAGTGGTAGGACCGGCCATATACCAGGAAGCTGTGCTTGCCTTCGGAGTCGACCGGCATTGACACATTGCCATAGATTTCGCGGGTCTTGAACGAGCCGGCATAGACGCCGATCTGGCCTTTTTTGGTGCCGTCAGGCTCTTTCGTCTTTACGCTGACCACACCGAGGCCACCGTTTGACCCGAAATAAAGCGATTGGCCGCCGCGATAGATTTCAACGCTCTGGATCATCCGTGGATCAATGGCAGTTGCCGGCCACAGATCTTCCGACGGGCTGGAGCGGTCGAAGTAAGGAACGCCATCTACCAGAAGCAGCGTGTCACGGTCCGTACCGCCGTCGATGCGGATGGTGAACTCGCCTTCATCGGGCGAATAACCAATGTTTGCGCCGCGGATCAGACCCGCAGCCGCCTCACCAAAGTTCGTGAAGCCGCCCGTTTCAATCTTCTGGGCATCGATCAGCTGGACCTGGTTGCCGAACTGTACAAGGTCAATCGCCATCGGCGTTGCCTGGTCCACACGGCGGCCTTCGACCAGCACCGTGCTGAGGCGGGCCTCATCTTCTTCCGCAGCCTCGGACTGCGCCATCGCAGGCGCCGCGAAGCTGGCCGAGACCAATACGGCCCCGACACTCAACAACAGTCTCTTTCTCAGATCGTATTTCACCGTCACCCCTCCGAGGTTCAGATTGCGCCGGCCTGACCGGGCAACCGCAATAGCTGTGCGCGCAATCAGTTCTGCGCAGGGCTCGGGTAGCGGGTGAATGTGACGCGTCGGTGAAGTTTGTGTAATTCAAATATAAAATTTACTCATCTCAAATTTTCTATCTTTTGAATTATTTTCATTTCGTCTAAGCCGCCGCCCATGAAAAATGTTATTCCCCTTGAAGAGCTGCGCAGCCGGGACCCCAAATCACTCATAAAGTCCGCCGACGGATTTCTTCTGGATTGGGATGGGTGCTGCGCGATTGACAATGTTCTCGTGCCTGAAGCCGCAGCATTTCTGCGCGCCCATCAGAACCGGCTGGCAATTGTGTCGAACAATTCCACCCATACCCCGGATGAAATGCGCGCCATTCTGGACAAGTCCGGCATTGAATTGCCCCCGGAGCGCATCCTGCTGGCCGGCATGTTCGCCATAAGGCGGGCGCGGGATCTGGGGCTCAAGCGGGCCATGATCATCGGAAGCCCCGCCATGAAGGCGCTGGCTCAACGTTCCGGTATCGAGGTGGTGCGGGAAGAGGCTCAGGTCGTTATCCTGATGCGGGACACGCGAGTGACCTATGCCGCGCTGGAGCGCGCCGCAAACTGCCTGGCTGGCGGCGCAAAACTGATCGTCGCCAACCCTGACGGCTCACACCGGGGCGCCAATGCGCGCATCCGGCTTGAGACCGGGGCCTTTCACGCCGCCCTTGAAGCGGCAGTCGATCTGTCTCAGGCCGAAACCGAGATCATCGGCAAGCCGAGCGAGGGCTTCTTCCGCGAAGCATGCCGGATTATCGGCACTTCCCCTCACCGGACCGTGATGCTGGGGGATAATCCGGATACCGATATTGAAGGGGCAATCCGGGTGGGGATGCCCTGCCTTCTGGTAGCGCCAAGCCCACAGGAATTCTTCGCCAGGCTGATCTGAAACCCTCAGAAACGCTTGATCGACAGCACATCAAAGGTTTCGCGAAGTGTCTCGGTCGCGTGGTCGTAATCAGCCATGGCGAGGGCGGCGATCAGCGTGTCAATCACGCAAAGTTGGGCAATCCGGCTGGTCATGGCTTCGGTGCGAAAGCGGGTTTCCTTCGACATCGTATAGAGCTTGATGTCGGCATAGGCCTGGATGGGAGAGTTGGCGAAATTCGTGATGACAATGGTTTTGGCGCCAGCCTCATGCGCCAGGCGGGTGGCGGAAAGGGTTTCATGCGTTGCGCCGGAATGCGAGATGGTCAGTACCGCAACATTCGGGCCAGTACGTGAGGCGCTGATGGCCTGAATGTGGCTATCCACCACAACCCGCGCATCGATGCCGATCCGCAGCATACGGTATTGTGCATCCTCCGCTATGGGCGCGGACGATCCGATTCCATAGATCTCTATCCGGTCAGCCGCCCGGATGGCCTGTACGGCCTGATCAATCGCATCGGCGTCCACCACCGAGAGCGTATCGCGCAACGCCTGAATGCCGGCATGGAAGATTTTCCGGCATATGGTGCTGGTATCGTCGCCCCGTTGGAGGTCTTCCTGAATGAACTGGACGGGCTGGACAGTATCCTGCGCCAGGCTGAGCTTCAGCTGCTGAAAGCCGGTCAGACCCAACTGGCGGCAGAAATTGACGACGCTGCCGTCGCTCGCCCCTGTCTCAGTAGCGAGTTCGGTGACGGACATGCCGACGACGCGGCGAGGGTTGTTGAGCACGAACTCGGCAATGGAACTCGTACTGGGCCCCAGAGACGCCTGCCGGATGCGGATGCGGCTGAGGACATTGCTGACAACGGCCGTATCTTTCCTCACGCCGGGAGCGCTTTTGGACTGCGTCTCTTTTTTCTTCATTGCCTGATCCCTGAACACACTCTGATTGCCGGGCGCTTCCCTGCCCAACGGGCTCCCTCTGCCTTACTTTGAGGGAAAATAAAATCTAGCACAGGCAGAATTGAATAAAATTCACAAACAACCCTGAAATTTCCGCTCCGCGTCACATTAGTGTTGCGGCGGCCCGCTAGCCTATCGGCGGACATTAAAAGGGGTCAGCCATGCGTATCATTGCGGCTTTGCTATGCATCTGGATGCTGGGGGCATTGCCCGCAATGGCGCAGACGAGAGATGGCAGCGCGAGCCAACCGCTGGAGGTGATCCTGATACCGGCCGATGGCGGCACGGAAGACGGCACCAAGGCAGATTTCGTTCCCTTGTTCAATGCGCTGACCAAGACAAGCGGCCTGCATTTCCGTGTACGTGTGGGGCAGAGCTATGCGGCCGCCATCGAGGCGGTCTGCACGGGGCTTGCAGATGTCGCGTGGCTTGGCCCAACCTCCTATCGGGAGGCCCGCGATCGCGGATGCGCCGAGTTGCTGGCCGTGGAATCCACCAATGGCAGCGCGACCTATTATGCGGGAATTTTTGCGCTGAAAGACAGTGGCATTTCCAGCGTGCAGGATCTGCGCGGGCGGTCCGTGGCATTCGGCCCGCCGCAATCGGCAAGCAGCTTTGTGTTTCCAATCGGCATTCTACTGGATGCCGGCATTGATCCGCGAAAGGATCTTTCTCAGGTCCGCATCGGGGATAGCCATACCAGCGGGCTTGTTGCCCTGGACAATGGCCTGGTGGATGGGGCTGCTGCGTCCTTTGTATCCTTCGAGCGCGCGGCCAATTCCGGCGCAATTGACGCCTCCCGCTTCCGGATCGTGGGGCGCTCAGCCCCTATTCCCAATCCGCCGATGGTGTCGGCCAAAGCGCTGCCGCAAAGCGTGAAGTCCAGACTGCGCGCCGCGCTGGGGGCGCTGCACAAGCAGCCCGGCGTATCCGCCGATGACATTCGCGGCTATGGCGGCAAGCGGGTTGACCGCTATGATATTACGATCACGGACGATGATTTTGAAACGGCCTTTCGCCCGGTCTCGGGGGTGGATGGCGCCTTTACGGCGGCGCTGGTGCGGCGCGCGGGCACTTACCGGTGACGGACGCGCGACATACCGGCCCCAGCCTGCAACCGGTCATCCTTTCTCTTTCAGGCGTAGGCGCTGCCTATAACGGCATGATGGCGCTTGAAGGGATAGATCTGGACCTCTACGCGGGTGAGTTCTGTGTCATTCTCGGCCCGTCTGGATCGGGAAAGTCCACCCTGTTGCGGCTGATTTCCGGACTGGTGCCGGCTTCTTCCGGCAAGATCGTGTTCCAGGGCATCCAGTTCTCTGCGGCCACACGCCGGCAGATCCAGCGCAAACTGGGAATGGTGCATCAGGACCATGGGCTGATTGACCGGCTGAGCGTCGTGCAGAATGTCATGGCTGGCCTCGCCGGCGAGTTGCCGCTCTGGCGGCTGATCCTGCGGCTCTATCCGCCCGCCGTGAAAGCCGAAGCCTGCCGGCTTCTGGCTGAAGTGGGCCTTGATGAAAGTCATGCGAACCGCCGGGCGCGGGAGCTATCCGGCGGTCAGCGGCAGCGAGTAGGCATCGCCAGGGCATTGATGGGAAATCCCGCCGTCATCCTCGCGGATGAACCCGTCGCGAGCCTTGATCCGGCAACCTCGCGCGACATCATCGGCCTTCTGCGGCGGACGGCGAAAGAACGCGGCGTGCCGGTGCTGTGTTCACTGCATCAGACCGACCTGGCGCTGGAATTCGCAGACCGTATTGTGGTCATCAGGGCCGGCCGCAAAGAGTTCGACGGGACGCCGCACGCACTTTCTGCCAGCAGCCACGCTCCAGAACCGATCCTTAAGCGGAGCGTTACCGCATGAGGCAGAATACTGCAGAGGGTGTTCGTCCGCCAGAGGCCTGGCGATTGAAGCCTGTCTATGGCAGCCGGACACTGCTGGCCGTTCTGGCGTGCTTTGTGTTTCTCGTATGGTCGGCGCCGCGCGTGGAACTGAACGTCCTTGTACGAAATGTGCAGGAATATGTGGCAAGTTTCGGCGCGGGGTCTGACAGCTCCCAGATCGGGAGGGGGCTTGCCTCGATTGAGGACAAGATGTTCCCGCTGGTGATGGATGAGCGGACGCTGCTCGAAGCGGGCGGTGAAGCGCGCGCCTGGCCTTCGCGCATTGAAGAGGTGACGCGGCAGGAAACGGCGCTGAACCCCGAAACGCTGGAAATCGAGACGCGTGAGATCATCGAGCGGTATCGGGTACAGCCCTTTGGCTACCTGCTCTATGTCTGCGGAAAGATGCTTCAGTCCATAGAGATGGCAATCTGGGCGAGCCTTTTTGCAATGCTCGTCAGCCTCGGCCTGATGCCACTTGCCGCGCGCAACTTTACACCGCACCCCTTGGTCCGCACGGCGGCGCGCTCCCTGGTATCGCTTTTGCGCACCATCCCGGAACTCGTGAGCGCCCTGTTTCTGGTGCTTCTGTTCGGCTTTGGCCCTGTGGCGGGCATTCTTGCGCTGACCCTTCACAGCATCGGGTTCCTGGGAAAATTCTATGCCGATGACGTGGAGACTGCGGACGTACGCCCGCAGGAAGCCCTGACCGCACTCGGAGCAAGCCGGCTGACCGTTCTTCGTCTCGCGGTTCTACCGAATGTCGTCCCTTCCTTCGTGGCGCTGACCCTTTATGTGGTGGACCGGAATATCCGTATGGCGACAGTCATTGGCATCGTTGGCGCCGGCGGCATCGGGCAGGAGTTGAAAGGCCGGTTTGACATGCTGCAATATGGGCATGTGGGAACCATACTGCTGGTGATCTTTGCCACCGTCCTCGCCCTGGACGCTTTCGCCAGCCAGGTTCGCCGCCATCTGATCTGAAGGTGACGTGACGAGTACTCAATCGAGGGGCTTCGGGAAACCAATCTCCCTGCCTTGACCTAGGTCTTCCCAAGCAGAAGGCTGAGAAACTCTGTGTCCCTCCATTCCGAACTCCGCCCTGCACGGATGGCGTCAAGGTCGAGGTCCGCCTGTCGCACGATCACCAGGCCGCGCGACGGGATGAGATAAAGGCGCTGCCCGCCCGCACCCGAGGCGAGGACCAGATCAGTTGGCAACCGGTCAAGGTTCTGGCGAATATCTGACCCGCGCGTCACCGGATCAGGCGAGGGCGAAGGCCGGGCGAGCCACCAGGTCAGGCCGTAGGCCGGGTTGGCTTCGCTCCCCTCAAACATCTGGGCGAAGGCCTCTGGAGAAACAAGCTGCGTTCCGTCCGGGCCGCGTCCGCCCCGCAGAATAAATTCGCCGAACACGGACCATTCGCGCGCAGACATCAGCGCGCCCTGCGGCATCAGCGGATATCCGTCAGTGCCCTGTCTCCACCGATAGCCGGTTATGCCGATGGGCCTGAGGATGCGCCGGTCAAAGTAAGCCAGCGGATCGGCGTGGAGCCCCGCAGCAGCGAGCTTGCGGCGCAGGATCTCACCGAAAAGCTGCATGGGGACAGGGCCATACTGAAACTGCGCGCCCGGCGCCGCGTTGAACGCGACTTCGACCGCGCCGGCATATCCGGGCGGATTCCCGATCTCACTGGGCTGCCCCTCCACCATCCAGAGGATTTGCCGGAGCGTGACGCGCGACTTCACCGGGTCATCGGACCATTCCGCCAGTGTATCCGCGGCAAGTTCATCAAGGGTCAACAATCCATCCTGAACCGCCGCCGCCGCCATGACACCCACGAAACTCTTCGTGCCGGACCAGAGCTCATAGGGCGTTTCAATGCTCGCGGCGCCAGTGCTGCAGACGAGTTCTCCATTCTGCAGCACAAGGACGGAAAGGCCGCGATGGGCTTGCGAATAGGCGATGGCCTCGGAGCAGCCGGGAAGTGTGTCCGGAAGTGTACTCTCGATGAGGTTGGCCGGGCGGGTGGTGCAGGCGGCCAGCAGAAGGGCGGCCGCGATGTGGGAGATGACTTTCATCGGCCAGGCTCCTTTGCCTCTAGTCAGCCTGCAAGACTCCGAAGTCTGCCCTGAGCTTCTGTTTGTCAATCTTGCCGGTAGCGGCCAGCGGCATTGAGGAAAGGCGGATCACGGTGTCCGGAATCCACCAGTTCGCAACTTTTCCTTCCAGCGGCGCCAGCAGGGTATCATCGTCAATCTGCTGCTCGCCGCGCAGTTCAACGATGAGATGCGGACGCTCGCCCCATTTGGGATGGGGCTGACCGATCACCGCGGCGAGAGACACCTCCGGCAGCGCGCTGATGATTGCCTCTATTTCAGCTGGATTGATCCACTCCCCGCCAGACTTGATGAGATCCTTGGCCCGGCCGGTGATGATGAGGTGGCCTTCTTCATCAATCCGCGCCAGATCTCCCGTCGGGAACCATCCGTCTGCATTGGCAGCAGGCTGATCCTGCCCAAGATACCGTTCGACTACGGACGGGCCTCGCACCTTGAGATGCCCTTCGGCGCCACGTTGTTGCGGCAGAGGATTTCCGCCAGCATCCGTAAGGAGCAGGTCCATGCCAATGGCGGGGCGGCCAGAGAATTCCGGAGACCGCACCGGCGCGCCGGGCGGCATGATCACGCCCAGGGGAGAAAGCTCCGTCATCCCCCAGCTCGTCTGCACGATTGCGCCAAGGCCCTGCTCCAGCCGCTGCATCAGCGCAGGTGGCATGGGCGCGCCGCCCACAATGATCCGCTTCAGTGAGGGGATCTGAAGCCCCGTTTCGTCCAGATAATCCATCAGGCCGAGCCAGACGGTGGGCACACCGACCGCGATGGTGACATTCTCTTCGCGGATGAGCCGGGCGAGGCTCGCCCCATCGCTGCGCCGCCCCGGCAGGACGAGTTTGGCGCCCACCGCCGGGGCCGCGAAAGGCAGGCCCCAGGCATTGGCATGAAACATCGGAACCACTGCGAGCACCGCGTCCAGCGCCGTTATGGCCATGACATCGGCCTGCAGGGCACGGAGCGTGTGAAGATAGCTTGAGCGGTGAGTATAGGCGACGCCTTTGGGCGCCCCGGTTGTTCCGGAAGTAAAGCAGAGGCCCGACAGGGCCGTTTCCGGAAAGTTGCCCCAGGCGACCGGGTCGCCCGCACCTTCGGCCAACAAAGTCTCCAAGGATTCAACAGCCGCGCCCCCTGCCCCCGAACCTCGCTCCGCTTCAGGAGTATTGATGACGAGTATCTGCCTGATGCCAGGCGCCTCTTCCGCCACCTGTCTGGCCAGCGGCAGAAGATCGGCGTCTACGATCACGATCCGCGCTTCAGACTGGGTAACCATCGCGGCAAGATGCTCGGCGGTAAGGCGCGGGTTCAGCGTGTGGCACACAGCCCCCATTCCCATGACGCCATACCATGCCTCGACATGGGCGCGGGTATTCCAGGCAAGCGTTGCCACCCGGTCTCCGGGCTTGACGCTCCGGCGAGACAATAGGCCCGAGACCGCCCGGCACCGCGTTTCCAGCGCCGCATAGCCGATCCTGTCACTCGATGCATCTGGTGCGTCTCCGGCCGTGACAAGATCCGTGTACGGATGCCATTTGGCGGCATGGGTCAGGAACTTGTCAAGGGTCAGATCATAAGTCTGCATGCTGGCTAAATTCATGGGCAGCCATTTCCTGCGGGCGGAATGACCGGTGCCTTTACCCCGATATTCCAGCTCCAGAGTTGCAGGCCTTCGGCGCGTTGGCGGCACATGACTGTCTCATGCAGGTCAAACATGCCTGGGTCTAGATCGCTGGCGGGCTGCGGCGTGCCGGCAAAGCTCATATAAGCATTGCCGGGCGCAAAGGGGCGCCATTGCGGGGCGCCCGCTACTGCCGGCCGGCCATCGCGCGCGAACGAAACCCAATAGCCAAGCATGGCATCGGAGAGCGCCTGTTCTTCTGCGGTGTCCGGTATTTCTGGCCAGAAGCGCGGCTTGTTCCGCAGATTTCCGAACGCGTACGGTATCTCGGCTGCATGAAACCCCTTGAGGTCAAGCGCCGCTGCGGCCGGATAGGTATGATCGAAATGATAGAGATAGGCCGCTTCGCCGAGCGCGGCCTGATCCCGCACGAGCCTCGTTGCTGTCCAGCCATAAAGGGCATCGCGGGGCGCCGCGAGGGCAGATTCCACAAGATCTGACGACGGATAAAGCCGGAGATATTCCTCCGCGATATCCCCATACCGCTCACGGATGGCCTCTTCATAAGCCGCTTCGCTTTCCGGAACGGGCAGCATCAGGAAGCGCATGGAGCGGATTTCCCCGCTGTTGAAGCCCGCAAGGATCGGCACGGCAGCCTGCGCGCCGGCATCAAACGTGTCCACGAGTTGCCGTGGCAGGGTCTTGCCGTCCACTGTGCCCCAGGGCGCGTAGCCTGCCGCTGCGGCGGCGGCCGTCAGGGTTTCCCCATCCATGGCGCGCAGACCGGCAAGCGTGTTTGCGCCGGTAGCCTGGGCGATGTAGCTGCCCACATCCTCCGCCGCGAAGTGGCCATTCCGCGCTGCTTTCAGCTCCGGCGTCGGAATAAGATACGCGCTCTGGGCAATCGCCTTGTGGAAAAGCCCCCGCGCATCGGGCGCGGCCATGAGATACATCACGCTCAGCGCCCCGGCGGACTCGCCGGCAAGCGTGACATTCTCCGGGTTCCCGCCGAAGGCTGCAATATTGCGCTGGACCCAGCGCAGCGCCTCGATCTGGTCGAGCAGGCCGTAATTGCCGGACACACCGCCGGGCGACTCGGCGCTGAGTTCCGGATGGGCAAGATAGCCCAGCACGCCCAGCCGGTAGTTGATCGACACCAGCACCACGCCCGCCTTGGCCAGCGCTGTCCCGTCATAGAGGGGTTCGCCCGAATAGCCTGCCGTGAGAGAGCCGCCATGTATCCACACCATCACCGGCGCAGATGCGGCGTCCACCGGCGCCCAGATGTTGAGGGTCAGGCAGTCTTCACTCACTGATTCCGGCGGATTGGCGTAGATACTGCCTTCTCTGGGGCGCGGCTGAACACAGGCTGGGCCGAAATCAGAGGCGGAAAACACGGCCTCCAACGGGGCGGCGGGAACGGGCGGCTTCCAGCGGAGATCTCCGACGGGCGCCTCCGCATACGGAATGCCCTTGAAGACATTAACTTCGCCCACAGCGACGCCGGCAATCCTGCCAGCCGGAGAGCTGATGAGAGGGGCACTACCCTCTGCCTGCGTTGCACACGCGGCCAGCAGCAAACCCGCCAGGCCTGTAAGAATAGCACTCTTCCGTGTCATGACTTTGCCCTCTCTGCTTCTTCTTTCCGGATTGCGTGGGCCAGCCAGAGAAAGAGGAGAACCGCCACGCCGTAGAAAGGCGTCAGCGTATAGAATGCGAGTTGGAGCGAGTTTTCCGGATTTGCCGCCCGGAACATGTCACTGGCCATGCCGAGATAGGTCGGGCCAAGGCCAAGGCCGATCAGGTTCATGATCAGCAGGAGCAGCGCGCCGGCCAGCACGCGTTGATCCGGACGAACTTCTTCCTGCACCAGGGTGACGGCGGGCGAGAGATAGAAATAGTTGAAGAAGGTCGGCCCGATCAGGAACAGGAGCGCCAGCGGCCAGCCGGGCGCCCAGACGAAACCGAGGAAGAAAGGGATGGCCGCCGCCAAGCCGATAGCGGGCACCAGCGCATAGGCAACCTTTGACCTCTGGCCAAACCGGTCCACCAGCCAGCCGGACACATACATGCCCGCAGCAACCCCGACGCCGAGCAGGATCGAATAGTAGAGCGCCAGCTCCTGCAACGTCATGTCCTTCTCGCGCATCAGGAACAGCGTCGTGAAGTTCAACGTGGCATAGGTGACAAACTGGATGGCGCCGCTGGCCAGCGCCGTGAGGATCAGAACCGGCCGCATAAAGAACATCCGCATCGTGCCCCAAAAGCCAGAGCCGGATGAAGGAATCTTCCCTGCAGATGGCTCAAGGGAGGGCATGGGACCAACCGGCGCAGGTGTATCAAGCCTTCCCTTTTCCGGTTCAGGTACGAAGAAATAGACAAAGAGCGCTGTGGTTATTCCCACGATGCCGAGCGAGATGAAGGCTATGCGCCAGTCAAACGCCGCGGCCATGGAGGCCCCGAACGCAACCCCAAGCGCCATTCCAATGGGAGGGCCGAAATTGAACAGGGCGAGCGCCGTTCCGCGCCGCCCCGGAGGGAAGTAATCGGAGATGATAGCATAGGATGGCGGCACGCCGCCCGCCTCCCCAACGCCGACCGCCAGGCGGCCCACCACGAGTTGCGGATAGCTGCGCGCAAGGCCGCAGAAAAGCGTCGCCGCGCTCCAGATGGCGCAGGCAACCGATAGCACCTTCACCCGGTTCGTGCGGTCGGCAATCCAGGCGACGGGGATGCCCAGGATGCAATAGACCAGCGCAAAATAAAGGCCGGTGATCCGGCCGAGTTGGCCATCGGTGATACCAAGCTCATCCTGGATGGGCTTGGCGAGGATGGAGATGATCTGCCGGTCCAGAAAGTTCAGTACATAGACAAAACACAGAATGGCGAGAACGAACCAGGCCTTCCCATCCGGCCGCGCATAGGGCGCGGCCGGCGGGACAGCGGTTCCGGGCGGGGAGGCGGCCTGTACCGCGCTGTCTGGGCTGGGCATCGGCTCAGAACTCGTAGCTCAGCCGGACACCGACCGTCCGGGGACGGAGCCTGGCATAGCGCCCGTCAAGGAAGGCTTCCGGGTGGACATAGGTGATGGAACTGTCGTCCAGCAGGTTCTCGACATAGGCAACTGCTTTCCACTGGTCGCGCGACGCCCCGGCCTGAAGGTTCACGACCGTGTAGGCATCCGTGTAGTCGAAGGTGGGTGCGACGAGGTTCGGATTACCCGGCACGTTCGGGAACATGCCCGGGAAGTCGCCGACATAGGCTGCGGTTGCCGCAGCGAACGCATCGGTTTCGCCGCCCATCTTCCAGTCATAGCGGACGGTGGCCGACCCCTGGAAGGTCGGGAAGGAAAGCGAGATGCCTTCTTCGGCGCCCGACATGGCGGCCTCTGTCGGCGTCACGTCGGTGACTTCGGAATCGTTCAGCGATCCGTTGAGGAAGAAGCTGAAATTCTTCGCCGGATAAGCCGCGATTTCAAACTCGAGACCCTTGCTGACCGCGCCGCCGATATTGGTGGCGAACTGGACCTGGTCCGACAAGCGGTTTGCCTGCACCTGAATGTCCTGCCAGTCGATATAGTAGGCCGCGACATTTGCCGACAGCTTGCCGTTCAGCCAGTAGCCTTTCGCGCCGATTTCATAATTCGTCAGCGAATCGGAGTCTGCACCATTTGGAATGACGAGGTCATTCGGGTTGACGATACTGACAGCGCCGGCGCGTGCGTTGGCCACCGGGGAGCGGAAGCCGGTCGAAATAGAAGCATAAGTCGTGACATTCTCGACCGGCTTGTAGGACGCGCTGAGCTTGTAGGAGAACTTGTCCCCTTCGACCTTCAGGCCTTCCACCGCGGCGACAGGAAATACCGTGATCGGAGCATTTGTGACCCCGCCAAGGGCAAGCGCCAGATAGTTGCTGTTATAGCCGCCTTCATTGGTGAAGCTCTGCACGGAAGTCGTGGTGTAGCGCGCGCCGCCGGTTACCCAGAACCTGTCCGAGAAGCGATAGGTCAACTCGCCGAAGCCCGCCGTTTCGAACTGGTCGAAATAGCTGGTGAAGCGGAGGTAATATTCATCCGGCAGGCCGGTAAGACCGCGCGTATCGAGGAACTCCTGAGACGAGCGGTAGTCATAGGTGATGTCGCGGCGCTTGTTGAAATAGAAGCCGCCGATGATCCAGTCCCAGTTGCCACCATCTGCCGAAGCAAGGCGCACTTCCTGCACGAACGTCTCATCATAGCCGACGGCATCCAGAGCGAAGGGGATCAGCTGGCCGAACGTGCCGGCGAGGTCGACGATAAACTTTCCGTCGATGTTCGAGTAGGTCGACGAGCTGGTGAAATTGGCGAAGCCGAGATCATAGTCGAGCGCGAAGTTGTAGGTGGTGAAGTCAGACTGGAAGAGGTCCGGCCGGTCCGTCAGACGGACAAACTTGCCGCGGTTCGGATTGGTCAGCCCGGAATCATCGGGCTGGCTGTTTTCATGGATAACCATCAGCTGCATATCGAGCGCGTCGGTCGGTTCCCAGCGCAGGATGGCGCGGCCGCCATAGGAGGTCAGCGAGTTGGCGCCTTCGATGCCGGTGCCGATATTGTCCACCCAGCCTTCTTCGTCGCGGTAGAAGCCGACGACGCGCAGTCCCAGCTTGTCTTCAGCCAGCGGAATGTTGACCATGCCGTTATAGCGCTGGCGGAAAGCGTCGCCATCGACCAGGCCGTAATCAACCAGGGCGGAGGCTTCGAATTTGCGGGTGTTGGGCTTTTTCGTCAGGATACGGACAGCGCCGGACAGGGAGTTCGCGCCGAACAGCGTGCCCTGCGGGCCGCGCAGGATTTCCACACGCTCCACATCATAGAGGGTCGGGTCAAGGATGGTCGAGTTGCCGTTCGATGAAATCGGCAGTTCATCGATATAGATGGCGGTCGCCGCCTGGAGATTGGCGCCATAACCATTGGTGGCGATGCCGCGGGTCGTGAAATTGTTGAAGTTGGCGGTCGGCTGGTTGATCACGACGCCCGGCGTTTCGCGGGCAAGACCATCATAGCTGACAATCCCCTTCTCGGTCAGCGCTTCCTGCTGGTAGGCCGTGACGCTGAGCGGCACATCCTGGAGGCTTTCCTCGCGCCGGGTGGCGGTGACCACTACCTTGTCGAGGCTGCGCTGAGCCTCCTGCTCTTCTGGCCGGGCCGGCGCCTGCCCGGTTTCCTGGGCGCTGGCGCCTCCGAGCATGGAAAGAACGGCCGCCGCGCTCGCGGAAGCGAGAATTCTGATCTTCATGATGATCCTCCCTGAGGCGCCTCGTTGATGGGCGCTTGGGAGTTTGGTGAGCCATTCCGGCCTCGCTGTCAATATTCACTCACCCGTGAGTGAATATTATTTTCGAGCCATCGCCGATTCGCACGTCCGGCGGGCGCCCATCCACGCCCTCAGCTGCGCGAGGCGGCCGACTGTTTGCAGATATCGATGAAGCCGGCCGCCATGAACCGGGCCATGCGCTCCTTCACGGCCTCGAAATCATCCGACTTGCACAGCCCGCCCGACAAGCGGTCAATCCGGCCGGTGCGGGCCAGCGTGAGCATCAATCCGCCGGTGACGAAATGATAGCCCCAGAAAAGATCCACATCTTCGCATTCCGGCAGGGCCTGCTTCAGAATGCCCACCAGACGCAGAACCAGTTCGTCGAAATGCTCATCGAACATTTCGGCGCCGAGCGGCGTATTGGCCACCTGCGCGCCGAGGCTTGCAAAATTCCGCCAGCCTTCCCCGCCCTGGATGTAGAGATCGAGGTCGGTATCGAGAAACGCCCGCAGCGCGCCCTCCACGGTCGGCTTTCCGCCGCACGATGCCTCGTATTCCTCGAGCGCCTTCATGCGCAGCGACCGTGTCACTTCCGCGCGCCGTTTGAAAACCTCGTCGAACAGCTCCCGCTTGTCGGTGAAGTAGTAGTTCAGCAGGCTGTGGTGAACGCCGACCCGTTTGGCGACATCCCGAAGCGTGACACCGTGCAGGCCGTTAATGGAAAACAGATACTCGGCAGCGTCGAGAATCTGTTCGGTCATCTCCGCTCTCTGCTCGGCCTTCTTCGACCGTCTGGGTGGCTTTTTCGTTTCGGATGTCATGCCTTCTCCGGCGTCGGTTCAACAGGGACAGGGGCCGCCCGGCTGTCTCGTCCGACAGGGCTGCACCTGCACGCATCAGGTTTCTCGATCTGATTACCCACGTATCCTTAAGGAAAATCAACCGGGTCTATGTTGTAGCGGGTTTGCGAAAACACACCTCCCAAGCCCAAGATTTGCCGGGCCGCACGGTCAGGCTCAAAGGAGGCGTATCTCTCCTGGCTCATAGCTTGCGGGAGGTTTGCCCCTTCTTTCAGTGCGCCTGAGGGGGTCGCGAGCAGGCCGGCAGCAGGGCAAACGAATAAAACAGAGCCGTGAATCCGTCATGTACTGGCGTTAAGGAGAGGATTTTACGCCCCCACTCCTGACTTTCCCGGCAAGGCCTTATGAACTCTTCGCTTCTGGAAGCATGTGGAAAGCGCTCGAGCCCCTCTTGTCAGGGCCAGAGCGCGGCAGGTTCTGCTCGCGCCAGGCGGAACGCCCGGTCGATGATGGCATGAGATATGTCAGTTCCCTCCTGCTGGGCGCCGCCGCGCTCTGGACGCCAGCCGCAATGGCAGAGCCGCCCGCAGCAGGCCATCAGAGACAGGCGCTGGCCACAGTCGACATCCCTCAGCAGCCGCTCTCCTCGGCGCTCAGCGCTTTCGGCGCCCAAACCGGCGAAGTGCTCGTCATCCTGACACCGCCGGGAATGCTTGCTGGAAAAAGGGCGCCTGCGCTGAGCGCAACGGCGCCCGTGGACGATCTGCTGCGCGCGCTCCTGCTCGATACGGGCGTTCACTTTGAACGCGACCCGGCCAACGCCATTGTCATCAGCGAGGCTCCGGCAGCGCCCGCGCCTGCCCCCAATGGCGAACCCTTTGGCTTTGAAGCCCCCCGCTATCTCGCCCCGGTCGTCGTCTCCGGCAGCTATTTTGCCAGCCTCACCTCCGCCATTCTGCGGGAGCGCGCTGCCGGCAGCCTGATGGAAGCGATAGACGCCACCGATATTGGAAGTTTTCCGGCGCAGAACGCGGCCGAAGCCTTGCTGCGGGTGCCCGGCGTCAGCGTCTCCCGGGATCGCGGCGAAGCCCTGTTTGTCGGCGTCCGGGGCCTGCCCGCCAGTTTCCAGAGTGTCGCCCTCAACGGTGTGCCGCTGGCGGTTAACGAGAATGTACGCGACAGCAATCAGGATGGCCGGCAATTCCGGTTCGATATCCTGCCCACAGAGATCATTGCCGGAATTGACGTCATCAAGGCGCCCACCGCCGCCATGGATGAAGGCGCCATCGGCGCGGCGATCAATGTCCGCACGTTCCGGCCGCTGGACCTGCCAGAGGCCACCCGCGTGTTCACGGCGTCCGCGAGCCATACAGACCTGCCAGGCAGCACGGAGCCCAGGCTGTCAGGGATCGGCAGCTGGCAACATGCAAGCGGCAAGGCGGGCCTCATCGGCGCCCTCACCTACAGTGAGCGGAGCGTTCGCCAGGACCGGATTACTTTCGGAACCTGGGAGGAGATCGACCTGCCGGGCGAGACGGGCAAGGTTCTCGCGCCGACCTCCTTCCGCCCAACGCTGGAGCGGGAAGACCGCGAGCGCCTCGGGCTGAACACAGTTGTTCAGATTGAACCCCGCGCCGGGCTGAGCTTCGATGCCGAAGCCTTTTATGTGCGGCTCGACGGGCGCTACCGGGAGCTGACCTACTCTGCCGACCTCGATCCGGCGACGGTTGAGCCCGATAGTCTCCTCTTCCGGTCCGGCGTGGTGGTAGGGTTGACCGGGCGGGCCGCCAGCCAGATCGGCTATGAAGAGTCCTGGCTCACCCATGACAACCTGTTTCTGACGAGCGGGGTGCGCGTCGAAAACGGCAACCAGGAAATCAGTGCCCGGATCGCCTATGCCGAAGCGGGCAGCCAGACCAGGGCGCCCATTACTCGCACGCGCATTAACAGTCCGGATGTGGGCCGGGTGAGTTTTGAAGTCCCGGCGCTGTTTGAAGGCGTACCGGATATCCGCTTCCTCGACGGAGATCTGGAAGACCCCGGCCTGCTTGCCTTCCGCCGCATCGAATATCGGAACCAGGAAAGTCTGGATACCGACCAGTCCGCCCAGATTGACCTGCACAGCACCGTGGACCGCGGTGTCTGGAGCGATCTGCGGGCTGGCCTGAAATACCGCCTCCGGGAACGCGATTACCGCCGGCGGGACCGGCTGTTTACCCAGAACAGCGGGTCATTTTTCCCTGCATCCTTCTACCTCCCCTTTCCGGCCGGCAATTTCCTTGGCGGGGAAGCCGGTGAACTGCCCCGCCGCTGGCTGCTGCCAGACGCTTCGGCCTTTGCCGATGCGGCCAACTTCATCCCCAACTTCGAGGCGCCTTCCGGCGCCGACCTGCGCAACTCCTACAGCATCTCTGAGCAGATCTGGGCCGCCTATCTCATGGGGGAGTTTTCTGCCGATCCCGGCTTTGCCCGCATAAGCGGTAATGCCGGCATCCGTTTCAGCCACACCCATCAGGTATCGGAAGGTCACGCCTTGTCCGGCCAGACCCCAATCGCCGTGTCAGCCGAAGCCGATTATTCAGATGTCCTTCCGGCCGCCAATCTCCTCGTCAGCTTTGACCGGGGCCTTGATCTGCGGGCCTCAGCAGCGCGCGTGATCACGCGCCCATCCCTTGCCGACCTCGCCCCGCGTCTGACCCTCAATTCTTCAGGCCAGATCTTCGAGGCAGTCGGCGGCAACCCCGCGCTCAAACGCTATGAGGCCTGGCAGGGAGACCTGACCGCAACCTATTTCCCTTCAGAGAACAGCCGGCTGCACGCCGGGGTGTTCTTCAAAAAATTCGATACATTTGTATTTAATCAGACAACTGATATAGAGATCGATGGGCGTATCTATGCGCTGACGGCACCGGCGAATGGCGGAGACGCGCTGATCTACGGAACGGAACTTGCCCTGTCCCACCGGTTTGCGGATTTGCCCGCGCCTTGGAATGGTCTTGGCCTTGAGGCAAACTATACAAGGGCCCGCAGCAAGGCCACCTATGCGCCAGGCCTGTCAGACAGTCTTGAGAATGTGGCGGGCGAAAGTTTCTCGATCAGTGGCATCTACGAACAGGGGCCGCTTCAGGCCCGGCTGGTGTTCAACGCCCTCGGCGAAATTCCACAAGCGGTGGGAACAAATGATCCACTGGCCGCAAACACCGAAGGCTTCCGCACCCTTGACGGCATCCTCGGCTGGCGCGTGACCGGCAAGGTCGAGGTGTCGCTTGAGGCCCAGAACCTGACAGATGAAGCCCAGTATTTCAGTTCCAGGGGCGACCTGTTCAGCGGCTACACCCGCTATGGGCGCACCTTCGCCCTGACGGTCCGCTACAGAACAGATGCCGGACAAAGTCCTCATTAAACTTCTGAAATCTGCACCCTCGATGAACCTTTCATGAAGAATGCGCGCCGCGCGCAAAACTGCCCCGGCCCGCCCGTCTCCCCTCTGAACTTGCGGCGAACAATGCCGCGGGAAACCGGCCCGCGCCGGACAACAGGAGATGGACAATGTCGTTTGGAAAGTTCAACTGGTCGGGCTCTGCGCTGATCGCCAGCGTCTCAGGCGTGGCGCTGATCATCTCGGGGGCAGCGCATGCTCAGACAGCTGAGGATGAGCGCGTTCTTGAGGCGGTCATCGTTCAGGGCAGCCTCTCTGATGGCCTCAACCGCGCTCTGGACGTCAAACGCAACGCTGACTCCATTGCCGATGCCGTGGTCGCCGCCGATATCGGCAAACTGCCCGCTGTCAACGTCGCAGAGGCCCTGCAACGGGTTCCGGGCGTCACGATCGTGCGCGAAGCCGGCGAAGGCCAGTTCATCAGCGTCCGCGGTCTCGGACCCAACTTCCAGTCGGTTACCCTCAACGGCATGCCGATGGCCTATAACGAAAACATCCGCAATTCCGGCCAGTCCGGGCGCCAGTTCCGTCTGCAGGTGTTGCCGTCTGATCTGATCGACGGAATTGTGGTCACCAAGACGCCGACGGCCGATCTGGTTGAAGGCGGCATCGGGTCTTCGGTGGATATCCGCCTGCTCAATCCTCTGGAGCGCGACACATTCCTGAGCGTGAGTGGTTACGCTGGCTATGAAGAACGCACCGACAAGGTAAAGCCCAACGGCTCGATCGCCGCCGGCTGGAAGAATCCCGCCAACACGTTCGGCGTCATGGGCGGCCTGTCCTATTCGGCGCGCGATGTGCAGTTTGACCGTCTCCGGACGGGCTGGACGGACGCGACCATTGAGGGCCTCGGAACGGTCCGTATTCCCGGCGACGTCCAGCCCTATCTGGAACTCGAAAACCGCGAGCGGATCAGTGCCGTTGGCGGCATGCAGTGGCGCCCGACGGATGACCTCGAACTGGGCATCGACGGCTTCTACTCCCTGTTCAACAACGAGACGACTGAACGCCGGCTGACCTACTATATCCCCAGCCAGATTTCGCGGCTCGACCTGTCATCGGCTGTGGTGGAAGATGGCCGGCTGGTCGCTGGCACCATCAACGGCGCCCGCATCCGGAACTATGCCGAGTATCTCGATCAGGCGCATGAAAACACCCAGATCAACGCAAAGGCCTCCTATGACATCGCAGGCTGGACGCTCCAGCCGCGTTTCAGCTATGCCAGCGCAAAGAGCGATCTGGAAACGCCGATTCTCCGCGTCCAGTATCGCACGGCAAACGGGGCCGGCGGCAACCTCACCTTCGATTTCCGCGGGGATCCGGTTGGCGACGCGAAAATCCGTGCACTGTATACGGATCTGGACCTCACCGACCCCTCTGCAATGATCTTCGAGAGCCTCGCGGTTCGCCCGATCAATTCCGAGGATGAAGACAAGACCTTCACCTTTGACGCCACCCGCGATCTTGATTTCAGCCTTGCCGGGGTCAACGTCACCCGCTTCAAGGCGGGCGTTCAGGCTTCCGAGCGCTTCCGTGACTACCAACGCCGCGACCGCTCCAACACGGTTCTGCGTGACGGCGTAACGCGCACCGGGGCATTCCTCGGCGCGCCCGTTCCATCGAACGCCTTCGACCAGTCGATCGGTACGTTCCAGCCCTGGACGAATGTCGACTGGGATCTCTTCCGTTCGTCCTATGTGATCGCGGGCGAGTTTGACGGCGTAAACCCCAGCGCCAGCGCGCTGGCGGCCACCAGCGCTGACCTGCAGAACTCCTATTTCATCGAAGAGGATATCAAGGCCGCCTATGCGCGCTTTGACTTCACCTCCCAGGTGCAGGGCACACCGCTGCGCGGCAATTTCGGGGTGCGCTATGTGACGACCGACACGATGGTTGAAGGAACGATCGTTGCGCCGGTTGTGAATTCCCAGGGCAATGTGGTTACCCAGGTCACGCCGAGCCGTACGAGCGGCAGCTATGAGGAAATCCTGCCCAGCCTGAACCTCACCTTCGATCTTTCCGACAACTTCCTGTTCCGCCTCGGCGCGGCCAAGACGATGACACGCCCTTCGCTGTCGGAACTACGCAACTCCATCAACACCAACAGCGTCACCGTCACCAACATCTTCCGTCTCGGCGCCGCCGCGCTGGAAGATCCCACCCTCAACCTCAACGCCAGCGCCGGCAATCCGGAGCTGAGCCCCTACACCTCCTGGAATCTTGACGCCTCGCTGGAGTGGTACTTCGACAATTTCGGTGCGTTCACCGTCGCAGCCTTCCACAAAGACATTTCCGACTATATCGCCAACGACTTCCAGACCCGGACGCTCGCCTTCGCCGTGAATGATGGCAGCACGCTTCCGGTGGACATCCTGGTGGCCACGCCGGTCAACATTGGCGACGCGACGATCTCCGGCCTTGAATTTGCCTTCACCAACAAGCTTGAAATGGGGCTCGGCATCTCCGCCAGCGCCACCTTTGCGACCTCCAAACTGGAGCTCGACAAGCGCGGCGTCGGCATTCAGTCCGCCAGCATCCAGGGCGTGTCGGATACCAGCTTCTCGGTGACCCCGTTCTTCGAACGCGGCCCGTTCGAGGCCAATCTGAGCTATACCTACCGCAGCGACTACCTCACCGATTCCGGCGCCGTCGTCACGTCTCAGCCGACCCCGGCAGACGTTGTTGCCAACTATCAGAAAGGCTATGGAATCCTCGACTTCGGAACAAGCTATCAGTTTACGGATAAACTTGAAGTCTTCCTTCAAGCGGTCAACCTGCTCGACAGCCGCCAGACCTCCTTTGCAGGTTCGGAAGCTGAGCTGACCGAGATCCATACATTCGGACGCAGTCTGAACATTGGTGCCCGTTATCGCTTCTAGGAACTGTACTGCAAAATGCGGCGGCAGAAGGCCGCCGCAGACCAGCCGCAAGGCATGGCCGGGGGCGCAAGGCCCCCTTTTGCGCATCTGGAGAATATCATGCTGAACCGCCTTTTGATGATCAGCTGCGCGTTGCTGGTGACCGCCTGTACTCAGCTGCCGGAAGATACCCACACACCGCCCCCTGACAGAATGGAGTGGCTTGCCGGCGATCACCATGTGCACAGCCAGTACAGCGTCGGCTGGCGGTTCAAGGGCGAAAGCTCGGCAGTTAGCCCGCCCCTGGCGAGGATCGGCGGCGACGCGATCTATCCCATCGGCCAGAATGCCGAGATGGCGCGGGCCCATGGGCTCGACTGGATGGTGACCACCGATCATGGCGGCCCCTTCCACAGCCAGATACATTATGAGCAGGCCTATCCGGACGTTCTGGATGTGCGCGAAGCAATGCCGGATTTCTTTCTTTTCTACGGCATGGAATTTGATACGCCCGGCGCCGATCACGCGACCCTGATCATGCCCCATTCTCCGCTGGAGGCAGACCACCTATTCGACCTGGAAAGCCGTTACAATAAGCGCGAACCCTTTCCGGCCTATCCGGAAGCCGATCAGGATCCCCGCATGAATGCCGCGGTGGCGGCCATGGCCGCGCTTGATCCGGCGCCCGTCCTGATCGTGAACCATCCGTCGCGGTCCATGGTCAACGGAGCGTATGGAAAGGTCAGCCCGGAGAAGATGCGCCGCTGGCATGATATTGCGCCGGATATTGTGGTTGGCATGGAAGGCGCCCCCGGCCATCAGGCCCGCGCCGTGCGTCCCGACGGGCAGCTGGAGCCGACTGCGCCGCGCGGGGGCTATGAAGACGTACCCACCTATGGCGGATTTGATCCGATGACGGCGCAGATTGGCGGCGTCTGGGATGCGTTTCTCAGCGAAGGGCGGCGCTGGTGGGTGACGGCCACCTCCGACATGCATGTCCACTGGACCCATGGCGGTGACGAATTCTGGCCTGGAGAGTATTCCAAAACCTATGTTCTTGCCGAGCGCAGCTACGCCTCCCTGTTGGAAGGCATCCGCCTTGGGCGGATGTTTGCCGTCACCGGAGACCTGATCTCCGGGGTACGCCTGGAAGCGGAAAGCACGGCCGGCAGGCGCCCTGTGGTCCCCGGCGAGACCCTGACGATCCGCCCCGGAAGCAATGTGACCCTTGCCTTTTCCCTTCGAGAGCCGGAAGGCCCGAATTTCAACGGAGACCATCCTGAAGTTCAGCGGGTGGACGTGATTGTCGGTGAGGTCACCGGCCCGGCGTCTGACCCAAACGCGGATGCTGCCCCCAACAGCCGCATCGAAGCCCGCCTGTATCGGGATGATTTTGAAATTTCAGCCGACGGCTGGCTCACGGCCAGCATCACCCTGCCGCGCGTCGCCTCCGGCAAATACATTCGCCTGCGCGGCACCAACAACCGGGATCATGAACCCGGCGCCGATCCTGCGGGCGACGACCCCTGGGCTGATCTTTGGTTCTACACGAACCCCATTTTCATTTCTATGGAAGAGGAGTGAACGGGTGAATGGATCAGGTGGGGCGCTGCAGATGACCGAGGCCGGAAAACCTGCCGAAGGCGCCGGGCAGCGCGCGCTGCTGGAGCGGTTTTACCGGGACCACCGCGTTGGCCTTGTGGCCCGCCTGAGAAAGGTTTTCGGGCCGGGGCCGCCTTCTCCGGAAGATCTCGCCCAGTCGGCATTTGCCCGCCTTGCGGCGATGGATGATCTTTCCGTCATCAGAAACCCGAAAGCGCTCCTCTTCCGTATTGCGCTCAATTTCGGTTTCGACCAGCTTGACAAGCAGGCCGTCTCCCAACGCCTCTACGGAAGTTACAAAATTTACACAGAACACATGCAAATAGAGGCTCCCGAAACCGTCTATCTGGAAGAAGAACGTCTCGAACAAATTCACAAACTGATAGACACGCTTCCGGATTCCGACAGGGAACTCCTTCGCTGGTGCCGGTTGAAGGGGGAAAGCTTGAGCGCGATTGCAGCTGAAAAAAGCGTCAGTGTTTCCACGCTGTCGCGCCGTCTGGCAAAGGTCATGGCGGACCTCAAACTCCGTCTTGAAGAGGACGGCCAGAAAGGCAGGGACCGGCATGACTAAACCCGCCTCCAGGGCCGCTGAAGGCCTCGATACATCTCTGCCCATCGCCGAACAGGCCTTTTTCTGGATTGCCTATCTGGAAAGCGGCGAAGCGACGGATGAAGACTATGAGGCGCTGGAAGCCTGGCTCGACCAGGACAGCCAGCACGGCCCCGCGCTGCGCGACGCCAGATTGCTCTGGCAGGAGACAGGCGCGGCGCTCTCCCTGCCCGCCCGCGCGCCGTTGCCTCCGCCTTTGCACCGCCCTGCCCCGGCCAGCCGCCGTTTGCCCCGCGCCCCGGCCCGCTGGATCGCCGGCGCCGGCCTGCTCGCCGCATGTCTCGGCATCGGCCTCTTCATGATGCCGTTTACGGGTCTTGCGCCCCAGCCACCGGCAGCGACCACTTATATGGCCGCCCGGTACAGCACCGCAATTTCGGAAGTGCGCCGTTTCGCGCTCGAAGACGGCTCGGAAATTGTGCTGGGCGGTGACAGCGCGGTCGAGATCACCTTCCGCGACAACAGCCGCGACGCCGTTCTGCTTCACGGACAAGCCTTTTTCGAGGTGGCCCCCGCGCCCGCGCGCCCCTTCAGCGTCGCTGCGGGACCGGCCAGCGTAACTGTTCTGGGTACGGCCTTTGATGTCCGCAAAGGCCCCCGCCAGACCACCGTATCGGTCGTCTCCGGAACCGTTTCCATCCGCGCGCTTGACTCAGCGGCCCCGCAGGTTCTGACAGCCGGCCAGCGTCTGTCGGTAGACAAAGGCGGCGGGTTTGGCCCGCTTCAGCGCTTTGAACCAAGCCAGGTTCTCGGCTGGCAGGAGCTGCGCTTCTCCTTTGAAGACACCCGGCTTGAAGATCTCATCGCGGATCTGAACCGCTATTCGCAGCCCCGGATCGAGCTTGCAGATGCAAGCCTGCGGGACATCAACGTCTCTGCCTCCTTCAGCCTCGATCAGAGTGATGCCATGCTGGCCAGCCTCGCCGCCGCCCTCTCTCTGGAAATCGTGGAGGAGGACGGTCGGCGCATTCTGCGAAAGAAGAACTAAGCCATACCCCCGGCCGCCTGTTTGTTGGATCAGCCGCGACCGCAGGCTGTTCCTGCGCTGACCGGAAAATTGCGCCCGCGCCGGAACCGATGCGGGTTTCATGCGCTGTTGGCATAGCACGTACACGGCTCTCAGGGCCTGAGGTCCGATTCGCAACTGCGTGGGGAGAGAGTGTGCCGTTGCGATTCCGCGGCTGTAGGCATTGCCGCCTCCGCCCGAGACTGCCCCCGCCCCCCTTCCAACGGTGGGTGATACAGAACGAAGGAGACAGATCGATGGCAGCAGCGGCCGCTACCGAACGCCGGGCCTGGCATCGGGCTTATCTCTTCTGCGCAACACTTACCGGCGCGCTGGGTCTCGCCATGTCAGGGCTCGGTCTGTGGCTGGTCCTCCTCGGCGGCACGTTCTATTATCTCCTGGCAGGCTTGCTGCTGCTGGCGGCAACAGTCTTCAGCTGGCGGGGCCAGCATCGCGCATCCCTTCTTCTTTACGCGGGCGCGTTCGCCGGAACTTTCGTCTGGTCACTGATGGAAATCGCCGGAAAGGGCTGGCTACCGGCCTGGGGCATTGATCTGGCGGGCCGGGCCGGGCTTCTTGCCGGGCTGGTTGCCGCCATCGGGCTTACCTTTCTCATGTGGCGCGTTCCTCCCGGCAGGCCGCTGCGCCGCGTCGCGCTTATTTTCCTGCTGGGCGCAGCCGCCGCCCTGGGCACGCTTGTCTTCATCTACTGGGAACGGGTTGAGCCGGGCGGACCGCCCCTGCAACCCGCCTCCGTTGGCGCATCCTCCGGCAATCCGCAGGCAGAAGCGGGCGCAGACTGGCGCGCCTATGGCGGCACGGTGGAAGGCCGGCGCTATTCTTCTCTCAGCCAGATTTCCGTGGCGAATGTGACCGGGCTGAAGGAGGCATGGAGCTTCCGGACGGGCGACCTCAACCCGAATGAGGGCCGGGTGTTTTACTCATCCCAGAACACGCCCATCAAGGCCGAGGATTATCTCTACATTTGTACGCCTACGAACAAGGTCTTCGCCCTCGACCCCGGCTCGGGCGAAGTGCTCTGGAGCCATGATCCCGGCGTTCCGGCTGCCGCCATGGAACCCCTGTTCTCCGCCGCCTGCCGCGCCGTCGCGTATTTCGATGATGGCGAACCAGCCGGCCGGCCTGAGGCAATTGAACATATGCCTGCTGTCGAAGGCGTGACCGGCGCCGTACCCCGCGGGGGAAGCCAGTGTCACCGTCGCGTCTATATCTCAACCGCCGACGGCCGGCTGATTGCGCTTGATGCTGTCGGCGGTTTCCTCTGCGAGGATTTTGGCGAAGGCGGCACGGTGGACCTGACCGCCGGCATGGGCCTGCGCGCGTCAGGCTTTGCGTCCAACACTTCGGGCGCAACCGTCGCGGGCGGTCTTCTGATCCTTGGCCAGCAGGTCAGCGACAATCAGCGGCGCGATGCCCCCTCCGGCGTGGTGCGCGCCTATGATGTCCGCACCGGTGAGCTTCGCTGGGCGTGGGACGCCCTGCGCCCAGATCCCCAGGCCCCGCTCGCCCCCGGTGAGATTTATCCGCGCGGCACACCGAATGTCTGGAATGTGGTCTCGGCAGACGAATCCCTCGGGCTCGCCTTCCTCGCCACCGGTAACGCAGCGGCTGACCAGTGGGGCGGCAACCGGCTGCCGGAAGAAGACCGCGTCACCGATGCCATCGTCGCCGTCGATCTGGAGACAGGCGCGGAGCGGTGGGTTTATTCCACGGTCACGCATGACCTTTGGGACTATGATCTGGGTGCCCAGCCCGTCCTCGTCGACGTGACCATCGAAGGCGTGACGCGCCGCGCCATCCTCCAGGCAAGCAAAACCGGCAATCTCTTCCTGCTCGACGCTCTGACCGGCGAGCCCTTGCGGCCTGTTGAACCCCGCCCCGCGCCCCAGGGCCCGCCTCCGGGCGACTGGGTAGCGCCCACGCAGCCTCAATCTGTCTTTTTCCCCAATATCGGCGGCGTCCCCGGCCGTGATCCCGAGGAAATCGACGCCCGGCATGCCTTTGGCCTGACACCGGTCGATGCCGCGCTGTGCCGGATCAGCTTTCACCGCCACCGCTATGAGGGGATGTTTACGCCGCCCACCACAGAAGGCGAAGGCATGCTGCTCTTTCCTGGCACGGTGGGCGGGCTCAACTGGGGCGGCCTGGGGTATGACCCTGAGCGCCGGCTGATCATCGCCAACAATTCCCGCCTGCCCAATCGCGTTGTCCTCCATCCCCGCGACGAGGTTCACGATCTGCCCGTAGGATCGGGGGGCTCCCGTCCCGACCAAGCCATCGCCCCCCATGCCGGCACGCCTTTTGGCGTGACCCGGCCTATCTGGTGGTCCCCGCTGAAGGTTCCCTGCATCTCGCCGCCCTGGGGCTACATATCAGCCATCAGCCTTGATACTGGCGAGATCGTGTGGTCGCGGCCCTTCGGGACAGGCTTTGATACCGGCCCGCTGGGCATCCCAACCTTCCTCAAGATCCCCACTGGCACGCCCAATCTTGGCGGCCCCCTCGTCACAGCCGGCGGGCTGACCTTCATCGGCGCCACGCAGGACAATTTCCTGCGCGCCTTTGAAACCGAAAGCGGCAGGCTTGTCTGGGAAGCGCGCCTCCCGGCCGGTCCCCAGGCCGGCCCGATGACCTACGAGCATGAGGGCCGGCAATACGTCGCGATCACCGCCACCGGCCATGCCCGTTTTGAAACAACGCCGGGCGACTACCTCAAAGTCTACGCACTGCCGGAAGATCAGTAGGCGGCACATTTCGAAGCTGGAGGTGTTTGCGGAAGCGCCGCCCCAAGAAAAATTCACGTCTTGTCGCCACCGCCTTGCGAGTCCGGGGGAGAGAGGCCCCGCAGGATCATCCGGATTTCAGCCCCATAACCCGCTTCGACAGCAAAGGCGCCAGCCGGAACGGCGCCCGGATCTTCCTGCCCGTCCTGCGGCGGAAACGGTTCCCACAGCTCGGCCATCAGCCGCGCCGCCTGCTCGGCGGAAAGCTCCTGCACCAGCCACATCAAGACCCGGCGCTGCGCCGTCAACCTGGCTTCCAACTCGTCAATCGTTTTCATATGCTGCGCCCTGTTCCCTTCCGGCGCTATTGGCCACATCTCCCTGATGAGCCCGGCTGACAAAATCAGACAGCACCTCATAGTCAATGGGCTTATAGCGGAAGTTGTTGGATTGTCCCGCAGAGCAGCTCGTCAGGCCGACAATCATGTCCATCCGGGCCCGGAATACAATGGAATTGCCTGGCTGGCTCAGCGGGGGCAGCACCCTGATCGCGCCCGTCTCTCCGTCTACGGCGACATTCATGAAACAGTTGAAGGCAATGGGCACACGGTCCGGCGAAATACCCCAGGGTTTCAGAACACGCTCCAGATTCTCCTGGCATCCGCCCGAAGGGGCCGCCTCACCATAGATGATGCGGAACGTGTCCTTCGAGCATGGCGTCAGTGTAAAATCATGCCGCCCCACATCATCGGCAACGATGTCGAACATCTCCCGGCTCCGGTTCGAATAGAGGCAGTCTCCGGTGGTGAGATACAGACGGCTGGCATAGTCGAGCGATCTGCCAGACGAGAGAAACTCCCCGGTATCGGCGGCAGAAAAGGCAACCATGTCACTCACCTGTTCTCCTTCCGGATCAGTGACTTTCAGATACTGCCCCGCCTTGATCAGAAAGGCTGCGCCGGATTTCGGAGGAATACGCTGCATGGTCTATACCTTTGGCTTGAAGGGGCAGGTCCAGTCGTCGCCAACCAGACGGCCGGAATATTGGCGCGCCTCGGATCGTTCGCCAAAATCGGTCAGCATGGGGTTGACAGAGCCCGCGCCGGCTTCCTCCCGCTCCCGGATGATGGCTTTCATCCGGTCAAACCGTCCGTCTGCCTGCAGACGTTCAAACTGGTCGTGGGAATTGAACACCAGGGCCGGATGGCCGAACCGCCGGGCAGGCCGCGACGCCCCCGGATGAAGGCCGATGACGAAAAAGGCCTCGCCGCAGACGCTGACGGAAAAATGCGGAGAATCCGGATCCGGCGACGTCCCTTCCGCCCAGGGGGCGCCGGCGACGGCGTCAAGATTGTGGAGGCATTGCAGCCGGTTCCAGAGCGCCTTTTCGAAAGCGGCCTCGGACAAGCTGTCTGGCCCCCTGAAGATCGCTGTGAAGGACTGGACGACCGGCCCCGCCCGATCCAGCGTGCGGATGAAGCCGAGCAGATCCTCGCGCAAATCCACATCATCCCCGGGGGTGGTGATATCCTGATAGAGGCCAACAACCAGTTCATCCCTGGCCAGCGCGGATTTGGCCCCCACACAGGGAAAGCTTTCTGCCCTGATGAACTCTGTCAGCTCGGCTTTGTACGCGTCTGCATCCGAAAGGGTAATCATGACCAACCTGTCTGCCTTTTCGCATTGGATGCACAAAAACGCGGCACTCCCGAAGAGGTTCCTCCTGCCCACCAGTCAAACACATCTTTATGCGGAACAATTCCATCTGCAGAAATGGCAGCAGCTCCCGTGGAACCAATCCGTCGAGAGTACGTTAACGCTGCTTCCCGCGAGCAAGCATGAACTCGCGGTGGGTCACGGGATGCCGGTCAACCAGACCCCCGCTGGCGATCGGTGCGGCGTTGCGGCCCTGAGCTGTCCTCTCCCTGATCAGTCAGGGTGGGAAATTCGCCCTGATTTTCGAGCGCCTCTATGGGCTCGGCTTCCGGCTCATTCAGCGACGCAGATAACGGGATTGTTCCAGCCCGGGGCGCCTGCTCAATCGCAAGCAGCTGCGCGGCCTCTTCTTCAAAAGCCTCCGCGCCAGCGGCAGGCCGGCCCGCCTCTTCCCACAGATGCTGCGCCCTTTCATGTATCCTTGCTGCGCGTTCTTCGGCGCTCGGGGCCTTGCTCATGGATCTCTCCTTCCTGATGCCCCCCACTTCCTAACTCCTGTTTGGCTCGCAGGTTCCGGTTCCCCTCTCCGACGCGCGCTGACCGCTTGAAAGCGGGCTAGGTACTTCTCCGGATGGGAAGATTGCGAAGTTCCGCCCACTAATTAATCATAACGCAGGCAAGCAGGCGGGACAAAAATGGGCGCGGGGGAACATCAAACAAGCGGCAGGAGAGGTTGGGCAATCGCCCTGCTTCTTGCGTTTGCAGCCGCCGGCTGCGCATCGACACCCCCTTCTTCGGAGGCAGGCTTCAACAACTGGTCGGGTCTGCAGGACTGCTTTCGCCGAGACGTGCAGCCACAGCCTGGCACCGCAGAGCGCATGGCGCTGACCTGTTCGGGCAACCAGGCCGCCGCAGACGCCCGCAAGAACGGCATTGATCGCGCCAGCGCGCATTTCAATGCGGCATTGGCCTTCAATCTCCTGGCAGATCAGGCAGCCGCCTCTCTGGCCTGCGATACTCCCGGCGGCTGCACCCGCTTTGCCCTCGACCATATCGAGAGGTCCTTCATTCATCAGGAGGCATTGCTTCCCGCCACCAACGCGGCAGCTTCCGGAGCAGATCAGCGCTTCGACATCCGGCGCCGCCTGGTGCACGCTGCTGCGCTGAAGGCATCCTCCGAAGTGCCGGCTGCAGCCTGCGGCACGGCGGAAGCGTGCCTCATCGCCGCCAATGAGGCCCTCGGATCATATAATTGGGAGGCGCTGGCGGCCTCGGAGGACCAGGGTGTCTCCGCGCTGGCCTGTCGCGGGCTCAATCTCCGGTCACAGGTGAATTTTCTCCGCGGCCCCGCCCAGGAACCCTTGGAGATGGCCGACCTTCGCCAGATTGTTCAGCGCTGCCCGGATTTTTCGGCAGCAGCGGTGAAAAGGCTTGCCGGGATCGCATTCCGGAGGGCAGAGCAGCTGCACGCCTCCATGCTGAACGCGGGCGGCTCCCCGCCAGGCAAAGCCGAAGCCATTTCCCTCGGAACGTCCGCCGTGTCGAGTTACACGGATGCTCTGCCTTCGGATGAACTGAAACTGCTTGCCTATCGCAATATGGGTCTGGTTCATCTGAAGCTGGCGGAGCTTGATCGGCCCAGCGCTTCCTCTCACTTCGAAGCTGCCGCTGAAGCTTTTAACGCCGCCCAGGCGCTGAGCCAGACTGCGGGAGGCGCAGACCATGCCGGCGATCTGGAACGTCTTGGCACGAGCTATCTGAGCCTCATCAATGCCAGAGACAACCTCACACCGCTCGAAGAAGAAACGCTGATAAACAGCGCCGTCCGGGCGCTCGAAACGGCGATCGCGCAGGCGCCTGCCTATCAGGGCTGGCTCAAGCTCGGCGAAGCCTATGCGCGCGCTGGCCGCGCAAAAGATGCGGAAGCGGCTTATCGCGCCGCGCTGGCCCTTGGGGGCGCAGACAAGGGCGAGCAGGCATCCCTGTCCCTTGCGCGCTTGCTCGAGAATGCTGGCAAACCCGGTGACGCCCTCGCCATTCTCGAACCGCTCTATGCGTCCGGGCAGCCGGGGCCGGATCTGGAATATGAAGTCGGCCGGTTACGTTTCACTCAAAAAGACTATGCTGGCGCGCTTGATGCCCTTACGCGGGCGGCCGCCCGGCTGCAAAGCCCTCGGGACGCAGAAGCCCACTACATGGCCGGCATCTCCGAATCCATCCTCCGCCGTCCCGGCTGGCAATCCCGCATGCTCGCCCATGCGGACACTGCCGCCCAGTCCAACAGCTTTGCCCCCAAATACATCCGGCTTGACTGCCTCGCCCACATCCTCAATGGCGGCAAGGAAGTGAGAACAGCCTCCTCCCTGCAACGCTGCCCCGCCGGCAGCGCGCCCGAAAGATCCCTGCTCAGAGGGATGTATTTCCTGAAACAGGCCCACCTTATGGATGTTTCGGCCTACAATGCTGCGTCGCAGGACTATTGGAGAAGCGTCCTTCGCCTTGCCGAAGACTCCTTCCGCGCGGGTCAGGAGGCTGCCAAAACACAGCCCGGCGCCGCCACCCGCATCTGGTTTGACGACCTGCAGCGCGAGGTAAATGTCGCAGACATGCTCGCCAGCGGCCTGACGGTTATCAGCCGGTGCCGCCGTGAAGTCACGATCCCGCCGGAGTCCAGCACATGGGCCGGGCTGGACGCCTTCTTCGGCCATTACGGGGTTCTCAAATGCTCAGCCCCCTGATGAACCGATGGCCAGGCCTTTCCTCCTCCCGACAGAAGCTGCCCCTTCCCCTTCACGCCCTCTTACTGGAAATCTGAACCATGCAGCCGACAAACGACCCTGACCGCACCGAAGGACTCGTCTTCCAGCCTGTTCCGACCCGCGAAGACATGCAGGCCCTGTCAGAAGAAGCCAGCAAGGCCCGAAGCGGCCGGGCGCGCCTGTTCATTGCCGTTGTCTTCCTTGCCGGGGTGGTTGTCGCGGCCGGCGCCGGGATGGCGATGGTCAAGCAGAATGCCGCCGCGGCTGCCGAGCAGGCAGACCTGCACATCAAAAAACTGACGGAGCAGATCAAGACAAAGGACACGCAACTCCAATCGCAGGCCGAGACCATCAGGCAACAGAAGAGCGAGATTGACAGCTTCGCCCCCTTTCAAAGCATCGTGGTGCTGCAGCGGCAATCAGACCAGCTGGAAGACGAGATTGCCGCGCTCCTGGCGCAGCCCAGCCGCGCCGGTGCGCCCAAGCGGCTGACCGAGCTTCCCGCCGAAGTCGAATGGCTGGATCAGACGGTCAACGCCCTGCAGACACGCCGCGACCGCCTGGAGCAGATAAAGACCCAGATCGAAGCCTGGCCGCCCGCCCCTGTTGCTCCGCGTCCGGATTGATTTCCCGGACAAGCAGAACGCGCCCCCTCCCTACAGGAAGACAACACCATGACAGACCTGACCGAAACCCCTGGCGAACTGTTCATCCCGGTTACAGCCGAGGCAAAGCCCGCTTTCAGCCTGAAGGAGCTGGTGTCGGAATTTCCGGACCGGCAGACGGACTGGACCATCCCGGAAGCCTTTCTGTGTCTTGTGCTGTCAGCCGCGCTGGCAGACGGCCGTATGGCGCAGCAGGAGTCAGAAGAACTGATGGCCCTGGCGCATCGCTCCCGCGTCCTGCGCAATCTTGATCCCAACGAACTTGCCGCAATCAACCGGACCGCCCTCAAGCGGCGCGCCGACCGTCCCGAATGGCAGGCAGAAGCCTGCCGGGCCCTTCCGCAGGACATGCACCTTTCGGTCTTTCTGCATTGCCTGGATCTCTGCCTCGCAGACGGCGTCATGGTCGCGGCGGAAGCCGAATACCTTGAAGCGCTTCTGGCCAATCTCAACATCCCCCCGGAAGACGCCCGCCAGGCCACCCGCATCCTGTCGATCAAAAACCGCTATTAGGCGAGGCAGGTGTCGCTGCACCAGACCACAAATTTGCCCGAAGCTGATCCACGGACCCGGATGCGTCCGGGCCCCTGGTTTTCTCTCTCCGCACCCTGATCGGCGCGCGCATATCCTCAGTGGGCTGGGATATACTCCGGAAGCCCGTCAGCATCCTCCAACCTGAAGTCCTTCCCCCGGAATAGCCGGGCATAGTAGAAGGATCGCAGCTCTGCATGGAAGTCACGCACTGACTGCTCATAGGCGATCACTGAACGCACATCCGTTCCGGCGAGGAACTGAAGATGTCTTTCCAGGAGGGCGGGTGGAGACATCCAGGCAGCCAGCCCCGCTGCCGCATCGCGCCGGAGGCGGCCAAGCGTGTAAGCCTTCGATATCTCTTCAGCCGCCTGATCACCAACCTGCTGGAAGGCATAATACCATCTCCAGTCAAACCCGGCATCAATCGCGCTATAATCGGCCCATTCGGGATGGCGCTCGATGAACGGCACCATCGTGTCCTCCTTCGGCATGTCCCACGCTCTGTTAACAGCTTCCCGCTGGAGCATGAGTATGTCGGCGCCCGACGGCACGGGCACCGCGCGCTCGACCAGGATCCTGCCTGTCGCCGGAACGAGAATAGCGAGCAGCAGCCACACCCCTACGAGGAGGGTGAGCTGCGTTGTCGGCGCAGCGGACAGGCGGTCAACCAGCGCCACAAGCCCCCACCAGACCAGAAGATGCAGCGCGACGGCCACTGAAACGAGGACAAGGTCTGCGGCCGGCGCGCTCATGACTGCGGCGCCAACGCCCAGAGGCAGGAGCATGCAGGCAGCCAATGCCGCTATACGTATAGCCGCGCGCGTCCGCCAGGGCGCCGCGGAATTTCCCGCCGTCGCCGTCAGAAGCTCCATTCGTCCGGCGGCTCTTTCTCCGGATTTCAGGTCGTAGAGGAGAAAGATGACCAGCAGCGGAGCAATGTAAGCCGCAAAGAAAGAAAAATCGATCCGCCCGGCAAGTGCCAGCTCGGGGTTGGAAGCATCTGTCTCATGTATCTGCCCCTCCAGCGCAAGCATCCGTACCCGGTGCTTCCAGGCTGCGCTCTCCCGCTGCCCAAGCGCCGCAAAGGCAAGGTCAGAAGGCGGATCATAGGTAAAGTGGAACGCATAATAAGCCGCCCCGCCCCAGTCCGACTGCCGGGCGAGTTCAGCGTTCCGGTCTATCGCGTCCAGTTCGACCAGCTTCGCGATCTCGACGCGCTGGTGACGCACTTCTGCGACGCCGCTGGCAACGGAGATAGCAGACAGGAGAAACGCCAGGCCGAGCCAGAAGATTGCCGCGCGGTCGCGGGACATGAGCCAGGCTTCCCGCAGGAGGGCCGAGGGATGATTCACGCTCCAAGCCTCCCGGCAACTAGCCCAAGGGCGACAAACAAACCGGCCGCCCAGGCAGCCATCATGGTGAAGAAGGGTAAAGCTGCCCGGAGCCGATCCTGCGCGGGTGAGGGGCTGAACCGGAAATCGGAAAGAACTTTCCAGTTTTCCGCGCCAACCCGCGCCCGCTGCATGGCTTCATCATCCCGGTTCCGGTTTACATCGTCGGCATAGGAAAGAGTGTGCGCATGAGCCGTGTTGAGCCCCTGCACAAAGGAAAAGCGCAGCGCTTCTGCCTCCTGCAGAAACCGGTGGTGCCCGGCAAGGTCGCTTCCGGCCAAAGTGCGGGAAGCACCGCCAATGGCAATGAAGGGAGATACCCAGCCCAACCGGTGAACGAGGCTGGCCTGCTGCTGCTCACGCAACATTTGTTCGTTTGCGTACTGATTGAGCAGCTTTGTCAGTTTCTCTTCCGAAGCCAGTGCAACCATTCCGCGGAAGTTCACCGGCAGATCTTCCAGACGCTCCACACCATACTCAGCCAGCAACTGCTCGCGCAGATGGTCATGGGTGGACGCGCCGGCATCATGGCCATCGCCAACTTCGCGGAGGTCGCGCGCCATCATCAGGCCGGTCTCGATTTTCCCGGCTGCCGGATAGGTGACACTGGCATAGCTCGCGGCAAGGCGTGGGGAGATGACCGCAGAAATCACCCAGAAAGCCGCAAGGATCCCGAGCGCCATGCCGCGCTGGCGGACGAGCGCGGAAACCAGAAGGACCAGCCCGCCCCAGATCAGCAGATAGAGCGCGTAGGCACCCATCAGGGTGAACGCGCTGATCGCGCTTTCCCCGTTGAGGGTGGCCCGTATGGCAAGCAGCATCAAGGGAACCATCATGACCAGAATGACACTCGCCAGCGCCAGTGCCTTCCCGCCAAGTATTGCAACCGGCTGGACGCCCTGCGCCAGGAGCGGCGCGAGGGTCGCTGCTTCCCTTTCGCGGATGATCAGAGAATGCCCCAGGATGATGAGAAGCAGAGGCGCCAGCACCTGGTAGGCCAAGGCCGGAGTGAGTTCCACAAACCGGCCCAGAACCGCGCCGGAGCGGGTCTCGGCAAACATCGCCGAGTTCTGGCGGTGTCCCTCAAGAAAGATCGACTGGCCGGTGACACGGTCAACACCCGGATCAATGATGGCGAGTGGTCCGGGCGCGCGATAGGCGTAGTGACCATAATGCACCATCCGGTGAGGGTGGCGGTCCGGCTGGGCCAAAAACCGCTCTTCGGCAGCCACCTGATGCGCGAGACGCTCCGCCTGAGCCGCATCCATCCGTGTGATTGTGGCAAGGCTGGTGACGGCCAGTACGCAGGCCATGATGATCAGGCTGGCAAGCACCAGGCGCGAGCGCAACCAGAAGCGCCATTCCCCGATTGCAAGGGTCAGGACCGTGCTCATGCCGGAACGCGTCCTGCAAATGCGGCGTGGACCGCCTCGGTCTCGATCCGGCCACCGGAGGGCGCCGTGAAATTGCCAACCATCTGCCCCTGCCGCAGGAGCCCGATGCGCCCGGCCACCTGGCAGGCCCCGTAAACATCATGCGTCACCATCAGGACCGACCGCCCGGCTCCCGCCAGGAGGCGAATGAGACCATGAAACTCGTCGATGGCAACGGGGTCGAGCCCGGAGGTTGGCTCATCGAGAAGCAGGATCGGCGCGTCCCGGAGAAGGGCGAGTGCAATCGCCACTTTCTGGCGCATGCCCTTCGAGTAGGCGGAAAGGCGCCGCCCTCTCGCATCCGGCTGGAGACTGACCTGATCAAGCGCGGCTTCAATCGCGTCAGCCTGCGGACGCATGTGGGCAAGATACAGGAAGTATCGCAGGTTTTCGCGGGCCGTCAGATGGCCATAGAGCGTAGCGGCTTCCGGGAGATAGGCGATTGCGCGGCGCGCCGCCGTAATGTCGTCGGCAGGCGCCTTCCCGTTGACATGCGCCAGCCCGGATACGGGCGCAAGGAAACCGAGAAAGGTCAGCAGCGTTGTGGACTTGCCCGCGCCATTGCCGCCGAGCAGGGCATACACTTCGCCTTCGGTCACGGAAAAACTCACGCCATCAAGCACCCGCTTGCCCGACCGGTCGACACTGAGATCACGCGCTTCAAGAACTGTTTTCATGCCGGGCCTCAAAAACGATAGGCTGCAGAGATCCGGAAACTCCGGGGCGTGCCCGGCTGGACCCAAAGCTGGGAGTAGGAATTGGCGTACCAGGTCTCATCCGTCAGGTTGTCGACTTCTGCGCGGAGGATGACCGTGTCGGTCAGGTTATAGGCCGCAAACGCCCGGAGCAGCGTATAGTCCGGCAACTTAAAATCCGTGCCGGTCTCACCCAGCCGCTCCCCCACATGCAGGAGCCCTCCGCCGAGCGTCAGCGGCCGCCCCGCCAGTTCCAGTTCCTTAGCCATCTGCAGACTGAAGGTATGTTCCGGAATGTTCAGAAGACGCGAACCGGCCTTCACCGGCAGGGCAAAATCCGGATCCAGGATGTCATTGCTGAGGGACGCATCCACATAGGCATAGGATAGCCAGAGAGAGAGCGACGCCGTGAGGCGGCCCTGCAGGTCTATTTCAAATCCCTGGCTTTCAGCCTCCCCGCCCGCAATCGAGAAGCCGGCATTGACCGGGTCAGAGACAAGGATGTTTTCCTGCTCGATGCTGAAAACGCTGATCGTCCCGGCGAGCGCGCCCTCCCGCAGGAGAAACTTCACGCCGCCCTCCACAGACCGCGACTGGTTGGGATCAAACGGGTTGCCGTCAAAGTCTGTGCCAGACAATGGCCGGAAATTCTCGCCATACACGCCGTAGACCGAAACACCATCGCTCAGCCTGTAGACCAGTCCGAATTGCGGGCTGGTCTGGGTATAGGACTGAGATACTTCCGTACCGCTCAGCCGGTTCTCGAAAGATTGTGCGTAGTCGTCATATCTGAGGCCGACACGGACTTCGAGCCGGTCAGTCAGGGAAACCTGGTCCTGCAGGAAGAGGCCGCTTGATTCCTGGATATCCAGGCGGTCGGTCAGCGGTGCGGGCGCCGGCAGCGGGTATTGGCCATAAACAGGATTGAAGATGTTGATCGCCTGAAGCTGCGCAAGGCTGGGGCTGGTGGCCAGTGTCGGCGCGCGGGCGCGGGCAAACACCTGGTCGTTCTCGAACTTGTCCGTATCCGCGCCGATGAGAATTCGATGCTCTATCCGCCCGGTCATGAACTTGCCGCTGAGTTCTCCGCGCAGCACTGAATAGGTTGCATCATAGTTCCGGAAACGCCGCTGCCGCGTCAGGGTCTGACCATCAACCAGCAACTGCTGGCGCGCGCTCGTCAGCTCGGCCTCCGTGGAAAACCCCTCCAGGGAGGTATCCCGCACCGTCGCGCCCAGCATGAGATGCCAGTCTTCATTGAACGCATGCTGAAATTCGATCTGATGGCCGAGAACATCCGACTCCAGAGGACCATCCCCGGGTTCTCCCAGAAAGCGGCTTTCCGGAATACGGCCCAACTGGCCGTCGATGGCGACCACGCCCCGGTCAAACGGAATTTCCTTGTGACTATACTCGAGTTCATAAACCAGCTGCGTAGCTTCACCCAGGCGCAGGGCAAGAGACGGGCTGGCGCCATACTTCAGGGTTTCAACCGTATCCCGGAAACTGCCGGCATCTTCATGGAAGCCGATGAGCCGGACAGCGAGCGTCTCCGTCAGCGGCGCCGTCCAGTCGGCGTCCACGCGGAAGGTGTCGAAACTACCCGCGGAGAGGCGCACCAGACCCTCTGTCTCAAACGTCGGCCGCTTGGTCACAAGGTTGACCGTACCGCCCGGTTCGCCCCGGCCAAACAGGGCCGCCCGCGGGCCTTTGAGGACTTCCACGCTCTCGACTCCCGAGAGGTCACGCGGCCCGCCAAATCCACGTCCTGCATTGAAGCCGTTGACGAGATAGTTGCTCGGCAGGTTCTGGTCGCCGACGAAGCCGCGCACCGCAAAGCTGTTCCACAGCCCGCCGAAATTATTCTGGCGAGCCACCGAAGCAGAAAGGTCCAGCGCCTGGCTGAGATCAACCGCGCCCGCATTCCGGAGGACTTCTTCATCAATCCGCTGCTCAGCTTGCGGTGTCTCCAGAGAAGCAAAGTCTCCCTGATAGGCCTGACGCGCTCCCAGCACGACGACCGTTTCCTGGCGCATCGCCGCTTCTTCCTCACCGGCCTGGCCATGTGCGGGCGCCGCAATGAAAGCAAATGAAGTTGCAACAGCCATCAAGCTGCAGCCGTAACGGAATGACATGTGAGACCCCGGGAGAAAAAACGGAAGGATCGCCACATTCTCAAAATGTGACGTTATAACGTTATTAGAATGTGCCTTCCCCTTGTCAATCCTTCAAGCAGGATACTTCTGCACTGCGCGCGGCCCCCGCCTAACCGGGTCAGTTGCTACGCCGCCGCCGGACTGTTCGGGCCGGACGCAGCTCCGGTTCCGGAACGAGAAACAGGATCAGGCAGCGGCTCTATCGAGGCGTAACCGCCCGTCGCTGACGACCCTGCCGCCTCTCTCTGACAATTGGTCTGCAACACGTTCTCCCCCCCTTTACACCCTTGCGACTCCGCAGTATCGCGAATGAGAATTAATCGCATTTGCAATCAGGGGTCTTGTATGAAATTCTGGATGCTGCTGGCCACAGCCAGCATCGCCGCGCTCAATTCGGCCGCTCAGGAAGTGACCGAAGCCGAAAGCCGCCAGTCGACCATCATCGTCACGGGCCAAAAGCTCGATACGGCGATTGAGGACGTCACCTCTTCGGTGAAAGTTGTCAGCGCGCTTGAGATCGCGCGCGAGCCCGTGAGCGACCTCTACGACCTGGTTGAGCGGATTCCCAACGTCAACGCTTCCTTCGGCGATCTTGGCTTCTCCATTCGCGGCATTGACCAGCGCGGTGTGGGCGGCGCAGGGCGTGGGCAGACGCTCACCGTCTATGTGGACGACGCCGCGCTCGGCAACTATACGACCTTTTTTGGCCCCCTCGAGAGCTGGGATCTGGGTCAGGTCGAAGTGTTCCGGGGTCCTCAGTCTACAAACTTTGGCCGCAACTCGCTTGCCGGTGCCATCTATGCCCGCTCCCGCGACCCCAGCTATGATCCGGACCTGCGCTGGCGCCTGGAAGCGGGCGAGTATGGCAGCTTCCAGATAGCCGCGGCAGGTGGCGGCACGTTGGTCGAGGACAAGCTGGCCGTGCGCGTCTCTGCGCAGCACCGCAAAAGTGACGGATTCATCAAGAACACCTATCTGGGCAAGGATGCAGATGCGACCGAGGTGACCAGTGGCCGCGTCAAGTTCCTGTTTGAGCCCACAAGCGATATCCGCATCATCACGACAACATCCTATACGGACAATTTCGCCGGCGAAGACGGCGTCAATCCCGCAACCGGATTTTCCCGGGAGGCGGCCTATGATGTGGCCGGCTCTGAAGGCACGAAAACCTGGCTGCAGTCTGTGAATGCCAGTTGGCAGCTCTCAGATCAGGTCGAATTGCAGTCGATCACCGCCTGGCAGCGAACTGACTATACGCGCATCGAGGACTATGATGTGACGCCGCTGCCGATCTCGTCCCTGTTCCGCAAAGGTATTGACGAGTCCCTCTCGCAGGAACTGCGCTTCAAATATACGGGCGATCGCCTGCGCGGCGCTGTTGGGATCTACTATATCGATGCGTCAACGGACTATACTGACAGCTTCACCATTCCGATCGCCTTCGCCTATCCGCAATTGCCGCTCAGCAATCTGGTGAGCCGGGATTCCTTCATTGACTTCGCAGCCGAAAACTATGCCGTTTTCTTCGATGGGGAATATGCCATCACCGATCAGTTCGATCTTCTCTTCGGCGCGCGCTACGATAACGAAACCCAGAAGAATGAGGCGATTGCCGACACGCTGATCCTGGGCGATCTTCCGCCTGCCTATAATTTCCTGCGCGCCCTCGAGGGCCGTTCGGCCCAGATCAGCGAGACCGAGTACGACGCCTTCCTGCCCAAGGCGGGCCTGCGCTGGCGTCCCGGCGAGGACACCACATTGGCCTTTGTGGTTCAGAAAGCCTATCGCGCCGGCGGTTCGGAAATCTCGGCCCTGGATGGATCGGTATCGGTCTATGATCCGGAATATCTCTGGAACTACGAACTCTCCGCCCGCCAATCATTCCTCGGTGGCCGGCTGACACTGAACTCCAATATCTACTATGCTGACTGGACCGACCAGCAGGTCTCCGTTCAAGTGCCAAATGCACCCAACTTCTACACCACGGCAAATGCCGGAAAAGCGGCCGTCTACGGACTGGAATCGGAGCTGAACTACCAGCTCACCGAAGCGGTCAATCTCTATGGCGGGGTGGGCTATTCCCACACCGAATTCAAGGAATTCCCCAATCCGAACGCCGGCGCCGGCCAACCGGACAACTTCAACGGCAACACCTTTGCCTATGCGCCCGAATACAGCGCCAATGCCGGCGTGAGCTATGACAAGGGGAAAGGCATCTTCGGCGGCCTGGATGCAAACTACCAATCATCGGCCTATTCCGATCAGGAAAACCTTGAAGAGAACAAGACCGGCGAACGGGTTTTGCTGAATGCGCGCCTTGGATACGATTTTGCAAATGGTATCCGCGCGTCCCTCATGGCGCGTAATCTTCTGGACAAGGACTATTACACAACCTTGAACCGGGACGCTTCCGGCGGCTTTGCCCGCCTCGGTGATCCGCGAGTGATCTCCGTGCGCCTCGACGCCAGCTTCTGAAGGTGGGCGGATGACCGGCCTGCTCCTGCCTGTGGCGGCGCTGGCGCTCTCGGGCGCCGGCATTGCCGCGCTCCGCCAAGCCTGGGACAAGCGCACGCGCTGGACACCCTGGCTGCTCAGCGCAGGCTGGGCCGCCTGCGCCCTTGCCGTGGCTCTTTGCGGGGCCTGGCTGGGCGCCGAGGTGGGGATACCCGCCGGCATCACGCTGTTTTCCATTGTCGCGCTGGCGGTCCTGGCCACTCACGTGCGCTGGCGCGAGGTGCGCAGCGGCCCTGCGCGCGCCAGCGCAACGGATCCGTCCGACAGGCCCAGCCGCCTCTGGCGGGGCGTGATCCGTGTGCTGCTGGCGGGGCCCCTTTCGGGGCTCGCAGCGGTCGGCGCGGGCGTTGCGCTCGCCAAAGGCCTGCCGCTGGGCGAAGCCGACCGGATCGCCATCGGGGGCCTGACGGTGCCGCTTCTCTGGGCCGGCGGCATGGTGTGGACCCTCGCCGACGACCGCATCCTGCGCGCGCTGGCCGTCCTTATCCTCTCAAGCATTGCCGCCTACACAGCGGCGTTCATATAGGGCGGGCCCAGCAGCAATGACAAAACCCATCTGGCCAAAAATCCCCGCCCGGTTTGTCAGCTCCATGCTGGCGGGCCATTCTGCTCTGGGCCTTGCCTTTGCGGCGCTTATGTACGTCCTCTGCATTTCCGGCACACTCCTCGTTCCGACCGCTGAGCTGGCGCGCTGGGAAAATCCAACCGTTCCCATCACGACGCACATGCCGCCCGCGACGATTGCCCGGATGCTGGAAACAGGCGTGCAGATCGCGGCTGAGCAAGGGATCAACGACTATATCGTGGCGACACCGCCAGCAGCCGACGCGCCGTATGCATCCCTCCGTATAATGGATTTCACCACAGGCGCCGAAACGATCTACAATGTCGACGGCCAAGGCAACCTGCTGGGCGAGCGCCGGGAAGGCGCCCTTCACTTCATCGAGCATCTGCACATCAACCTGCATATGCCTCAGATGATCGGCCTGACGCTGGTGGGCCTGGCCGGCGTCGCCCTGCTTGCCTCGGTCGTGTCCGGCACGCTGTCGCACCCCCGTATTTTCCGCGACGCGTTCACGTTCCGGCGCGGCGGGTCCCGGCGCCTGCAGGAGGCCGATCTCCACAACCGGCTCAGCGTCTGGGCGCTTCCCTTTCATATCGCCGTCCCATTTACCGGGGCCCTGCTTGGGCTCTCGGCGATCATTCTTGGCACCCTCGCCATGGCTGCCTTCGACGGCGATATGAGCCGCGCGCGCGCCACCATTGGCGGCCCGGTCTTTGCCGAAGATCCCGCCCCCGCCCCCCTGCCGCAGATCGTGCCCGCTATCGAAAGCGCGCTGGCAAAGCACCCGGAAGCCCGGCTTCAGCGCGTGGCCCTCTACAAAGCCGGAGAAAAAGGCCAGAGCTTCCTCGTCGCGCTTCACATGCCGCGCGACCTCACCCTGTCAGAACAGTATTTCTACGATGGAGAGGGAAACCTCGCCGGCTCGCGCGGCTTTGCCGATGGGCCTGCGGGCGCTCAGCTGATTGCCGCGCTCGGGCCTCTGCACTTCGGCTGGTTTGGCGGCTGGCCGGTGAAGATCGCCTATGTGCTGCTGGGGCTGGGCCTCACAGCGATCATCTCCACCGGCGTGACCATCTGGATTGCGCGGCGAAAGGACAAGGGAAAGCCGGTGCCGGGTTGGGAGCGCGCCTGGTATGCGCTCGTCTGGGGGCAGCCGATCTCCTATTGCGCCATCGCGCTCACCAGCCTGTTTGGGCTGCACCTTCCGGAAATCCCTTTCTATCTGGGTGTCTGCCTGCTGGCTTTTGTCCCGGCATTCCTCGCTCCGGCGCCGCTGGCTGTCTCTCGCTACCTTCGCATCGTCCTTGGACTGATGTTGATTGCCCTACCGGTACTGCACGCCCTGCGCTACGCACCGGAAGGCATCACGGACCCGGCAGCATGGATCGTCAATGCCAGCCTCCTCCTGAGCGCCGCGCTGGTTCTGGGCTCAATCCGGCTCCCCTGGCCAACCCGGAAGTTCGCAGAGCATGCCCCGGCTATTGATTCCCGCTGAGAATGCCGCCGGCGTCAGCGCTAATTCCCAAAAAACTGCCCTTCGTGGGAGCTGCCTGACAGAGTGATATCCCCCAGTCTGCCCGCCTTCGCGCGGGTTGACTGTCTCCGGCTGCATTAAATTCCACTTTTCAGATGCATTCATGACATTATGAGTTGTCGGCGATGACTCCTGAAGATCGCGCCCGGCAATCCATAGACGCCCTCCTGCAGGCCGCAGGCTGGGTGCTGCAGGATAAAGGCGCGCACAACCGCAATGCCGCGCTTGGTGTCGCGATGCGGCATTTCCAGCTTGGGCAAGACGAGACCGACTACCTTCTCTTCTTGCAGGGCAAGGCTTGCGGCGTGATCGAGGCCAAGAAACAGGGCATCACCCTCTCCGGCGTTGCCGGACAATCTGAGAAATACATGGGCGCCCTCCCCGGCCATCTCGCCCGCTGGGCGGATCAACTCCTGTTCGACTATGAGTCCACCGGCGAAGAGACCTTGTTCCGGGATATGCGCGATCCAGTGCCCCGCGCGCTCATCCAGATGGCCACCGGTCCTTCACCTATGAGGAGCTGGTCGCCCGCGATAAAACCAATCTCGACATTTTCTGGCTCAAAGACGACGCTCTGGAAGATGTCGATGCGCTGCCCCCGCCCGACATTATCGCAGCGGAGATCGCAGAGAACCTCCGTGCCGCCCTCGAACAGTTTGTTGAAGTCGCCGAGGAATTGGCGGAGGCTGATTAAGTAAGACCGCCGCCACTTGTCCGTGCATACCGGTCCGCCCGGCATGTTGGCGCTAGACCGCCAACATGACTTTGGGAGGCCATAATCTCTCCACAGCGCCGGTTCGCTCTTCCTGGATGTTCAGAGCCAGGAATGGAACGGCGTCGCCGAAGCAGGATCCCCGCGCGGCAAGACACATCTTGGAAACATCGCGCACCTGATGCGTCTCGTAGTGTATCAGCCCCCCAAGAACCGAGCCCGGCTTGGACATCTCGCCATCGATAAGCTCGCGAACATTTTCCATTGTGGCGGCTGTGCCATGCCGGTGCATCACCACCAAAATCAACGCAGCGAGAAGGTCGCGGCCCCGAACCTGTACGAGGCGAGAGTCGAAAGAGCCACTGAACGAGGGAATCCAAGTCATCGCGGCAGCGAGTGCGGCAGACCAGCTTTGCTCAAGTCCGGCAAGCGAGAGCTGATTGAAACGCATGTTAACCTCCCTGATCCGAAACACTGATGTTGAAGAGCGAGAATTTCTTGGTGAGTGGATTGATCGCCTCGGCAGGCCCATAGAGGACAACCGCCCAGTATTCCAAGCTGTCGCCGGAAGCGTGATAGGTCTGCTTAAGCTGTTCTTCAGCAGACGGACCGATCATCGCCGAGATGAAGGTGTTGTGCGGCACACCTTCGGCTTTGGCCTGCGCGCGAAGTGTGGAGAGCTGATTTCCGTTCTTCGCCTTTAGAATGATGAACGGCGCTTCGGCAATCTTTGAATGGAACTGATCGGCGGCGTTCTCATAGTCGAGATAGGTAACTGCGGACCGGTCTAGCGCGGCAGTGAGACCGGCGGTCGTGTGGGCCAACGCATTGAGCAGACGCGGGACCGGCACGTTGCCATTGAGGACCGCAGCGAATTTGTTCGAGTTATTTGCATAGTTCATGGTGGATTTCCTTTCGGGGTTTTGGGGGTAAGGCGTTCAAGGCAAGTAGGGGTTGGCGGTGGGGTCAGTCTTTCGGATCGCTCAGGCCCTCGAAGACCCAATCAAGCGCGGCTTTCAGGCCATAGACTTCGCGATTGGCCAGTCCGGCCGGGTCGCCCTCATCGATGCTGCGCTGGCGCTCAAAGATGGCCTTGGGCCAGTCTTCGGGATTGTGCCCGGCGTGCCCGACGAGGTGGTGGTGGTCATGCGCCGGAAGATCTCCGACCCAGGAGCCAAGCCGCACCAGAATCTCGGGGATCATCAGTGCGCCCCAACGAGCCCATGCGAGCCAGAGGCGGATGCCCGTTTTACCGGTTGGCGCAGGCAGGAGGGAAAAACGCCCCACGCAACGGTCAGCGTATTCGCTGCTGTTCGAGGGGCCGCGTTCCGTCATCGCCCAACGATGTTCCGTCAAAAATTGGATCAGAGACGAAACATGATAGAGGGGGCCCCAAGGCATGATGACGGCGAGCAAAAACACCCACCACGGAACGATGAACGCCAGACCGAGAAGCGCCATCAGCCACAGCGCGGCTGCCATCTTATGCACCGTGTCAGAAGTCACGAACGTCGAGCGGAGGCGCGCGATGGCAAACAGCCCATGGAAGCGCGGCGAGAAGATCGTGCGCCAGAGATGGGCGTACAGTTGGCGGCGCGACATTCCAGGCCGAAAGCCCAACTGGAGCAGGAACGCCGCGTCGGGGTCGTGGATGGAGGTAAAGAACCGGGTACGATGATGCTTCTGAACGTGATCTGCCCGGTACTCAGCCGGGTTCTGCGCAAGCGGCACAATCGTCGCAAACTGCGCCACAATCTTGTTGAGCCACGGGCGCTTGGACAACGATCCGTGTACGGCATAGTGTGCGAAGGTCACCTGCTGCACGCGCAAGCACCCTACGAAGATCACCTGCATTACGAAGATGACTGGCAGAAGAATGAGGTTCCAGATTCCAGCCGTTTCGATCAGGCCGGCCCCCAGGACAAGCAGGGGGAACCAGATAACGAGGGATGCAGTGCTGACCAGCCACCACCCCAATCCGCCGAAGTCGAGCAGCGGGCGCTGACCAGGCGAGGGCTTGCCAGAAAGGCGGGCGAAGATTTCGAAGGCAAACCAGATCGCTATCTGGACAAGCGACCCCCCAAAGCCAAGGTTCTGCTTCTCGCCCTTGTAAGGTTCGATTTTCACCATCTGCTTCGCGCAAGGCACGACACCGAGGTCTTCAGCGGCCTTGTCGGTCTCATTCTTTACACTGGGATCGTGGAACATCGGGAGTCTCCGGATGGCCCGCCACCGACACCGCGTCAGCGCCTAGGCCGACCCTCTAAATAGGCCCAAAATGGGCACCTGTCGTCCACACTATCTGGCTTTAAGTAGCTGATAGTATTGGAATATTTTACCCTGTTCGATGTGTCGGAAGTGAGCGAGACATTGCCGCCGATGGCACAGGTCCGTCCCATGAGCGCGTTTGGACGGACGGCGATGTCGGATGGGGTCAGCCCCTCCGCGACATCACCCTATTTGGTGGCTATGTGGCCGTTGGCCGGAACGTCACGGATTGCGGGTTGAGCACCCTTCAGAATGTCAAGGGCGTTTTCGGGGTTTGGGGGGATTGAATCTTTCGCGCGTTCTGATCTATTGTTCAACTTGAAGGGGTTTTCGTCATGCCAACCGCTGATCACACTGCGCAACCTGCGACGCCGACATTGCTGCGGTGGACCCTTCCAGAAGGGTCAGCGCCGTACGCGACAGTCCCCCGGTTTACGGTTCCCAATCCGAGGGCAAGCCGCGGCTTCGACGAGAAGATTGAATTTGTTGATTTCCTGGCTCGCCACAGGGACGTTCTGCTTGCTTCACTGAGCAATCCATTGAGCGACGAGCAGCTCACAAAGGCAAATAGTCTCCAGAAGCGGTTCTTCTTCTTTGATGGATCATTTCCGAAGCTCCACTCTGCAATTAGCCCCGCCCACAAATCTCTTGCGGCAGTGGTGGACAGTTTTTCACTCCCGTCTTCGGGCTCGATCCAAGCGCTCTACGAGCAGACGCCGCTCTCGCTTCCAGACGTGTTGAAGATCGCTCTGGCGTTTGAAGCCGCGAAAACAATTGGTCATCAGGGCGCGAACACGTACTTCGGGCTGACCTCGGGCAATCCGTTATGCCCTTCCAACGGCAAGCGTATCGTTCCGGCGTTTAGATCGGTTGACCCAAAAGCGCTCAAAGCGCTGCGGAAAGCGGTCAACGGGTCTCATCAGGGCTTCAACGAGTTTCTTTCTAAGAAGCACCGTCCTAGCGTGCCGATGGGTTTCTTTGAAACATGGCTTGAAAAGGGCTACACGGCCGGAAACGGGCACCGGGTCGGAAACTATCTGCTGACTGAGACGGCCGCCAGTCTCTTGCACGAATATCTGTCCGCATGCGGCGGATCACGTGTTGCAGGTAATGTGGATGAAGTGTTCCCGGCAGATCCAGGCGGGTTTCCCGGCAATGGCCTATATTGCTCACCGCTTCCGGTGCGGTATGGTAACTTTCTATCTTAAAGCTAGTTTTCAAAAATTGAACGATAGTTGCTCTGGCTCGGAGAGGGCATAGGACTCTTGGTTCCAAAGAGGCGCTTCAATACAATTACTGTGAATCGCCGAAGCAATGATACGTATTCGCATTTCTCCAATCCCTGGAATGCTGGATATGGCTATTGGGTGGGCTTTGGAGAGGTCCGCCAAAGTCTTGTAACCCAAAATATCCAGAAGCAATGCGTAGCGTGGCCCGATGCGTGAACTCAGACAGGATATGGTATTGAGTTCAGACCCTATCCCATCTTTATGCTGACGTTGCCGTCGAACCAAGCCCAGGTCTATTATGTTATTTGGCCGATCGATGCTGTTGCTTGGGAGCGCCGCTTCAATTCGCCGGGCCAGTTCTTGAACAACCAGCAGATCGCTGTCCGTCGAAGTCTCGCCATTTCTGGCGGATTCGATCTGGTCGTCGCTTGGGAACATGCCGAATCGATCTCCCCATAGTTAATGTCAGAGACCATCGTTTGATTAAGATTTCAAGAACCGCCTGACATGCCGGCCGGGTGCGGCGGGCAAAGCTGCCCACACGTATCATAAATGCAATAGAACACCGGCCTATTGTCTCAACATTCGGAACATATCTTCAAAGTATTTGTCTTTAAACAGAACGCGTAAACTCAACTATTTCATTCCATCCGATACCGGATTGGCAGGCGAGAGAAAGCAGCGCTGTCTCGCTTGCAGGCGCGCCTGGCCAAAGGCCAGCCGATCAGGGGCAGCGCAAACGCAGCCCATACCGGATTGTTTTTAAAGGTTTCCCCGATCAAATCAGAAAATATCTGGCGGTGCTGTCAGACGAATGCGAACCCGTCTCTGATAGTCGCGCGCGAGCGGGCCTCAGGCTGCGAGAAGTTCCCGCCATTCGCGAAGGGCGGCGTCACGCAGCGATTTGAACCTGGCCCTCCCCTCGATGTTTCTTTGATGGTTGAAATGATTGTGCACAGACGAATGGACTGAAGCGAACTTTTGCAGACTTCGCATGCGCCTGAAACGAGACATCGCCCGCTCGCGTCTTCGAAAAGGTAGGTGCGAGTTCTCGGCCCGATTGTTGAGATGCCGGCCAGTTTCCTGGCGGTTCTCATTCCCAATGGCCTTCATCGCGGCCCGGTAGGATGGACACTTGTCCGTCACCACGACTTTAGGATTTCCATATCGTTTCATTGCTTTCTTGAGGAATTTCAATGCTGCAGCCTTGTCCCGCTTCTTCGTGACATAGGATTCCAGCACTTCCCCTTCATGATCCACAGCGCGCCAAAGATAATACCGTTCTCCCCGGATTTTGACGAAGACTTCATCCAGGTGCCACTGCCATTGGGGGCTACGTCGCATCGATTCCGATCGGCGTTTCCGGATTTTGTGAGCGAAGTATGTGCCGAAGCGGTCGACCCAGAGACGGACACTTTCGTGACAGACATCAATGCCACGCTCGTGGAGCAGGTCCTCGACATTACGAAGTGAGAGCGGAAATCGGACATACATCAGCACGGCGAGCTGAATGATTTCGTGTGATGTCTTGAAGTAGCGAAACGGATTTTGGGCCATTTCCCAAGGCTAACCGCCCTGCCCGCCTGGCTCAAGACCCGGTTCCGCTGACATCACCCCCCCTACAAATAACATTAAAATCAGAATGTTATGAGGATATCGTGGCGGTGTTGTCAGACTAACTCGAACCGGCCTCCGGATATCGCGGACGAGCGGGCGTCAGGCGACAAGCAGTTCCCGCCATTCGCGAAGGGCGGCGTCACGGCGGGCTTTGTAGTTTGACCGGGAGTAGAGACGCCTTTCGAGATTGAAGTGATTGTGTACGGAGGAATGGGTGGAGGCGAACTTCTGCAGACTTCGCATTCGCCGGAAGCGCGACATCGCCCGCTCTCGTCGTCGAATCGGAAGGTGTGAATTCTCAGACCGATTGTTCTGGTGCCGGCCTGTTTCCTGACGATCGGCATTACCGATCTCCTTCATGGCAGCACCATAGGATCGCAGCTTGTCTGTGACGATGACTTCAGGGTTTCCATACCGCTTCATCGCTTTCCTGAGGAATTTTAATGCTGCGGGCTTGTCCCGCTTCTTCGTCATATAGGCTTCCAGAACCTCGCCTTCGTGGTCGACTGCCCGCCACAATTAGTGCGTCTCGCCGCGGATCTTCACGGAGACCTCATCCAGATGCCAGCGCCATTGCTTCACCTGGCGCATCGCTTCTGACCTCCGCTTGCGGATCGTCCGGGCAAAGTAGATGCCAAACCGATCGACCCAGAAGCGCACACCTTCATGGCAAACGTCGATCCCGCGTTCATGCAGAAGGTCTTCGAAGTTCCGCAATGACAGCGGGAAGCGGACATAAATCAGGACAGCGAGTTGGGTGATTTCGGGCGACGTCTTGAATTACCGAAAGGGGTTCTTGCTCATTTTTCAAGGCTAACTGCCCTGCCCGGACGCCTCAAGACCCGGTTCCGCTAACATCATCATTTCGGGTGATGTCTTGAAGTAGCGGAAAGGTGATTTCGTCATATCATGAGGTTATTCGGCAGATTTGGCCACCTCAACCCCGGTTCCTTTGACACTACCGTCGCAACCTGAATATCCGGACTATTACTTCGATTGTCAAACCGGCGACAAATGAATCGCCGTCCTGAAACGATTGGATGACCGGCCGTAGCGAAACACGGCGATGAGCCCATACACCACCGTGAGCGCCAGAAGGTTCGCAAGCTCCGGCCATATGTCCCCGATAGATGCCCCCATCTGGTTGAGACCGATCATGGCATTAATGCCGGGTGTCGTCGGCAGCATCTTGCCTAGCCAAACGAGCGGTGCGGGCGTCGCTTCGATGGGCCATGACAACCCTGACAGGAAATAAATCGGCAGCGAGGTCAGTATCCATATCTGCAACGGTCGTTCCCGACTCCGGAAAAAACTCGAAAGCGCCAGCGCGCCTGCGACCGTCGCGGATACGAACAGCGCCCCGGCAACCGACAGGGCAAAGATATCCGCTCCCGCTCTCGGATAGTCCTGAAACCAGAAAACGAAGCCGGTAAAATACGCCACCTGAGCCGCGCCGAGGACAAAGAAGGCAAGCGCTATGCCGAGAAGGCCCGGCGGGCTCACATGGACCCAGCCTTCTTTCTCACGCAGGGTTGCCGCGAGCATGGCGAGCCCCATGAGCAGCGTCTGGTGTACGATCACGAACACGACGCCCGGAACCACCGAACTGCCATATCCCTCTCGCGTATTGAACAGGGGCCGGGAAATCACCGTCAGCGGCTGCGCCGCAGGGGCGCCGAGCATGCGCGCCTGATCGGTTGCGGCTTCCACGCCGACCGCGCCGAGCGCGGCGGCGACACCGCCGAGGGCCGTGCTGCTGCGCAGAAGGTAGGCGCCGTTTCCATAAAGGGCGACGCTGCCCTGCCCGCCGCGATGTACCTCATCCGCAAAGCCGGCAGGGATCAGCACGATCGCATCAATGCTTCCATCCTGCATCAGCGCCCTCGCTTCAGGCATGGAGCGGAGATGGGCGACGACCTCCGCCTGCTGAACGGCGCCGGCCTTGAGGGCGAGTGACCGGCTGGCGGCGGAATTGTCGAGATCGACAACCGCGACAGGCATGCGCGTCGCAACTTCGCCCGAGTAGGCAGACGGATAGAAGAAGGAATAGAGCAGAGTCGACACGACGAGGAGCAGCAGGGCCGGCCGGTCGGACCGGATCGCCCTGAAGGTCGCAATGAAGTAGCGGAGGATCATCGGCGTCCCCACACGGAGGGCTCGGCGGCCGCGCCGACATAGCGGGGCAGTCCGATTGCGACGCCCGGAATGAGGAAAAGCGCCATGCATCCGAGATGCGCCAGCGAAACCGCAAACGGGCTGTCCATGCTCCATTGTTCGGCAACCACCCTTGCGAACCATGTGTACGGAAGGATCGCGCTCCAGAAGCGGGCGAAGTCCGATGCCGCCTCGATCGGGAAAATGGCGCCCGCGAAGGCAAACGAGGCGCCTGCATAGAGCCCGGTGACCGAGAGCGATTGCATCATCGAGCGGGAGATGCCCACGATCAGCAGTGCCATGCCGGCATAGGCGAGGTACATGAGGAAATAGGCCGCCAGGATCGTCAGCACACTGCCATATACCGGCCAGCCGCGCAGGCCGGAAAGATAGGCGGTCGCCGCAAGGCCCCACACCATGAAGACCAGCACATAAGGCGCGACCTTCCCCGCAATCGCCAGCGCCACCGCACCGGAGCCGGAGAGCCACACCCCGATCGTGCCGTCACGCAACTCCCGCCCCAGCGCACTCGTCACCGCAACCATAAAGGCAAGATGCAGGAGCGCGGGATGCAGCAGGGAAATGAGCTGCAGTTCATAACTGCCCTGCGGGTTGAAGAGGATCGTGCTCTGCACGGAAACCGGGGCCGGACGCACGCTCCCCGCGGCCGCAAGCGCGGCCGTATGCTCTGCCGCAAGCCGAGCGGAGTGGTTCTGAATGACAGTATTGATGTCCCGCACTGCCGCACCGGACGCCGTCGAATAACTCGCATTGTAGAGCACTGTCACAGGCGCCGTGCCGCCCCTCTGGACGGCCCTGCCCGTCCCGTCAGGTATCAGGACGATGGCATAAGCCTTCTTTGAGCGGATGAATTGTTCTGCTGCTGCGATGTCCGGATTGCGGGCCGCAATCGTCAGCCCCGGCGCCGCTTCCAGGCCGGCAGTCAGTTCGCGCGAAACCTGCGTCCGGTCCTGATCGACGACGACAATCGGCAGGTCCCGCATGACGCCCGATGAAAGCTGCAGCGCGAGCACGCCCATCAGCGCGAGCGGGATCCATGTGACCATCGCCCGATCCCAGAAGCTGGACGCCAGGAAGGCGACTTCCCTTGTGAAGGCGCTGAAGAAGGCGCTCATCGTCCCGCCTCACTGCGGCCAGTCGAACAGGACCGTCATACCCGGCCTGAGGCCCTCGACGGCCTCCACTGGCGAAAGGCGCACCTCGAAGCTCTTGATGTCGAACCCGCTCGACTGCCGGGTTGCGCGCCATGTGGCGAAATCGCCCGCCGGCGCGATGAAGGTCACGCGAAACGAAGCCGCACGATTGCCGAGCGCGGGAACCCTGCCTCTGAACACGGCGCCCTGTTTCAGCCCGTGGAACTGGTCCTCGCGCACATAGACCGTCACCCATGGATCAGCGATCTCTGTGATCATGAAGACGGGAAAGCCCTGCGGAACGATTTCCCCGATCTGGGCGAGGCGCCGCCCCACTTCGCCATCGACCGGCGCGACCACGCGGGTTTCGGCCGCCGCCGCCTCGACTTCCGCGACGGCGCCGAGCGCCTGCTCCACCTGCCCGCTTGCGGCCAGACGGTCCTCTTCCCGCGCGCCGGCAAGCGCCTGGTCGTACTGCGCCCGCGCGGCCCGCTCGGCTTCCTTAGTGGCGACGGCATTGGCCTCGGCCTCGTCCCGATTCTGCCCGGCAATGACGCCTTCTTCATGAAGCCGCTGCATCCGCTCATAGGTCACCTGGGCAAGATCCGCCGCCGCTTTCGCCCGGCGCCACTGGGCCTCGGCGGCGCGGATATCCTCCGGCCGCGCCCCTTCCCTCGCCTTGCTCTCGACAGCCTGCGCGGCGGCGAGCGCGCCGCCCGCCTGCTGCGACCGCGCGGCCACCTCCGGACTGTCCACTGTATAGAGAATCTGGCCGACGGTGACATAGGCGCCCTCCTCCACATGGAAGGCCTCGATCCGGCCGGTCACCTTGCTCGCCGCGCGCACTTCGCGGGCATCGACCATGCCCTGCAACTGGTCCGGCACGGGCTTGTAGCTGAGCCAGAGGCCGGCGATCAGCAGTGCGGCAATGCCAGCCGCAATGCCGATGGGGACAAGCCGTTTCTTCAGCGTATGCTCACCGGGGGATGCCGGTGGCGAGGCCGGCACATCGCTCTCAGATTCATCCGTAACCGGACTATTTTCAGTTTCGCTGGCGTCACTCATGGCACGATCCTGTCAGCACGGTTCACATAATCCGCCATACGGTCCATCTGGCCGCTCACGGAAAGAAGGTCTGCAAGCGCGGTCACATAGTCATATGCCGCCTGCGCCTGCTGGATGCGTGCCCGGCCGATACCAAGCTGTGCATCGACCACATCGAGCGAAGTCGCCTGCTGCTCCCGATAGGCAATGCTCTGAAGACGGAGGTTTTCCTGCGCGGAGACAATAGCGCTTTCGAGCAGGAGGAAACTCCTGCGCGCGGCGTCCACCTCGAACCAGGCTTTCGTCACGCCGATGCCGATCTGCGTTTCGGTCTCGCGGGCGCCGGCAAGCGCCTGAGCGGCGGTCTGGCGCGCTGCGTCGATCGATGCGCCGCGATCGACACCCGAAAGGAATTTGTAGCGAAATCCCACGCCGAGCGTCCAGTCCGGGTCCGTCAGCAATGCGTCGCGCGGGGCGAAATTGTACTGGGCGAAGCCATAGACCTGCGGCTTGCGCTTCGCCTCCTCTATCCGGATGCCCGCTGCGGCCTCATCCCTGACGGCGCCCAGCCGCCGCAATTGCGGGTGCTGTCTGAGAGACACTGCCGTGAATTCCTCAAGAGGTTCCAGCGGCTTGGAGATGATAAACAGCGGGCTGACGGGGCGTACGCCGGAAGGAGACCGCAACAGGCCGGCCAGAGACGCATTCGCGGTCGCCAGCGCCGCGATGGCGTTCTGGTATTCCCGGGCCGCCTCGTCGCGCGCCACTTCCGCCTGCAGAAGCTGGGCACGGCTGGCGAAGCCTTCCTGTTCCAGCCGCGCGACATCTGACACATGGCGTTCCAGCCCGGCCAGCACATCGCGCCGGACTCCAAGCGCGCGTTCGGCGAGCTGCTGGCCATAGTATGCCTGAACCAGTTGAGAAAGGCCGGTGTCCGTAGCCAGATCCCGCTCCGCCTTCGCCGCGTTCAGCTGGGCGCGCGCGCCGGCACGCGTCGCGTCGATCTGCCCGCCCGTATAGAGGGGAAGTGTCGCCGTCGCGATCGGCCGCGTGACCGTCATCTCCTGCTTGAATCTGAGCGGGTCCGCAATGCCGAATTGCCCGGCGACCGGCGCGAGCGAACCGAGCGGAAGATAAAGCGTTTTCTGGTATTCCAGAAGCTGTACCTCAAGATCGACATCCGGCCGGCGCAGATGCCGCACCGATTGTTCCTGAGCCTCCCTGCTGCGGACATTTGCGCCCGCCGCCTCGATCGCATCCGAACGGTCGAGGAAGCGCTGCTGTGCTGCGAAATAGTCAAGCGATACCGGTTCCGCCTCCTGCGCCGCGGCCAGGCCCCAGGTGCCAAGAGAGGCGGCAAGAGAGAGGGCAGCGGCGAAACCGGCACGGCGCAGACCGGCCATCCTGCGGCCGCCTTCATTCCGGACATATCTGAAATCTCTCATACGTCACCCATTTTCATCGCGATATCAGTGATACGCCGGGCCATGGTCTGTGGGCGGACGGCCCCCTGCTCTGTTCTCAGCCAGCGCACGACGAGCCACATGATGCCGCCCGCCAGCACCCGTTTCCGGTCGCGCTCCGAAGCGGTCTGCCGCACACTGTGGTGAAATGCCGGCAGCATCATGCGATCGGCGACGATCTCCATGAGGGCGTCGAAGAAATCGGCACTGCCGGCGCCGTCGATCACCCGGCGGTAGAATGTCCGGTCCCGCCAGAGATGTTCGAGCACGGAGGCAGCCCGCGCCTCAAGCGCCTCGCGAGTATCCGTGGCCGTGGCCGTGGCGGGAAGTGCCACACGCGGATAGGCATCCGCCAGGCGGCTGAGCGCGGCGGCCCGTGTGGCTGCGGGGACATTCTCGAAATGCTGATAGAAAGTCGGCCGCGTGACACCCGCCGAATTGGCAATCTGCGTGATCGACACGTCCTCAACGGGCTTTTCCCGCACGAGGTCCGCCACGGCCCCGATCAGGGCTGCACGGCTCCTGCTGAATCTGGGATCGGCGGATCTTGCGGACATGGTCGCGGTTCCTGATAGCGGCTTGCTGCCCATATATGCATCTATTTTACATTTGTCAAATTGTTGACTGTCCGCATCGATCAGTTAAGATGAGCAAGACAATCCGCCGCCTGTTGTCAGAGGAGGGTCACTACCTTCTCAGCCGTTGGTGGGTGGTGTCAGACTAACTCGAACCAGTCTCCGAAATTCGCACGCGAGCGGGTGTCAAGCAACAAGGAGATCCCGCCATTCGCGCAGCGCGGCATCACGGCGGGCCTTGAAGTTTGTCCGGGAGTAGAGATGCCTTTCGAGATTGAAGTGGTTGTGTACGGAGGAATGGGTGCTGTCAGACGAATGCGAACCCGTCTCCGAAATTCGCGCACGAGCAGGTGTCAGGCAACAAGAAGTTCACGCCATTCGCGAAGGGCGGCATCTCGTAACGATTTGAACCTGGCTCTCCCTTCGATATTTCTCTGATGATTGAAATGGTTGTGCACAGACGAATGCGCTGAAGCGAACTTCTGCAAACTTCGTATACGCCGAAAGCGCGACATCACCCGCTCTCGTCGGCGGAAAGGCTGATGAGAATTCTCAGCGCGATTATTGAGATGACGACCCGTCTCGCGGCGATGTACGTTCCCGATCTCCTTCATTGCCGCGCCATAGGAGCGAAGTTTGTCAGTGACGATAACCTCAGGTTTGCCATACCGCTTCATCGCTTTTTTGAGGAATTTCAAGGCTGCAGCCTTGTCCCGCTTCTTCGTGACATAGGCCTCGAGCACTTCGCCCTCATGATCGACTGCGCGCCAGAGGTAGTGCGTCTCGCCTCGAATTTTCACGAACACCTCATCCAGATGCCAGCGCCATTGCGGGACCTGACGCATCGCTTCAGATCTCCGTTTGCGGATCTTGTTGGCGAAGTATGGTCCAAATCGATCGACCCAGAGGCGGACACTTTCGTGGCAGACATCGATGCCACGTTCATGGAGGAGGTCTTCGACATTACGCAGTGACAGCGGAAACCGGATATACAGCAGCACACCAAGCTGGATGATCTCGGGGGACGTTTTGAAGTACCGGAAGGGGTTCTGGGTCATTTTCAAAGGCTAACCGCCCTGCTCGGCCGCCTCAAGGGCCAGTTGCGCTGACATCACCCGCCTAAGGTTTGCTAAAGAAAACGCGTCAGCCACGATACTTCCCAAACAGATCGACCAGCTCAGAAAACTTCTGCCTCTGGCTCTCGACATCTCCATCCCGGATGGCCTCTTCCACGCAGTGCGCGGCGTGGTTCTTCAGGAGTTCGTCTTCAACCTTTCCGAGCGCCGCCTTGATCGCCTGGAGCTGCGTCAGGATGTCGATACAGTAGCGGCCGTCTTCGACCATGCCGGAGACACCGCGCACCTGCCCCTCGATTCTCTTCAGCCGGGTTACAACGGATTTAGACGGGGAATGATGCATTTGACATATACCTCTATGGGGTATAGATAGCCTCTTAGTTTCAATTGGTCAACGCTCCATGATGGGTTCGCTTCGCAACGCAATCATTGTCCTTACGCTGCTCGTGCTGGGCGGCGGGCATGCGGTGTGTGCTTGTGCAGCGGTGGCAGGCGCGCTGGCGGGACCAGACATTGCCGTTTCCGCACCTTCAGCCCACAACCACCACACTGCTGCAAATGATCTGTCGAAGGACCAGCACTGCAATAAGGGGTCTGAAGTTCCGGTCCGCGATTGCACCCATTGTGTGACCGTTGCGCTGCCCGGCGACGCGTCGCTGAAGGCGGTTAGTGGATTTCCCGCAGACGTCGCGTTTCTTCCGCCGATTCCGGAACTGAAATCAGACAGCCTGTTCAGGCTCGCCGATCTTAAGATAGAACCAGATATAGGGCCGCCCCGACCTCGATCGTCTCCCGTCACACTGAAAGTCCGCCTGCAGAATTGATCCTGCGATGACACTGTGCGTGCCTCGCGGCCGCCCAGCCTGTTTCATCCGTTCAGCGTGAGCGCCCCGCGCCCGCTCAACAATCATTCAATTCAAGGACTCTTCCAAATGAAGCTCTCCCACTCAATTCTCGCCGCTGCCGCTGTGCTTGCAGCTTCGCAAGCCTTTGCGCTTGAAGGCGACACTTCAGGTGCCGCGATGCAGCACTCAGACCATTGCGGCTTGCCGATGGGCGAAGGCACGGTGACTGCCCTCGACGTCAAAGCTTCCAAAGCCACGATCGATCACACGCCTATCGCCGCCCTCGACTGGGATGCCATGACGATGGACTTCAAGGCCGCCAAAGGTGTTGACTTGTCTGCTTTCGCAGCTGGCGAGCGCGTCCATTTCCTTCTGACTGAGGACACAAAATCAAAGTCTTACAGGATTGAAGCGATGTGCTCGCTCGACGCGCCGAAAGGCCTGCATGACGCCTGCATGGGTAAGATGCATGAGACGGCCATGGCGCTCGCGGCAGCCAGCGGCAAATCCTGCGACATGGGCGGCATGAATCATGGCGCAATGCCGGGAA
>NZ_PNMA01000007.1 GCF_013823385.1 Hyphomonas sp.
CCCCACAGGAGCCGCGCCGGTACCGTTCGGTTTGGGGGGAGGGTCGCCCCGGAGGATGGGAGGCGGTGGGAGTAACGGCCCGCAACCTCTCTAGGGACGTTGATCCAGGCAAGCCGGAGTAAAAAGCCGGTAGAGAATCCCGACTGGCCCGCCTTGGTGTTTATCCAAGGTCACGAGAGTGAGGGTAAGTGGTCAAGGCCTGGCAGCGCCGAAGTCATCCCGAAAACTGCCCGAAACTCCGGCGGCAGTGCGCGGCGGGCGAGGTGCCCACACCGCAAACACAATTTCTTCTTCGGGCGCCGCGGCGCCCGCCGCGCAGGCTCCACCCCGTGAGCCACCTGAACTGATCCGAACCCGGATGGCGCCGCCAGTCCGGATACAGATGTATGGAGACGCGCCCTTACGTCACCGAGCCATATTCCGCCCCGGTATCCTGGAACCAGCGTTGCCAGAAGGCTTTCACTTCGCCCAGCGGCAGAGCATATTCCTGACGGGGCACCACGCGGGCGACCACGGCCACGCCCTCAAGGCCGGGCCGCAGGTCCATCAGGGGAGAACTTTCAAACGCCTCCCAGGCGGCGCCCGCCCGGTACATCGAGAAATCCTTCGAATGCTGTATCAGGTCCGACACCAGGATCAGCCGCCGCGCCGGCACGCCGGCCTGGAAATCCGGCCGGTCGCCCAGGGTGAACATCGCCTCCATCAGCGGCGAACTCGGCGCGACCGTATCCACCAGCACTTCCTCCGTGCGCGCCATCAGCGGCTTGTGGAACTTCGCCTGCCAGGCCTGCTCGATCATGCGCGGGTTCTGGAAAACCGGATTGGCGCCCGCCGCGCTGCCCGGCGAGCAGCCAGACCAGACCGTGACCGGATCAAAGGGCGAAGCCGCATTGGGCACGCTCAGCGTCAGGCGGCCATATTTCGGCAGCGCCCGCGCCTCATCCTCCAGCAGCGCGCGCACCCAGGCTATATCGGTGGCGTTGAAGGGGTCAGACTGGTCGACCAGAATGAGGGTGTGGGAGGGGTCCTGCCGGTCCATCCGGCAATTGGTCTCACTGTCGGTGGCCGGGGGCTGGTTCATCGCGGCGGCCGCAAACAGTCCGAATACGGATGTCAGCATCAGCGCAATCGCGCCGCGCCAGAACCAGGGGCCTCTTTCCTTGCGTCTTGGCATGGCGGCCTCCTCAGCCGGCTTTCTTGGCGTCGCCGCCCTTGGCGTCGCGCACCCTGGCAATCTCCTCGACCACCTTCTTCTCCACCGAAGACAGCCCCTGTTGCACATGCTGGATATGCGTCTCCAGCCATTCGCGCGTCAGGTTCAGGGCGGTGATGTTCTGCTCGATCGTCTTGATGGCGGCGTTGGCCTGCGCGCGTTCCTTGCTGAAATCGAAGGGCGGCAGTTGCGGCGTCAGGATCTCGTCGAAATAGGCCGGGCAGGCTGCCTGCTCGCCCAGCCTGTCGCGCAGCTGGTTGCGCTGGCGCCGGTGGGCCTGCCGGTAGGCGACCTTGAGGCCGCGCTCCTGATCGGCCGCCTTCGCCGCCACGGCCACGGCAATATCGCGCCGCGCCTCGATCACATTCATCGCCTTCTCGATCTCGCGCTTGGCCTGGCCATGGCGGGAAAGCTGGGTTTCAAACCACAATCGGCTGGCAGAGAAATAATCGGAAAGGTCACTTCGCAAATCCTCCCGCAGCTGCTGGCGGCGCTCATACGCCTTGCGCTCCTTGCGCCAGACGCGGCCATAGCCGGGATATTTGTCAGAGATCCGGTCATACCCCTCATAGACGGCAATGGAGAAGACCGTCAGCCCAAGGATCAGCAGGGCCAGCGCCACAAAGCTGTCGAGGCTGAAGATGTTCGGGAACATCTCGCGCATGACGGCGCCGGGCGGGATTTCGAACATAGAGAATTCCGCCAGCCGGCCAGCCGCCTCTGCCGCCGCCAGCGCGCTCTCCACCGCGTCGCGGTAGTGCGCCACGAAGAAGTTGAGGAAGATGCCGATAAGGATGCAGACCCCGGCAATGATGCCGCCGGCGATCTTCGCCGGCAGGGCCGGATGGTTGAGATAGCGCAGCCCGAAAAAGCCCGCCACAACGCCGAAAAGCACGTTCACGGCCGAAACGCCAAAGGCGATCATCAGCCCGCCGAGCAGCCCCGAGGACTGGGCATCCTTGAACAGCAGCGCATTGAAGGCGCCCTCAACCAGCATCACGAACATCAGGATGGCGATGGCCTGCTCGACATTCTTCTTGATATCCGGCGTGCGCTCGCCAATCTGCGCGCCGTGGCGCTGGCGGAAGCTCTGCAGCTCTATGATGGCAGCCGAATGGCTGCTGCGCGCGTCTTCGGTATCGTCCACCTCATAATGGCGATACTCATGTTCTTCGGCCTTGATTGCCTCACGCAGCTGGTCGGGGTGAATGTCCGAGGGCGTCTGATCCTGGATATAGTTGCGCACGCTGGCGGCCGTGGACGACATCCACGTGCTCAGCCCCCGGCGCACCTCTTCGGCGCGCTCGGCAATCAGCTGCTCGCGCTCGCTCCATTGATCCTGCGTGATCGCTTCGGAGACAGGGATCGCATCGGCCGCGTCGCGGCGGGCTTCCTTGCGGGTGATGCCACGGCTCAAGCCCAGATCCCCCTTCGCCCGCTTCCCCCTCAATCCGTGAGCGGACGGTTCATTGCGGTCCTCGAAGGATTTCACCTTCTTCTCAAATCCCGTATCCGTGCCCCAGCGCACAGTTTTCCTGTTCATCGCGAACCTCTCGCCTGCGAAAGCGTCTGTTATTCAGCCCACGATGAGGGTCTGGCCGGAGGCTTAACAAGGTTCTAACCATGACGCCGCCTCGCCAAAACGTAATGTTTGTTAACGGACAAATTTTGGAGGGGGCGAGTTGCCATCTTCTCAAGGCCTTAGCGCCGCAAGCTCAAATGCCTGTGTCCGGCAGGCCACAGCGCCGCAATAATATCCCGCTAACACTTGTGGCCAGATTGCCCTCAGGCGGCAACCTTTGCCTTGAGCAGGGTGAGAAGCTCCGTGCCCGACTGGTAGGGCACGAGAATGTCTCCGCTGGTAAGATAGGAAACCGGCACGCCGAGGCGGGCGGCCTCGCTTTCAAAGCCCCGCTTCCAGCTGTCGGTCGTCTCGAAGCCGGAAATCGCCATTGCCGGCACCGACGAAAAGAGGCCATCGCGCAGGAAGGGGTCGCCCTTCAGAGAGGGCTGCAATTCCTGCTGCCAGGTTTCTGCGGTGATGGCGCTGGCGATGTCCCACGCCTCGGCCATCTCGCGCGGATAGGTTTTCACATAGGCGACATCGCCCGGGCTTTTCTGGAAGCAGGTCTGATAGAACCACTGGCTGCCGAACTGCCGGCCCGCCTGGCGGATGGCGCCCAGCGAGATGCGCGCGCCCGCCCGGCTTTCGGTGGTCTGCGACAGGAGGCGGCCAAACCAGGCGGGGCGGAACTCGCCCATCACATCCCGGTTGAACACGCAGTTGGCGAACACGTTGAACGTCACCCGGCGGGATTTCAGCGCCAGGCGCGCGCCCACCGGATTGGCCGACCCGACCGACACCAGAACGATGTTCTCAAGCCCCGCCTCATCGAAGAAGGCCTCGATGATGGCCGCCTGCTGATCGATGCCGGCGACGGGGGCAGAGGCCCCGAAGCCCGGCCGGCGGATGCTGTAGACCCCGAAACCGGAATTGGCCGCATCAATACAGAAGCCCCAGGGGGGGCTCATCGGGTATTCGATCGAGGTCAGGAAGACCAGCGGGCGCAGGTGATCCCCGCCAAACTGCATGTATTCCAGACGGTGATTTGCCGCGCCGATTCCAGCCGTCTGCCAGAACCGCAACACGCGTTTCTTGTCCCCGACCTGGTCGAGTTGGTTTGCCCTCACAGGCAACGGCTGATTATCAGGCAATCCCATTGGCGTTTTACATACCGGAAGCACGTTTCAGGTGAAATGCTTGAGTCGCCCTTCAGGCGCAATAATTTCGAATGAAACCTGTTTATCCCGGCACTGATTGTTCCCGGCCGCCACCATTCCGGGTACAAATACTCAGCAGCACCCGTTTGGCGGAAGTGAGCTAACCTGTAGTGGCTATTACACAGTGACCGGAGTTTCCCAGCCATCATATTGCCCGCCGCCTTCCCGTGCCCGCCGAGAAATGGTCAGGGAATGGCCGGATATGTCGTTGAGCTGCAAAGTGCCATGATGGGCCATCCGGACGAGCCAGAGAGGGGCCGCCTCCTGCGCCGGGGCGACAGAATCAACACGGTAACCCGTCTCGCGGGCCCATCCGGCGAAGGCCTGAGCGGCAGCCTCTTCACGGAAATAGATCCAGTGGCCGATCTCGCGCGGCTTGGCGGGGTCATCGCCCTGCTGCTGCAGCGCGCTTTGCACTTCCATATCGACCATCACCTGCCGGTCATCCTCGGTGGGGTAGAGGTCCTGCCAGTAGACGGCTTTCTCCGGGTCCGGCTCGACATGGATATCCGCCGCGTAACCGGCTTCGGCGGCGGCTGCATTCAGCGCCGCTTCCAGCTCGCGCGGGCCCGCCGGGATCAGGGCCAGAACCCAGCGGACGCCATTATTGGTCACGCGTCCAAGATATTCCCCGCCATGGGCCGTGATGATCTTGTCAAAGGTTTCGTCCAGCTGGTTGACGGGGCCGGCTTCCTCCCGCGTCGTCATGCCATCCCCGCGCGGGGATTTCAGCGGGATGCGGATTTTCATCGCATGGGTCAGCGGCAGATCGCCGAGGCGTTTGGCAATGCCGTCATTGAACACGATGGAAGCGGGCAGGCCGCCCATCTCCGCGAAATACATCCGCCATGCGTCTTCGGCCATCGCCGCGTCTCCTCCTTGGTACGGCCGGTGTGCCGGCTCGCGCATTCTATCGCCAGATACAAAATCGCCGCCAGCACTGGTTTCAGCGTGGCGGCGATCCCGTCAGATGTCACTCCCCCTAGAGTGGAATATTGTCGTGCTTTTTCCAGGGGTTGGTGAGGGATTTGTTCTTCAGCGTGCGGAGCGAGGTGGCGATCCGCTTGCGGGTGTTGTGGGGCATGATGATGTCGTCGATATAGCCCCGCTTGGCGGCCACATAGGGGTTGGCGAAGTTGGTTTCGTATTCCTTGGTGCGCGCGGCGAGCTTTTCAGGATCGCCCGCTTCCTTGCGGAAGATGATCTCGACCGCGCCCTTGGCGCCCATCACGGCGATCTCGGCCGTCGGCCAGGCATAGTTCACGTCGCCGCGCAGGTGTTTGGAGCTCATCACGTCATAGGCGCCGCCATAGGCCTTCCGGGTAATGACGGTCACTTTCGGCACGGTGGCTTCGGCATAGGCAAACAGCAGTTTCGCGCCATGCTTGATGAGGCCGCCATATTCCTGCTTGGTGCCCGGCATGAAGCCCGGCACGTCCACGAACGTCACCAGCGGAATATTGAAACAGTCGCAGAAGCGCACGAAGCGGGCGGCCTTGCGGGAGGCGTCAATGTCCAGAACGCCGGCCAGCGTCATCGGCTGGTTGGCCACCACGCCGACGGTCGAGCCTTCGATCCGGCCGAAGCCGCAGATGATGTTGCCACCAAATTGCGGGCTGATCTCGAAGAAATCGCCCTCGTCGACCACCTTGGTGATCAGCTCTTTCATGTCATAGGGCGTGTTCGGATTGGGCGGCACGAGCGTGTCGAGGCTCATTTCCTGCCGGTCGAAGCTGTCATGCACCGGGCGCGCCGGCGGCTTGTCGCGGTTGGAGGCCGGCAGGTAATCGATCAGCCGGCGGATCTGGATCAGCGCCTCGATGTCGTTCTCGAACGCGCCATCGACCACACCGGACTTCTTGGCATGGACCGAAGCCCCGCCCAGCGTCTCGTGGGTGACTTCCTCATTCGTCACGGTCTTCACAACGTCCGGACCCGTCACATACATGTAGGAGGTGTCCTTCACCATGAAGATGAAGTCGGTCAGCGCGGGCGAATAGACGTCGCCCCCGGCGCAGGGGCCCATGATGACGGAAATCTGCGGGATGACGCCGGAGGAGAGCACGTTCTCCATGAAGATGTCGGCATAACCTGCCAGCGAATCGACGCCTTCCTGAATGCGCGCGCCGCCGGCATCAAAGATGCCGATCACCGGCGCGCCATTCTTGACGGCCATCTGCTGCACCTTGACGATCTTCTCGGCATGGGCGCGGGAGAGCGACCCGCCGAACACGGTGAAGTCCTTGGAGAAGACATAGACAAGGCGGCCATTGATGGTGCCGTGGCCGGTGACGACGCCGTCGCCGGGAATCTTCTGCTCTTCCATGCCGAAATCGGAGCAGCGATGCTCGACGAACATGTCGTATTCTTCAAAGCTGCCCTCATCGAGGAGAACCTGGATGCGCTCGCGCGCGGTCAGCTTGCCCTTGGCATGCTGGCTGTCGATGCGGGCCTGGCCGCCACCGATGCGGGCATCTGCCCGTTTCTGCTCCAGAGCCTCGATGAGATCCTGCATGCCGCGCTGCTCCTTCAATCCGTCAGATTTTTGATGCTTCCGCGTGACTGAATAGCCACTCCGCGAGGCTTGGCAAGCTCGCGCAGGGTCAACAAAGCAATGCGCCCCAGGGCTCCAGGCCTGGGGCGCTTTCCGGTGATTAGGGGTTACGTAGCGTTACCAGCGGCGGCCCGGAGGCGGTCCCTTGCGGTAATCGCGGTTGTGAGGGATGCCGGAAACCTGGGTGACGCGGCCATTGCGCACCTCGCAATCAACCCGCGCCTCGATATCGCGCCGGCCGGTTTCAAACTCGACCTCCTGGAAGGTGACGAAGAAATTCCGCGGTCCGAGCTGGCGGGCCCAATGGTCCTTGTCGAAGTCGACCTCGCGGAAACCAGCGCGGAAGCCTTCCGTGCGGATTGCCGAGCGGCAGGCCTGAACAGCGTCGCGGCGAAGCTCGGCCACCTGCCGGTCGGTCTGGCCCCATTCATTGCGGCCATTATAGCGCGGGCTGCGGAAATCATCCCGGTAGCCAGCCCCTGCGCTGAGGGTAACCTGCGCGCCGAGCAGCGGCGTCTCGACCTTGGCGATGGTCCCGCGCGGGCCGTCTGCGGCTGCCGGGAGGGCGAAGAGCGCCGGCGCAGCAAGCGCAACGACGGCGGCTCCAAGAGTTCTGATGGGCTTCATCATGGGAACAGAAAAACACGCCCTCACCAAACCAGCCCTGAAGCGCGCGTTCATTCCCGGTTTCAGCCCGGTTCATCTGGCTGTCAGGAAAGCGGCGGCGCAGGATCCCGTCAACATTTAATAATCAATCACTCACATTGCCTTATTTTTGCCTCATTTCAAAGCAAGTGAATGATTGATCACAAACTGCACATTGCGGCGCGTGATCCGGTCCGGCGGGCAAGGATTGCCGCGCCCGTCTCACAGAAGGATGCCCCTCATGGCCAATCGCCCGCTTACCCCCTACTGTATTGCCACGCTTCTGGTCGCTGCCCTTGTTGCTGACGGCGCCTTTGCTGACAGCTTCCAGAACGCCTCCACCGCCTCAGGCGACAGCGCCGAAGCCTCCGCGCGGCTCGCCGCCTCAGGCGCGCAGATTACCCTGGGCGCCATCGCCATTCCCCTGCAGGCCGTCGACGGGCTGACCACCGCCGTTGGCGAGTCGGCCAGCTGGATGGGTGAAGAATTCTGGGAAGCTGCCAACGAACCGCTCACGGTATCGGATGAAGTGCTGACAGCGGTTCCGCCGCCAGCCCTGACGGCCCCTGCAACACGCCGCGAGGACTAGGACGATGATACGCTCGTTTCTGGCCGCAGCCGGCCTTGCCATCCTCTTCCTCTCTGCAGCGCCCCCGGCGGCAGCCTTCGACTCCTCAGAAAGCACCGTCTCCGGACGGTTTACCCCGGAGGAGGCTGCCAGCTTCTCGAAGGATATTGAAACGGCCCTTGCCGCGAAAGGCGCGCGCGTCGCCATCGTGTTCCGCACCGGCCGCCCGCGCGCCAAGCTGCCGGAGGGCTTCAATTACACCCATGGCGCATTCTGGGTGTATCAACCGTCCCTCTCGCCCGATGGACGCGAAGTGATGGGGTATTCCGTCTACAATCTCTATAGCGGCGACGGAGAGACCTTGCCCAAATCCCGCTCACGCCTGGTGCAGGATTTCCCCTTCGACTTCGTGGCGGGAAGCCAGGAAGATGATGTCGCCGTTATCATTCCGGCGGTGGAGGTGCAGAAACGCCTCTATAGTGTCATTGCTTCACCCACTTATGAAGCGCTGCATGTTCCGGAATATACCCTGATCGCCAATCCGGCGGACGCCCGCTACCAGAACTGCACGGAATTCCTGCTGGACGTGCTTGCCGCCGCTGTGTGGGAAACGGACAATTACGCCCAGATCAAGGTCAACCTCGGCGCCTATTTCGAACCGGCAGTTGTCCGGGACGCAAGCGGGCTGAAGCGTTTCCTTGCGCCGATGGCAGATCCGCGCCTGCGGTCCGACGATCACAAGGGCAAAGTACGGACGGCCACCTTTGAAAGCATTGCTGCCTTCATGCAGGCCCATGGCTATCTGCGAGAGGTGTTCGTGCTCGACAGGGAAACGGGTATCGCCAGCTAGCTGGCGAGGCCCTCCAGCCAGCGGCCAAGGGCGTCGGATTCGATTTCCTTGGCCTCGCCGGCGGCGCGGGCTTCTTCGTCTTCGCCCCAGCGCTGCATCTGCCACTCTTCGTCGATGCGGGAGAGATGGAAGGCAGACTCTGCCGTCAGCGCCCCCTCGGTCAGCGCCATCGCCAGCAGCGCCGATCCATAGATGCCGCAGCCATAGACCAGCGCGGTCAGCCGGAAATCATCGAGGCTGAGCGCATAGTCCCGCGCCGCCTGCAGCGAGGCGCCGGGCTGGGGCGCGGCGATAATGCCTTCGGTGGTCATCAGGATGACGCCGAGATTTTCAGCCGCCCAGTCGCGCACCGGCGACCAGCGCGCCTCCTGCAGGGCGGCCAGCTCGAACGGTTCCTCGGCCATGTGGCAGAGCAGATCGGTCTCGCAATAGCGCACGACCTCTTCGGCCATTTCCTCGCGCAGCTCCGGCACGCGGTCGAGGGCGACATTGGCCAGCCGCGTCAGATGCATGTTCAGAAGGTCGATATGGGATTTCTGCCCGGCCCATTCCTCGGCCAACTCCTCAGCCAGCGCTTCGGTGGGCAGGCGCAGCAGGGCGCGGGCCGGCGTCTTGATGCTTCGGCCATCCAGCAGGATCTGCCAGCCGCCGCCTTCGGCGGGCTCGACAGTCACATCTTTGTAGAAACGTTTGGGGCGATCATTGGCGGAGGGAGAAGCGGTCATACCCTGCCCATACGACGAACAGCCCCCGCTTCCAAGCCCGCCGGGGCTAGGGCGCGGTTGGGTAAACCGCTGTGGGGCGAGCCTTTTCGAAGGCTGGCGCGGAGAGGGACATCACATCCGCAACCTGCCGGGTATCGGGATCAACCAGAGCTAGCGACCAGCCAAACCGGATGGTACGGAGATTTTCCGCCTTGAGCTCGGTGACCACGATGACGCGGAATTCGGCGCCAACCATCGGCACCTCCGGTGGCAGGGTCATGCCCGGCGCCAGAATGTCTTCGACGGGCGAGCGCCCGAAGCAGAGCCGGTCGCGCCTCAGGCCCACCTTGCAGGTGTCGCCATCCAGCTCGAAATTACGGTCAAAGGCGGCAAAATCCGCCTGGGTGAACTGGGTCAGCGCGGATGCCTGCACGGCCTCGGCAGCCTGCGGCCGGGTCACCACGAACGCGCCGAGGGCGAACAGGGCAGCCCCGGCAATTGCCAACTCTATCATGAGGGTTTTCATGGTTCTATCGATTGCGCTTGGCCCAGCACGGCACACTCTTGGGAGAACATTTCTCCCTTAACGCGCCGATTGCGGCAAATGTTCCTAACAATCGGTAAAAATCTCAACTGCCCCCGCCGGGAAGCAACTAAACCGAGCGGCGGATCTGCTGGCGCCGCTACAGAATGCCTGGCTAAGCCCAGGGGTTAGAAAGTGGGGTGGCGCGCGCCGCGTCTTATCTGGGCTCAGGCCAGGCTCGCATGATTCTGCGCCGCCTCAGGCGAAGGCAAATGCCCGGAGGCTTTCGGTCAGCGTGGTGAACTCGTGATGCACTTCATCAGCCCCGGCAGCAGCCAGTTCCTCGGCCTTGCCGAAGCCCCAGCTGACACCCAGCGCGCGCACCCCGGCAGCCTTGCCCATCGCCATGTCATGGATCGCGTCGCCGATCATCAGGCTTTCCTGCGGGCCGCAGCCAAGCGCGCCCATCGCCTGCTCCACCATGAAGGGATGCGGCTTGCCGGGGCCATCATCGGCGCACCAGACAGTATCGAAGAAATGGCGCAGCTTGTGTTTCTCGAACAGTGCCTCAACCCCGCGATGGGACTTGCCCGTCGCCACGGCCATCAGCCAGCCATCGGATTTGAGCTGGTCCAGCAGCTCCAGCGCGCCGGCATAGAGGGGCTCATGATGGCCGGGCGTGGTGCGGTGGATGACGAAGGATTGCTTGTAAGCCTCCACCAGCGCCGCCAGCCGGTCTGCGCCAATGTCGGGCGGGGCCAGCGTTGAGAGGGCTTCGGTCAGGCTGAGGCCGACGATGCGGCGGGTGGCGTCATAGTCCGGCGGCGGAAGACCCGCGCCCCGGAAGGCGGTTTCCATACAGGCCTGGATTACATCGCGGCTGTCCACGAGAGTTCCGTCCACATCCCAGATCGCAAGGCGCAATTCGGTGAGCTTCACTCGGCGGTCTCCCGGCCTTTTCGCGCTTCGAGGCGCATGCCCACGACCGCGCCGATGCAGAGAGCGATGGGAAGGAAAAACAGCGCCGAGTCCCAGTTGAGCAGAAAGGCCTGCCAGCGGCTTTCCAGCGTGCAGGCCGGCGCAAATTCCAGCGCCGCCCGGCACATGCCGCGCGAGAAGAACATGTAGATCACGAACACCGCGCCGCTGAGCCCGGCGCCGAGGGCCACATTGATCCAGAAGGACAGTCTGCCGAGCATGTCAGATAAACGGGGCCAGCGGGTCCTTGCCCGCCTCCTGTTCCAGGAAGCCCAGCGTTTCGAAGGTCTCTTTCATGTGCGGGGGCAGCGGCGCGATGATCTTGATCGGCTTGCCATGCTCGCGCGGGATGATCAGCGCGCGGGCGTGCAGGTGCAGCCCTTCGGCGAGCCCCTGGGGCACTTCGCGGCGCGACTTGTATTTATGGTCGCCCAGGATCGAGGTGTTCATTTCCAGCATATGGAAACGCAGCTGGTGCATCCTTCCCGTTTCCGGGCGCAACGCCACCCAGGCGGCTTTCGGCCCGGCGGTGGAGACGACGGCATAGTCGGTAATCGCATGGCGGGCGCCTTCCACGCCCTGGGCCGAACGGATCATCCGTTCACGGTCTCCATCGCGGCGTTTCGTGGCGTAGGGGTCCACCGGGCGATAGCCGGACGGCTCATTGATGTCAGGCACGCCTTTCACCATCCAGCAGCGGATCTGGCCCGCCTGCGGGCTCGGCACGCCGACGGTCACAGCCCAGTAGACCTTGTCCATCTCCCGTCCCCGGAAGAGTTCGGTCAGCCGCGCGGCGGCGGCCGGATGCTTGGCCAGCAGCAGAACGCCGGAGGTGTCCTTGTCGAGCCGGTGGACCAGAACGGGCCGGTGGCCGTCTTCTTCCATGCCCGCGATCAGACCGTCGACATGGCGCCCCTGGCCAGAACCGCCCTGAACCGCGAGGCCAGACGGCTTGTTGATCGCCAGCATGTCATCATCCTCATAGATGATGATCGAGCGGAGGAATTCGCGGTCTTCCTCGGAAATCTTGCGTGCCGTCGCCGCCTTGCGCGCGCCGGCATCTTCGGAGGCAAAGATCGGGAAGCGGACTTCATCCGCCGTTTCAAGGCGCGTATTGGCTTTCGCCCGGCCGCCATTGACGCGGATCTGCCCGGTACGGAGCAGTTTCTCCACCTGGCCCTGCGTCACATTCATGCGCCGCTTCAGCCAGCGGTCAAGGCGCGCGCCGGTTTCCTTTTCCGACACGGTTTCAGTAATGATTTGTCCGCTCATGCGAATATCCTGCGGGCCATCCAGAGGCCGATAAAGAGGGCCGACACGCCGAGCAAAACGGAAAGCAGGGCGTAAAGCCCGGCCTTCAGCGTCTCGCCTGAGCGCAGCATGTTGGCGATCTCGAGTGAAAATGCCGAAAACGTCGTGAACCCGCCGAGGACGCCGGTCGCAAGGAAGAGGCGCAATTCCTGACTGGCGCCTTCTGCTTTCAGCGCCAGCCATCCAACGAGGATGCCCATGGCAAAGCTGCCAGCCAGATTTACGAAACCGGTCGCCCAGGGCCAGCCGAGCGGAAGAAAGCGCACAGCCACCACGCCTGCGCCATGGCGCAGGCTCGCGCCGATGGCGCCGCCGAGGGCAACAAGAAGAATTCCGTTCATGGCGCGCCTTTTACGCCGAGGCCGCCGATTACGCCAGCCTGCACCCCAGAGAAGGCACACATGACCAGATACCGCCCGGCACGTAGGGCCCAAGAGAGATTAAAATCTCTTCCTGGACAACGTGTTCCGGCATTAACCAGACGCGCTGGCACCCTGCGGGTGGCGTCCCTCAACCTGTCTGTCCGGCGCTGGGAGTAATCTGGAGCGGGTGAAGGGAATCGAACCCTCGTCGTCAGCTTGGGAAGCTGCTGCTCTACCATTGAGCTACACCCGCCAGAGGCGCGTATTTGATCGGGAACAGGTTTCAGATCAAGCCCTCCCGGCAGTGGATGGCCGGCAGTGAGGGGAGGCGCTTCAGCGGTCCGGCGTGCCTTCCAGGCAGATCAGCGTCTGCTGGCCGACGGCGACGAGCTTGCGGGCCTCTCCCTTGCAGGCGAACACTTCCAGCGTGCACACGGTCAACGTCCGCCCGGATTTGACGACCGTGCCCACCGCCTCCAGCCAGTCGCCCTCAGCGGGCGCGATGAGATTGATCTTGAACTCCACCGTCAGCACGGAGCTGCCCTCCGGAAAGAGGGTGAAGCCCGCATAGCCACCGGCAGAGTCGGCAATCGCCGAAGTGCCCCCGGCATGGAAAAAGCCATGCTGCTGGGTGAGTTCCTCCCGGAAGGGCAGCACGATCACCACCCGGCCGCGTGACACCTGCGTCATCTCTGCGCCCAGATGCGCCATCAGCCCTTGCCGGGCAAAACTCTCGCGCACCCGCCGCTCCGTGGCGGCAGGAAGAGGATAGGGGTCGTCGCTCATGGGTCTGCGCCTTCAGGGTGGAGGTAGGGGAGCCCTGCCTCGCCCGGTTTGGCTGCCTGTGAAAACTGAAAAATCCTGCATTGCGCGTGAGCTGAGCTTTTCCTTGCGCCTTTCGCCCTCAATGCAGCCTGAGATTTCTTCACTCGCCAGCCTCCCCGGCGCCGGGCGAAGGTCGCCGCGCCAACAGACAGGACATGCATTTCCATGACGACCCTCTCCCGCACGGATCTGATCGCCCATGCCGAAGCCTGGATCAGGGACTGGAATGGGCATGATGTGGACGGCGTGATTGCGCCGTGGGCGGAGGATGGCGTGTTCATCAGCCCGGTCGCGGCCGCCGTCACGGGCAGCCCGCTCATTCGCGGCAAACCGGCGCTGAAGGCCTATTGGCAGGGCGCCCTGGCACGGGCCGGTTCCCTGCATTTCACGCCCCTCTCCCTGCAGGTTGACCCCGAAACCCAGAGCCTGCTTGTTCACTACCAGTCCCGCACAAGCGCGCGGCAGGTGCGCGCGGCCGAACTCATGGTATTCGAGAATGGAAAACAGGTACGCGGCGAAGCCTTCTATGGCGCCGAAATGCCGTAATGCCGAAAGAAGGAAGCGCCCCATGCCTGTCTATGTCATCGCCCAGCTGAAGATCGGGGACCGGGCCCGTTATCAGCGCTATGTGGACGCGTTCATGCCGGTGCTGGCCGCCCATGGCGGCCGCCTGCTCGCCGCCGACGACGCCCCCGCGCGCGAAGAAGGCGACTGGCCTTATGACAAGGTGATCCTTCTTTCCTTCCCGGATGAAGCAGCTTTCCGCGCCTGGGCAGGCTCTTCTGATTACCGCCGCATTGCGCAGGACAGGCTCGCGGCCACAACCGGCCCGGTGATCATGGCCCACGGTTTTGGATAAATCTCAGATGACAGACAAATCCCCCATCGAATTCTGGTTCGATTTTTCCTCCGGTTACGCCTATTTCGCGGCGCTGGAGATTGACGCCCTCGGCGCCCGTGCGGGCCGGGCCATTCTCTGGCGGCCCTATATGCTGGGCGCGGCCTTTAAGGTTACCGGTATGCGCGGGCTTTCCTCCACACCCGTGAAGGGAGATTATGCCCGGCATGACTGGGCCCGCGCTGCCCGCCGCAGGGGCGTGCCTTTCGATCCGCCAACGGATCATCCGAAAGTCGCCCTACCCGCGACCCGCGCCTTCTACTGGATCGAGGCAAACCATCCCGGCCGGGAAGCCCCCTTCGCCCGCGAGGTGTTCCGCCGCTACTATTCCGGCGCGCTCGACACCAGCGATGCGGAAGCGGTCGCGGGCATTGCCCCGGCTCTTGGCCTTGACACTGCCGCCGTGCGCGCAGGCCTGGAAGACGCCGCGATCAAGGCGCGCGCCCGCGCCCTGGGCGAGGATGCCGTGGCGCGCGGCATCTTCGGTTCGCCCTTCTTCATGATCGATGAGGAGCCCTTCTGGGGCTGGGACCGCCTGCCCATGCTGGAAGACTGGGCACGCAGCGGCGGCTGGTAATTCTGTCCGCACCCGTTTCAGGCCAGTCATCCTCTCCTTCCCGGTCGCCGCGCTGCGACTGACGCATTAGCGGCCCGGCGCCTCCAGCTGACCGAGCAGCCAGCTGCGCAGGTTGCGCACGCGCCGGTCGGTCGCCAGCCCCTCGGGATAGACCAGCCAGTAAGCCCCGCCTGCCTCGATCCGGTGATCGAATACCGGCGCCAGCCGCCCGGCTTTCACGTCTGCCTCGGCAATCTCCCAGCCTGCCAACGTCAGGCCCGCCCCATCGGCGGCAGCACGCAGGGCAAGGCTGGTGGAATCCACCATCGTCACCGCGCCGGGAGAGACGGGCCCGCCCGGCAGGCTGGCATTCCAGTCTGCCCAGTTGCGCGGCCGGTATTGCGACAGGAAGAGGTTTGACGCAGCCACCACCTCACGCGGTTCCCGTCCGCGCAGCTGTGACGGCGCGGCCAGCAGCGTCACCGTTTCCGGGAAGAGACGATCCGCCCTCAGACCATGCCATTTGCCCGCGCCATGGCGTACGGCAACATCGGCGGCGCCCGCAGACAGGTCCACCACCTCCTGGCTGGTGGAGATCAAGAGCTCAAACCCCGCCTTCTCGAATGGATACTGCGCCAGCCGGGGCGAGAGCCAATGCACGGCAAAGGTTGGCAGCATGGTCAGCCGCAGCGGCCCCTTGCGCCGCTCTTCGGTCACGTCCGCCACCGCCGCGCCGATCCGGGCGAAGCCCTCGGTCAGCGGCGGGGCCAGCCGCGCGCCTGCGGGCGTCAGCTCCAGCCGCGATCCCACCCGGCGCATCAGGTCCACGCCAAGGGCCTCTTCCAGCGCCTTCAGCTGGTGGGAAACCGCCGACGGCGTCACATTCAGCTCGCTCGCCGCTTCCTTAATCGATAACAGACGCGCCGCCGCCTCAAACGCCCGGAGGGCATTGAGCGGCACATTCAGGCGCGGCAGGGAGGCAAAGATCTGGTCAGGCATGGCGAAATCCTAGCGCCGGGCGGTGCGGAGCGGAAGCCGCCTTCAAGCGCTGCCTGTCAGAGCAGCTCTGCCTTAAAGGGACGCCCCTGCCAGCGCAGCGCCGCTACTTCGGCGGCCAGCGGCATTTCGCCAGGCTGGCCCGCTGGCATGGCAGAGAGCACCACGAACACGGTTCCCACTGCCTGCTCTGCCGCTTCGACCAGCGTCATGCGCCCATCGAGCGCCGCTGTCAGCGCGCCGGTGAAGAGGTCGCCCGTACCGTTCGGGCGCACATCCACCTTCGGCGTACGAATCCGCCAGACCGCCCCGCCCTCGCCAATCAGCGTGTCGATGAAGCCGGGCGCTGCTTCGGGGATGGCCCCCGTCACGGCAATCCGGCCTGGCAAGACCGAAGCGCCCTGCTTCAGCGCGGCGGCCACCGCTTCCGTGCTGTGCCCGGCGAGCCCCGCCAGCAGGCCAAATTCGAACGCGTTGGGCGTCAGGATGTCCGCCAGCGGGGCCAGCTCCGCCCGGAAGAATTCCGGCAAGCCCGAGGCGACGAACACACCCAGATCACTGTCCCCGATCACCGGGTCGCAGATGTAGGTAAGCTGAGGATTGGCTGCCTTTGCGCGCTTTACGAAATCCCGCACCGCCTCGCCATTGCCGACAGAGCCGAGATACCCCGTCACCATCAGGCGCGAGGCAGCGACCAACCCCCGCTCCTCCACCCCCGTCAGCAGATCGGCGACAAAATCCGGCGGCAGTATCTTCCCGCGCAGTGTCGGATAGTGCGGCGTGTTGGACAGCAGTGTGGTCGGCACGGCATAGACCTCTACGCCGTTCGCCATCATCGGATGGATCGCCGCGCTGTTGCCCACATGGCCGAATACCACCTGGCTCTGGATCGAAATGACGCTCACGGCGTCTCCTTTTCACGTTTGCTGCCAAGGCCAGGCCAGTAATGATCATCCGGCAGCGGGCGCGGCCCGAAGATCGCCTGCCCCACGCGCACCAGCGTCGCGCCTTCCTCGATCGCCCATGCGAAATCGCCCGACATGCCCATCGACAGCTCGTCCACGCGGGCGCCGGGCGCCGCCTCGCGGATAGCTGTCTGCACCGCGCGCAGCCGCCGGAAACAGGCGCGCACCGCCGCTTCCTCCGCCGAGAAGATCGCCAGTGTCATCAGCCCACGGACCTTGAGCCGCTCGAATGGCGCCAACGCCCGCGCAAAGCCTGCCGCCGCCGATGGCTCCAGCCCGAACTTGCTCTCTTCGCCGGAGGTGTTCACCTGAATGAACACGTCCAGCGTCCGCCCTTCGATTTCCAGCCGCCGTTCCAGCGCCTCGGCCAGTTTGAGGCTGTCCAGCGCCTGAAACGCATCGGCAAAGCGCGCCACATATTTCGCCTTGTTGGTCTGCAGATGGCCGATGATAGACCAGCTGAGATCAAGGTCGGCCAGCGCCTCGGATTTTTCCCTGGCTTCCTGCACCTTGTTCTCGCCGCACTGGCGCAGGCCTGCCGCATAGGCCGCCCGCAGCCGCTCTGCCGGCACGGTCTTCGTCACCGGCAGCAGCGTCACGCTCTCCGGCGCCCGGCCCACCCGCGCGCAGGCCGCCGCCATCCGCTGCTTCACGGCTTCAATATTGGCGGCAATCAGCGCGCCATCCGCAGAAAGGTCGCTCATGGTCAAACCCCTTGCGGGCCTGCGAGAGGCCGCCCGGCTGGCCTATGAACCAGGCTGCCCAGCGTCAAATGAAAATTCCTCGCCCGCCCTGAGACATCTTCGCGGCGCCTTTCAAATGCCTATTGCGAAGCGCAGAAGGAAATGGCACGAGTCATGCCAATACATACCAAAGCCGGCCTGGGAGGAAACAGAATGAAAGTCTTGCGCACACCGGATGCCCGGTTTGAAAACCTCGCCGGCTATGCCTTCGCGCCACATTATCTGGAGGTGAAAGCTGCCGATGGCACGCCCCTCCGGATGCACTATCTCGATGAAGGCCCGCAGGACGGTGAGATCATCCTCTGCCTCCACGGCCAGCCTTCCTGGAGCTTTCTTTACCGCAAGATGATCCCCCTGCTGACAGCCGCCGGATACCGCGTCCTGGCGCCAGACCTGATCGGCTTCGGCAAGTCCGACAAGCCCGGCGCCATCGAAGACTATTCCTATTCCGGCCATGTCGGCTGGCTCGAACAATGGATGCTGGCGCTTGATCTCACGGATATGACCCTCGTCTGCCAGGACTGGGGCGGCCTCCTCGGCCTGCGCCTGGTGGGCCTGCACCCGGATCGCTTCGCCCGCCTCGCCGTCGCCAATACCGGCCTGCCGGATTCCAGACAGCTCGCCCCGCAGATGTCGGAAATGCTCGGCATGCTCTATCCGCAGGTGCCCGTTCCCAGCGCCAAAGATGTCGGCGACGCTTTCCGTTCCGGCGCGCCCGGCGCCTTCCTCTTCTGGGTCAAATATGCCGCCGAAGCGCCAGACTTTTCCATCCGCGATGTCTTCGGTCTCCTCTCGGACATTGCCGACGACAGCGTCCTCGATGGCTATGAGGCTCCGTTCCCGGATGAAACCTATCTTGCCGGCGCCCGTCGCTTTCCCTCGCTCGTGCCGCTCCTCCCCGGCGCAGCCGAGGAACGCGCGAAGAATGACGCCGCCTGGGCCGTCCTCGAGAAATTCGAGAAACCCGTCCTCACCGCCTTTGCCGATGACGATCCCGTCACCAAAGGCGGCGAGGCCCCGTTCCAGACCCGCATCCCCGGCGCAAAGGGCCAGAAGCATGTCACCATCAGCGGCGGCGGCCATTTCCTGCAGGAACACCGCCCGGAAGCCTTCAGCCAGGCGATCATAGACTTCATGCGCGCCAATCCCTGACAGTGTCGTCGCAATTGCCGCCCTTCCCCTGCGTCGGGGCTCCCAAGACCGCTTACCGCACGTTAAACGGGGCACCAGACCTGTTTGAATTTGAGGAGCGCGGGCAATGGCAAAAGGTGATTTTCCGGTCCTGATCGGCGTTGGCCAGGCGATGAGCCAGTGGGATGGCAAGAAGGACCCGGCCGGCGCCCCCTCGCCGCTCTCCCTGATGGCAGACGCTTCCAAAGCTGCCCTCGCTGACACCGGCGCCCCCGGCATCGCCGCCGCCATTGATGCCCTCGCCGTCGTGCGCATCTTCGAGGACTCCGTCCCCGGCGACCACCACCCCCATGGCCACAACACAAACCTCCCCGGCACGCTCGCCCGCGAAACCGGCACAAACCCCGGCTACCTCGTCTACGAAACCGTCGGCGGCCAGAGCCCGCAGGCCCTCGTCAACGAATTCGCCCGCCGCATCCATGACGGCGAGTTCGAAGCCGTCCTCATCTCCGGCTCGGAGGCCAACCGCGCCTCCAAGGGCGCCCGCAAGCATGGCGTCGAGATCAACTGGGCCGACCAGGACGCGCGCGACTATGAAGACCGCGGCCTCGGCCCGATGATGCTCTCACGCCCCGAGATCAAGCACGGCCTCGTCACCCCGGCTTACTTTTACGGCCTGTTTGAAAACGCCATCGCCGCCCGCGAAGGCCGCAGCCGCTCCGGCCAGCGCAAGGCCATGGCCGAGCTTTTCCAGCCCTTCTCCGCCGTCGCCGCGAAAAACCCCTACTCGCAATTCCCGCAGGAACATTCGGTGGAGTTCCTCTCCACGCCCTCCCGCGAAAATTATGAGTATGCAGACCCCTTCCTGAAATGGTTCATCGCGCAGGACGCCGTCAACCAGGGCGCCGCCGCCATCCTCGTCTCCTCCTCCAAGGCAGACGAACTCGGCGTGCCCGAGTCCAAGCGCGTCTACCTTCATGGCGGCGGCGAAGCCGGCGATGACCACATCTCCGTCCGCCCGGTGCTGGACCGGTCCTGGGCCATGGACACGGCTGTCTCCCGCGCCCTCGCCCAGGCCGGCAAGACCAGCGCCGAGATCCACCATCTTGATCTTTATTCCTGCTTCCCCTGCGCCGTCTTCTCCGGTGCCGCCGCGCTCGGCCTCGACTGGAAAACCGACAAGCGCCCGCTCACCCTCACAGGCGGCCTGCCCTTCTTCGGCGGCCCGGGCAACAACTACTCCCTACACGGAATAGCTGAAATGGTCGCCCGCCTGCGCGAGAACCCCGGCCATTCCGGCCTCGTCCTCGCCAATGGCGGCTGGATGACCAAGGAAGCCGCCGGCGTCTATTCCACCACCAAACCGGCGAAATTCACCCCCGCCGAAAAAGGCGCCAAGCCCACCAGCCAGGTCGGGATTGCCACTGAAACCTGCGAAGCGACGCTCGAAACCTTCACCGTCACCCATGGCAAGGACGGCCCGGAACGCGGCATCATCTTCGCCCGCCTGGCCGATGGCCGCCGCGCCATCGCCAACAATGCCGACGCCGCCACCCTCGCCGTGCTGCGCGAAGACGCCAGTCCCGTAGGCCGCAAGGTCGCCATCACCGTAGACGGCGAACAGGGCACGTTCACCTTCGTCTGATAGCGCCCCCCTCAACCCTTCCTCCCGCTCACCCCCGCGAAAGCGGGGGTCTAGGGCGGGTAATGACCTTGCGAGATCCCCGCCTTCGCGGGGATGAGGGGCTAAAGAGTATCCCCGCTTGCCCCCCGCCCCGGCTTCGGCCAAAACCGGCCGCATGACGAAACATTTCAAGACATTCGGCGTCATCGGCGCAGGCGCTTGGGGCACAGCCATCGCGCAGATGCTCGCCCGCGAAGGCCAGACGGTCCACCTCTGGGCACTCGAGCCCGAAGTCGCCGCCGCCATCAACACCGCCCGCGAAAACACCGCCTTCCTCAAGGGCGTGCCGCTGAAGCCGGAAATCCGCGCCACCAACCGCCTCGAAGACCTCGGCCCCGCCGACGCCATCTTCGCCGTCGCCCCGGCCCAACACACCCGGGTCACCCTGCGCGCCCTGCGGGCCAGCCTGCGCCCCGGCACGCCCGTCGTCCTCTGCTCGAAGGGCATCGAACTCGCCACCGGTGAATTCATGACGCAGGTTCTCAAGGATGAGCTACCCGAAGCGATCCCCGCCGTCATGTCCGGGCCAAGTTTCGCCATCGACGTCGCCAAGGGCCTGCCCACCGCCGTCACCCTCGCGATGGAAGATACCATCCTCGGCACAGAGCTGATCCAGGCCATATCCACACCCACCTTCCGGCCCTATCTGGGCACGGATCTTCTGGGGGCGGAGATTGGGGGTTCGGTGAAAAATGTCCTCGCCATCGCCTGCGGCATCGCGCTTGGCAAGGGCCTTGGCCGCTCGGCCCATGCCGCCCTCATCGCGCGCGGCTACGCGGAGATGACGCGCCTCGCCCTCGCCCTCGGAGCCGAGGCGGAAACCCTCACCGGCCTCTCCGGCCTCGGTGATCTCGTCCTCACCTGCTCCTCGGAAACCAGCCGCAACATGTCCCTCGGCCTGGCGCTTGGCCAAGGCGAACCCCTCGCCGGCATCCTCGCCGCCCGCAACGCCGTCACCGAAGGCGTCGCCACTGCCCCGGTCCTGCGCCGCCTCGCCCGCGAACGCGGCATCGAAATGCCGATCTGCGAAGCCGTCGCCGCCGTCATCGAAGGCGAGATCACCGTGGACGAGGCCATCACCGCCCTGCTGATGCGCCCGGTCAGGGCCGAAGCGGTGAAATCCTAGTCCCAAGCCCCTCAGCGAGCCGCCTTGGCCAGTCCAAGCTCGTAGCGCGCCAGATCCCGCTTCAGTTCCGGAAGCAGGATGAAGACAGCCAGCAGGTTGGGGATTGCCATTGCAAAGAGCGTTGCGTCGATGAAGTCCACGATATGCACCAGCTGCACCAGCGCGCCGGTGGAAAGCACGGCGCACAAGGCAAGCTTGTAGATCACGTCCGCCCGCTGACTGTCCTTGAAAAGGTATCCCACCGCCTTTGAGCCGTAATAGGCCCAGCTCACTGCCGTGGAGAAGGCAAACAGAATCACGGACGCGCACAGGATATAGGCAAACCAGGGGAACACCGATTCAAAGGCATAGGAGGTCATCCCGATCCCCATGGGTATGCCCGACTGCCAGGCGCCGGTGACGAGGATGATGAGCCCGGTCGTCAGGCAGACCACAATCGTATCGATGAACGGTTCGACCAGCGCCACATATCCTTCCGTCAGCGGATTGTTCGTCCGGACAGCCGAGTGCGCGATGGCCGACGAGCCGGTGCCCGCCTCGCTGGAATAGGTGGCCCGCTTCAGCCCGTTTATCAGCGCGCCGACAGCCCCGCCCGCAGCAGCGTCCAGACCAAACGCGCCTTCGAAAATCTGCCGCAGCACCATGGGAATATGCCCGGCATTGACAGCAAGGATCACGAAGCCCGCCCCGAGATAGAGCGCGCACATGGCCGGCACCAGCCGCGAGGTAACCCTGGCGATCGACCGGATACCGCCCAGAACAATTACGGCAATCAGGACAGCCAGAACGACCCCGAACAGGAAAGGCGCCTTGATGTCGGTCACCCGTTCGAACTGCACATATGCCTGGTTGATCTGGAAAATACTGACCGATGCCCCAACCGCCATGAGGGCGAACATCACGCCCAGCACCTTGCCAAGCTTCGGCCGCTTCAGCCGGGCAAACGCCTCTTCGATGTAATACATCGGCCCGCCGGAAACCCGGCCGTCGGCGGAGATCTTCCGGTATTTTACCGCCAGGGCGCATTCGGCAAATTTGGTAGACATCGCAAAGAAGCCCGCCACCAGCATCCAGAAGATCGCGCCCGGCCCGCCAAGTACGATGGCAATGGGAACGCTGGCGATGTTGCCGAGGCCGATCGTGCCGGACAAGGCCGCAGAAAGGGCCTCGAAATGGGAAATCTCACCCTTGGTATTATGATCCTTCGGAGCGCCCTTGATGAGAATTTTCCAGGCATGGGCAAAGCCCCTTATGTTCAGGAAACGGAGCGCCAGCGTAATGGCAACCGACCCGCATCCCAGCCACAGCACGACCAGAGGCACTTCCACATCCCCGGCCTTCAGGGAATAGAAAATGATCCCGTTGAAGAAAGACGCAGCCGGCGCGAACACCTCATCAAGAGAGACCATGTTTCCTCCGGTCAGAATGCTGCGATGGCCGGACACCCTGTCCGATCCTTACAAAGCCAAAAATTGAAGGGCGGTGAGCCGGCTTCCGCAGAAGGCCCGCTCCCCGATGGTGCTTATTCTCCGCCTGTGCGGGCAGCCGAACGCTGGGCAGCGGGAATGTAGCGGGCTTCCAGAGAATCCTGGCGCGAGAGGAGCGATTGTTCCTGGCCGCCGATATAAAGCCCGCGGAGCTCGGTTGCCGGCTCGAAGGGGTCGCCCGACCAGATGGCAACATCCGCGCGCTTGCCAGCGGCAATTGATCCGAGGTCGGATGCTCCCCAGATCATGGCGGGCGTTGCCGTAATCGCTTTCAGGGCGTCTTCCGCCGGAACGCCGCGCGCAGTCGCCATTCCCGCAAAGAACCGGACCTTGCCGGCGTCATGTGCCGCCGCTCCGCCCCGGATGATGAGCCGCACGCCCGCCGCATGAAGCTTTGCAGCATTGTCTGAAGTGGCGCCGATCTCGTCGAAATCGCCCGGCAGATTGTCGCTGGGATCAATGGCCACCGGAATGCCCGCGCGCGCGATCTGATTGGCAACCACCCATCCTTCCGCAGCGCCGACGAGCACCAGCTTGATCTTTTCAGCCGATGCGATGTCGATAAGCGTAAGAATGTCAGACGCGCGGTCCACCCGCACGGTGATCGGCTTTTCGCCCCGGATGACCGGGACCAGCGCTGCAAGGTCGGGCTCAGACCATTGTCGCGACACAATCTCGCCCTTGGCAAAGAGCTTCGGGTCCTTCGCATAGCGGCGCACATCGGCAAGGTCGGAGCGGAACTGGACGAAGGTTGCCCCCCGGCCATAGGCGCCGGTGCGCATATCCCAGACCACGCCAACATGCGGGATGATTTCTGGCTGCAGGCTTTCCTGCAGGCTCAGAATGGCGGCCTGCCCGGAGAAGGTTGCATTGTCCGCCCCCGGATTGGGCATGACGATTGCCCGGGTAACGCCGCCCTTGCGGGCAACGGGAATGGTTGTCGACAGCGGATTGATCGCATACTGTACGTCATATCCGGCGCTGATACGTCCCGAACGGCTTGACGTTTCAGCGGCGTCCGATCCGCCCGAAATCTCAACCATTCCAATCACGGAATCTGTCGCGATGAAGCCCGGCGTGATCGTCATTCCGGTCATGTCAACCACCTGGGTCCCAGCCGGAAGGCGGACGTCCGCCCCCACCGAAACAATCCGCCCTTTGTCTATAAGGACCGTCCCGCTCTCGATCGTTCCGGCCTTGTCCGCCGTCATGATCCGCGCGCCGCGCAGCGCCACCGGCTCGGCCACGGCCGAAGCCGCAAGGCTTGCAATACCAACAACAAGCACTATCGCCCGATCAATCATTGTGCTGCCTCCAAAACCGGCTGCCCCAGGAGGAAATCAGAATCCGGCTGCGTGGCAGGATCATCCCTGTCCACAACCTTGACCCCGTCGATGAAAACCTTCTCCGCGACCGCATAGACACTGAACGGATCGGCAGACCACAGAACAAGGTCGGCCATTTTTCCAGGCGCGAGGCTCCCCGTCCGGTCAGCAATCCCGAGCGTGATCGCCGGATTCAGCGTGATCCATGAAATCGCCACTTCCGGGCTGATCTCTTCTCCCACACGGCGGGCCGACGCCATCGCCATCGCCGCCTCCAGATTGAGCCGCTGCACGAGAACGGCGCTGTCGGAATGCAGCATCGTATGCACCCCCGCCCATTCCAGCGCCGCTACGTTCAGGGGCACCGCATCATACGCTTCCAGCTTGAAGCCCCAGCGATCAGCCCAGGTCGCCACGCCAATACCTTCGTCGGCCAGCGTATCGGCAATCTTGTAGGCTTCCGTGGCATGGTGGAACGCCCCGATCTTGAAGCCGAACTCCTTCGAGAGATCGATCATTTGCATCATTTCATCGGCGCGATAGCAGTGGATATGCGTTGTAATGTCCCCGGCCAAAATACCGGCCAGGGTCTCAAGCCGCAGATCTGTTTTCTGGCTTTCACCTTTTCTCTTCTTTTCGAGGTAAGCCTGGGCATCGATGAAGGCCGAGCGGAACCCGGCCATGTTTCCCATGCGGGTGAACGGATCATTTCCGCGGGCGGCGTAGACGATGGGATTTTCGCCGCAAGCCATCTTGGCCCCATAGGGCGCGCCGGGAAATTTCATGCCCTGAACGCTGACTGAGGAAACATTCTTGATGGTTACGGAGCGCCCGCCAAAAAGGTTTGCCGATCCAGGAAGGATTGCCAGCGTGGTCACCCCGCCCCGGCGCGCCATCTCAAAGCCGGGATCCTGGGGCCAGATCGAATGCTCCGCCCAGACTTCCGCTGTGTTCTTGCCGGTTTTTTCATTGCCATTGCGCATCGACGGCACGCCCGGCGAAGAAAACACGCCGAGATGGGAATGAATGTCGATGATGCCGGGGGTAACCCATTTTCCCTTGCCGTCGATCACCTGAACATCCGATGGCAGATCAAGATCCTTGCCGATAGCGGTAATCTTTCCGTCCCGGAACAGGATGGTTGCGCCGGGAACGGCAGGCCCTTCCGCCGTCAGAACAGTTGCTCCGACGATTGCCGTGGGCGGAGACGGACCGGGCGAATAGGTGGATGGGTAGGGACCTTCCGGCTGCGCCGCGGCAGGTAGCCACAAGCCAATCAGCAGTGAAGCCCCCAACAGACAGGCGCGAACGTTCATCGTCTCATGATCCTGTTTCAATGGGAGTTTGCGTTGATAATGCAAGTGCCCGGCGCTGGCCTCCAGCGCCGGGCATCTCAAGCCGGGATCAGAATTCCTTCTGAACGCTCACATAGAGATATCTGGGGATCGGCGAATAGAGCGAGCCCATATATCCGTAGGTTTCATCCGCCAGCGGTGGATCGTTGTCGAACAGATTGCGGGCGCCGATCCGAAGGCGGGTATTGCTCAGCGGGCCTTCCCCTTCGAAGCTGTACTGGCCATAGAGGTTGACAACCGTGTGATCGTCGACCCGCATGAACTTGCCGTTGCCATCCCGGATGGAGGTGTCATCCACACCGCCGACATAGGTGGCGTTCATGCCGACCCGGAACTGGTTGTAGGTCCAGGTCAGAGACGAGGACACACGCCATTTCGGGTTGCCATTCTGCTCGATCAGGCTGGCCGATTCCGGCAGTTCGGTTAGTTCGTTGATCAAGCCGGCTTCGCGCGCCTCGAACAGCGCGGCAATGCCCGGCGAAACGCCCCGCTCATAGGTAAGCAGGCGCGAAGCGTTCAGGCTGTAATCGAAATCCCCGATCCGTGTCCCCGACAGATTCCAGAGGAAGCTGAGATCGACCCCTTCCACAGTCTGCGGCTGCAGGTTCTGATAGATGTCGTCAACATACAGAACCTGACCAGCGGGAGCGAGCCCCGTACCCGCAAAGCGGGCAATATCGTCTGCCGTTGGATCAAGCCGGATTACGTTCGAGTTGGTGGTGCCCTGAACGCGGTCGAGATAGTCTACGATCAACGCATTCCCCTCGCCGAACACGCCGACGATCCCCGTCTGCTCAATCGACCAGTAGTCCGCCGTGAAAGTCATCCTTCCCAGGAAGTCCGGAAGGGACTGGGGCTGGATGACAAAGCCTGTCGTCCAGTTGGTCGACTCTTCAGGCTGAAGATCCGGGTTGCCGGCACGGCGCGCCGTGGCAACCACGCTGGCATTGCAGTCGTTGAAGGACGCAATCCGGCCGGCCCGCAGATCAGCCTCACACCGCACATAGTCAACGCGGGTGTTGCCGCGCGTGACCAGGGTTGCATTGACCTGCTCAAGGTTCGGCGCGCGGAAGCCTTCCGAATAGGCGCCGCGGATACGGAACCCATCAATCACATCCCAGGCAACCGCCACCTTGGGTTTGGCCACGCTGCCGAAATCACTGTAATCTTCGTAGCGCCCGGCCAGCTGCAGCCGCAGCGACTGCATCAGCGGGATATTCATTTCCGGCGAAACCAGCGGCACTGCAAATTCGACATAGGCAGACGCCACATTGCGCGATCCGCTATTGTCCGGCGTCGGACTTACGCCGAAAAGGTTGCTTTCCTGCGTCGTGCCCAGAACCGTGTCAAACCAGGTCACGGTGCCGTCAACGTTCTCGTCGCGGTCGTCGAGCTGGGTTTCACGGCGGTACTCTACACCCGCCGCCACACCGACATCGCCTGCCCAGAGGGAGAAGAGGTCAGACCGGGTGATATTGGCATCCCACTGGAAGAGGGTCGTCTTGTTGACGCGGTTTGCCTCGATCATGATGGCGTCAATCGCCACCTGGGAACTGAAGGTATTGTCCCGCCCCGGATTGAGGGGATCGCCGCCATTGAACGGATTGAAGGCGTCGGGCGTGGAGAGCGCAAGGTTGGCCTGCAGGGCAGTCGCACTCACGCCCTCCTGCCGGTCATCCACCTTTGCTTCGCTGTAGAGAAGGGCCGTCTCCCAGTCCCATTGGCCAAAATCACCGCGCAGACCTGCCAGGGCGCGATACTGCTCCGCCTTCACCCGCACCGTCGTCGGCCCGAGATCGGAGAACCGCAGCCCGGTGAGGACAATCGGGAGGCCTCCCGCAGGCGCATCAATCCCCGGAAGCCGGTTTGGGTTGACGCTGCCATCGGCAAAGGTCACCGGACCAAAGGGGTTCCAGTAGTTGGAAGCCGGGATCGTCATCCGGATGGAGCCGATCGTGAACACCGAATCCTGAACGCTTTCGGTCTCGGCCAGATAATATCCTGCCTCGCCAAAAAGCTCCATTCCGTTCTCGAGCTCATACTTGCCCATCGAGAACAGGTTGAGGCGCTGGAGCGACGGGTTGAGAGAGATGGGGAAGCTGTTCCGCCCGTCCCAGCGCAGATTGGCGTCCGCGCCAGTGGCCCCGGTGGCAGGTGCCGCGTCGTCAATACAGATGCCCCCCGGCAAGGCTGCAAGACAGCCGGCATTGGTAGAGGGTTGCACATGGAACGCGCCCGCCGCGCTGGTCAGCGAGGTGCCATTCTGGCGTACGCGGACGTTGCCAACCGTCTGGAACGATCCCCAGGGAATGGTCGTGCTGTCATTGAGAAGCGATGCGTTGCCTTCAAATGCAGTCCCGGCAAACAATGGCCGCAGATCGCCGGTGGCGCTGAACTCTTGGTCCGAAGCAAGCAGGGCCGTACGGTCGGTATAGTTGGCGAAGAGGGTGACGTTTCCGCGGCCTTCGGCAAAGTTCTTGCCGAACAGTCCGTTTACGCTCCACTCTTCAAGATTGGTGTCAGGCGCGCCGCCATACTGGGCATCAATCCGTGCACCATCATAATCATCCTGCAGCACCATGTTGACGACGCCTGCCACCGCATCGGAGCCGTAGATGGCGCCCGCGCCATCCCGGAGGACTTCGACGCGCCGGATGCCGTTCACCGGGACGGTGTTGGAGTTGAATGTCAGCACAGGCGCAAGCGTGCCGCTCGCCTGGCTGCTGGGATAGTTCACGCCGCGCCGGCCATTGATCAGCACCAGCGTGCTGCCCACGCCCAGGTTGCGCAGATCGACCGACCCGACATCGCCCCGCGCGAAGTTGCTGCTGACCTGACCGGAAGTCTGGTTGAAGCTCACATCGCCGAACTGCGGGATTGAACGGAAGAGATCTTCACCGGAAACGGCCGCAATCGCCTCAATTTCCTGCGTGCCAACCACAGTCACCGGAAGCGCGCCGCCGACATCAGCGCCGGCAATCCGGCTACCGACGACCACGATGACTTGCTCTCGTTTTGTCTCTTCAGCGGCATCAACCGCCTGCGCCTGAGCACCTGCGGCGCCGAACACAATGGCGGACACCGTCGCCATAAGGGTACGCTTAGAAATTGAATTGGTCACATCGCTCTCCAGACCATATCGGTTTCGACCTACGGCCGGCGAGATCGTAATGATCCCGCTGTCCGTGAGACCGCCTGAGAGAGTCGTCCCCTCGAAAAGCCTATCCATGGCTTCCCGGAGGGTCATCTGCCCCTTGATCGCGTTGGTGGTAACCGTGCCAACATCTTCTGTCTGAAAGAGAACCGAATGCCCCGTCTGAAAGGAAAGAGAGCGGATCGCATCTGCAGCCGAAGCTGCCGGAATATTGATCTCGTACTTTTCCTGCGCAGCTGCTGTGCTAGCGGCCACGACCGCCAGCGTCGCGAGACCGAACGCCAAGCGAACAGCCTCATTGGGCATTGAATGGTTCCCTTTCCTCCTGATTACCCCAAACGTCGAACGCCCCTGCTGGCCGTCTCAAGGGTAAGACGGCGGAGCTTCGAAAAACCCCCATGAAGTTTTGTTCTTTTGTGATGTTTTTTGTCATGGCGTAACAGGATGTTGAATCTGAATCACCCTTTGCAAGTTTCCGATACCGCCAGCACTGCGCGAAGTTCCCCAACTTGTCAGTTTACGGACTTCAGGATCAGCTTGTTGTCCGCTGTCTGCTCGACATCCACCCCGAAGGATAGCTCAAGCGCCTCGAAGAAGGCCTGTGTCTGCCCGATACGGAACACACCCCCGAAACGCAGATCGGCAAGCTCCTCGTCAAGGATCACGATCTCCTGCGGCGTGTAGCGCTGCATCTCGCTCACCACCTCTCGCAGCGGCGCATCCTGAAAGTCGAGGAAGCCGGACCGCCAGGCGAGTTCACGCGACAGCACGTTTTCGGGAAGGCGCTCCACCAGTTCGGCACGGTTGAGCGGGGAAACTTCCAGCCGCTGCCCCGCGCCCAGCATCTTCCGGGCCGCCGGCTGGGAAGGGGCCGCCGCCGGCATGATCTCTGCACTCCCCGGCGCTGAGGACTTCGCCGTCCGTAGGGGGGCCTCGCCATAGGCGACCCTGCCTTCGGAGACGGTGACGACAAGCTCCTCATCCGTCCAGCGGACGGAAAATGCGGTCCCGACAGCGGTGACAGAGCGGTCGCCAGCATACACCGTAAAGGGCCGGGCAGTGTCATGGGCAACCTCGAAGAACGCCTCCCCCTTTTCCAGATAGACATTGCGGCGCCCCTTTGCGAACGCCACTTCAACCCGGCTGTCTGTATTGAGCTTGACCTTCGAGCCGTCTTCCAGTGCGACCTCGCGGGTTTCTCCTACGGGCGTTACCAGATAAATCGGCTCAGGCGCCTGAGGCGCGATGCCCGGCGGGCCGGCAAACAGGGCGAAAGCGAGGGCGCAGGTCGCGGCCAGCCCCAGCGCGCCCCAGCCGAGCACAGGCGCGGCGCGGCGCGGAGACGTCGCGCCCCGGCGCACAATCCGTTGGCGCTTGGCTGCTTCCCTCAAGGGGTCTGCCATCCCGGCCAGAACGTTCACCTCGCGGGAGAGTTCGGCGAGCCGGCGGATTTCCGCATAATGGCGCGGGCTGCGCTGGACCCATTCCCGGAAGGCGGCGAGATCTTCCCTGGAGAGTTTGCCGGTCTCAAGCTGCGCCAGCCAGGCCGTCGCTTCCGACACCAGGTCCGGCGCATCGGGCGAGAGCGCATCTTTTCTTGTCATCTCACACCGCTTCTATCGCTGCCATTTTCAGGCCAGCTTATTCTCCCGTACCGGCCCACCAGCGGCGTGCTTCACCCGAACCGCTTTCTGCAAGCCGGCGGTCCAGGAAATCGCAGCAACGCCTCAGGCCCGCCGCCACATGCTTCTCGGTGGTGCTGACCGAGATTCCCAGCTTCCTGGAAATTTCCGCGTGAGAATAGCCGTAGACCTTCTTTAACACAAACACCTGCTGGCATTGTTCCGGCAACGTCGCCACTGCCTCCCAGAACAACAGCATGCGTTGGCGTCCCTCAACCTGATCCTCAATCAGAGGCTCATGGGATGAGACGGACTCCGGGGCAAAATCCTCAATGAAATCGATCACAGAACGTGATTTTTTATCGAGGGCATCGCGCACGACATTGCGGGCGATGGTGTAGAGATAGGCTTTGGGCTGCTGGATATCACGCTCCCGCTCGGCCTGGAGCGCCCGCAGGATGGTCTCCTGGGCAATATCATCGATGTCTGAGCTGGAAGGAGAGATACGGCGCACGAAGCGGCGGAGGGCCGCTTCCTGTTCGCGAAATACCGAAAAAATGCCGCCCTGGGCATCCCTTCTCGGGTGGGTCGCATCAGACGCCATTCAAACCATTCCAATCCTCTTATCTGACCGCCGCAATCCTCCGGGGATTACCCCATTGCGGCCGCCAGATTCCTCACTCCCTGCCCCGCCACCTGCCAGCGGCGCGCCCCTTACGGTCTGAACCAGTCGGCTTTGTGCGGGGTCTGCGCGTTTCTTGAGCAGTTCCCGCACCTAACGCCCAGCGCCGCAGCTAACAATCAGCCCTGCTAAACCCTTTCTGCAGCCGCCCGGCAGGCCTCATCCTTTCCGCCGGAAAGCGCAAAGCGCACAGCCGCGGCGGCATGAATCGCCGTCGAATCGTAGCCCGGCAGCGCCAGCTCTCCGGCGTCAATCAGGAGCTGAATCTCGGTACACCCGAGAATGACCGAATCTGCGCCCCGCTCGGCCGAGGCCGCGATGATCTCATGCAGCAGGCTGCGGGACTGGTCCTGGATGATGCCCTGACACAGCTCGTTGAAGATGATCCCGTGAACCCTGGCCCGGTCGTCTGCCTCAGGGATGAGGACGTCGATGCCATGGGCCGCCATGCGCCGGGTGTAGAAGCCCTGCTCCATCGTGTAGCGTGTCGCCAGCAGCAGCGGCCGGCTCCGGCCGTCAGCCTTCAGGGCGGCGGCTGTTTCATCAATGATATCAATAAGAGGCACCCCGGACATGCGCGCCACCTTATCGGCGACAAGATGCATCGTGTTGGTGCAGATCAGGACGCAATCGGCCCCCGCCCGCGCCAGCCCGGCGCCGGCCGTGCCAAGCAGAACGCCGGCTTCATCCCAGCGGTCCGCAGTCTGAAGGGCCACCACATTGGAAAAGTCGAGCGAGTTGAGGATCACATCCGCAGAGGCCAGCCCGCCCAGATGGTCCCGCACCGCTTCATTGATGTAGCGATAGTAAGTCGCTGTGGACTCCCAGCTCATGCCGCCAATCAGTCCGATGGTTTTCATCCTGCCTGCTCCGGTTATGCGAACGCTCCCCTATGCATACCCCACCCTGCCGAGATCCGGCGCGCGATCCTGGAGGAATTTTGATATATTTGCGCAAGTGTGACGCGCTTTGTCAAACTAACACGCATCTGGATTGCGCCTGGTATGCATATGGCGCTATACATTCCTCATGCTGGATGACCGCGACCGCAAGCTTCTCGCCCTGCTTCAGGAAAATGCCGAGACCCATGTGGCTGACATGGCCGAGGCCCTGTCGCTTTCCCCTTCGGCCTGTTCGCGAAGGATCGCCCGGCTGCGGGCCGAGGGTTACATCACCGGCGCGATGGCCATGCTCGACCGGAAGAAGATCAACCTGCCGACGACGATCTTTCTGCTGGTGCGCACCGGCCGGCACTCCAAGGACTGGCTCGACCAGTTCCACAATGCCGTGAATGCGATTCCGGAAATCGTCGAGGTCCATCGCCTGACCGGGAATTTCGACTACATCCTGAAGCTGGTGCTGCCCAATGTCGAATATTACGACACGGTCTACAAACAGCTCCTGAAGCGGATGGAGATGTACGACATGTCCGCCTACATCTCGATGGAGACAGTAAAACTCTCCCCCGGCCTGCCCACCCGGCATATCTGAACCGGCCCCCAGGCCAGCGCCTCTTCCGTACCCGTATGGTCAAGCCGCCGCGCCGGGAGACGGCAACAAGCCCCGCCCATTCCCCCCGCGTCACCCCTCGCCGCGGCGCCGCTGCCTGCTACACTTCTCCTTAAACGGAGGAGACACCCCATGCTCAAAGACAAGTACGAAGCCTTCAAGGTCACCATCGAGGACAAGGTCGCCCATATCCAGATGTCGCGCCCCGAGGCGATGAACACGATGAACAAGGCGTTCTGGAATGAACTGCCCGAGATCGTCCGCACCATCGACAACAATGCCCTCGCCCGCGTCATCGTCATTTCCTCCACCGGCAAGCACTTCTCCGCCGGCATGGACACGTCCGTCTTCACCAGCCCCCGCCCCGCCGCCGAGCATGACCGCTACGTCTCCGCCGAGGCATTCCGCAGCAATGTCAAAGCCATCCAGCAATCCTTCAACTGCATGGAAGAAGCCCGCATCCCGGTCCTCTTCGCCTGCCATGGCGCGGTCATTGGCGGGGCCATCGACATGATCACTGCCGGCGACATCCGCTGGTGCACGAAAGATGCTTATTTCTGCATCATGGAAATCAACATCGCGATGACTGCGGACGTTGGCACCTTCCCGCGCCTCCAGCGCTACATCCCCGAAGGCTGGGTCAAGGAACTCGCCTACACAGGCCGCCGCATCGACGCCGCCAAGGCCAAGGAAATCGGCCTGGTGAACGACATCTACGACACCCATCAAGAGCTCGTCGCCGGCGTCCTCGCCACGGCCCGCGAAATTGCCTCGAAAAACCCCCTCGCCGTCACCGGCTCCAAGGTCCTCATCAATTACGGGCGCGACCACACCACCGCCGATACGCTGGACTATATCGGCGTCTGGAACGCGGCGATGTTCCCCCCGCCCCACATGGCCGAAGCCTTCGCCGCCCGCGCCGAAAAACGCGAGCCGGTTTATCCAGACCTCGCGCCTGTCCGTACAGAGCCGATGTAACCGGAAGACCCTCACCTCCCATTGCTACGCAATGGGCCCCTCCTCTCCCACTTCGCGGGAGAGGGGTTGGGACTTCGCCGAAAGCGCAGCGCCAAACGGCCACGGAGCGCGTGGGAGGTGAGGGTCTACCCCTTCACCACCTCGAAATCCGTCCAGTCCGGAATGCGCGTTTCCTTCTTGTAGTCGGTGGTCTTGCCATACCAGTTATTGGTCACCTTACCGGCTTCGTTCTTATACCAGCTGTGGCAGTCAGACGCCCAGACCGTCTTGGCAATCTCGCTCTGTACACGCACATTATACGCCGTCATCGCAGATGGCGTCACGTCAATCGCCGCCACGCCCTTCTCGGCAATCTTGTCGATGCACTGGATCATGTAGTGGATCTGGTGCTCCACCATCAGGATGATGGAGTTATGCCCGAGATTGGTGTTGGGCCCGTACAGCATGAAGAAGTTCGGGAAGCCGGAAACCGCCAGCCCCTTGAAGGCTTCGGCGCCATCCTTCCAGGCCTGGTTGAGGCTGAGGCCATTCCGGCCGTAAACTTCCATCGGCGTCAGGAACTCGGTCGACTGGAACCCCGTCGCCCAGATGATCACGTCACACTTGTATTCCTGACCATCCTCGCCGATCACGCCGTCCGGCGTCACCGCCTTGAAGCCCTGGCGCAGCACCTCGACATTCGGCTGGCAGAGCGCAGGGTAATAATCATCCGAGATCAGAATACGCTTGCACCCCGGCTCGAAGTCGGGCCTCAGCTTCTCGCGCAGAACCGGGTCTTTCACCTGGTCCTCAAGATGCTTCTCGCACATCTTCTTCATCGATTTGGAAAGCCCCATGGGCGACTTCTGCAGGAAGGCGCCAAAGCCGAAATCGGCAAAGGCCCGGATGCGCCAGCGATACCAGTTGATCCGCCAGTCCGCGCCCGCAAAATACTTCTTCGCCTTGGCGTCATAAGCCCGCTGCCCACGCGGACGGCACCAGGCCGGCGAGCGCTGGAAGCTCAGCATCTTGCCGACGACCTTCTGGATCTCCGGCACAAACTGCACCGCGCTCGGACCATTTCCGATCACCGCTACAGTCTTGCCTTTCAAATCCACCGAATGGTCCCAGCGCGCCGAATGGAACGCGGCGCCCTTGAATGTGTCGAGGCCGGGGAAATTGGGCGTATACGGAATATTCAGCTGGCCAAGCCCGGAAATCAGGACATCGGCGGTATAGGCCTTCCCTGCCCGGTCAGTGATCGTCCAGGTACTGGAAGCGTCGTTCCAACGGCAGCTGGTAATCTCGGTATTGAAATGGCAATGCCGGCGCACATCATACTTGTCGGCAAAGTCCTCGAAATATTTGAGGATCTGCGGCTGGAGGGACCATTTATAGTCCCAGTCCGGGTTCAGCTCGAAGGAATAGGAATAGAGGTGGCTCGGCACATCGCAGCCGCAGCCCGGATAGGTGTTGTCCCGCCAGGTGCCGCCTACCCCGCCAGATTTCTCAAAGATGTCGATGACCGAATAGCCCGCTTCCTTGAGCTTGGCGGCCGCGCCCAGCCCGCTCATGCCCGCGCCGAGAATGGCGATCCGAGTCGTACTCTTGCTGACGGTTGTGTCCATCGCCTGCAAATCCTCCCATTGGCGGCGTGCTTTCACGCCATCTTGCGGCAAAGATTGCTGAGCGCTGACAAGCGCGTCAACCGGTGCCCGCGGGTCAGCCGTCATTGCCGCCGCAGAGTGAGCTGCCGGAACTCGGCGTCCCGCAGTTCCATCTCACCGTTCGCATCGAAAATGATCATCGAGACCCTGCTGATGGCATCCAGAAACGCCGCTTCCTGCGTCATCAGATCCGGCTCGCAGGTCATCTCTGTGTGGAAAACATCGCCAATCACCAGCCCCTCGCCGGAGATGGTGTAGTCGCCGCCATAGCCGTTGCACCCCGCCTTGCCGCTGACGCGGCCGGCTGAGGGCACGAACTGGCCGGGATTGGCCGGGGCCGGCGCCGCTTCGGCTTCAAATGTCACCGTCAGCTCAGAACCCGCCACCACCGGGGCCCCGTTCACTTCGGTCACGGTCCAGGCGCCTTTCAGCAGGTCATTGGTATCCCCGCCGCATCCCTGCACGCGCGCGTCTTCCATCTGCACGGTGACCGTCTGTGGATAGGGCATCCCGCTCATGTCATCGGCGCACACCTTGTCCAGCACCGTCACGCTCAGTACGCCATCGGCAGTCGCATAGCGCCTGCCGCCGTCGATGGTCTCCGCCTGCGGCTGGGGCGCCTCATACCGGCCTTCGCCATAGGCATAGATGTAGGTCAACGTGGCGCCGTCCAGTGTCACCGTCCAGCCCGGCTCATTGCCCCGCGCGGTCCACAGAGCCGGTTCAGCCGCAGGCTCTGCGGGCGCCTCGGCCTCCGCCGGTGTCTGCGGGGCCGGGGGCTCGCCGGAACACGCCATCAGCCCCAGGGGCGCCACCGCCATCATCAGCATATGGGAAAGTTTCATCACAGTGCCTCCTCGTGCGGGCCAATGGGCCGTGCCCTGCCTTATAACGCCAACGCCCCGATAATCCGGCCAAATCGGATCAAAAGAAAGGCAACGCCCCTGCGCACAGTGGCGGCAGGCCAGAACCCGGCGGGGGAAGGAAAATGGTGGGCCCCGAAGGGGACCCTCTGAACCCGATTCTGGACGTTCTGGCTGAGTGGAACGAGTATCTTGAGACGACAATACCCGACTTTCGGGGGCCGTCACCATGAGTTTGGACGGCTCCGCAACACCTTCAGTTTCTCGCGATAAAAAGACAGCGGCGAGGCCCCATCCGTTCTCGATTCGGCTCTCGCCTAGCGAGCGGGCGCAGCTTGAGGCGGAAGCTCAAGGAATGCCGCTCGGCGCATACATCAAGCGAAAGGCCTTGTCCGGCCCTGCCCTCCGGCAGCGAGCATCCGTCGCCGATAGAGAAGCATTGGCCCAAATCCTCGCCCTGCTTGGTCAATCCCGAATTTCCAACAATCTCAACCAGCTTGCCCATGCAGCCAACCTAGGAATTCTTGAGCAGACAACTGAAGAGCAGGCTGAACTTGCGTTTTGCCTCGCGAGCATCGCGCAGATGCGCGGCCTTTTGATCCAATCGCTCGGCCTCAAAGACGGGGGCACGCGATGATCATCAAGGCTTCCCAACGCGGCAGCGGCGTGAACCTTGCCGCGCACCTCACCCGCACGGATGAGAACGAGCATGTCCACATCGCCGAGCTCAGAGGCTTTGTCGGCGAAAACCTGCACGACGCGTTCAAGGAAGTGGATGCGATCCGGCGCGGCACGAAGTGCCAACAGTATCTTTTTTCCGTCAGTCTATCGCCGCCGTCCTCGGCCAACCTCTCGGTCGAGGACTTCATGGCTGCGATTGATCGGGTCGAAGAAATCACGGGGCTGAATGGCCAGCCCCGAACTGTTGTCTTCCACGAAAAAGAAGGCAGACGGCATGCGCATGCCGTGTGGTCGCGCATTGACGCGTCAACGATGACGGCGAAGCCACTCCCCTTCTTTAAGAACAAAATGATGGAGGTTTCGCGAGAGCAGTATCTCCAGCATGGCTACCCGATGCCGCGAGGGATGACGAAAGCCTCCGAGCGCGATCCTACAAACTTTTCACTGGCCGAGTATCAGCGCGCAAAGCGCAGAGGTGAAGACCCGCGCGCGATCAAGATGGCTGTGCAGGATGCCTGGGCGATATCGGATGGGCGCAAGGCTTTCGAGAACGCGCTGGAAGCGCGAGGCATTGCACTGGCTAAAGGAGACAAGCGCGCGCTGGTGATCATCGATCACAACGGCGAAGTTCACGCGCTGTCTCGTACCCTGGACCTCAAAACCAAAGATTTGCGCGCCAAGCTTGGCGAGCCTACGGATTTAAAGTCTGTGGCAGAGGCGCAAAAGCAGATCGCCGAGCGTATGACGCCGGCCATCCGCCGCCATATCGAAGAATCGCGCACCGCGTTCCAAAAACGATCGGCTAAGCTCGCCCACTACAAGATGGAGATGACGCATCTTCATCGCAAAGAACGCACCGCACTCGACACGCGCCTCAATGATGAGTGGACGCGGGAAACGCTCGAACGCCAAGCGCGCCTTCCGCGCGGCCTCAAAGGCCTTTGGAGTTTCTTCACGGGCAAGACGGGCGAGATCAAACGGCAGAACCAAGCTGAGGCACTTGCCACACAGCAGCGACACGCACTGGAACGCCATCAACTGATCGAGCGCCAGTTAGGCGAGCGACGCATCCTACAAGCCAAGTTTCAAGATCATCGCAAGATGCAGACCTCGCAGCTCAAAGAGCTTCGCCGCGACATTGGCCGCTACTTCAAACTCGCCCGCCAACCTGATCCGCCGCAAACGCAGGCGAGGTCGAATAGCCTTTCCCTCAAGCTTGACCAGTAAGTAGCAACGGAGACTGACATGCAACAGCAACAACAAAACGGCGAGGGAGCATTCGTCCTCGCGATCGTAGCGTTTATCGGCGTCGTGATAGTTTCGATTTTCATGATTATTGCCGCTTTAGCGGCATTTATGGCGCTCATCCTCACCATCATGTGCATCATCGCATGGAATGAGCCGCTCACGATTGGCAGCATGACCATCACGCCTGAAGAAGCACGAGCCTTTATCGCACGCGGGATTCTAGGTGCTATTCTGGCCCCCACCTTTACCTACTTTTGCCTCCTGCTTTTCCAATCTGATACCCAAGTGGATTACTGGGGCTACGTCGTTCTCGGCGGATATGTGATGGGCTCGCTCGTGGTGGAGTGCGTCATCCAGGAAGCCAGAGAAAAAGCGCAAGCCGAAGCCCAACAAGTTCTACCGCCATTGATGCAGCCTCCTGCGACGCGCCAAGAGCCGCCTCGCCGCCCCTTCGAATATGCAAGCTGGGATGATGAGGACGAGAGATGATCGGCAAGCTTATTCAACTCCACCAGTTCTTTTGGATGTGGGAATCCCAACACCAGCAGCGGCTGTCTTGGCAGGACGCGGCGGAGGCCCGCATGGCGAGGATGCGGGCCGAAGCGCAAGCGGCGGCGCAGCTCCACGCGATGTTGATCGCCAACCCCAGCGGCCAGCTCGGACGATCGATGCTCAATGATCGCCGCTCGTTGGAAGACGGAGGCTTCGTGTGAACATCCCGAGCAACTCCATACGAGCCGTGCGGCGCGGACTGGAGTTCGGCTTTTTCGAGGGCGAGCCTGTCATTTACGACGGCGTCGAACCTGTCGCGATCGATGCGCAAATGGGCAAAGGCAAGTTCACACGCTTTTTAGGCGTGAACGCAGTCTCTCCCCGCACAGCGCACTTTTCTAAGATCATCACCGATCCAAAGAATGGCGAAGTTGCCTGGGCAACATGGAAGACGTTGGAGCGGCAGGGCTATACGGTTCTGTTTATCAACACGGGTGACCTCTACGGATACCCAAGCCAGCGATACAATCCTTGCACCCGCGTTCTTGAAATCGCGGCTAATCCAGCTCTGTGGAAACTGCTGGGCGAAGCCGCCTACGACGCGGCCAGCTTTCTGATCCCGATCGATCCTGAACCTCGGACGCGCTGGATCGGTCAGGGCGTTCGCACAATGGTGGCCACATACTATGCGATCTCGGCGCGGCTGAAGCATCCGCGTTGGTCCTGCACACCTGGCGGCGCATGGGACTTCTTCGGTCGAAGCCGCGAAGACATAGCGCAAAGCATGTTGCTATGGGCCTCCGACGAACGGCTCGAAGAGCAAGCCGGTATCTGCGAGCAGATTGCGAGTTGGACAAGCTCGCCCGATCAATGGAACGCCTATGCGTCCGTGATCGTGGAGCGTTTGCAGATTTTCCAAAAAGGAACGGCAGCGCGATACGCGACCGAGGCCAACAGCTTTGACCCCGCTGACATGAAGAAGGAGCGCACGGCGCTCTTCATCATGGGCTCGGCGCGAAGTGAAGCGAGCCGGAACTTCGTCGGCATGATGGCGGCGGCCACGATCGAGCGGTTCGTCGATGGATATGGCGATCTTCGCGCGTTGGTCGTCGGTGAAGAATGGGGCCAGCTCTATGTCTCGAACTTCTACGAGATTCTGACGCTGTTTCGAGATGGCGGGATCAATTTCCTGGGCGTGTTCCAAAATGCCGGTGCACAGATCAAGGCCAAGTATGGCGAGGAAGTTTTACGCCTTTGGAAGAAGGCCGTCGCCCTGACGCTCTATCGCGGCCTACCCGATGAGCAAACGGCGCGAGAGATCGAGTACTTGTCAGGAAAAACCAGCGTTATGGTGCGCGGTTTTTCCGTGAACAACAATCAGGTCAACGGATCAGGCGATAGTCTCATCGAGCAAGCACGACCTTTGATCCAGGTTGAAGACCTTCGCGAAATGACTGGCGGCGTGCGCGCGCTTTTGCACATTCGCGATCGCGGCTTCTTCAATGTCGATGCTCCCAACTATTGGGAGCGACCTGAAGTCAGCGGCTACTTGCGTGATCTTAGGCAAAAGCCCGATCGGTACGCGCACTTGATGCGACGACCGGCCCTGCCCCCACGCCTGAACCCATGTCAGGCTCCCACGGATTTCGGAGCGGGGCCTGATGATGAAATTGAAGCGATGTTGGCACGCTTACGTGGATCATCCACCCGGACCATGAACGTTGATCCACCGTAAGAAATCACCTTTGTTCGCGCGATCTCTTAGTCTCCGAAGCCGCTTTTTACGCTCCCATCCGAATGACCAGCATGAGAGGGCTTAGTTTCTTGTAACGCTCGTCCACATCGCAAAGTAAAGGCAGGACATCAAGCTTTGTGAAAACTACAAAATACGCGACATAGGTTCCCACTCCGACAAATATTAGCGCGTTGCTAATTGCGCTCCATGGATACGGGTCGCCAGGAGGAGCCAACTCATTGAGAGTGGTTTGGACGGGCACGATACCTAAGACCGCTCCGAGAGCCCATAAACCTACCGTCAGCGCAATGAGAACCTTTAACGTCGGTATTCCAAATTTCTCAAAGAAAGTCAGTTGGTAATTGGAAAACATATATGTGTCTGCAGATTCAGCCTTGAAAAGCATCTTCGGGATCATCGGCAATGCTTTGAACTGATCGTCATCCGGTTGCGGCGTAAACCGTAGCCTCCGAATATCCGCGACAATCCCCTTGGGCAACAGCCAGAACGAGACGAAGCTTAAGAATCCGTGCGCGACCATTGCCGCAGCCATGGTGGATATAACCGCCTGGACGATTGGGGACATGCAACTAACCCCGATGTCGGCGCGCAATGAGCGCTGCTGATACTGCGGCGACCAAGCAGATTGCAAACCCGATCGCCCCCGCCCACAGCGAGTTCGGCAAGTACGGTAGGGCCGTGTAGGTGCTCAAGAGAACCACGATCAAACTCACAACAAGCCCGCCAAGGGACACATACTGGTAAAGCTTCGACTTAGCGGTCGCCCTATCGACGAGCGCGATCCCGACCATCGGAGCGATCAAAATGAACAGGCTGAAGGCCGACGAAAAAACCGCAAAAAACTGCGTACCCAGAACTAGAAACACGGCCACATAGATTACGAATGAAAGTAAGCCTACTGCCGCGACGATCGCACGTTGAAGAAGAACGTTGTTGGATGCCGGCACCAAAACATCGGAGGCCGCCTGAGCGAGCGATATGATCGCGGAATCGGCCGAGCTGACAAGTGCGGCAAACGCGGCCAGCGATATGATGGCGAACATCACGGAGATGGCGATATGCTGAGGTCCGTTTTTCAGGTCACTCAAGAGGCCGTCGAGCGTCTCGAAGGAGTTGCCAGTATAGTGAAGTAGAGCGTAACCTGCCACAGCCAGCAATGACCAAAATAGCGCAGTTTGGACGGCGGCGCGTTTATATCCTCTTACAAAATCCGACCGGCTGACGGCGCTACCTGCTACCTGCCAAAAGCGCAGTTGCGTTGGAATGAAAAACAGGTTCACGATCACAAGCCAGGTGATCAAGTCTATGCCCATGGGCGTGTATTCGTGAGCAGGAGCGGGCCTAACCTCATGGTAAGGGGAAGTGGACCCGCCGATTATGACGATCACCACAACAATACCAACTGATGCAATGATGGCATTTTGAATCCAGTCGTTGCGTACGATGCCCAGCAATCCCCCCATCACAGCGTAGAGAGTCACGGCGGCCACGACAAAACCGAGCACTCCGATACCTGCGACGTCGATCTGAGGAAAAAAGACCTTCAGAACCTGCACCCCTACATAGATTTCAATCAGCAGGATGGTGAGAGAGCCCAAACTGGTAATGATCAACAGCACTGCAGTCGCCGCTCTGCCTTCGAACAAATCGCGCACCATCGTCGTGAAGGAGCTATAACCGGTAAACACGTTCTCCGGTGCATAGCGCTCAACAAAAATGGCGTTGAGATACATGCCTATCAACACAGCGATCGGCCCCCAGAGAATAATCTGAAGCCCTACATCGGAGCCTTGCACGAGAAACCATTGCATTCCGCCAGCGATAGAGACGTTTGCCGCTAGGACCGTTCGCGCAACTTGGAATCTATCGAGGCCGGACGACGCCGAATACATATCCTCGCGAGTTTTGATCGTATTCGCTTGCAACGAACCGATCACCAAAAATGCTACCAGCGAGACGAGCAGCAAAGCGATTGTAAAGACCAGCATTTAAATGCCTTTGATAGCGTCCTAGAGAAGAGAAGTTCCGGCTGCCGTTGCAAAGCGCATTGTTTGCGCAATCTTGGTAAGGAGGATGTGCAAGATCATCGCAGACAGGAATCCGATGATTGCCGCTGCTGCAAAGACGCCGCCCAGGTTTGCGAGTACCGAGGCGATGAGGCCTCCCGCTATGGCAGAAAAAATCGCGAGATAGTTTAGCGTCGGCACAGGACTGGAGGCATCGAATGCTTCTGATCGGCTTCTCGAAGTCACATAATAGTCCGCGATCATGACACCGGCCACAGGCGGCATAAATGTGCCGAGCACATTCAAAAAAGGCACAAACTGATCTTGGATGCCAAGAGAGGCAATTGTGACTCCCGCTATTCCCATGGCAATCACCAGGATACCCTTCGGTACGCGCGTTGCTGCGGACAACCCGAGAGCACCTGAGTACAAGTTACTGTCGTTTGTCGTCCACTGCGCGAATAGCAGGACAAAAAAGGCTGCAAAGCCCATACCAAGGGCGCCCATGACGGCGGGGATGTTCGCCGTCTGCCCAATTGCGGGAACAGCCACTGCAGTCGCCATGACCGCTCCTGCGACCATCACAATTAGTCCCGCGCCCACATAGCCGCTGGAAACGGCGATGCCGCCAAGACGTGAACGAGCGTAGCGGGAAATATCGGGCAGAACGATTGCCCCGAATATGACGCTTCCGACCACAGCCGTAATGCCGCCGAATAAGTTCATCGATCCGTCCGGCATTGTTTCGCTCTGAATTGGTGCTTGTTCTAGCGCGATGAACATGCCGTAGGCGGAGAGAGCAAGTACAAGCGGCACAGCGACCATGCTCAACCGAGACAGCCACTTAAAGCCGCCAAACGCTGTTGCGGTCATAAGGGTGCCGCTCCAAATCATCGACCAGCGGGGCTCAGACCAAACCTCATCGGGAAAAGCTTCGCGTAAGGTGACGGCAAAGAAGGAAACCTGCCAAGCGAACCAGCCGACACCCAAGGTGAGGGCGATGACGACACCTAACAAGGAGGCGCCGTATTTGCCAAAAGTATAGTGAGCAAGCATCGCTGTAGAGACGCCGTGCTTGGCGCCTAACTGGCCGAGCAGCCCGCCTATAATGGCAATGAGGCTTAAACCTATGACGATAGCGATGAGGGCCTGCGTCAAGCCCAAACTTACCCCGAGCGAACCGCCGGTGAACAAGGTTGTCACAGCGATGATCCATGCAGCGGACGTGACCGCGACCCAAAGACTTCCGCGGCGTGCTGTTTCGGGCACTGGCGCACGTGCAAAATCGGTATGTAACGCTGTCATGATAAGCCCCCTGTGATTTATGATTGCCTATTTTAACGCGCAACGCAACGACCAGCTTGCGCCCTTTGGATGACTGCGCCTTTCCAATATCCCAGGACTAAATCCGCTGACCGGCTCGGATCGTAATGCACTGGTGCGTATTCGCCTCTGTCTGACAGGTGAATAGGCCTCTTTGAACCAACTTGGCCTCATGCGGAGAATAAACGCCTTATTCTCCGCATTATCTGCGGATAAAAGACTTGCTATTCTCCGCATCTCAGGGCATAATCTCTGCAAGAGGTGCGGAGAATGACCTATATCCATGAACGAGACGCGTGGCCATCCTTCCATTGGGATGAGCCCGCCATTGCGGCGATCCTGACCGGATTGCGCCATCGCCAGGGCCGTTTGCTCGGGCGCATGGAGATGCTGGGCCTCAGCCTGAAGAATGAAGCCGTCCTGCGAACACTGACCTCAGATGTCCTGAAAACTAGCGAGATCGAGAACGAACATCTTGATGCCGATCAGGTTCGCTCATCTCTGGCCCGCCGCCTCGGAATAGATATCGGCGCCTTGACGCCTGCCGACCGCAATGTCGAGGGCGTTGTCGAGATGATGCTCGATGCGACCCAAAACTATTCGGCAGCCCTGACCGAAGAAAGATTGTTCGGATGGCATGCCGCCCTATTCCCAACGGGGCGATCGGGCATGTCTAAGATCATCGTCGGTGCTTGGCGGGACGATTCATCAGGCGCGATGCAAGTTGTATCGGGTCCGATCGGTCGCGAGCGCATTCACTTTGAAGCGCCGTCCGCCAGCAAGCTTCCTGGTGAGATGAAAGCCTTCCTGAAATGGTTCAATGCCAAGGACACGCTTGATCCTGTCCTCAAAGCCGCGATTGCGCATTTGTGGTTTGTCACAATCCATCCGTTTGCGGATGGGAATGGACGCATCGCGCGCGCCATTGCTGATCTGAGTCTCGCGCGCTCCGAAGGCAGTGCGCAGAGGTTTTACTCGATGTCCACGCAGATCAGAGTGGAGCGCGCCGCTTATTACTTTTTCCTGGAATCAACGCAGCGCGGCGACCTCAATATCACGAGTTGGCTGGAGTGGTTTCTGGGATGTCTTGATCGCGCCTTCACCGGCGCGGAAACGATCCTCAGCGCAGTCCTGATCAAAGCGAAATTCTGGGAACGGCATGCAAACGCCAATCTCAACGATCGCCAGCGTCTGATGCTCAACAAGCTACTCGATGGCTTCGAAGGAAAACTGACCTCTTCGAAATGGGCCAAGATCGCCAAATGCTCTCAAGACACCGCAGGGCGCGACATCGAAAGTCTGATCAAGCTGGGCATCCTCCAAAAAGACCAAGGCGGCGGACGCTCCACGTCCTACTCGTTGATCAAACCGGAAGACTGAGAGCGACAACTCCCACGATCGTATCAAAGACTCCCAACACGCCCAACGAGGCGTATTGGGAGCGCGCCGGTACTCAGCACTCGAACAGATCAAGTTGCACCGATAGCAATTCATCGATCCAATCGAGATGCGCCAGATCGTTGAACAGGTGGTTATGTTTGAGACTCACCGCTGTGTGGATGTCCGTGCAGCTCTGCCGGTCACTGGACTTTCGGTAACGTCGCAGATGCAAGACGGCACGGCGATACTGGGCGAGGTCATCACGAAGGCTCGAAGCAACCTTTTGCCGGATTGACCGAAGCTCTTGCGAGCGACGTGGCTCGCAGCGCCCATCGGCGGATGCGATCTCGTCTTGCAGATAGCCGCGATAACCTCTGCGACGCACCGCGTTGAGGATCTTCTTGGGACCGAGCGGCACGCCGCCCAGGACATAGTACCAAGGATGGCCGGCATCGTAGCCTAGGGAAGTAGAGGTGCTCATTGAGCACCTCCGCTCTCATCGGCTTTGGGTTTGCGGATCACGATCTCGCCTGTCATCGGCAGGGCGTTGAGGCGGATGGTGAAGCCCTCCCCGTCTGCGTTGGCCCAGGCGGCTCCGATGCGATCGAAGTAGGATTTTTCACCGATCTTGCGCACAACGTAAGCGATGTGGCTTGGTGATTTGGATTGCTTTGTCATCTGTTCGTCCTTTCGTTGGACGGCCGGATCATTCCAGCCGATGACCCGACGAGCCGTGAGAGCGAACAAGATCAGCGCACCCGCTTGCGGGGAAACGGGCAACACGGGAGCGAAGCGAATGGAGCGGGCAACCCGTTGCGCTGAGCGCGCTCGACGGTAGGGTTCATCATAAGGCTGGAAATGATCTATCGGACCCGTCAACTCGGGCGAGAATAATTGCAAGTGACTCATCCGTCCCCAGATCGTATACTGCGCAAAGTTATAGAGAAAATCACCAATGCTACGATGGTCCGGCTCGGTACATTCACTAGGCACGATCTCCGCCGTCGCACCGAGATTAACCCTCGCACAAGCCCTTGGGTGATTGGAGTCGCACAATCGAAGTGAAGCGAAGCGCGGAAGCGAGCGGGTGACGGCCTCGGTCAGGGTCAGATAGAAAAGCTGCACTTCACAGGCGGTCAGTCATGCAATGTAGCATATGAACCAACATGCGAACCCGCACGACAAACGAAATCAAACAGTAATCCAGTCGACAAAATCCTCTCGCCGCTTGTGCACCGCCGCTAGGGCCTCTTTTATGTGGGATGGGCTTTTTGAAACATTTATAATCAGCCTGTCCATTGCGCGAGTGAGAGGTATCATTGCCCAGCGTGATGCAAACTCTATGGGATCCACACCATCCAGTCCGTGTGCCTGAGCAATTTTATACTGAATGAACTCATCAAACGCGTAATTGATGACCGTCCAACCTTCCAAACCTCGACAAGAGTCGTACTGCACAATGCGCAAGGCATCTCTATCCGTTGGAAACTTTTCGCGCACATCGACAGAGGAGCCATCCCAAACGCCCAAGCCATGAGACAGCATTGCGTGACCTAGTACTGATGGCGCCTCGGTGTTTTGTACGCTGACCAACATTGGCGGAACACATGCAAGAAGATCGATAGGGTAATTCCCCAACGCATGTGCTTCGGCGCAAACCTGCTCGACGAATGCCGTATCCCTTGCAATATCACCCTCGACAATTAGGACCCGTCCGCCATTTGCCTCCAGGTTCGGTTCCAATTCCCAGCCGTTCAATTCCAACTCGGCGGCTAAATCGGAGACAAAAGCCGTCAGGTTGGCTTTCATCCTGAGGCACTTGTGCAGCCTGTGCGAGTGCCGTTCGTTACTCGCCACGCCTTGAAACCAATCGGCTACTGATGACCGAACGTACTGATCGACGCCATCGGCAACAATTATCCGATGGGATCCATAAATGAAACGTAGTATCTCGATCTCGTCAGAGGGCCAATCCTGGCCTTCATCGACGAAAATGGCATCCCAATGAAATTCAGCGGCGTTGCTCTGCAAGAGGTTAGTCAAGTCGTCATCGGATATGGCTTTGCTCGTCAGATATTGGAGTAGCTGCGCTTTCTGGGCGTCATAGTTTTCCAAGAATCCGTCGTAGCTCTTCATGACCCCCAGTTCGATCATCACGCGCCCAATAAAGCCGTGGATTGTCTCTATGGATATTCCACCGTGCTCGATGCTTTTCGGAACGCCCATCAGGGCCATTGTCCGCCTCATGTCTGCGACTAGCGCTTTGTTGAAAGTCAAGATCAGCGACCGACTGAGATCTTTATCAAAAGTCCGATACGCCATTTGCAAAAGCAGAACGGTCTTGCCGACGCCGCCTCGTCCGCGAACAAGCACCTGCTTCCTACCGATGTCGTCTAGCCAACCCACCGGCAGCGCTGCTTTCGCGATACGATCCATTCTTTTTCGATCAATTGCCGTGGGTTCGATGGATTGAAGCAACTGAACACTGCCATCGGTCAGCTTGGCAAATACATCGTCTGGCCCGAAAGCAATCAGCGCATCTCGATCGCGGCGATGGGGAGAAGCGATCTGCCCTAGGATATTCAGTACACGCTCAAAACTAGCATCTGTGCCGAAGCAGTTGTGTGGTCGTTTAGGCAAGTCGCTTTCGCGCAACCCTGTAAAATATATTAAGTCCTGCGCATAGATCTTTTCGATGCCGCAATCGGCCAAGTATTTCTTGAACTCGAACATCTGCTGTCGATTTTTTTCAGTCACCGACTCCCAGACTGGCCTGCCAGATCGAATATAGCGTACCGATGCAATCTTGTCGTCGAACCGCACGCCTGAAGGGTCATGGGATTTGACTTCAATGACGAGAAGGAAATTCTTAACGGCCGCACGGCGCGGTACATAAGTCTCGCCCGCTCGATCCGTGAACTTACACTCAGTATCGAACTGCGTTGGCGTAGCCAACTGTCCAACGACGAGAAGATCAATGTCTTCAATTCTGTAACCATACAGCTTCAATCCAACAAAGATTTTGATCAAGTCGTCACGACTTTGTGCGATGTGCGGCCAAGCTTCGATAATCCTCTTACGAAGTTGAACGGCAGCCTCGAACTCTTTGCCCTCATTCACACCGATAATCTCAATCATCGAAGCGCCTCGCCATGCCGATGCTTATTAGCGGCTATAGAATTAATCATGGCAGCACGAGCTTCTGACGAACGGAACGCGTTGCGTGCGGAAGGTTGAGCCGAATAACCAACTCGTTCTCAGTTACGACTGGGATATCGCTTCCGGAATCCCTCAACGCCCTAATCACCGGATCGTCAGGATGATCGCTCGTGAGCGGTCCCGACAACGCGACGATCGCTTGCTTTCCCTTGGGCATGCTCACCAGAATTGGCGCTGTTACCTCGCCAACGTCGGTCTTGATCTTGTGATTGAGCTTAAACGATACGTCTTGACCGTGTTGTCGCTGAAGGTCCTTGCATAAAATCTGGGTGGATTCTGCAATTCGTTGGGCGTCAAATTTCGGCAACTCGCCGAGCAGCAGGTACTCCAGCAGTTCTGTTCCAACGTGCCGATCAAGCAGGCTGTGCTCAAATTTGTTCTTGAAACTGCGTAGGCAGCGATAACAAGAGCTGTCGCATCCTTCTGGGCAGCCTTTCACCAACTGGAGAGCATGCTCCAACAGTTCGAGACCACGATTAGCTACCTGCGGGGCAAACCCAGCGCCGCCAGGAAGCGTATCATAGAGGAAAATTTCGGCCTCTAGCCCGCTTACTCCAGCGGGAGTTATGGCCGGTCTATATTCCGCCATAAGCTCACCTGGCTCAATTCCAAGTATCTGGCTTGCGGTAGATGCCAATGCTTCGCTCACCGTACGCAGCGCAACCATAGTTGCTGTGTGCGCTGGTCTTAATTGTATCGGCTTTGCCACCCGAAGCGAGAAGAGTGCGATATCGCTAATGAAGTCGGTGCCAAGAACGATATGTCTCGTAGGTGAAATCCCATCGCAGATACGTTTGTCTTCGTCCGTTGGAAACGGGACACGATGAGGGCCGATGAGCTTTGAGTCAGGGTCCTTGTCTGCCTCTATGCGTCCGCATTTCGTGCAGTAGGTGTAACCCTCGCGGCCGGGGCCGGTGTTCGAAACCAGCAAGTGGCGGCGTTCCGGCAAGATCCGCACTCTGTCGTTGACAGCGATCCACCCCTCGCTCTCCTTCGGTGTGTCCATCGTCAGCTTCGCGCGTGTCGCGTAACTTGTTTCGGGAACGTCGTCCGGCGAAGTTACCTCGGATACGTCAATGGGATGGGCGAAGCCGGGAGGGCGCAACCAGTATCGTCCAGCACCAAATGTATTTGATCCACCACACGCAATGCAGTCTTTGACGTCGCCGCGCTGCGCCTCATGCGAAGCAAAGGTGTTGGCATAACCGCAATCGCGGCACTCCATATAAATCCGCTTGTTTTCCCATGCATCGAAACGCTCGTCAGAAACCGAGTAGATGGCATTAGAGGTGTAGCACTTGCCGGAAACCCATACCTGTTTTCCGGGCGCATATTGGCTCAGGGCGATTGGCAGCCCTTGCGAAGGCGCAAAGCGCATGATGGGGCGTCTTTTTGTCGATCGGCCTTCGTCGAAAATGTGAAAAGTCGCTACGTCTGTGGGAAATGCGTATCGGGGAAGCTTCCCGCAGTATAGCAGTCGATCCAAAAGCTTTGCCTGATTGGAAGCGTAACGAGGGCGCTCGTCACCTTCTTCTGGCGCATCTTCCGATTCGTCTTCCTCAGACTCATCGCTTGAAGAATCAGATAACTCGATAGCGATGGCATCGTCTATGGCGGCCAGGCAATCAGACTTAAAGGATGCGAGAAGTGCTGCCCGGTCTTCGGTAGAAAGCTGCGAGGGTATCCATGCATCTAGTCTTTTTCTGAGCGCATCTTCGTTCGCTGCTATCCAAACTTCTAAATCCGCTCGGCCTATTGGGTATTTGCCGTTTCGAAAATCTGAGACGGTACCCAATACAGAGAACAAGTCGTGCGGCTGATTCGGATCGACGGACTTTATTCGATCCTGATGATAGCTCTGCAGCAGAAACGCGCGAATGTGGCGGCAAACAATGTCTTTGTTATCTAGTGTCAATCTTGGATCGATGACATCGCCGCTGATCATTCCTTCTGGGTTGGAAAAGTAATGCTCGTCGTGACTGTCGGCACTTCCGAATGCTACGACCGTCGCGACGGCATTAGCGCGGCGCCCAGCCCGACCAGCTCGTTGCTGGTAGTTTGCGCGGCCTGGCGGCATGTTTCGAAGTGCTACGCCAGAGAGGGCACCTAGATCGATACCGACTTCCATTGTCGTCGTGCTAGAGAGGACATCGATCGCGGTGACACGCAGTTTGCCACCGACGCTTGGTAGAGCAACATCTTGAAAAAGGAGTTCGTTTTCTTCCGCCTTTGAAAACACGTCATCGTTTTGTGGTGCGTTAAGCTGAGCAGTATGCTCCGCAGCAATTAAAGCGAATGGCTGTCGCGGAGGAACGCCTAGAGCCGCGACAACAGGCTTTCGGTAAAAGCCTTTTCGAGCAAGAAACACAGAATTCTCGTTTACGTCGAGTGGCTCGACAGCATCCTCACCGCAATCGATGCAGTGCGCTATGCCCGGTATAATCCGATGTACTGACTTGCATATTGCGCAGTGGTGCCATTCTCCACCGAACTGTAGAGAAAGCTCGATGCCTTTCAGTCCCTTATAGCCGTCGTTTTTCTCCGGCGCGAATGTATCGAAAAGTTTGGGGAGCCACTTTTCATTGAAGACTTTCTGGGCGGCCTTGTCCTTTAGAACCTTCTCGAATGCCTTCAGCTTTTTCCCCTTGAACCCACGAACGCTTACTCCTTCTTTGCGAGGGCGTCTCCACCAGACAGGCGGCATCGTGTTGAGCAAAAATCCGTAGCTCTGCCAGCAGCGAAACCACGCGCGCGCCAGCGCAACTTTGGCTTCAGGCGTATTAGGGAGACCGGGAATTTCGGGTAGCTTTTGCAGTTCGCTCGTGTGTTTGCTTTTTTCTACAATCGAAGCGATCGCCAAAGATTCAAAGCCTCTGAACTTGTCGTTTATCGTTGCGACAATGTTTTCCAAAAGAGCTTCAGGCGGGCGCTCGGATCTCAACTCAAAGCACAGACTTAGCAACCCGGCGTCGGTGTCGGCGTCTCCATTTTCGATCGCATTTTCGACTGCCAGTTCCGCCCCGAAACTCTCATAGCCCTTAAGTTCAGGTCTGAGGCGAACGCCCAATTTTTTTGAAGCCAGAAGAACCGAAAAATACAAATCCTCCAGGCACAAACTGGACCTCAAAGCGGGAACTTGGCTCAGACGTTCCATTCCCCACGCAATGAGAGGCCGAAGGGAATCCCGCGTGGAATACATTTGAAGATTAGGCGCTAGACGTGCCGCCACTTGGCGCGAGTCAGAAAACGCAAGCACCTTGCGGCCTCGAAGTGGTGCAAACGCAGATGCATTGTTTGGGCTCGGGGGTTGAATTTCAATCTGGCGGGCAACTAGCGCCTGGAACGGCTCATCACCCTTGGTTTGATGGTCTTGCACATATGAGCGGCCACGGGAGGCCTTTCCGCAAACGCCGCATGGGCAAAACTGCCCTCTAGATTCAAGGTTCGCGGCATCGTCACCGTCATCATCATCGTCCGCTGCGTCCGTAACTCTGGCACTTCGCAAGTAAACGGTTCGTACTCGCTCACTTGAGACCGCATTTAGCATCCCTGTTTCGAGATCGTATTCCGCTGGTTCCGCAACCTGCTCATCTTTTGCGGGCTCCAACAAAAGATCGATCGGGAGCAAAGATCCTGCGTCACCATCAGCGGCGCGTAAGCGGTCACCTGGGTCCTTCCAGAGCACCACAGGCTGATCGACATCATCAGTGTAAGCGCGCGCGTAAGCTGTGCCACAATTACGGCATGTATAGAACTCCAAGACGCGCGCGCCGCAACCACACTTCTCGTGCGGCTGGCTAAACATCGTGCCGCAGATGCCTGACTTTTCGCTTTCATCCAGTACCGTACAGTTTGGGTCCATGCAGACCCACAGGCCGGGCAATCCTCTAAAGAAGTTGTGGATTCGGCAAGGCAAAAGGCCCGCGCTTTTGGGCTCCGGCCGCGCGATACTGCCGAATGCCAGAAGCGTTGTGATGGCCTTGCTGCTCACATCTTCCTGCACATCGGGAAAGATCAACTTTCCAAGGCCCTCAATCGGAAGAGCCTTTTGCATCGTAGAGTTTATCAGCAGGCCGAGCGGTTCGTAGTCTTTCAGCGCTTCGAACAACGCAAGTTCTATGGAGGCCTTCTCCGCTATTTTGCGGCGCGCCAATAGCGGTGCTGCAATGGCGACCTTCTCGACATCAGTCGCTGAGTCATAAAAAGACTGAAGGTCGATGGACGCTAGGCATTCCGCGTCCGGGACGTCGGCAGTAGCGCTGTATGTCTTTAAATCGAGCGCGCCGCGTACGGGAACGAAAGTCCCCTCAGGCAAACCAGAAAGCTGACTTCCAAAACTAGGGGCGTAGGTATGATCCTTGAAACTTGCGGTGGCACAAATAACTTTGAACCGGTCGATCGGCGCTTCAATCCGATCCCGTAGTCTCCGAAGCAAAAGGCCCACTTCTGCGCCCGGCGCTCCCCGATAGAGGTGTGCTTCGTCCAACACGACCAAGAAAGACTCGCCCGGATTTGCCTTGAGCCAATCGCGAGTAGAATCGAAGATCGTCCGCTCGATCGGACGCATCAGCATGTATTCGAGCATCGAATAGTTCGTAACCAGCAAGTCTGGCGGAGCGTCCTGCACCTCTTGACGGGTAAGCAGTTCTGAGTCGTTGGGAAGGCAAACGGCACGCTGGTACTTGCCGGTCTTTGGATTGATCCACAGCTTGTTCTTTTCGCCGTACCACTCAACCAAATCCGGTTTTGCTGGCCACTTTCCGCGATCTTTCAGCGCCTGCTTAAGTTCAAGGGCCGGCTTGCGGATATCTAAGGAGTCGGATCTCGCCTGCCGCTCGATCTCAACGTAGAAGTCATCGAACGCTTTCAGCTTTCGAGAGTCACTTTGGCTCGTCCTTACGCCGGCATAAGGAGTGCGGCTGGTGTATCGCGCAAAGCGTGGTGGGCGGCCTGCCCATTGACCGAACTGTTTCACCACGCGCTCATCGCCAAACAGCGCACGAAGTCTTCCTAATTGGTCGTTGACCAGAGCGTTCATGGGATAGAGCACCATCGCTCTCATGGCATTGTGCGCCAAGAAGCTCTTGGGTGATGCACTCGCTTCGCGTGCCAATCTTCCCATGATCGGCATGAGGAATGACTCTGTTTTGCCAGACCCGGTGCCAGTCATGATCACGAGGTTCTTCCCGTCTATGAGGGAATACTGGAGAGCTTCAGATTGGTGCTTGTAGGGAGGGTCATAAAGCAGTCGCTGCCCGGACGATGATGGTTGCGCCAAAGTCTCGAATAATATCGTCACTTCCGGCGGAAGACCCTCGATTTCCCCGAACAACTTGTCAGTCTGATACTTAGGTGTGGATTCCAAATACGGAATTTGGTGGATGACGGAGGCCCGATCCAGTAATGCGGCGCGCTGCACTATGAGTGCGGGGTCGCTGATATGATATGTGGCCTCGATGTAGTCCTTGAGGGCGCCATGCAACTGTTCGATGGCCTCATGAATTGTTTGGCGCATATCGGGCTTCTCCGTTGGAATTATCTGTTCGTTTCAGCCAAAGCTCGTTTCTGAGAAAGGCTTCCTCGGAGGCGAGATCTTCCGCCGCCAAGTCGTATGTCGGCAGTCCGTTGCTCGCTTCGGTATTCATCGCCACGAGTAGCAATCTCCGTTGCGCCCAGAGCGGCAGCGGTGAAAAAAAGCGCATCCGATAAACGTCTTCGTGCTTGTTCACTTGATAGAGCTGCGGAGCACCACGCAGGTGATCGATGGCCATTTGCAGGTGCCAAGCCGCATCACATCCGCGCCAGCGAAAAACACGCGCTGGGAGGTCGATAACTCGTGTTGCCGTGCCGCTCTCTAGGCGAACGAAGCACCACAGCGGATTGCCGAACTCTTGCTTGCGTCTTGCAACGTAAGTCCCGCTGTGATGGGTGGGAATGATCCAGCGGCCTGGATAATAGGTAGGTGATCGAGACGGGTCCAATATCTCTAAGTCTCTAATCGCCCCCGAAGGCAATCCAGCATTTAGGCGCGTTTCATGCGATGCTAAGTGATCGGCTGGCATCTCTACGCGCGGTCGTTTGCACCACGCATCTTCCGGAATCCTGACTAGGCCTAGATCGCAAAGGTCGTGCTCCCAGTTTTCTTTTGGGTCCGGTCTAAGAACTCGCGTGTACCCCCACGCAGTAATGCGCTTTGCAACATTCTGAGGAAGGAAGTCTTGGCCGTCGGGTGCGACGCCAAGAACAGCTATCGTACCACTTTCCCGCACCACGAAACTTGGCGGTGTGGCGTAGAGCCAATTGGTCCGCGCCGCAGTTTTTGCATCTACCACGGAAACGATCTCGACAAAATCTCCTCCGACGGTGAGGCCTTCAATGGCATCGTCGATCAGATCCGTCAGATCCTTCGAAGTAATAACTAAGTGTTGCAGAGCTTCTATCACGCGGGCACGAAGCGTTGCTGCTGCACACGGACATGCCACACTCGCCACGCGACGAACGGTAGCTCCAAGAAATTCTCGGCTTTGAATGCCAATATCTGCCGAAAGCCCAAGCGATATTGCGCACTCAGCGATAACTTTATCCGGCGCAAGGGTGGTCACTGCCATTGCCACCTCGGAATCATTCTGGAGTTATGCCCTTCGCTGTCGCGTGCGCAGAGGAGCGCGAGAAATCGCGCTCCTCTCGCGACATCGGCATACTGAGTTACGTTCTCTAGCAGGCGTTCAAGGTCGTTCTTGTACCATGTGCGAATGCGGTTGGGCGCGCTCGCAAGGCGAAGGGCAAACTCGGACGCCGACCTGTCCTTACAAATTTCAAATCTGTCTGCCAAAGCGCCAAACCACTCGGCTATTTCCATGCCATCTGTGGGAAGTGTCGCGTAATCCCGCTTTAAAACGACGGCGAACCCGCCGCGCTTCACAACGTGGCTTTGTAGTTCGTCCCGCGAACGCGCGTCAGATTGAGTTAGAAACTGCGCCTCAGCGCGATTCCACGCCGGACCACAAATTTGTTGAAAGAGCGCGGAATGGACCGTCTCCAGTATCTTTTGCCGTCTGATGTCCGCTAGTGGTCCAGCCAATCTCGCGCCATGCCATGCCTCGATCGTGGCAAGGGCTTCCACTGTTGTGGTCCGTCCCGCAGAAATATCGCTGACGTTTGGTACAAAACCTAACGCCTGAAGGTCATTTCCAGTTAGGCCAGTGCTGACAATAAGTCGGTCTGCGTCATCTCCACTTGTGCAGTAAAAAAGGCGGCCGGCGCCGGCAATGCCGATTCCGATTCGCGCATCCTGCCGTGTATGCGGTGTAAGAAGTGTAGGTGTCTCTAGCGCGTAAGAGATGCAAGTCGCCACGTTGTCATCTGCGCCTGTGTCATCAAGCAGACGGACCGAGGTAATGCCGTCTTTTCTCACTACGACCCAACGAAGCGGCAGCGTTTTCCGTTGCAATGGGAATGTTCGTTCACCCAATTCATCGACTGTGAACACGAGCTTTCCGGAGGCAGCGTCAAGGTACCTCCAGGCCCAATCGCCCTGTGAAGCGAATTGCGTGAACTTCTTACGCCAAACTTGTGGCGAGATCGGAAAATCCAACGGCTCGCATACCTGCGCCCGTAGTAGTTCGTCACCGTTCACCAAAGAGAGAACAATCGTCGCGGTACACTTCCGGCTTTGGGGGCCATACGCGACAATGGTTGCAACATTCTCAAACAAATCTTCGAGGTTGCATGAAGATGGCTCCAGCGATACGCTGAAGGCATCGCCGCCTAACGAGCCTGGAATCCAAGCGGCAGGCTCGCGCACCAAAACATTGATTTCGCCTGTTAGAGTGGCGTCGGCAGTGTTCTTGCGCACTGCAGTTATGCGCACGCGGTGCTTGCCCTTCGGCAACTCGCCTAACTTTACGAAGACGGGAATGCCCTGAGCAGCAGCTTTCACGAAGCTGGGCGCACCAGAGTTTAAAGCAATCTGATAGCCCTCTAGCGGATGATCATGTTGCAAACCGAGTATGGGATTTTCACCCTGCAACCAGGTTGCGTCTCCTTCGCCATCCCAAGAAATAGCTGGCAGCCCAGCTGGCCAAACTCGAATTGTCTGTGCAACCGTAAGACCAGTCCGCCTTAGCCATGCAATGGTTTCGGCGTCGAGAGCTTTAGGCAGGTCGAATCGAGAAGCGGCGCAACCATCACACAGTAGCTCCAACGTCGCCCCAATGTTCGGCGGCGTTTGGACGGCCGACTCCGATATCAAAACATACTTACTGCCGGGGTGGACAACACGCCCTTTGATATGAAAGGCGATGCCGTCGGCCCCTATGCGGAAAAGCCACAGCGGCCCGTCAGGCATCGCGCAATCGCCACCAACAAGCGCTTGAAGAGCGTCATTGTTTGGAGCGAACGCGAACAGTGGTTCTCGTGCAACTGGCCATCGTTTCAGAACAATTCTTCGTTTCGCTCCGACAAAGTAACCGGGTGGCTTTTCATCAGTGGTTCCAGCGATGCGGCAGCGGCTTTGTCTTAGCACTCGCCCCAAATCGATATTGAGTGCGGCAATTGCCGCCATATCAGGTGCCTCCAACAAAGGCTGCCACTTGTCATTTCCGAGGTATCGCAATGAGATCGTCGGACGCACGTTAGAATGTTGCGATGAAGTTGAAGCAGGCTGGGAAGTACCGGACCTGGACGGTGGGGCAGTACCTTGAATGCGATCCGCCATGACACGCGCGGCCTCGCGCAGCCAAGTACGTGCGTCACGGACTTGTTCAAGATCGCCTGCAATCCGTTGGAGCGTTTGTGGGCTGATTGTCTCGGCCGTGTCGGCCGCATGTCCCAGCAGAGCCAACACAATACGACCGACGAGTTCTTCTTGTTGCAAGAATTCTGCAAAGCGGGTTGCTGGATGATAAGCTTCTTCGGCTATCAATCGGCCTACATCAGCGGGCTCCAGCGACGAGATGTTGGCTAGTCGGAAACGCAAATCATACAATGCACGAGCGAGATGCCGCTGCAGATACCGTGGCAGCATCGCGTGAGTAATTGGCAACGCTATAATCGGAAATTGGCGTGCCCATGGGCCCGACGGAGTTAGCCCCCGGTGGGTTTGAGCGAATCTTCGATAGAATTCGCGGATTCTATCCCTGTCACGGTTGCGATCTAGCCAATCGGGGACGGCTTCCCGGAAAGAGTCCCAGTACTCCGCGCCGTCGTACCGATAGCCAACCTCTGCGGCAGCAGCGATCCAAATAAGCCAATGCTTCGAATCCGCGCTGGAGTTTGCGCGAAAGCTACGGCTCAGCAGACCTAGTGCGCTCCGGCACTCCTCCGCATTTAGACCATGCTCGATAGCATAGACCGAATAGTTCTCGGTCGCCCTAAGGTCGCGCAGCTGGGCGTAATGTTTGGAAAGCCGGTCTTGTAATCCTGCTAGATCATTCAAAACGACCCCCCGTCCGCGACTTAGGCGGTTTTCCGTCGGTCTTCACCGACCGGTTCACCGCGGATGAGCCGCGCAATATCTTCGCGGCGCCACGCTTTGTAATCATCTTGCCGCGCGGCGCGTGGTTCTAACCAACGCGCGCGCGCCAACTCAGATATTTCTTCGACTGTCTTAAGTGTCGAAAGGTCTGGGCGACCTTTGCCCGTCGCCAAAATCTTTTTCGCGTTCTTTGCCAACGGACAGAAAAACACCTCGCGCTGAATCCCGTGACGCATCACAGACTCGGTAATGCCCAACTGACCGAGTGCGGCTCGAATTGTCCGGAGACGCCAGTTTGGCCCTTGTCCGAAGCGATGCCGGTCGGCGTAAGGATGCTTCAGTATCCTGAGATACTCCCGCATTTGCGTGAACAGGTCATCGGTAATGTGAAAGTGTCCCCAACCGAGAGTGTATCCAATCGGATCGAAGTAACTCACACCATCGAGCTTCAGGCGGTTGTATAGGGAAGACCGCCCCATTGAGGAACTGGTAGTGACGGCTAGAAGCCGAGCTCGCTTTTCCTCGCCGGAAATAATACCCGTGGTCGATCCGTAGACCTTCGCAAAGTCGTCGTACACTTCACGGGAACGGACCAAACAGGCGACCGCTTTGCCACCCAGAAGCATATTGTAAGGCGGTACTGCGCCAAGAACGTAGGCGTCCAAAATGTTGACCAATCGGCGCGAGCGCTCGGCGGCGGTCCAGCCGATGAGGTTGTCCCGAACCGACAAATTGAAGACCGGATCGCCGAGAGCAAAAATTCCAGCTAAGCGGTCGTGTCCGCGATCCCACACAAGATAACGGAGGCGACGCCCGTAACCATTGGAGACGGGAACAGACCAAGTGAGAGACGCCGTCCGAAATAGATTTGATTCAAATGTGCCCGCCTCGACGCGCACTAGCATCAAATCGATCTTGGCAGGATCAATTTCACTTCCGTTGGCAAAGTAAGGGAGCGCCTCAGGGAGAAATTCTTTGAGAAGAGGCTGCGCGTCCCGCACGCGCTCGTCTCTTTGTACCCGGTGAAGTAGGCGAACGGAGTCCTTTCCGTTGTCCGGGCGAATGAGTGTTCCGTCCGGTCGCTTCGCAAAACCAAGACGCGTGAAATGCGTTCGGATTTTCTTTTTTAGCTTCGCTTCAGGCGTGAAAACGCGTGCGACCGCGCCTTCACCCTTTTTCTTGTTCTTCAACTTCGGCACTGCTCCCCCTGATCAGGCGCTGATTCTTGAATCCCCGTTGCACTTATAGCACGCGGGAGTTGAGCGCCTAAGTGTTGATTGTATTTTCCAGATTCCATTTTCGAAGCAGCCGTGAGGCGTACCGTTAGCGTCTTGGTGGGTCTGTTGAGGTCCGACCGCCTCGCGCAGGATCTAGGGATGCCGGCATCTTTCTTCGATCTATGGGCAAAATCGGTCAGGCCAATCGGACATCGATGGGTGAAGGGAGAGCGACGTCTCCCTTCGAGAGCTTGAGCGCCGATACGCTCACCAGGGTGGGGTCTTGGGAAGGGGCACGGAGGCCCTTCCCCAAGCGCAGGTCCATCGGCGAGTGATGGCTGGGATGGGTTTCGGGAAGGGGCAGGAATGCCCTTTCCTGAACGGATAAAACGGCGGACGTTTTGGTGCAGATGACGCTCGATGCGTCAGGCTGCGCCATGCCTGGGGGATGCAACGGGGGCGCGCAGCGGCCCCCTTGCCGAGATTGCGGTACTACCACCGCACATCTTGCAGCCCTCACTTCCCTCCACTCATCGCAATTGGACCTTACCGATTGAAGCGAAGTGCGTCATTCGCCATCTCCTGGATGGATCGCAAATCAAAGGCGCAAAAGGTCGGCACTGATCCCGCAGAATAGGCCAATGCTAGCCTTGCCGCGTTCCTTGCCTGCTCCTTTCGGGGCGTGTCGTTTCCGTTGAGTGAAGGAAGCTCTGCGCTTGATTGAAGCATGAGCGAGTAAAGGCCGACTATAAGAGGCTTATCCCGTGGATCGATGGCTTCGATTTGGTCGATGCAAGTGTGAATGCGCAACTTCAAGGTAGCGGCATCCGATTTTCGCTGGTGCCAGTCTGCTGCGATGATCATCATATCGAGGTAGTGCCTGATCTGCTCTCGGTCTTTGCTATTGGCGGCGTTCCCCAGATGCCCCCGCGCGGCGTGCACATGCAGTCGCACCTCATCAAACTGGTGCGCTTTACAAGCGCGGCAAGCCTGACAGCGGTGAAAGCTTGCAAGCGCGAGGGCACCTTTTGGCCCCTTCGCATTCGCAAACCAGCCGCACACGTGATCCGCACTTTTGGCAGCAAGGAGGTGGTCTGTTTTGTCCTGCGCCATTTCCAGCGTAATAGCGTCACCCAACTCGCGCAGATACTTGTCCAGTAGCGCGTAGCTATTCACCATCGTGTCTACATCGCCCGCATGCTCGCAGATGCGCGCAAGAGCCATTACAAAGCGAAGGCCGCCTTTTGATTTTCGGTCCTCCAGGCGGCCAACGGCAATTCTTCCCAAAGGCAGATAGCTTGCTTTGCGCGCGACGGCGTTCTTCGCATTGTAATGAGGAAGCTCGAACAAATCGGCAAGCAGGGGTGCGTAGCCGTCGAAGTTAATCGCACTGTTCGCCGCCAGGATCACTTTATCCCGATACTTCAGGAACTCCTCCAACGTGGACACGCGAGAGGGGTCAATAGCAAGGCTATCGAACGGCGCATCGCCTATCCTTCCGTCCAGATCACGCAGCCTTGCAAGCGCGTCTGCAAATTCCACCTCCTCGACAGGTATGGCGGTTGGAAACCGCGTCTTCATATCGTTCAGCAGCGTCAGAAGTTCGCCCGAAAGCACGCCTGCGCCTCTAAGCACGCGAATGATCGCTCTGTATTGTTCTGGCGAGGGGCGGGATTTGTTGCTAAACTACCGTCTGACGGTTTCAATATTTCCGTCATCAAGAGCCGCTGCGAACTTGGCAGCGGGGAGAAGCTGCGCCTCCTCCAGCAAGAAAACTAGCAACTCGCCGAATGTTTTGTAATTGCGAGCTATTTCGAGCCGCAATGTCGTTTTCGTATTATCTTCGCCACCTTTTCTCGTCATTGAGTCCGCCTCTTGCCGTGCCATGGAATGGCTCGTGAGGAATATGCTCGACTTCGAGCTTCTGGAAAATCCTTGCGCGAAACTTGGGGTTCTAGGAACAAAAACCTACCATTTGCTCCTATTTTGTTCTAATCTGCCCTAAACCGCAGACAGAAAGGAGAAGGCCGCGTGGACGACGAACGAAACACAATTGCAGACGGGACGAACACACGTTTGTCAGCTGCGCCCTCCTTGGACTTGGAGCGCTACCTTCCTGCGGTCGAAGATCAATTCGTCACGGAAGAAGCAGCCTTGGCGTTCCTCCGTACACTGTTCGAAATCATGAGCGCCTTCGTTGATCTGGGCTGGGGCGTGGATTCCATCCACCTCGCAATTCCTGAACTTGCGAAAATTTCTTCTGCCGACTCCGAAGTTGCGCTAGGCTCTCTCGATCAACACATTGAAAATGAATTCAAGGCCGCCTCTCAAAGGCCGCCTGAAAGAGAGATTCCATGAGCGACGTTGAGATTGATGCGGCTATTCTTTACATCCGCGTCTCTAGCCAGAAACAGGAGGATGAAGGCTCTGGAAAACTGAGCCAGGAACACCGCTGCCGCCAATATGCGGCAACGCTCGGCATTCCAGTTGAAGCCGTCTTCGGCGACACAAAGTCCGCCCACGGTGATTTTATCAAGCGTCCAGGTATGGTGGACTTGATTTCATACCTCCACTCAAATCGCCGCAAACGCTACATCGTAATCTTTGACGATCTGAAACGCTTCGCGCGCGATACGGAGTTCCATTGGAGGCTTCGCCGCACGCTTGAAAAGTATAACGCCATTCCCTACTGCCTGAACTTCCGCTTTGATGAGACACCCGAAGGGCGCTTCTTCGAAACGATTGTTGCCGCAGGCGGCGAACTGGAACGTCATCAGCTTGGCCGTCAGGCGGTTCAGAAAATGACTGCCCGCGTTGAACAAGGCTACTTCGTCACCAAAGCGCCCGTGGGCTACCGCTATGAACGCACAAAGAACGAAGGCGCGCTTCTGGTGCGCGATGAGCCGCTTGCCTCCATCGCGCAAGAAGCGCTCGAAGGTTTTGCGGGCCTGCGCTTCGACTCTCTGGCCGAAGTGCAGCGCTTTCTTGAAAGCTTCCCTGAATGGCCTCGGCAGAAGTCGGGCAAGCGCAAGGGCTTCACCAATGAAGGCCAGGTGAAGTTGATGCTGAAACACCCCGCCTATGCGGGTCTCGTCTCCGCGCCTTACTGGGGCGTGAGCGTTCGCAAGGGCCGCCACGAGCCTTTGATCAGCATGGAAACACATGAGCGCATCCTCGCCAAACTGGATGGCGGCGCGCGAGTTCCCGTTCGCAAAGACCTGAGCGAGGATTTCCCTCTGCGCGGCCATGTGAAGTGCACATGCGGTTGGCCGCTCACGGTTAGCTGGTCAAAAGGGCGCAGCGCGCACTACCCTTATTATCTCTGCAACAACAATCCGTGCGAACATTACGGCAAGAGCATCCGCCGCGATCAGATCGAAGGCGAGTTCGGCGCACTGTTGCAAAAGATGACGCCCAACGCGCAGCTTATGAGCATCGCCACTGACATGTTCGATCATGCCTGGGAAGTGCGCCGCCAAAACTCTGTTGGCCGCCTGGACGCGCTGCGAAAGCAGTTGAAGGATACCGAACAACAGATCGAGCAACTGATCGACCGCATGGTGGAGGCGAAGTCTCAGATCGTGGCGAATGCGCTAGAGGAGCGCATCGAAAAGCTCTCGAAAGATAAGCTGGCGATTGCCGAAAAACTGGCCCAAGGCGCGCAGCCGATCAGGGGCAAGGACCAATCACTTAGAACCGCTCTGACGTTTCTCGCAAGCCCTTGGAAACTTTGGGAGTCTGACCGCATCGAGCACAAGCGCGCCGTGCTGAAATTGGCATTCACTGGGAGACTCGAATATGTGCGAAATGAGGGGTTTAGAACCGCCGAATTATCCTTGCCTTTCATGGCGTTAGGGGATTTTTCGGCGTTCGGAAAAGAAATGGTGGGCGATGACGGGCTCGAACCGCCGACATCCTGCGTGTAAAGCAGGCGCTCTACCAACTGAGCTAATCGCCCCACCGCCGCCCTCTTAGCCGGGAGCGCGCCTGGAAGGCAAGTGCGGTTTGCGGCGCTGGCCTTCCCACCTCCCGAAAGACCGCTGAGTGAAATTTTGGCGGAAAAATCCGTTTCTGAGGACGGAGAGTCTACACGCGGGCTAAGGCTGGTGGATAAGGCGGGCTGCGCGCGGGCGGGAGGGGCGGCGGGGCCGAGGTTTCAGGCCGCTGAGGGGCGTGGACAGGGCCGCGTCTTTCCCCCGGACCGGGCCGGTCAGGCGCGGACACTTCCTGGACAAATCCGGACAGTTTTGGACAATTCCGGACAAATCCGGACAGGCTGGGGACAGTTTGTGCCAATGACGGCGCCCCTCTCCCGCACGCGGAAGGGGGGCGCACGTTTGGCTTCAGACCGGCCTTACTCCGCCGTCAGGCCCTTGGGCTCACCCACGACGAAGAAGCTGTAGCGGCCGGGCGCCAGATAGGTGGCGGCGGCGCGGTTGACGTCTTCGAGGGTGACCGCTTCGATCAGGGCGTTGCGGCGGTCGAAATAGTCGACGCCCAGATCGTCCTGGCGGACCGACATGATGTTGCTGGCGATCTTGGCGTTGGAGTCAAAGCCGAGCGGATAGGAGCCGATCAGATAGGCCTTGGCATCGGAGAGCTCTGCCTCGGTCACGCCGCCTTCGATGAACTTCTGCATCTCTTCCCGGATACCCGTGATGAAATCGCCGGCGCTCTCATTCTTGGTCTGCCCGCCGCCCGACCAGACGGTGAAGGAGGGGTTGGGATCGATGCTGGAGCTGACGCCATAGGTGAGGCCCTTCTCGACGCGCAGGGTCTTCATCAGCCGGCTTTCAAAGCCGCCGCCGCCGAAAGTGTAGTTCAGCACATAGGCGGGGAAGTAGTCCGGGTTTGCCCGGTCCATGGCCGGGCCGATGAAGCGCACCAGGCTCTGCGGCTGGGGCAGCGGTACGATGACCGGATCGGCCGCCGCCGTCTGCGGCAACGCAACCGGGGTGACCGGCGGCAGATCGCTGGTTTCCGGCAGGGCGGCGACGGCGTTGTCGATCAGCGGGGCAAGGTCTTCCGGGCTGATATTGCCGACGGCGGTGACGAGCAGGCCGTCTTTACGCATCAGGGCACGCATATGGCTGCGGGCAAGTTCCGGCGTCAGGGCGGCGAGGCTTTCAGGCGTCACTTCCCGCGCGAAGGGGTGATCGGGATAGAGCGCCTGCGACTGGGCGCGCCAGGCGAGATAGCCGGCCGAGGTTTCGCGCGTCTTCAGGCTGACTTCCTGCTCGCGCAGGAAGCGCTGGAACGGGCCTTCATCATAGCGCGGGGCGGTCAGCGCGCTGGCAACCAGAGCCATGGAGGAGGCCGCATTCTCCGACAGCATGGTGGCTGAGCAGCTGGTCCATTCGGTGCCGTTGGAGCAGCCAAAGCTCATGTTCAGGTCTTCCATGGCCGTCTGGAAGGCGAGCGAGTCGAGATCGCCGGCGCCTTCATTCATGCCGTAGACAACCGCCTGGCCAAGCCCTTCCAGGCCGTCAGGATCCGCCACCGATCCGCCGCGCCAGGCCATCTGTACCGAGACGATCGGGATGGACGGTTCCGTCACCAGCCAGACCGATACGCCGCCGGGGGTGGTGAACTGCTGGATGTCGACAAAATCGCCATCATAGAAATCAACGGCGAGCGCGGGCGTGGCCTGGGCCGCGTCGAGGGAAGCCTGCGGCGCGGGCGTGCCGGCGCAGGCGGCGATCAGGAGCGCGGCAGCCGCGCCGGAGAAAAGCCGGAGTTTCAACATCAGAGGTCTCCTTCGGCCGGCAGAAGATGGGAAGTGATATAGTTCTTGTCGGCGCCGAAGACGGCGCGCACGGCGGCCAGCGCCTGTTCCGGCGTCACCTGGCGGACCTCATCGGGATAGGCGGCGATCTCTTCCAGCGTGAAGCCGAGGGCGAGATTGGCGCCATAATGGTTGGCCATCGAGGACTGGCTGTCCTGCTGGTAGATGGCGGTCGCGGCCAGCTTGTTGCGGGCACGGACGACTTCGGCTTCGGTGAAGCCACCGGCGAGGATCTTCTCGATCTCTGCCATCACGGCAGCGTCCAGCGCTTCCAGGCTGACGCCGCTGACCGGCGTGCCATAGATCACGGCCGGGCCTTCATCATGCAGCGTGGTCCAGGCGAAGGTGGCGATATTGATGGCCAGCTTCTGCTCCTCCACCAGCGACTGGTAGAGCCGGCTGGTCATGCCGCCGCCGAGCACTTCAAGGCCGACTTCCAGCGCGAGGGCGGTTTCCGGATCGCGCTTGAAGGAGGTGCCCAGATAGTAGCGGCTCCAGACCGGCTGGCGCACCTTGGGATCGGAATGGGTGATCAGCTTTGTTTCGGCGAGCGGCGCCACAGGCTGCCATTTGCGGCCGCTATGGGCCTGGCCGGTGGGCTGGAGGGGGCCGTAATGTTCTTCGGCGAGGACGCGGACATCCTCTTCGGTGACATCGCCGGCAACGACGAGAATGGCGTTCTCCGGGCTGTAATACTCCCTGTAGAAATCGAGGCCGTCCTGCGGGGTGAGCGCGGCAACCTCATCCATCAGGCCGATGACGGTGATCTCGTAGGGGTGGCCCTTCCAGAATTCGTTGAGCACCATTTCCTGCAGCAGCGCGCCGGGATTGTTCTCGATCCGCTGGCGGCGTTCCTCCTTCACCACATCGCGCTCGGAGATGAACGGGCCCTTGGGATCATCATTGATGATCAGGTTCACCATCCGCTCGGCTTCCAGCTCCATCATCTTGCCGAGCTGGTCCTTGTGAACCCGCTCGAAATAGGCGGTGTAGTCCCAGCTGGTGAAGGCGTTGAGCTGGCCGCCCGACCGCTGGACGATGGAGGTGAACTCCTCCGGGCCGATATTCTTGGTCTGCTTGAACATCACATGCTCGAACAGGTGGGCGATGCCGGATTTGCCGGGCGCCTCATCGGCGGCGCCGACCCTGTACCACACCATATGCGTGACCACCGGGGCGCGGTGATCGGGCACGACCACCACCTGCATGCCATTGTCCAGCGTGAAGCTGGACGGCGTGTTGGCCGCAGGGGCCGCCTCGGCTGAAGCGCCAGCAACTGCAAAGGCGAGGAGCCCTGCAGCGACGAGTATCCGTTTCATGGGGTAGCTCCGATCTGGAGGGGGCAGGAAAATGGGGGCGCGGGGCCCCCATCGGATGTTTCTTGTGTCTCAGGTTCCCGGCAGTTTGATGCGGCGGCCGCCGCCCGTCTGCTCGATGATCACCGCCTGATCGCCCGTGGCGTTATCGACAGCCGCGGAGGCGGCGTCCTCAGGGTTGGACTTGCGCCAGAAGAGGATGCGATCAGCAATCGTGGGCGATTTGCGGATGGCTTTGGTCTCTTCCCAGTCGACCTGGGCGCGGATGGAGGGGCTGACCGCATTGGCGCCGGCCGCCGCCACAAGGGCGCGCTCCGAAGCGCTGGCCTGCTGGCCAAGGCCAGACCCGAAGGCCGCCGTGCTGCCGCTGGTGGCCGCTTCGACTTCAGCCGGGATCGTGGTGCCGGGCGCAGGCGGGCGCAGGCTGTAATTCGGCGGGATGGAGAGCGGTGGCTTGGTGACCACGCGAAACTCGTCAGGAGTGGCCGTGCCGGAATTGCCGGTGGACGAGCAGGCCGCTGTGACACCCAGAGCGAGGCCGGCGGCGAGGAGCGGGAGGGTCTTTTTCATGTGACTTTACGAGATCCGCTGAACTGGAGTGGGTTAACCTTGGTTCAGGCTGTTAGCCTGTTTCGGGCGCGAAAGTAAGAACTGGTCTACAAACAGGAGAATCGCGCCGATGGTGATGGCGGCGTCGGCCACATTGAAGACCCAGGGGAAATAGCCGAGCGTCAGCTCGTTTACGTCAACGAAATCAACCACAGCGCCAAAGCGCACCCGGTCGATCAGATTGCCGATGGCGCCGCCGACAACGAGAGCCAGGGAGGCTTTCAGCCAGCGCCCCTCGGCCCGCAGCAGCCAGGCGAAGAAACCGATGGCGATGGCGGCCATCACGCCTGCCAGCACCCAGCGCATGATGCCTTCGGATTGGAAGAGGCCATAGCTCATGCCCCGGTTCCAGACCATCGAGAGATCCACCGGGCCGGGAACCTCTATTCTGCCGCAGAGGCGCCCATCGGAGAGGCAGGCAAGGCCATTGAGGGCCGGCTGGTCCAGAATCCACACTTTCGTCACCTGATCGAACAGGACAACGAGCGGAATCACCGCGAAGGGCCAGACTGTCTGCGGCGAAAGTTTCATGGGGGTGAGATTGCAGAGGCTGGCGGGCGGATCAAGCGCTTCTGTGCAGGGAGGGCGGGCAGAAGGCCCTCACCTCCCACGCGCTTTGCGCGCGGGCCCCTCCTCTCCCAGAGGGAGAGGGGTTGGGACTTCGCCGCAAGCGCAACGCTAAACCCCTCTCCCGCGAAGTGGGAGAGGAGGGGCCCATTGCGCAGCAATGGGAGGTGAGGGTCTTGCCCCCTACCCCACCTTGTCCCAGGCTTTAACCGCCAGCGCGTCGCGGGGGGTGATGTCCGGGAAGGCCGGGTCGGCCGTGGCGGGGTCGAAATATTTCCAGCTGCGGCGGCATTTGATGCCGGTGGCTTTCTCAGGGACGACCCAGATGCCGGGGGCATCGGGCAGCGTGAAGGCGCCGGCGGGGCCTTCGGCGGCCTGCACCAGCTCAGCGCCGGAGGTGATGAAGATGTCGGCGGCGTTTTCGCCCTCGAAGGCGTCGATCAGGGCCTTGTCGGCGATGATGACTTTCGGGGCGGCCTCCAGCGAGGCGCCGATGCGTTTCTCGCGGCGCTCCACCTCCAGCGCGCCGGTGACGACGCGGCGGACGGCGAAGATTTTCTCCCAGCGCTGGGCGAGCTGCGCATTGAGCCAACCTTCGGGCGTGGCGGGGAATTGCAGGAGGTGGACCGACGGGGCCGCGCCCTTGAGGTGGCTTTCGCCGAAGGCCTCGTCGGTGGTGAAGGGCATGACCGGGGCGAGCCAGGTGAGCATCCGCTCCAGCACGGCGGCCATCACCGTGCGCGCGGCGCGGCGGCGGTTGCCCCACTCTGCCGTGGCCGCATCCCAGCCGCTGGCGGTGGCGAAGGACGGGTCGCAATAGAGCGCGTCCTTGCGGACATCGAAATACACGGCCGAGAGCTCAACGTTCACGAAGTTCACGATGGCGGTCATCACGCGCTTGAAATCGAACACCTTGAAGGCCGCGCGCACTTCGCCGTCGAGTTCGGCGAGGCGGTGGAGGATGAAGCGTTCGAGGCCGGGCATGTCCTCAACTCCGCTCACCCCCGCGAAGGCGGGGGTCTCGGGCCGAACGAGGTCCCCGCCTTCGCGGGGAAGAGCGGAAAGAAGGGATTCCTCAGCAGAGAAACCATCGAGGGCGCCGAGCAGGTATCTCAACGTGTTGCGCAGCTTGCGGTAGGTTTCCACCGTGCCCTTGATGATCTCGTCGGAGATGCGGGTGTCGTCCCAATAGTCGGCAGAGGCCGTCCAGATACGGAGGATTTCGATGCCATACTGTTTCTGGAATTCGTCAGGCTCGATCGTGTTACCGATCGATTTCGACATCTTCTTGCCCTCGGCATCGACCACCATGCCGTGGGTGACGACCTTCTTGTAGGGCGCCATGCCGCGCGTGGCGCAGCTTTCCAGCAGGGAGGACTGGAACCAGCCGCGATGCTGGTCGGAGCCTTCCATGTAAACGTCCGCCTGCCCCGTGGCGTTATCGATGATGCCGCGCTTGCGCAGGGCGAAGGCGTGGGTGGTGCCGGAGTCAAACCACACGTCGAGCACGTCGGTGACCTTTTCCCAGCCTTCTGGCGAGACGCCGGTGCCAGCGAAGAAGTCCGCGTCCGGCGTGGCGAACCATCCGTCCACGCCGGTTTTCTCGATGGCGGCCTTGATGTTGGTGTTGAGTTTTTCCGCCTCGTCTTTGGAGAGGGCCGCCGTGTGCGGCTGGCCGTCCTTGTTGACGAAGAGGGTGATGGGCACGCCCCAGTTGCGCTGGCGGGAGATCAGCCAGTCCGGGCGGCTCTCGACCATGGCGGAGAGGCGGTTGCGGCCGGTGGCGGGATAGAACTCGGTCTCGGCGATGGCCTTGACGGCCAGTTCGCGCAGGGTCTTGCCGTTGTGGACAGGCTTGTCCATGGCGATGAACCATTGCGGCGTGGCGCGGCGGATGACGGGGGCCTTGGAGCGCCAGGAATGGGCGTCGCGGATCGTCGTGACGCCGCGCGCGAGGAGGTTTCCGGATTCGGCGAGCAGGCGGATGACCTCGTTATTGGCCTTGCCCGCCTCGCCGCGCTTCTTGCCGGAGGTGACGATGATTTCGAGACCGGCGAGCGGCGCAGGCACTTCGTCCGTGTACTTGCCATCGGGATCGACGATCTGGCGGATGCCATCCCCACCACCCCGGATCAGAACCTGGTGGTCAGGGCGGGAAACCCCGCCCTTCGCCGCAACTTCCTTCATCCAGACGGCGTAGTCGTCTTCACCATGGGCGGGCGCCGTATGAACAAAGCCGGTACCAGCCTCGTCGGTGACGTGTTCACCCGGCAGCATAGGGATGGCATGCTGGAAGAAGGGGGAGAGACCATGCAACGGGTGTTGAAGCGTCAATACCGAGAGGAATTCTGCTGGCGCTTCAACCAGTCGCTTAAACGAACTTACTTTGGCACCATCCATCACGGCAGCAGCGAGCGCATCAGCCAGAATCATCCGGTCGCCAACTTTTGCATACGGGGCGAATCCTAGCTCCTGTTCCGACAGAACGCTTTCAACCTCATACATTCCGTAAGAGATGTCCGGATTGAACGAGACAGCTTGGTTCGCGGGGATCGTCCAGGGTGTCGTGGTCCAGATCACAACGTGCGTCTGTTTCAGCTGGGCCGGCTTAGTCTCGAAGTCATAATCCATATATTCTTGGAGGAACGCCTTGATCCGAGCCTTTGCGTCGGCACTCCAGTTTGCGTCGTGGCCAAACCCGGCGACCGGAAACTTCACCCAGATCACCGGCACTTTCCGGTCGTGGTATTCCACTTCCGCTTCGGCCAGCGCGGTCCGCTCAACGGGCGACCACATGATCGGCTTGGCGCCGCGGACGAGGCCGCCTTTCATGGCCATGTCGAGGAATTCCGAAACGATCATCGCTTCGCTCTCGAAGGCCATTGTCAGGTAGGGGTCGTTCCATTCGCCTTCGATGCCGAGGCTGCGGAATTCGGCCTTCTGCACGCCCACCCAATGCTCCGCATAGGCGCGGCAGGCGGCGCGGAACTCGGCGGGCGGCACGCTGTCCTTCGGGCGGTTCTTGGAGCGGAATTCCTCCTCCACCTTCCATTCGATGGGCAGGCCGTGACAGTCCCAGCCCGGCAGGTAGGACGCGTCAAAGCCCTGCATCTGGTGGGAGCGGACGATGATGTCCTTGATGATCTTGTTGAGCGCGGTGCCCAGGTGAATGTGGCCGTTGGCGTAGGGCGGGCCGTCATGCAGGATGAAGGGCTGGCGGCCCTTGGCGTCGGCGCGCAGCTTTTCATAGAGGCCGAGGGCATCCCAGCGCTTGATCCATTCAGGCTCTGCCTTGGGCAGGCCGGCGCGCATCGGAAACTCGGTTTTCGGCAGGAACAGGGTGTCGCGGTAATCGCGTTCGGGGGCGGTCGATTCGGTCATGATGTCTGGTCGATCAGATGGGGGCAGCGGAGGCACCGGTTGAAATCATTGGGGCAAACGAACTTTACCCGGCCACCGCTGAAACAAGGGTTCAGACGGCGGCCGGGCCGCTAATTCGTATGATTTTGCGGGCCCGGGCCTTTTCCATGGACCGGGCGGTTAGCATGAACCGGCGGGGGCTGTCACCCCTGCAGGCGCGGGCCTACCAATCGTCATCCCAGTCCTCGTCATCGCCCATATAGCCCGGCGCATATATGCCCGCTTCCCAGATGTAATCGGCCGCTTGAGGGGCAATGGAGAGCAGGTTGACGAGATTTTCGTGGATGTTGTCTGCCGTGACACCCTGATCGAGGATGACATAGCGCGTGATGCCGACCGTGGGCGTGTTGCCGTCGATGCCGGTGGGAGAATACCAGGCGGCTGTGGCGGCCCACATCAGGTTGACGTCATTGATCCGCTCGAGCGTCTCATAGCCATCGGCGTCATAGCGCACCTGCATGTTGATCCCGAGGCAGCCATCGGCAAATTGCGTGTCACAGGCCGTGCCGAGGAGGTTGAAGATCAGGCCTTCGGCGGTCTGGGCGCGGACCGAAACGGCGCCCTCCTCGCCGGTGCTGAGGATAGTGTGCCCCGCCTCTGTCACCACCTTCTGAAGATCGAGGAGTTTGACCGACGTAACAAGGCCGTCATCGGCATGGGCGCAGAGCGCGCCAGCCGACATAATCGCCAGAGTTGTGAGTGTTCTGCGCATCCTGCGTCCTCCCAGTAAAGCGTCCCAGGGAAGTGTCGCGCCATTTCAGGGCGCTGTGAAGGGCCGCCGGGAGGCGAAATTACGGAATATTCAGGGCCGCGCCAGAAAGAGGGGGAACAGGTTCAACCGCGGGTGGCCAGGATTGCCTTTGCCTCGGCGGCATCCTTGTGCATCTGCTCGATCATGGCGTCCACGGACTCAAATTTCAGCTCCGGGCGCTGATAGGCGATGAGCTGGACCTCGACGCGTTGGCCATAGATCTCACGGTTGAAGTCGAAGATGAAGGTTTCCAGCAGCGGATCGCGCAGACCGGTCGTTGGTGTGCGGCCGAAATTGGCAACGCCGTCGCGCCACTCGCTTTCCCCTTCGATCCGCAGGCGGACGGCATAGACGCCCATCTTCGGATGGATCAGATCGCCCAGCGCCATATTGGCGGTTGGAAAGCCGAATGTGCGCCCGTTCTTCTCGCCCGGCTCGATGATGCCATCTGCCACCCAGGGGCTGCCCAGCAGATCGGCTGCCACTTCCGGCTCGCCTGCCATCAGGGCCTGGCGGATCGCCGTGGAGGAAGCCTTGGCGCCGCGGCCGGAAACTTCCTCAACGATGGTCACCCCAAAGCCAAGCGCGCGGCCAAGGCTCGCCAGGCGCTGGGCATGGCCCATCCGCCCGCGCCCGAAGCGGTAATCAAAGCCGACGGACACGTGCGACACACCCAGCCCCTCAACCAGCACATGGCGGACGAAGCCTTCATCGGTCATCGCCGCCATCTCGCCATTGAAGGGCAGCTCGAACACATGGTCTGCGCCCGCCTCGAGGATCAGGGCGTTGCGCCGTTCGGGCCGCAGGATACGAAACGGCGGGTCGCCCGGGCGGAAATAGGCGCGCGGAGGCGGCTCGAAGGTCGCCACCGAAAAGCGGCCATGCCCGGCAATGCGGGCCGCGTCCATCACGGCGCGGTGGCCGGCATGCAGGCCGTCAAAATTGCCGAGCGCGATCGACGCGCCCCGCGCCGTTTCCGGCAGCCCGCGATATTCGGCGTAAACGGCCATTACTTTTCCCGGCTGGGGGCCACCACGTCGGCTTCCCCGGTGATGACGCGTTTGCCTTCGACGATGCATTCTACCTTCAGGGTCACGCGGTTGCCGCGGTCCTGCTTCTCGGCAACCTCGGCCCGCACGGTGACCGTGTCGCCGATGTGAACCGGGCGCTTGAAGCGCATGGAGAGGCCAACAAAGATCGCGCCGGGGCCGGGCAGGTTGTTGCCCAGGATGCCGGAGATGTAGCTCGCCGTCAGCGCGCCATGGGCGATGCGCTTGCCGAAGATCGTCTTGGCGGCGAATTCGTCGGACATGTGCAGCGGGTTATAGTCGCCCGAAACTTCAGCGAAGCGCTGGATGTCGTTCTCCGTGATCGTGTGGACCGTCTCGTGCGCCTGCCCGATCTGGAGGTCTTCATATTTGTAACCGGTGAACTGTGTCATGCGGCCGGATTACTCCCTGATTCTGTGTCTTGAAGTGCGTTACACGGGGCAGAAGCCGCCGTCACCCCTGCTCGCCTGGAAGGCGCAGCGAGGGGCAAGTTTTGCTCACCATCTGAGCCCTGTCATCGCGTAAGTGGCCATTTCCCCGTAATCGGCGAGCAGATCGGTGACTTCTGCTTCAAAATCAGGGCCGTGCTGCTTGAGGCCCGTGCCCACATAAAGGCTGTCAAAGCCCTGCCCCCGCGCGCCGCGCACGTCGGTCGCCGGGCTGTCGCCGATGCAGAGGATGTTGCGGGCCGGGGCGCCCATGGCGGCCACGCGTTCCAGCGCCAGCTTGTAGATCGGGGCGTAGGGCTTGCCGGGATAGATCACCTGCCCGCCCAGATCCTCGTACACATCGGCCAGCGCGCCGGCGCACCAGTAGAGCTTGCCGCCGACGCGCACCTGCTTGTCGGGGTTGGCGCACAGCATCGGCAGGCCATTCTCCACGCCTTCGCGCAGTTCGTCGCGATAGTCGCCGGGCTGGTCGTTCGCCATGTCCCGCAGGCCGATGCAGAGGAGGAGGTCAGCCTTGGCGCTGTCGTCGAATTTGAGGTCGAGGCCTTCATAGAGATGGCGGTCATGCTCCCAGCCTTCGTCTCCGCCGAGGCGCCAGACGGTTTGGCCGGGGCGCTGGGCGAGTTCGTAGCGGGTCGCGTCGCCGGAGGAGACGCAGGCGTCAAAGGCTTCGGCAGGCACGCCCAGCGGCTCGAAATAGCGCACCACCTGCGCTTCGGGCACGGGCGCGTTGGTGATGAGGCACACACGCCCGCCGCCCTGACGGAACTTCACCAGCGCCTCGCACGCCTCGGGGAAGGCGGCGCGGCCATTATGGATCACGCCCCACACATCGCAGAGGATGGTGTCATAGCGGTCAGCAAGGCCGGCAAGGCCGGGCGGGAAAAGCGGAGCTGTCATGGGGAAGCGAGCTAGGCCGGGCACGCGGCCGGGTCAATTCCCGATGCCACAGGCCGAGGCCGGCAGCGGGCTGAGCGCCCAGAGCGTGGCCGTCGGGATGGATACCGCCTGCGGCAGGAAACAGCCCCGCAGGCGCCAGCGCGCGCCGGAGCTGTCTTCGGTCATCAGGCTGGCGTCATATTCGCAGCTGAAAAGGCTCGCCGGATGGGTCGCCGGCGTGCCGAGTTCGGCATTGATCAGCATGTGATAGGAGCCTGTCGGCAGGGAGACTGCGGCCGCCTCCACCACGCCGAAATCGCAGGTCTCGGCGAGGGCATAGGTGCCGTCCGGCTGGCGGATCGACGGGGTGAGCGGGGGCAGAAGCGTCAGGTCCAGCAGCAGTGGGGCGCCTTCCTCGATGGGGTCAAGCACGGCAGGCGGCAGGCCCTCGCTGGGGCCATGGGGCAGCGTCGCCGTCAGCGCCACGAAGCGGGCCGGAGGGGTCGGCGCGGGCATCGCAAGTGTGGCGGGCGGCGGGGGCGGCGCCCCCTCGGGCGCATAGACGCACGCCACCGCAAGGGCGGGCAGGATTGCGGAAATAACAGCAAAGACCCGGCGCATGATGTCCCTCCACAAAGCACGGATAGGCAGGGAGCGCGCAAATCCCGGCGAAATCAAGACAGGCAGGCTGGGAAGCGTCCCCGGAAACGGGCTATTGCCCTGCGGGCGCAATTATGTTAGTGAACGCTCACTACTTTTGGAGCAAGCCCATGTCCATCATCCGCCTGGATCTCGCCGCCCTGCAGGCCGCCAACCAGATCACCCCGGAGGAAGCCGCCCGGCTCTCCGCGCTTGCCCTGCCAGACCGGCGGGGCAGCCTGGCGGTGAACCTGCTGCTGATCTTCGGGGCCATTGCTGTCTCCGTGGCCGCCATCGCCCTGGTGCCCAATGCGGCCACCGGCCTGCTGCTGGCACTCGGCGCGCTGGCCGCCGCTGAGGGCCTGCGCCGCCTCACCGGCGAAAGCTTCGCGCTGCTGGCAACCGGGCTCGCGCTCATGGGCACGCTCGGCCTTGCCGGCTGGGTCGGCTGGGAGTTCCGTGAGGCCCACCCCACCCAACCTGCCCTGCTCATCACCTTCCTGCTTGCGGCAGGCGCAATCTGGTATCGCTCGGCCTTCCTCGCCGCGCTGGGCGTCATTGCGCTCGGCGCCGTCTTCGGCTCGGGCACGGGCTATTGGCACGCCAGCTACGCCCTCTTCGTCGAGGAGCCCACGCTGACGATTGCCGTCTTCGGCCTGCTGGCTGCGGGGCTCTACCGGTTGCGCGGCCTTGTGGCGGAAAGCTGGTCAAGCCTGGCCACGGTCGCCGCCCGCACCAGCCTGATCCTTGTCCACTTTGCCTTCTGGGTAGGCTCGCTCTGGGGCGATGTTCTGGGCGGCGCAAGATGGTCCTATGAAGACGCGGCCCAGCCCGGCTTTGGTCTTCCCGCCTGGTTCTTCGCCATCGGCTGGGCCGCCCTGTCGCTCACCCTCGCCCTGGCCACCCGGCGCGGCAGCTTCCTCTCGATCAGCGCCATCGTCTTCCTGGCAATCCACGGCTACACCCAATACTTCGAGACCTTCGGGGCCGAGCCGCTCAGCCTGCTCATCGCCGGTCTCGTCCTGGTCGCCCTGGCCATCGGTGCAGCCCGGCTCCTCCGGGGCCGGGGGCGGCCTAGCTCTGCCGGATGAATTTGGAGAAGGTGTAGATCAGGTCGCGGGGCGCCTCGGCGGTCATCAGACTGTCCACGGGGTCGCCCCGCCTGACCAGCATTGTCCCGTTGTGTCCATTTTTGTCCACGCGGAAGTAGTTCATTGACCAGCGCGGGAAGGCCCGCGCCTCCGCCTTCTCGGCAAGGATGCGCACGATGCCGCTATGGCGCGGGTCCTTCACGATACGGTCGTAAACATCTTCAACCTCTGCGCGCGGACCCTCGATCAGCTGCATGAAGCTATCCCGGTTGTGAGCCAGGTATCCGGTAATATACCGCTCCTCATTATTCGACTGGGACGCGTTGAGAACATTCGACATATCCTCCTCCGACAGTCCGGGCCGGGCAGTACTTACATAGATAAGGCGAAACAGATCATTGCTCATGGAGATAGAACGAATGGCCCACAGTCTGGTTCCCAGAAAGAAGCTGCATCGGCCGGTTGCAAACAATCCCCCGCGCTGCTCTCGCCACGCGGGCGTCGCCTGCCCTTGACTTCCCCAGAGGTCGCGCGCTCAAAAAGCCTCTGCAAAAACAAGGGTTAATGGAGACGACAGATGACCCCACGCGATCTTGAAGGCCGCACGGCCCTGGTAACCGGCTCGGCCACCGGCCTTGGCCGCTCCATCGCCCTGAAACTCGCCGAACGCGGCGCCAGCGTCATCATCAACTGCACCAAATCCCTCGCCGACGGCGAAGCCACCGTCGCTGACTGCCAGGCCGCCGGCGCGCAGGCCCGCCTCGTTCAGGCGGATGTCTCCACCGATGAGGGCTGCCAGAAACTGGCCGATGCCGCCGCCCAGGCCGGGCGCCTCGACATCCTCGTCAACAATGCCGGCATCACCAAGCACGCCCGCGATCACAGCGATCTGGACGCCCTCAGCCGCGAGGATTTCCTGCATCTCTATTCGGTCAATGTCGCCGGCCCCTTCATTTTACTTCAGAAAACCAAGGACTTGCTGGTCGAAGCCCACCGCCAGACCGGCCGCGCCTCGGCTGTGCTGAACGTTTCTTCCATCGCCGGGGTGGCCGGGGTTGGATCGTCCGTGGCCTATGCCGCCTCCAAGGGCGCCTTCAATACAATGACCCTCAGCCTCGCCCGGGCGCTCGCCCCGGCGATCCGCGTCAATGCCGTCTGCCCCGGCTTCATCGGCACCCGCTGGTTCAAGGACACGATGAGCGAGGCGCAATACATGAAGATGGAGGCTGGGGTCGCTGCCTCCGTACCCCTGAATGTGGCCTCCGGCCCTGACGACATCGCCGATTCTGCGCTGTTCCTGGTTACCGATGCGTCCCGTCACATAACTGGCGAAACCCTGCTGGTGGATGCGGGGATGCACCTTGGCTATGCCCCGCTGAAGGCACGCTGACTCGGGCGCTGCCTGATTTCTGGACGCTGCGCCGCACAATTGTAAGGCATGAGCGGCGCGACCTGCCCAAATTCGGTGCGATCAAACGCCTCTCACGCGTGTTCGCGTGGCGGCAGCATCGGCAAGCCGGGGAAAGACCGGCAACTTCGTCCGTGGCGCTCAAGCGGGAGCGTGATCACAGACGGGGTTAACACGCATGCGTATGAAGTTTTATCAGGCAGGTGTCGCACTTGCCGCCATGTTGGCAGCGGCCGGCACGGCAACCGCCCAAGGCGAATTCTCGGGCAACGTCGCTCTGTCGTCGGACTATGTCTGGCGCGGCGTTTCGCAGTCGAACGGCGACCTCGCCATCTCCGGCGGCTTCGACTACACCAACGGCATGTTCTATGCTGGCACCTGGGCTTCCAGCATCGATTTCGACAGCGATTCCGATGCCAACGTCGAACTCGACTTCTATGGCGGCCTGGCGGGCGAGCTTTCCAACGGCATCAGCTGGGATCTGGGCGTCATCTACTACACCTATCCGGACACGGAAGATGACGATCTCGACTTCCTCGAAATCAAGGGTGCCCTCGGCTATTCCTTCGAAAGCGGTCTCTCGGTTGGCGGCGAAGCCTATTACGACATCGACAACAAGAACCTCTATCTGAACGCCACCACGGGCTATTCCTTCACGGACGCCTTCTCGGTGGACGCCAGCCTCGGCAACTACCAGTTCGATGCCGGTGACGACTATACCAACTGGTCGCTCGGCGGCACCTACTCCGCCCTCGGCTTCGACTTTGACCTGCGCTACTGGGATACCGACATCGACGGCTCCAACCTGGCCGATGAGCGGGTCGTGTTCACCATCTCGCGCGCCATGTAATCTGCCTGAAGGCTCAGAATACCGGGCCTGAAATCTCAAACCGCGTGTGGCCCTCTCGGGATTCCACACGCGGTTTTCTTTTTGCCCAGTTTTTGCGCGGGGGTGGAACCGCCTCAAAAGGCGGTTTATAGGCATGATCTTTCCCTAAGGAGAGGCGCATGCGAATTGGTGTTCCAACAGAAATCAAAAAGCAGGAATCCCGTGTCGGTCTGACACCTGAAAGCGTTGGCGAGCTTGTTCGCGCCGGCCATCAGGTGAGCATCCAGGCCGGCGCGGGCGTCGCATCGGGCTTTGCAGATGAAGCCTACACCGCCATCGGCGCGTCCATCCTTCCGGATGCCGATGCCGTTTTTGGCGAGAGCGAACTGATCGTGAAGGTGAAAGAGCCCCAGCCGGAAGAAACCGCGCGCCTCACCAAGGATCACACCCTCTTCACCTATCTCCACCTTGCCCCCGATCCGGTCCAGGCCAAGGGCCTGATGCAATCGGGCTGCCTGGCGATTGCCTATGAAACCGTAACGGATGCGCGCGGCGGCCTGCCGCTACTGCGCCCGATGAGCCAGGTGGCCGGCCGCATGTCGATGCAGGTGGCCGCCGGCGCGCTGATGCGCACCAAGGGCCGGGGCCGGGGCATCCTCATGGGCGGCGTGCCCGGCGTGGCCCCCGCCAAGGTCGTCATCATCGGCGGCGGCGTCTCCGGCACCCATGCGGCCGAAATCGCCGTCGGCATGCGCGCCGACGTGTGGATCTTTGACCGCAACAATGACCGCCTTGGCGAACTCGACGAACAGTTCCGCGGCACGGTGAACACGATGTATTCCACCGCCCATTCCCTGGCCGAAGCGATCAAGGATGCCGACCTCGTGATCGGCGCGGTGCTGATCCCCGGCGCCTCGGCGCCCAAGCTGATCAGCCGCGAGCAGCTCTCCACCATGCAGCCCGGCTCGGTGCTGGTTGACATTGCGATTGATCAGGGCGGCTGTTTCGAGACAAGCCGTCCGACCACGCATGATGATCCGATCTATGAAGTTGACGGCATCCTGCACTATTGCGTGGCCAACATGCCCGGCGCCGTGCCGCGCACTTCCACCTATGCGCTGAACAATGCCACGCTGCCCTTCGTGATGCAGATTGCCAATCGCGGGGCGCGGGCGGCGATCAATGCCAACAAGCACCTCGCCAATGGCCTGACGGTGGATCAGGGCAGCATCGCGCACAAGCTGGTGGCGCGTGATCTGGGCGAGAAATATGTGCGGCCGGACTGGCTCACAGTCGTCTGAGCTGCCTTCTGGAGAAACAAAAAAAAGACCCCGGACGCTTCTGTCCGGGGTCTTTCTTTTGCGCTGGCAGGAGCCTTTGCCAGCGGCAGAAGCTTATTGCTTGACCACGGTGCCGCGGGCCATGACGAAGGTTACCGACTTCAGCACCTTGATGTCTGCCAGCGGATCACCTTTGACGGCAATGATATCGGCGCTCTTGCCCGGCTCCAGAGTGCCGGCAATATCCGACACGCCGAGCAGGTCTGCCGCGTTGACGGTGGCCGCCTCAATGGCTTCCATCGGCGTGAGGCCGAAGCGGACCAGCAGCTCGAACTCATCGGCGTTGCGGCCATGCTTGGAGACGCCGGCATCGGTGCCAAAGGCAATCGGAACGCCTTTCGGGTGAAGCACTTCAAGGCTCTTGCCGGTGATGCCGATGCGCCAGTCGATCTTGGCGCGCACGTCGGGCTCATAGGCGTCGGGGTTTGCCTGGATCCGTTCGATATATCCGTTCACGGTAGAAAGTGTCGGCACATAATAGGCACCGGACGCGACAAAGGCCTCGATGGTTTCCGGATCAAGGATCGTTCCGTGCTCGATGGAGTTTACGCCGGCTTCCAGCGCGACGCGGATGCCGTCTGCGCCGTGCGCATGGGCGGCAACCTTCTTGCCGAACAGATTGGCCGTGGCGACGATCGCGTCGGCCTCATCCTGGAACATCTGCTTGCCGAGGCCTGCGCCAATCCGGCTGTTGACCCCGCCGGTCGTCGCCAGCTTGATCACGTCAGCCCCGCGCGCCACCTGCAGGCGCACGGCCCGGCGGCAGTCTTCGGGGCCGTCACAGGTGTTGCCTTCGGCCTTGAAGTAGGGGCGCAGATCATCGCGGAAGCCGAGCGAGCCATCCATATGGCCCGAGGACACCGAGATCGAAGCGGCCGAATCGAGGATGCGCGGCCCCATGATCTGGCCGTCCTTCACAGCGTCGCGCAGCGCCATCACCGCGCCGTCGCCATCGCCCAGATTGCGCACGGTGGTGAAGCCGGCATTCAGCGTCTTCATGCCGTTGGTCCAGGCATCGAAGGCCTGCGCTGCGGGGGAAAGGGTCACCCCTTCCAGCTGGCCGGCGATGCCGCCGGTGTCGGAGGTGAGGTGAACATGGCTGTCGATCAGGCCGGGCAGCACGAAGCTGTCCTTCAGGTCGATCACGCGGACAGAGCGGTTGGGCGCGGCCTTGTGGCCGTTCTCCAGTGACACGATCTTGCCATCGGTGACGGTGATCGTGGTAGCGCCGCGCACAGCATTGCCCGGCACATCCAGCACCTTGCCGGCATGGATGAGGACGGTTTCGGCCGCAGCAGGGAATGCAGCAGCCACGGCAAATGCCGCGATGGCGGCGGTGCGCAGGAAGCGCCTCGATAGGGTCATTGGATCAGTCCTCCCAGGATCAACAAATCTGACATAACTCTTATAAGACGCACGCGGGGAGAAAAACCGCATCCTTCGACCCATCTGGGGTATGATTTGTGACCAGACAGGGAGGCCCACATGATTGAACTCATCATCGACAAGCGCACGCGAGACCTTGGCGGCGGCTTTGAAGTCGGCCGCGTGCTGCCCTTCGCCAAGCGGCGGATGGTCGGCCCATTCATCTTCTTCGACCAGATGGGGCCTGTGGATTTCGCCCCCGGCATCCCGCGAGAGCTGGATGTGCGGCCCCATCCGCATATCGGCCTCTCCACGGTCACCTATCTCTATTCCGGCGCGATGACCCACCGCGACAGCCTCGGTTTCAAGCAGGAGATCCAGCCCGGCGCCGTCAACTGGATGACCTCCGGCAAGGGCATCACCCATTCTGAGCGCCTGGAATATGCCCGGATGAACGGCGCTCACATGCACGGTATCCAGGCCTGGGTCGCCCTGCCGAAGGAGGACGAGGAAATCGATCCCGGCTTCTGGCACCATCCGGCCGACACGCTGCCCGTCTGGAACGAGACCGGCCTCAAAGGCCGCCTGATCGCGGGCAAGGCCGAAGGCCTTGATGCGCGGGTGAATACCCGCTCGCCGATGTTCTACATGCATTGGGAAATGGAGAAAGGCGCCCGCCGCAAGGTGCCGGATGAATATCCCGAGCGGGCCGTCTATGTCGCCCGCGGCAGCGCGGATGTGGCCGGCCAGAAGATCCGCGCCGGCCAGATGGCCGTGCTGGGCAAGGGCGATGTGGGGGTGACCGCCGAGGAGGCCTCAACCGTGATGGTGCTCGGCGGCGAGCCGGTCGGGGAACGCTTCATCCTCTGGAACTTCGTGTCCTCGTCGAAGGAACGCCTCGAACAGGCCAAGGAAGACTGGAAACAGGGCCGTATGAAACTGCCCGATGGCGATGATCAGGAGTTCACGCCGCTGCCCGAGGGCTGACCTCAGGCGGCGCGGCCGGAGTGCGAGCGGGCCAGCGCTTCGGCGTCGCCCAGCTTGGTCGAGGTGGCGTTGGTGTTGAACTTCAGGATGTACACGATCGACCCGTTGCGCGATTCGCGCATTTCGATCTGTCCACCAATGGTCTGCATCAGCGCGCGCCAGACAAGCCGGTTCTCGGAGCTTTCAGACAGATAATCTTCGGTCAGTTCCGATTGCAGCGTGCCATTGGCAAGCTTTGCCGCCTCGACGGACACCCAGCCCTGGTCACCGCGCACGCCGCAGCGCACGCGCAGCGATCCACCGCCGCGGCACACCTGGCCAAGCTCAAGCAGCACGGCGGAGAACACGCGCGAAAGAACGCGGGCCGCCTTGGCGCTGTCGATCATCGTGTCCTGACCGCTCGGCTCGTCAATCTCGACGCCCAGCGTGGTGATCGCCGAATGTTTCTGCGTGATGACCTGAGCCAGCGTCGTCTTCAGCGACACGTCAGCCCCGTCGACCACACTGTCGCCGCCCTGCGTGATGGACAGAACTTCGTCCACGAGGCTCAGCGCCTGATCGGCAAAGCTCACCATCTTGTCGCCCGCAAGGCGGATCTCTTTGTCATCAAAGGGAATGTTGCTGCGGGTTTCAAAGCGCGAGGCAATCGTGCGCAGGGTGCGCAGCGGCAGGCGCAGTTCGCGCGTCACCGATCCGACAAAGCGTTCCACAGCCAGGCGGGCCTCTTCGGCATCGCGGCGGGCTTCATCCGCCTCCTGACGAAGATCGTCCATCTTGGAAACATCGGTGTGAATGATCACACGGCCACCAGAGCTGGTCGGCACGCAGGAGCGCATGACGCCGCCCACATCGGCCAGCTTGCGCATGTCCGTTCCCGGACGGAAATCTGTCTTGTCCAGGCCCTTGGGGAACCAGCGCTGGTGAACAGCGTTCTGGATGATCACATTGCCGGCCGCATCATAGATGGCAAACGCTTCAGGGATCGCGGTCACAGCGTCCAGCAGCTGTTCATGGTTCTGCGCGGCGAGGCGCTTGGCCTCCATCTCCATCAGCAGGTTGCGATAGGCGTTGAGGCTGGCGAAGGCCGAAGCCAGCGTCAGCACAAGACCGAGCACCACGATCGTGGCCGGCAGACCCACGGGCGCCAGGAAAAATCCGACAGTTGCCGTGGTCGCAGCGCCCAGCAGGAAGCGGGCCGCCACATTCGCCACGGGCGAAACAACCGCCACCACGCCGGCGCACATGCCGAACACGATGGCAAACATCGACACTTTGAGGCCCACATCGCCGGCCGGCGCCAGCATGACACAGAGGCCCCACCAGGCGCCGACAACGCCGGTGGCCACTTCGGCCCGGCGCAGGAAGCGTCCGCGAACGGGGCGGGCGGGCGAGCGGTCCCAGCGGCTGCGGCTCCAGGCGATCTGCGAAATCGCAAACACCCAGACCGGAATCATCCAGCCAAACAGCAGCGCGGTATTGGTTTCGCCATACAGCGTGAATACAACTGCAGCAGAGTTCACAAGGTTGATGAACCCCATCACCGTAAGTAGTGACACCAGGCGATGGTGCATATAGGCAGGGACGTCAGGCGTCTCACGGCGCTTGAATCTCCCGACCCCAATGAGCGGGAAAAGTATAACGTCTGAAAGGCCTATCGACATCTTCATGCGAGCATTACTAACAGGACATGATGAAGATCGGTTTTTCCCGAAGCGTGCGACCTTCACGGTCGTGTTAACCGAAGAATAACTATCCATGAGCCTGCCGGATCGAACTTCCCTGGCGATTGTCGGCGCAGGCCCCGGCGGGCTGACGCTCGCACAATATCTGCGGCTCACAGGTTATTCACAGGTCACCCTGATCGAACAGGCAGACCGTATCGGCGGGAAGTCCGACAGCATGGACCTTGGCGACCTGATCGCCGAGATGGGCACCTGCTACGCCACCGGCGCCTACAAGGATGTGCTGAAATGGATGCGCCGTCAGCGGAAGCCCTTCCGCATGCTCCGGCGCACGACAGTCGATGGCGCGGGGATGCGCGACTATGTCAACGAGGCCCCCGGCGCCTCCCTGCCTCAGCAGGTGATGATCTATCTGGCGCGCCGGCAGAGCCTGCTCGGCCGGCTGCAGAAAAACCCCGATGATCCCCGCGCGCTTGCCGAAGCGGCGATGTCTGCCGAAGACTGGCTGACCGAGAACAAGCTGCCCAAGATCATGCGCATGATGTACCGCGCGGTCACGGCGCTGGGCTATGGCTATCTCAGTGAAGTGTCGATCTATCAGGCCATGATGTGGGTGGACCATCACGCGATCATCAGCGGCGCCACCGGCAAGCTGATCATGCCATCACAGGGCTGGTCGAATTTCTGGGAAGTGCTGGCAGAAGATTTCGATGTGCGCCTCTCCCATCAGATCACGAAGATCGAACGAAGCTCGAAGGAAACGCTGCTGCATTTCGCCGATGGGCAACAGCTTGCCGCCCGCGCCCTTGCCTGCACCATCCCGGTGGATGACTGGACACGCCTTGTCACTGATCCGACGGCGGATGAACGCGCCGTGGCCGATGCAATCACATGGAAGGGCTATGCCACCTCCCTGATCGTCGTGGAAAACTGGTTTACCGAAGAAGACATCCGCTCTTTCTCCAAGGCCTTCCTGCCGGGTTCCTATCCCGGCCAGCTGATCTCGGCGCGCTATGAAGGCCACAGCCCGGACTTCGGCGGCCATCTCTATGTCACCGGCCAGATCCCGGGCGACTATACGGTGCCGGAACTGCGCGTCTTCCTGGAGCGGGATCTGGCCGATCTCGGCGCGCGGCTGGTCAACGTGGTGAACGTCAAGAACTGGCGCTACTTCCCCCACCTCAATCTCAAGGCCATTGAGGGCGGGCTTCTGGGCCGGATGCAGGCCATGCAGGGCCAGAGCCAGTCCTGGTATTCGGGGGCGAGCTTCTCGCACGAATCGGTGGCCAATATCTCCCGCTTCAACAAGGCGCTGACGCCGAAACTGCTGTCGAGCCTGCAGCGTGGCGCCTGATCCTTCAGCGCATGAGTGGCCGCATAGACCGGTTTTTCATCACGTCCCTGCATAAATGTTATCAGAAGGGCGCGGGATCAAACCCGCCCGGCAGGCCCCATTTGCCTTGGTGTTGAACGACACGCCAATGGAGGCACCCGATGTCCAATCTTCTCGTCATCAATTCCAGCGCCAATACCGGCGCCTCGGTATCCCGCATCCTGATCGAGGAAACCGTAGACCAAGCGCTCAAGGCGGCCCCGAATACGAAAGTCGTGCGCCGCGATCTCGGCAGCGATCCGGTGCCCCACCTGACGACGGCAAACCTTGCCGGCGTGCGCGGCACGCCGGCCACTGAAGAGGAACTGGCAGCCCGCGCGCTTTCCGACGAGCTGATCGGCGAGCTGCGCGCCGCCGACACCATCGTCATCGCCGCCCCGATGTACAACTTTTCGGTGCCCACCTCGCTGCGCGCCTGGTTCGACTTTGTGCTGCGCGCCGGGGAAACCTTCCGCTACTCCGAAGCGGGCCCGGAAGGCCTGCTGAAAGGCAAGAAGGTGATCGTGCTCACCTCGCGCGGGGGGCTCTATTCGGAAGGCCCCGGCGCCGCAGCAGACTTCCAGGAACCCTATCTGCGCCACCTGCTCGGCTTCATCGGCATCACGGATGTCACCTTCGTTCACGCTGAAAAGATCGGCTATGGCCCGGAAGCCCGCGAGGCGGCCATCGCCGGCGCGAAGGGAGAGATCGCCAAACTCGCCCCGTCATTCTCCACCGTCGCTGCCTGACCCTCCCCCACCGCCGCCCCCCCCTGCCGGCTGGCAGCGGCGCACGCCCGCGCTCCCTCCCGGAGCGCGGGCGTTTTGCCTGTGAGGGGCAAGGCATCCCTTGCTTGCCAAGGCAGAAGGCGCGCCTTAACGCTGCCTCCCAAGGTGCCGGCGTGGTGAAACGGTAGACACAGGGGACTTAAAATCCCTAGGCCCAACGGCCGTGCCGGTTCGAGTCCGGCCGCCGGCACCATTTGCCCTCGGGAGAAAAAACGTTAGCGTCGGGAAGCGAAACAAGCGGGGACTGTATTGATGACAACAGGAGACCGGCAGGCCGCCGCGCTGAGGCCCGGCTTTGCCGCCCGCCTGGGACTGTTTGCCGGGCCCGCCCTTGCCATCCTGATTGCCATTCTGCCGCCGCCTGAAGGGCTGGAACGCGGCGGTATGCTGGTTGCCGGTGTCCTTGTGCTGATGGCCATCTGGTGGGCCACCGAAGCCATCCCGATTGCCGCCACTTCGCTGATCCCCTTGGCCCTGCTGCCGCTGACTGGCGTGGCAAGCCTCCGCGAGATTGCCGCGCCCTATGCCGATACCGTCGTGCTGCTGCTGCTGGGCGGGTTCATCATGGCCATCGCCATCGAGAAATGGGATCTTCACCGGCGCATTGCGCTGAATGTGCTGATGCTGTCGGGCGGGCGGCTGAAACTGCTGGCCGGGGCCTTCATGCTGGCCACCGCCCTGCTCTCGATGTGGATTTCCAACACCGCCACCTCCCTGATGATGGCACCGATTGCCCTTTCAGTCGCCGTGGCGGCAGGCGGCGGCGCCCGGCTTGGCAGCGCCCTGTTGCTGGGGATTGCCTACTCCGCCTCCATTGGCGGCCTCGCCACCCCCGTCGGCACGCCGACCAACCTCATTGCCATGGGCTGGCTGAACGACAATGCCGGCATTGATATCAGCTTCCGCGAATGGATGAGCTTTGGTCTTCCAGTTGTCCTCATCATGCTGCCGATGGCCTGGCTGATCCTCACCTGGGGCATCAAGTCAGACGCTGCCTCCGCCAGGGCCGCCGGCGCCACCGTGCGCGCCCAGCGGGACGCACTCGGCAAGATGACCACGCCGGAAACGCGCGTCGCCATCGTGTTCGGCTTCATTGCGCTTGCCTGGATCACGCGGGAACAGCTGGTGCTGATCCCGCTATTCGCCGGGCTGACGGATATGGGCATCGCCGTCATGGGGGCGATCCTGATGTTCCTCGTGCCCCATGGCAGCCGCGCCGCAGACCAGCCTTCGGGCGGCTGGGCCCTGCTCACCTGGGAGGATGCCAAGGCAGTGCCGTGGGATGTCGTGCTGCTGTTTGGGGGCGGGCTGTCGCTGGCAGCCGCCGTGCAGGCCTCCGGCCTTGCCGGCTGGCTGGGCAACTCGCTGGCCGGCCTGGCCGTCCTGCCGCCCATCATTGTGATCCTGATCGTTGTCACCATCCTCATCTTCCTCACCGAGGTGATGTCGAATGTGGCCGCCATGACCACCTTCCTGCCGGTCCTGGGCGCGCTGGCGACCGCGACGGGCATGGACGTGCGCACCCTGATCCTGCCCTGCGCGATGGTGGCTTCCTGCGCCTTCATGCTGCCCATCGCCACCGGGCCGAATGCGGTGGTCTTCGGGATGCGGCAGTTCTCCATCGGCCAGATGATGAGATCTGGCTTCTGGCTCAACATCGCCTGCGTCGTGATCGTAACGCTGTATTTCGGACTCTGATCGCGGCCCCACATCAATAAAAATGTCACAAAACTGCAATTGACGCGTAGGTTCGGAGCACCTAGGTGCGCGTCTGCCTGTCAGTATTGAAGCAGATTTATTGGGGTAGACGCCACCGCATGCGACGTAGTTGTTTTGCCCTTATGGCGCTGGCCATGGCTGCGGCCTGCCCCGCTTTGGCGGAAAACCAGATATGGACCGCTGCCGGCACCAAGGCCAAGCCCTTTGAAAACAAGGCCATCAGCCTCTCCTTCGACGCGGACCTGCGTTACGAGCCAGACGGCGAGCTCAATACGATCGAGCTGCGCCCCGGCATCGGCTATCGCCTGAATGACAGGCTCAAGATCAGCGGCGGCTATCTGTGGGCCAGCCTGCGCCGGGACGGCCCGGACCGGCAGGAACACCGCCTCTGGCAACAGCTGAGCTATGATTTCGCCGAAGTATATGGCTTCGAAGTCGACGGCCGCACGCGCCTGGAAGAACGCCGCCGCGAAGGCTCGGACGATACCGGCTGGCGCCTGCGCCAGAAGTTCGGGGTCGAACGCCCCCTCGACGGAACCCCTTTCGAAATCTCCCTGAGCACTGACCTGTTCTTCGAGCTGAATGATACTGATTGGGGCCAGGCAGACGGTTTCAGCGAAGCCCGCAGCCAGCTGCTGCTCGGCTGGGACATGACCGGCAAGGTGAGCTGGGAAATCGGCTACATGCACCAGTTCGAGAATGAAAGCGGCGCCCCGGACGAGACCAACCATCACCTCGTCATCAGCGTTTCACACGATTTCTGAGCCCCAATTGAAAAGCGCGCCCCCGGCAGGAGGCGCGCTTCGTAATCAGGTCAGGCAAGCGGCGAAGCGCCTGCCTTGAAGATGGGTCAGACCAGCTCGATGGAGCTGACAGCAGGCTTGCCCGAACGTTTGTCGACAGCGGTTTCGTAGGAAACCTTCTGGCCTTCGTTGAGTTGGGCGATACCCGAGCGCTCAAGCGTCGAGATGTGCACGAACACGTCATTGCCGCCGGTGGTGGGCGAAATGAAGCCGAAGCCCTTCTGGGTGTTGAAGAACTTCACGATACCTTGGGTCATTTAGATAAGTCTCATAGTCATATGTGGACTGACAGTGTGTCAGCCCTTGCGTATCGAATTTTGGAGAGTTTCTGAAACTGCAACTCACCTTGATGAGTGCACGCGCCTGATCGTCCGGCCAATGTCGATGCAAGCCATATGCGCCATTCCCAGGCAGAATGCAAGTTTAAATTACTGTCAGGCTCCGGACGCTCCGGAGCCTGACCGATTTTTCAGTTAACGCGCTCAAACACCGCTGCGAGCCCCTGCCCGCCGCCAATGCACATGGTTTCAAGGCCGTAGCGCGCGCCGCGCCGGTCCATCTCGCGCAGCATCGTGGCGAGGATACGCCCGCCGGTCGCCCCGACAGGGTGGCCAAGCGAGATGCCCGAGCCATGCACGTTGAGGCGCTTGTAGTCATCCGCCCCGAAGCCCATCGCCTTGGTGCAGGCCAGCACCTGCGCGGCAAAGGCTTCGTTGAGTTCGATCAGGTCGATATCCTTCAGCGAAAGCCCGGCGCGCTTGAGCGCTCTTTCCGTGGACGGAACAGGCCCGATCCCCATCACGGCCGGGCCAACCCCGGCCACAGCCCAGGAAACGAGCCGCGCCAGCGGTTTCAGCCCATTGGCCTCCGCCATTTCGCGCGTCATCACGAGGCAGGCCGAGCCGCCATCATTCTGGCCGCTGGCATTGCCGGCGGTGACGGTGGCTTCAGCGTCCTGTTTCAGGCGGATGGCTTTCAGCCTGGAGAGCACTTCAACGGTAGAGTCCGCCCGCGGATGCTCGTCGCGGTCCACCACGGTGTCGCCCTTGCGGCCTTTGACCGTGAACGGAATGATTTCTTCGGCAAACACGCCGGACTTCTGCGCGGCTACAGCCTTGGCATGGGAGGCGGCGGCAAACTCGTCCTGCGCCTCGCGGCTGATCTGATAGTCGCGGCGGAGGTTTTCCGCGGTCTCCAGCATGCCGCCCGGCACGGGGTAATGCTTGCCGCCGGCGGTGAGGCGGCCGGTGATCAGGCCGTCATTGATGGTCATGTTGCCCTGGCCAAGGCCCCAGCGCAGCTGGGTGGAGTAGAACGGCGCATTGCTCATGGATTCGGCGCCGCCTGCGATCACGCAGTCCATCGCGCCGGTCGCCACCTGCATCGTCGCATTGATGATCGCCTGCAGGCCCGAGCCGCAGCGCCGGTCGATCTGCATACCGGTCACTTCCACAGGCAGCCCGGCGTCCAGCGCCACAACGCGGCCCAGCGCGGGCGCGTCCATCGAGGGATAGCATTGCGCGAAGATCACATCGTCGACCTTGTCCTTGGCGAGGCCCGTGCGCGCCATCAGGCCCTCGACCACCGCCGCGCCCAGCTCATGCGCGGGCACGCTCTTGAAAGAGCCGCCAAAGCCGCCCACCGCCGTCCGCACCGGCTCGACAATCACCACATCGCGCATTCATTCCTCCCGGGAGTTCTCAAAAATCTGGCCCCTGTTAAGCCCGCCATGGGCCCCAGCGCAACCCGGCGCCTTTCATGCAATCGCGGCATAACTGTCAGGCCGGAGTGGGCCTGTCGCTGGCAGGAAACCTCTCTTACCTAAGGGGAAGCAAGACGGAAGGAGACGCTCCTCTCATGATCGCCCCGATATTCGTGTCCCACGGCTCGCCCACGCTGATCTTTGACGATGTGCCTGCGCGCGATTTCCTGATGCAGCTCAGCAAGACGCATTCGCGCCCGAAGGCGATCCTTGTCGCCTCCGCCCATTGGGAAACACCTGCTCCGCGCATCACCGCCTCGCCTGCCCCGCCGACGATCCATGATTACGGCGGCTTTCCGGGCGTGATGTACCAGCAGCAATACCCCGCGCCGGGCGATCCGGCGCTCGCCGCGCGCGTCAAGGCATTGCTGGACGACGCCGGCCTTTCGGCTACGCTCGATCCCGCCCGCGGCCTGGATCATGGCGCCTGGGTGCCGCTGAAGCTCGCCTTTCCGGCGGCCGATATTCCCGTGCTGCAGCTATCCCTGCAGACCCATCTTGGCCCGGCGCATCATCTCAGGCTTGGCGAGGCCCTGCGCCCGCTCGCTGAAGAGGGCGTGCTGATCCTCGGCAGCGGCAGCCTCACCCATGACCTGCGCAGCGTCCGCTGGCGCGGACCCAATGAGGAGCCGGAATGGGTGAAATCCTTTGGAGACTGGGTGAACACGGCGCTGGTGGAAGGCCGGGTGGACGATCTCGTCAACTATCGCCAGCGCGCCCCGAACGCCGCCCGCAACCATCCGACTGAGGAGCATTTTCTCCCCCTCTTCGTGGCGCTTGGCGCCGCGGGCAAGGGCGCGCGGATGGAACGCCTGCACACGTCGGTTACGTTCAGTGTACTGAGGATGGATGCGTTTGAATTTGCAGCCTGACGCAAAAGCCCCTTCTCCCCTGGGAGAAGGGGTTGGGGATGAGGGGGCGCAACCTCTCCTCAAATGCAGTGCCAGAGGAGAGATCAGAGCCCTCACCCCTGCCCCTCTCCCGCTAGCGGGAGAGGGGTTGAGAGGAATTACCCCTGCTGGTCCCGCCCGCGCGCGGTCACCTGCTTGCGCGCCTCTTCCACGGCCGACGCCGAGACCGATTTGGAATGCTCGATCGAGCGCGTCACTTCTTCCTTCATGGCGGCAGCGAAATTCATACCGAAGCCGTCATCGATCAGCGCCTTGTATTTGCGCAGGAGGTCGGGATTGGTCGAGGTCATCTCGGTGGCCATCTGGAGGGCGGCGGGCACAAGGTCTGCGGCCGGATATACGCGGTTGACGAGGCCCCATTTCTCGGACGTGTGCGCATCGATGAAATTGCCGGTGAAGGAGAGTTCCTTGGCGCGGCTGATGCCGATGAGGCGGGAGAGTTTCTGCGAGAGCCCCCAGCCCGGCACAATGCCGACGCGGGCATGGGTATCAGCGAAACGGGCGTGTTCAGACGCCAGCAGTACGTCGCACATCAGGGCGAGCTCAAAACCGCCGGTGATGGCAAAGCCATTGATCGCGCCAATGATCGGCCAGGGATAGGCTTCGAGGGCGGCGAGCATGTTGATGGACTTGGAATCCTCGTCGGCGCCGAGGGCAAAGCCGGTCTGGCCGGCTTCTTTCAGGTCGATCCCCGCCGTGAAGGCGCGGCCAGCGCCGGTCAGGACGACCGCGCGGATTTCAGGATCGTCTTTCAGCTCATTGAACACGCGCACGATCTCGGCGCGCAGGGCGCGGTTGAGCGCGTTGAGGGCGTCCGGCCGGTTCAGCGTGACAAGGCAGACAGCGCCGTGGCGTTCGGTCAGGACGATGGGTTCGGACATGGGGCATTCCTCCGGATGGGTTTGGCAGATGTGTTAGGCCGGGCGGCAAAGCCCGCCAAGCCTGACGCGGCGTCGCGTGGCTCAGGCCTTGCGGCGGGTAGCGAGCCGGTAGAGGCCGATCAGCGCCGCGAGGATGGCGATGGCGGCCGCCAGCCAGAACAGGCCAAACTTGAGCGGCGTGATCCAGGCCTTGGCGTCCAGCGCGTCGGCCACCCCGGCCAGGGCGAGGGCCTGCACGGTGTTCTCGGTCAGGTCAAAGATCAGGACGGCAAAGCCGGGCAGCGCTGCCAGCTTGCCCCATTTGCCAAAGAAACGCAGCGCCATCCCGGCAAAGAGGAGGCCGAAACTTAAGGGGAAGATGGTGTCATTGAGAACCGTCACCCAGAAATGCGCGGTCTTCTGCTCCGGCGTCAGCGCCTCGAACAGGGCCCGCACCTCGGCGGGCTCGGAAACCATGTCGAGATACGCCCCGCCGACCGCCGGGCCGAAAACCTGGAACCCGGCGCCGGACAGGATCATCATCACGAAGAGCGCCAACAGGACGGGCGCGCGCGTCAGGAACTGCATTTTCTCTCCTCCCCCTTGGAGTTTTATGGATGCTTCGTTGGAGTTTTCCGGGGCGTGGTTGGAGGAACCGTTGGAGTCTTTTGGCCCCCTTATCCACGCTTTATCTCTCGTCAGAGCGGGTCCGGGATGGGCTCCACACCCAGGCCCCGCATCAGCGTTTCCAACTCGCCCCGCACCGTTTCCAGCCTGACCGTATCGGTCGACCGGGCCACCAGCGCCACGCCATTGTCCCCCATCCCCAGATACCAGGGGTATGAGCCAATGGAGACGTCCGGATAGGCCTTGGCAATGGCGCCGAGGGGCTCGGCAAGGTCGCCCTCGCGCAGGCCGGGGCCGCGCAGCTGCACCTTGTAGACCCGCGCGCCGCCCTCCAGGCGATGGCCGATATCCTCCAGCATGGCGCGCGCAATCTGGGGTACACCGGCCATAGTGAAGACGTTCTCCATCTGGAAACCCGGCGCGCCAGACACCGGATTCTTCACGATTTCTGCCCCGTGCGGAATGCGCGCCATGCGGCGGCGGGCGGGCGTGAACTCGGTGTTCATGGCCTTGTAGCGCTCGGCCATTTCCGCCAGCACCTCGGGGTGTTCGGAGATGCCGGTCTTGAAGGCGGCGGCAATCGCGTCAGCCGTGATGTCATCATGCGTCGGGCCGATGCCGCCGGTGGTGAACACGTAGGTGTACTTCGCGCGCAGGGCGTTTACCGCCGCCACGATCTCCTCTTCCACATCCGGCACCGTCCGGCACTCCCGCACAGGAATGCCAATCGGCTCCAGATATTGCGCAATCTGCTGCAGGTTAATGTCACGGGTACGCCCGGAGAGCAGCTCATCCCCGATCAGCAGAACGGCGGCGGTGGGCTGGGTCATTTGGTCTCCTGAAGCGCATCATAAACGAGTTCGGCCGATTCCGTCCGCATACTGCGGTCCAATGATCCGCCGAACACCTGGATCATCCCCACGAAGCTTACCTTGTTGACAGGGTCCACCCAGAACCATGTGCCCGCTGCGCCGCCCCACATGAAGGCGCCTTTCGGATAGGCTTCGCCATCCTTGAGGATCACGGCGAAATCGAGCCCGAAACCGCCGCCGGCAGAAGGATCTGTCGTGGTGCCGTTGTGGCCTATGAACACGCCCTCCGGCAGGAAGTTCGTCGCCATCATCTGCACCGTTTCCGGCTTGAGCACCTGAACGCCGTCCAGCGTGCCGCCCTTGGCCAGCATGTCGGTGAAGCGGGCATAGTCGCCCAGCGTGCCAACCAAGCCATGCCCGCCGCCTTCGAAGGCGATCGTATCCTTGCGGTAGAGAAAGCCCGGCATCGGCAACGGGACGAGTTCCCCCGTTTCCGGGTTCGGCCCCCACACATCAGAGAACCGGTCATACTTTTCATCGGGCACAAAGAAGGCCGTGTCCGTCATGCCCAGCGGCTGGAACACGCGCGCCTCAAGGAACTCGCCCAGCGTCTGGCCGGACAGGCGCTCAATGAGGGCGCCCTGAATATCCACCGAGATGGAGTAATCCCAGGTCACGCCCGGCTCGTGCTTGAGCGGGATCGTCGCCACGCGCCGGATCATTTCGTCCATGTCCGGGGACTGGAAAATCTCCAATTCGCGGAAGCGGTCATCGACATAGTTGCCGGGCGCAAGGCCATACCCAAACCCAGCCGTATGGCTCATCAATTCCTGAACTGTGGGGGGCCGGCTGACCGGCGCAAGGAGGGGGTTGCCCGCCTCGTCCAGCCCCTTGAATACCTGAAGCCCCTCAAATTCGGGGAAGTATTTCGTGACCGGATCGTCCAGCTGGAACTTGCCCTCTTCCCAGAGGATCATCAGGCCCACACCGGTAACGGGCTTGGACATGGAATAAATCCGCCAGATCGTATCCTCTTCCACGGGGGCGCCATCTGCCTGGCGCCGGATACCATGGCGGAAATCAGAGATGATTTCTCCGTCCCGGACGAGCCGCGTGGCGATGCCCTTGACGGTTCCCCGATCGACGTAAGAGGCTATTTTGGCTTCGAGCGCGGCAATTCCGTCCGCGCTGAAGGCCGGCTGAGCCGCCGCGGCCCTCGCTTCGGGCGCTACCAGCTGCGGCGCCGCCGGCGCGCTGGCACAGGCCGCAAGAACCACCCCGCCCAGGGCCAGAATTCCGCCCGCAAACCGTACCCTGAAACGCTTCATGCCCGCTCTCTCCCATGCCTTTTCGCCGAGATAACTGGCAGCGGTCTGCCCGTTCGGCAAGAAGGGAGTGGAATCTGGGGGCTCAGGCTGCCATATTGGGCGTATGAACGACACAAATCTTCTCCTGCCCATGCGCACGGGCGAAATCCGTATCCACGATGCCGAAGGCTTCGAGGGGATGCGCCGCGCCGGCCGTCTTGTCGCCGAATGTCTCGACATGCTGGTTCCCGAAGTGAAACCCGGTGTAACGACTGAGCGTCTGGACACGCTGGTGCGCGAATTCGTGCAGGATCACGGCGCCGTTTCGGCGACCATCGGGTATCGCGGCTACCGCCACGCCTCCTGCATTTCGGTGAACCATGTGATCTGCCATGGCATTCCCGGCCCCAAGGCGCTGAAGGATGGCGACATCGCCAATATCGACGTGACGCTGATCCTCGATGGCTGGCATGGCGACCATAGCCGGATGTTCGGCGTGGGCGAGGTGAAGCGCAAGGCCGAGCGCCTGATGGAAGTGACCTATGAAGCGATGATGGCGGGCATTGCTGCCGTCAAACCCGGCGCCCGATTTGGCGACATTGGCGGGGCGATCAGCGAGATTGCCCGGCTGAACCGCTACTCCGTCGTCGATGATTTCTGCGGGCATGGCTTGGGGCGTCTCTTTCACGATGAGCCCAATGTGGTTCACTCCGCCAAGGCGGGCACGGGCCCGGAACTCAAGCCCGGCATGTTTTTCACCATTGAACCGATGCTGAATCTCGGCCGGCGCGACGCCGCCATCCTTCCGGACGGCTGGACCGCTGTGACACGCGACCGTCAGCTTTCGGCGCAGTTTGAGCATTCCGTCGGCGTGACCGAAACCGGCGTGGAGATTTTCTCCGCCTCGCCCAAAGGCTGGCATGAGCCGCACAAGGTGAAGCTGGGATAGGCGCTCTCTTTTGGCATTGTCATCCCGGCGAAAGCCGGGACCCAGACTTTCTTTTCCACCCCTTGACGCATGCCTATGTTCGTGGAATGTTCCGGCATGCTTCACGTGCCATATCCCCCGCTCATGTCGCGCCTCAGTCGCAGGCTCCCCTCAAGCGTCAAGCAGGAGGCATACTGATTCCATGAGCTCAGAAAGTTCATCCGCTTACGGAATCCAGGAAGCCAGCGGCCTCTTTGCCGCGCCCGGCCTCGCGGACAAACCCCACTGGCAAGGGCATCGCGACCGGTTGCGGACAAAGTTGCTGAACCGCGGCGCCGGAGCGCTGGACGATTACGAGATCCTGGAAGTGCTGCTGATGGCGTTCATCCCGCGCCGGGATGTGAAGCCGATTGCCAAGGCGCTCGAAGCGAAGTTCGGCTGCCTATCAGCCATCCTCGCTGCCCCTGCAGACGCGCTTGTGAAAGTCCCCGGCGTGGGTGAAACGGTGGCTGCCTATATCAAGGCCATCGCCGAACTTCACGCCCGCGCGGCCCGTGAGGAGATCAAGGCAAGGGAAGTCATATCCTCCTGGTCGGCGCTGGTGGCCTATGTCCGCAGGGAGCTTCAGCATGAAAAGCGCGAACAGTTCCGCGTTATCTTCCTCGACCGGAAAAACCAGCTGATCGTGGACGAGATCATGGGCCATGGCACGGTGGACCATGCGCCGGTCTATCCGCGGGAGATCGCCCGCCGCGCGCTGGAGCTTCAGGCCTCCAGCCTGATCCTCGTGCATAACCACCCCTCGGGCGATCCCAAACCGTCACGCGCCGACATCTCCATTACGCGCGAAATCATCGACGCGCTTGGCCCATTCGATATTTCCGTGCACGATCATCTGGTGGTCGGCACATCAGGCGTTGTGAGCTTCCGCACGTCCGGCCTTATCTGAGACTGATCTTCCGGGTCACGCCCACGCGCTCCAGGAATGTTTCGTCATGGCTGACCACAAGCAGCGCGCCATCATAGGCGTTCAGCCCGGCTTCGACGGTTTCCAGGGAAGCAATGTCGAGATGGTTGGTCGGCTCATCCAGGATGAGCAGTTGTGGCGGGGCAGTCCCGCCCAGAACGCAGGCCAGGCCTGCGCGCAGGCGCTCCCCACCGCTGAGCGTCGCCACTGTCTGGAGTGCCGCATCGGCCCTGAAGCGGAAGCGCGCCAGGGCGGAGCGGCAGGCATTTTCATCCGCCTCCGGATTTATGCGCCGGAAGTTTTCGAGGATAGTCCCAGCGCCATCCAGCAGGCTTACTTCCTGATCCAGGAGCGCCCAGGGCACATGGGCCTGCACCTCACCTGAGAACGCCGGCAAGGCCCCCGTGATGGCCTTGAGCAGGGTGGACTTGCCGGCGCCATTCGGCCCGCAGATCGCCGCCCGCTCCGGCCCGCGCAGCTCAAATGACAAATCACGGATCACCGGAAAGGCCGCTTCATATCCCACCGCAAGATTTGCCGCGCTGACCACCACTTTATTTGGCGGCAGCCCCGTGGGCGGCAGCTTCACGACAAAGGGCTGAAGCACTTCAATCCGTCCGCGCGCCTCGGCTGCGGCCTCTTCGGCGTCGGCCTTTTGCCGCTCGGCCAGGCGCCCCAGAGCACCGGAAGAGTCTTCGGCGCGGCTCTTCAGTGTACCCAGAAAAATACGCGGAGCGCCGCCCTTCGCGGCTTTCCGGCTGCCGGCGCCATCGCGTCTTGCCTTGCGCTCGGCGGCCGCTTGCGCCTTGGCGCCGGCCTCCTCGACACGCCGTTCCGCAAGCGCCAGGTCCTGCTCGGCAGCGGCGTGTTCGCGCGCCTTCTGCGCTTCGTAGCTGCTCCAGCCCCCGCCATAGCGGGCCGCCCCCAGAGATGTCAGCTCAATGATGGTATCCATGTTTTCAAGCAATTCCCGGTCATGGCTGACCACCACTGCGCCGCCGCGCCAGCCTGCCAGGAGCGCTGCCACAGCGGCGCGCCCCTCTCGGTCGAGATTGTTGGTCGGCTCGTCCAGCAGCAGGAAGTCAGGCTCGGCAAAGATGAGGGCTGCAAGGCTTGCCCGCGTCCGCTGGCCGCCGGACAGGCTGGCAAGCGGTGTCTCCAATGCCATTCCCGGAAAGCCGGCGCGGGCGAGCGCTTCGGCAAGGCGCCCCTCCAGCGTCCAGTCGGCTTCGGAGAAATCGGTCTCGGTGCCAGCGCCCGCCTCAATGCGCCGGAGACGCGCGAGCGCCGGCTCCACCGCAAAGAGGCCAGCGAGGGTCTCTTCCGGGGAGGGCTCAAAAGACTGGCGTAACACACCGGCCGTCCCGGTAACCATTACCGAGCCGGAAGCAGGGCCGATCGCGCCGGAAATCAGCTTGAGCAGGGTGGATTTTCCAACGCCGTTGCGGCCGACGATACCGGCGCGTTCCCGATTGATGGTGAAATTAAGGTCTGAAAAGAGAACCCGGCCGTCAGGCAGGGCAAAGCTCAGCGAAGCGAAGGTGATGGAGGCAGACATGGTGTGAACTCATCCGGTAAACTGATCCGAGGGCGGTCGTTTTCCGGTGGTTGTTCATGACGCAGAGCCTCACGCTTGGCTGTGGAATTCTTGTTTGGGACTGCGACATAGGCACCGCTCACGAAAAGTTCAACTCGCGTCCGGCACGAAAGCCGGGGACCAACTGCGCCTTCCCTAACGATAAGACTTGCAGGGCGCGCCGGGGCCGTTACCGTCCGGTCATCAAACGGCGCGCCGGCAGAAGCGCGTTTCCCTGGGAGGCGAGCGACACATGACGGCACCCGCAGACGCGGCTGAAACTGGCAACGGGCACATTACCGGTTTCGGCACCAAGCCGTACCGCTCCTATGTCCTCATCGCCCTCACCCTGATCTACACGCTGAACTTCATCGATCGCACGGTGATCACCGTCGTCGCTCAGCCGATCATCAACACCTTCTCGCTGAGCGATACGCAATGGGGCCTGCTGACCGGCCCGCCCTTTGCCCTGTTCTATGCCCTGATGGGCATACCGATCGCCATGTGGGCTGATCGGGGCAACCGCGTCTTCATTATCTCGCTCTGCGTCGTCATCTGGTCCGTGATGACCGTCTTTTGCGGACTGGCGGCGAGCTTTCTCTGGCTGCTCCTCTTCCGCGTAGGCGTGGCGATCGGAGAGGCCGGATGTACGCCGCCCGCCAACTCCATCATCACCGATTATTATCCCCCAAAAAGTCGCGCCAATGCGATCGGCATCTATTCGATGGGCGTTACCATCGGCGGGGTGATGGCTCAGCTTTTCGGTGGCGCGCTCGCGGGTTTGCAGGGGCCTGATTTCGGCAACTTCCTGGCCTCGATTGGCCTCGGCGGCCTCTTCTCCGGCATCAATTGGGAAGAGGTTGAGGGCTGGCGTCTGGTCTTCGTGATCGTCGGCGCGCCGGGCATTCTGGTTGCCCTGATCCTTTGGCTGACCACGCGCGAACCGCCGCGCGGCTATTCAGACCCCAAGGGCAAGACGCCTGTGGAAAAGGCCGGGTTTTTTGAGGCCTTCCGGGAGTTCGGGGCAAAGCCGACTTTCTGGACGCTGTCACTGGGCGCCGCTTTCGTTGCGTTCGTCGGCTATGGCCTTATCAGCTTTCAGGCCCCGTTCCTGATGCGCGTGCATGGGGTCAGCGTTTCGGAAGCGGCCATCCGATATGGCGCCCCGCTGGCGGCCGTCGCCGCGTTCGGCACCTTCCTGGGCGGTTTCCTGTCTGAGAAACTGTCTACGCGCTTTCCTGCCGTGGTCGCCTGGCTTCCTGGCGTGGGGCTGCTGGTTGCGATTCCAGCCTACATTGCCGCCTTCACGACGCCGTCGCTGACGATGGCCTTCTGGATGTGGGTCATCGCCGCGATTGCACATTATGCTTATCTCGGCGCGCAATACACCGTGTCGACAGCTATCGTCAGCCCGCGCTCGCGCGCCACAACGGTGTCGGTGCTGCTGCTGATCGTCAGCCTCATCGGCAATGGCCTCGGCCCGATGTTTACGGGCATGATGAGCAGCGCCTTCATGGGCGGGATCATCCGCAAGAATGGCCTGGAAGAAGCCTTCACCACCTTCAATCCCGGCTTCTGCGCCAGCCGGATGGCTGAACTTGGAGACCTCGGACCGGCGCTCTGTTCGGCTTATGCCGAGGGGCTGCGCCAGTCGATGGTCGCCACAGTCCTGTTCTTCGTGATTGCCGCTGCCTTCTATTTCCTCGCCTCCCGCACCTTCCTCAAGGATCGCTGGAGCCCCGCCACCTGATTTTCCGCCAATACATTGCCTGACTGTCGTGGAGACCCGAATGACCGACGCCGCCACCCCTAGCCAGACAGACGCGTCTACAGAGCCCGCTACCGGGCACCTGACCGGATTTCGGAGCAAGGAATACCGGGCCTACGTGCTCGGCTCACTTTTGCTTGTCTATATTTTCAACTTCATCGATCGCACGATCATCAACATTCTCACGGAACCCATCAAGGCGAGCTTCGGGGTCGAAGACTGGCAGATGGGCCTTCTTGGTGGGCCAGCTTTTGCAATCCTGTACACGTTCCTGGGTATTCCGATCGCGCGTTTGTCAGAACGGGTGAACCGGGTAGCCATTATCGCATTGGCGGTGGGCTTCTGGAGCTTGATGACGGTCCTGTGCGGCTTCGCCACCACATTCCTGATCCTCTTCCTGTTCCGGATCGGGGTGTCTGTCGGCGAAGCGGGCTGTACCCCGCCTGCCCAGTCGCTGATCGCGGACTATTTCAAGCCTTCAAGCCGGGCAACCGCGGTATCCATATATGCCCTTGGCGTGCCGCTTGGCGGCATGTTTGCGGCCATTTTCGGTGGCTTCGTCGCAGGCAATCTCGATGGCCCGCAAGTGGCGGCCGCTTTCGAGGCCTGGGGCTGGACATGGGCTGCCAACGTGCTGGACTGGTCACAGATCGAAGGCTGGCGCATCGCATTTATTGTCGTCGGTATTCCCGGCCTGCTCCTAAGCCTCACGGTCTGGCTAACCGTACGCGAGCCGCCGCGAGGATATTCCGACCCGCCGGAGATGCAGCGCAAACCTGATGAAGCGCGCACCAGCTTCTTGCAGGTGATGGGCATTCTGCTTCGGAAGCCGACTTATGTGCATGTGGTTATCGGCGCCACGGTCGCCTCCTTCATCGGCTATGGCGTTGGCCAGTTCACCACTTCCTTCCTGATCCGTACCCATGGCCTGACGATCCAGCAGGCCGCGCTGCTCTTTGGCATCATTCTCGGTGTCATGGCGGCAATTGGAGTATTTATGTCTGGCTGGCTGTCCGACCGTTGGGCGAAGAGGTATCCAACCTCGCTGTCCTGGTTGCCTGCGCTGGGCATGGGCCTCTCTGTGCCCTTCTACGCTATCGGGTACTCGGTGGACAATCTTTGGCTCGCGATGCCACCCCTGATGATCGCAGCCATGATCCACTATTTCTATCTCGGCCCGATGTATGCGATCTCGGGCGGAGTGGTGGATAGCCGGATGCGGGCGACTGCCGTGGCGCTGACACTCTTCGTGGTGAACCTGCTCGGCTACGGCCTGGGTCCGCCGACAATCGGCGCGCTCTCCACGGCGCTAAAATCAGTAGCCCTTTCAGGCGCAGATCTCGGCCTCACACTGGATGCCTGCCGGAACCTTGGCACGCTTGCAGAAGAGGCTTTCGCCGCCTGCCGCAACGCGGATGCGAAAGGACTGCAGTGGTCGATCATCATCTTCAACTGCCTGTACGCCTGGGCAGCGCTGCACTACCTGCTCGCTGGCAAGACGCTACAGCGTGACATGCTTCACAAAACTGCGTAAGGGCGCCGCCTATGGCGGTATACACGCAAGTTTCTGATGAGGCGCTCGCAGGCTTCCTCGCCGAGTATGATCTCGGCGAGGCACTTGCGTTCAAGGGCATTGCCGAGGGTGTCGAGAATTCGAACTACTATCTCGAAACCCGACAGGGCCGGTACATCCTCACCCTTTTTGAGAAACGGGTGAACGCAGCCGACCTGCCTTACTTCATCGGCCTCAAGCAGCATCTTTCCTCAAACGGGTTTCCGTGCCCGCAGCCCGTTATGGGCCGCGATGGCGAGGCTCTGCGCACGCTGGAAGGCCGGCCAGCGGTGATCGTCACCTTCCTGGAAGGTCTTTCGCCCAAGCGCCCGAATGCAAAGCAATGCCGCTCGCTGGGGGAGGGCCTTGCGCGGATGCACCTGGCGCTCGCGGGCTTCCAAGGACACCGGGAAAACGCCCTCGGCCCGGCCGCCTGGCGGCGGATGTGGGAAGGCCGCGCAGGCGACGCCGACGCGCTTCAGCCGGGTCTCTCGCAGGAGGTCGATGCCTGTTTTGACAGGATCAATGCGGCCCGCGCCTTCTCAGGCCATCTGCCGCGCGGAACGATCCATGCCGACCTTTTCCCGGACAACGCCTTCTTTCTGGGCGACACCTTCACCGGCGCCATCGACTTCTATTTCGCCTGTACCGATGCGCTGGCCTATGATCTCGCCGTCTGCCTCAATTCCTGGGCCTTCGAGGAGGGCAACGCGACGGATGCTTCGCGGCTGGAGTACAACTTCTCAAAGGGCGCTGCATTGATAGCGGGCTACCAGTCGGTGCGCCCGCTGGAGACGGCAGAGCTGGACGCGCTGCCGGCGCTCTGCCTCGGCTCGGCAATGCGGTTTTTCCTGACGCGCCTTGCCGATTGGTCCTCCACACCAGCCGGCGCCCTCGTCCGGCCCAAAAACCCCCTTGAATACGCCGCTCGGCTGGCTTTCCATCGCAAGATGGAAACCGCCGAAGGCTATGGGGCATGACAGGCAGCAACGCTTCGGACCCGCGAACCGAGATGACAACGCCCGCAGAGGCGGCACCGGCCTATGCCATGGAGGCTCAGCCAAGGCGCTTTAAACGGCTGAATCTGGCGATCTTTCTGTCCGCGCTCGCCGCCTGTGTCGTCGTTTCAATTGTCGGCCTTCTCGCCATGACCGTGATCATGCTTTTCATTGGCCTTGGCAGCAGCAGCGGGCTGGCGGCGGGCGGGGATGATTTCGGCGGCGGCGCGCTGCTTGCCGCTCAGCTTTCGGCAATGAATTTCATTCTGTTTTTCATCACCATTCCTGCCGCAGCGATTGTCATTGGCTTTTCCGTGGGCCGGTTTCCTCACCGGCGCATTTCTGGCGTAAAGTCTTATCTCCGCTGGGGGGCGATCTGGGGCGCAATCCTTGTGGGCGGAACAACCTGCCTGTTCGGCCTGTTCGGCGGGCCCGCTTCTGCCGCCGGCGCTCTGATATGCGGGGCATGCATCGGGGGGCTTGCCGGCACCTTCTGCGGCTTTCTTTTCCACGCCATCGTGCAGCCCGCCCGGCAGCTGACGGAATTGGATGTGAATGTCTTCTAAAGCCTGCCTTGACGCGGCCGCCGAAGCCCCGCACCTCGCGGGGATGACTGAAGACGTGATTGAAATCTGGACCGATGGCGCCTGCAGCGGCAACCCAGGCCCCGGCGGCTGGGGCGCGCTGATCCGGTGGAACGGCCATGAGAAGGAACTCTATGGCGGCGACCCGGCCACAACCAACAACCGGATGGAAATGACAGCCGTGATCGAGGCGCTAAGCGCCCTCAAGCGGCCGTCAAAGGTCACGCTCAATGTTGACTCCACCTATGTGAAGGACGGCCTGACCAAATGGATCAAGGGCTGGAAACGCAATGGCTGGAAAACCGCCGACAAGAAACCTGTGAAAAACCAGGAGCTCTGGATGGCGATGGAAGAAGCCTGCAAACGCCATGACATCACCTGGAAATGGGTGAAGGGCCATAATGGCGACGAAGGCAATGAACGTGCAGACGAACTTGCGCGCCGGGGCACCGAAGAAGCCCGCGGGCGGAAATAGAGGCCCCGTATCAGGCCTCTTCGTTCCGGGCCTCCCACGCCTCTGAAATGCGCGGCAGGTTCAACTCGATCCAGTCGGCCAAATCCCGCACGCGCGCCCCGACCTCTTCGCCCAGAGGCGTGAGGCTGTACTCCACATGCGGGGGCACAACGGGATAGGAAACGCGACTCACAAAGCCGTCCTGCTCCAGCCATTGCAGCGTCTGGGCAAGCATCCGCTCGCTAACACCGCCGATCTTGCGGCGCAATTCGCTGAACCGGTGCGTGCCCGTCATCAAGGCTATCAGCACCAGAACGCCCCAGCGGCTGGTGACATGCTTGAGCACCTCCCGCGATGGGCAGGCCTCAGCAAACAGCTGGCCGCACGCCATCGCCTCCGAGAGGGATAAAGGCGGGCCGGTATCCTTCTTGTCAGCCATGCTCATACTTACCTAAATGTGCGTACTTACTTTAAGTAACCTTGAGCCATAAATGGATGTCTCTGGCAAGTCGCAAAGGAGACAGACCATGATTGCCATTACAGGAGCCACCGGTCAGCTAGGCCGTCTTGCGGTTGCCGCGTTGAAACGGCGCGTGCCGCCTGATCAGCTGGTTGGGCTCGTCCGCAGCCCTGAAAAGGCCGCCGATCTGGGCATTGCGGCGCGCGCCGCCGACTATGCCCTCGCCGACACACTGGAGGCGGCCCTCCAAGGCATCGACAAGCTGTTGCTCATCTCCTCCAGCGAAATCGGGATGCGCACCGTGCAGCATCGCAATGTCATAGAAGCTGCCAAGCGCGCCGGCGTGAATTTGATCGTCTATACGAGCGTGCTGCATGCAGACAGATCGCCCCTCAGCCTAGCTGAGGAACATCGGCAGACTGAAGCCATGATCAAGGCGTCGGGTATCCCCTACGTGATCCTGCGCAATGGCTGGTATACGGAGAATTACACAGGGTCGATCCCAGGCGCGCTTGCAGGCGGCGCCTTCATCGGAAGCGCGGGCGACGGAAAGTTATCCACAGCCACCCGGGCTGACTATGCAGAGGCGGCTGCCGCCGCGCTGACCACGGAGGGTCATGCGGGCAAGACTTATGAGCTTGCAGGAGACATAGCCTATACGCTGAGCGACCTTGCCGCCGAAATCTCACGCCAGTCCGGCCAGGAAATCCCCTACAAAAACCTGCCGGAAGCAGAATATGCCCGCTTGCTTGCCGGTTTCGGCCTGCCGGAAGCGCTCGCGAACGGGCTGGCCGCGTGGGATGTAGACGCCTCCAAAGGCGCACTCTTTGATGACAGTCGTCAACTCAGTAGGCTGATTGGCCGGCCGACCACACCGCTCGCCCAAGCTGTGACCGCTGCGCTGAAAAGCTGAGATTTCAAATGAAAACGCCCGGAGAGCCGAACTCTCCGGGCGCTGATTTTCAATATTCCGTGGAAGCTCAGGCGGCTTCCTCGATCTCGCCGGCCTTCTGGCCAGGACGCGGATCGCGCAGGACGTAACCACGCCCCCAGACGGTTTCGATATAGTGGTTGCCGCCGGTAGCCTGCTGCAGCTTTTTGCGCAGCTTACAGATGAAGACGTCGATGATCTTCAGCTCTGGCTCGTCGAGACCGCCATAAAGGTGGTTGAGGAACATTTCCTTGGTGAGCGTCGTCCCCTTGCGCAGGGAAAGAAGCTCGAACATGGCGTATTCCTTGCCGGTGAGGTGGACGCGTTCGCCTTCCACTTCGACCGTCTTGGCGTCGAGGTTCACCAGAATCTCGCCCGTGCGGATCACGCTTTCGGCATGGCCTTTGGAGCGGCGCACGATGGCGGTGATGCGAGCGATCAGCTCGTCCTTGTTGAACGGCTTGGTGAGGTAATCATCGGCGCCATAGCCGAGGGTTTTCACCTTCGCTTCGATGTCCGGATTGCCCGAGAGGATCATGACGGGCGTGTTCACGCGGCTCATGCGGAGCTGCTTGAGAACTTCAAAGCCCGTAATGTCAGGCAGCGACAGATCCAGGAGGATCATGTCAAACTCGTAGACCTTGCCGATATCAACGCCGTCTTCCCCCAGATCAGTGAGGTATACGTTGAAGCCAGCGGCTTTGAGCATCAGCTCGATCGAACGGGCCAGCGCCCGATCATCTTCAATTAGCAGGACGCGCATCGCTCGTCTCCCGAATCATCTTTAAGTTCAGTCGTAGCTGTTTTGGTTAACATTGTGAATCCTAACGTACCTTTATTAACAGGTATTAAAAAAGCGTTGGGACACAGACGAAATGATTCACTTTCTCTGAACGGATCAGTTGCCAAGCTCTGCGGAGGCCTGACCCATCATGACCTGGGCCACTGCAATCACATCCTGAACAGGCTGAGCCTGTGGATCGATTGACATCAGCGTCTTCTGACACCGGATGGCATCGCGAACCTTCGGATCGCGCATGACCGTTCCCGCCAGGCGGGGCCGGAAACCGAGGAAAGTCTGGCAGGCCCGCGCAATGGCCTCATAGGTACGTTGACCCGCAGCGCGCGTATCGGCCTGGTTGATGCAGATCAGCGGCTCAACCGAGGGCGCATAGCCGCGCAGAACCTTGATGAAGGCATAGGCGTCCGTCATCGAGGCCGGATCATCGGTAATGACGATCAGCGCCTTGTCGCCCGAGCGGGCCAGGCGCATGCAGTTGGCTTCAATGCCGGCGCCGAGATCGATCACCACATGATCATATTGCAGCGCCAGCGCCGAGAGACCGGCAGCCAGGCGGGCGACTTCTTCCGTCGGCAGCTCAGCAAGGGCACCGGAGCCCGAACGGCCCGGCAGCACGTCGAATCCGCCATGACCGGCGCCGCCATCGATCGGGGTAACCGCGTCTTCAAGCTCGACCCAGCCGGCCACCACAGCCGCCAGATCCGTCTCCGGCGCAATGCCCAGCTGAACGTCAACATTGGCGAGGCCAAGATCGCCATCCACCAGCAGAACACGGCGGCCAGCCTGCGCGAGGGACGAAGCCAGAGAGATGGAAACAAAGGTTTTCCCGACCCCGCCCTTTCCACTGGCAACGGTGATGACAGAAGCCGGCGTCACACGCGGAGGTGGACGGACGGGCGGGCGGTCTTGCGATCTGCGAAGGGCAAAGCTCATGGGATCATGCAGCTCCTCTGAGGGCAATCACGTCGCCGCGAGCATCTTCCATGAGAAGCGCAGCAAGACGTGAGGGGGCAGCCGGGACGAGCCCGCCACCAATGAACGGCGTGATTGCCAGATGCGAGAATGCGATGCCGGATGAGGTAAGGGCCGCGATGGCCCCGCCCCGGCGGCGTACAACATCAAGCTTGGTCAGGATAGCGCGGCGAACACCGGCGCGGTGGAAAGCGCGGGCCGCTTCGGCCAGATCGTCCGGGTGCCCCTCAGCGGAGAGCACCAGCACCGGCTCTGCGCGGATGGCAGCGACAAGATCGCCGAGGCTTGCAAGGTCATCCCCCTCAAACGGGTTGATGGCCGGCAGGTCGATCACGCAGCGGCGGCTCTCATTGCGCAGCGATCTCAGCTCGCTGAACAATGCATCGGGCGTTTCAGCCACGCGTATCTGCTCGCGCTCGCGCTCTAGATAGGCGGCGAGCTGTTCACCGCCGGCCGAGCCATCAAGATCAGCCGCAAGGGGGGTGATCTCGGTACGCGCCACCGAGGCACGGCGGGTCAGCTTCGCCGCCGTCGAGGTGCGGCCATGGCCGGGCGGGCCGACCAGCAGAATGTCGCGGTCAAGACGCGCGGGGATCGGATCGCAGGTTACCAAGCGTGACAGGCCTTCGGCCATTGCCTCTTCCGGGGTTGAGAACTCACCAGGGCGGCGGCCAGCGCCTTCATTGGCAACCCGCTCGGCAAAACGCTGCGGGGCGCCGTGCCACAGCAGCGCGTCACGCACGCGGGCAAAGATCGGATTGTCCACCCCGCGGCCATGCCCAAGGTTGCGGGCGTCACGCAGGAAAAGCGGCTCGTTCCCAGCCGCCGCTGCGCCCTTGCGGTCGGTCGCGGCGCGCACTTCGACGCCGCCATCCACTTCCCGTTCGGACAGGATCACCGCATCGGCGCCCATTTCCGCAAAGATCATCGCCTTGGCAGCTTCCATCGATTCTGCGGCGAACATCTTCATGCGCATGGGCGTCGTGTCCTCAGTTTTCGCTGCGGCGGGAGTGGGGGGAGTGATTCTCTGGGGCGCCGCTCAACTGAGTTTGATCAAGCCGCCCAAAGGTTAATTTTTTCCGAAATTGCGTTAGGGTTTACAGGAAATTCAGGAAAGCACGGCGTTTGTAACGTTTCACGGATCCGATTGGCCTTGTTGGCTGCGCGGCCTATCCTGACACTCTCAAGACGCAGGACCCACCATGCCGCTGACAGAAATCCTCGCGATTACAGGCCTTGCCTTCGGCGCCGCTCTCGGCCTGGGCGCCCTGCTGGCGCCCGAATGGGCCTCTGGCGTTGTCCGCCTCAAGGCGGACCCGGCAAAGGGGGGCGGCTATTCGGAATTCCGGGCCACTTATGGTGGCCTGCTGCTGATGGTCCATGCCGTTGCGCTGGGCATAGTGCTGATCACACCGCCTGCCGGCTCGGCATTGGCCGTGATGCCGCTGGCAGCCGGATGGTTTGGCGCCGCGTTTGGCCGGGTGGTTTCGCTGCTGTTTGACCGGTCGAAACTCGGAAACGCCCGCATCATCCCGATCTGGATGGCGACCGAGGTGGCGCTCGGCCTTGCTATTGGCGCGCCAGTCCTGCAATTCCTCAGCTGAAGCCAGATACAGAAAGACATTGCCATGACGGAGCGTCGCGAGACGGCCCGCCCGAACCGGAAACCCTCCGGCGCGAAACGGCCTGCCCCTCCCCGCAAACCTGCTGCCACCCCGGCCGATTGGTCGGAAGGCGAGCGCATCGCCAAATATCTGGCGCGGGCCGGCATCGCCTCCCGCCGCGAGGTTGAACGCCTGATCGAGGCGGGCGAAGTGACGGTGAATGGCCAGAAGCTGACATCCCCCGCCTTCAAGGTGACCGGCAAGGAGTTGATCAAGGTCGGCCGCAAGACCGTCCGGGCGCCTGATGCCAGCCGCCTCTGGCGCTATCACAAGCCCGCCGGCCTCATCACCACCACCAACGACCCGGCAGGCCGGCGTACCATTTTCGACGAATTGCCCAAATCCCTGCCCCGGACGGTCACCGTCGGACGGCTTGACCTGACAACCGAGGGCCTGCTGCTCCTCACCAATGACGGCGAACTCGCCCGCTTCCTGGAGCTGCCGAAATCGGCGCTGGAGCGAACCTACCGCGTCCGCGCCAAGGGCACGGTCACGCAGCTGAAGATCGACGAACTCGCCAGCGGCATCACGGTCGAGGGCGTGAAATACCAGCCGATCAAGGCGGTGTTCGACCGCGAAATGGGCGCCAACTCCTGGCTGACCGTGACGCTGACCGAGGGCAAGAACCGCGAAGTGCGCAAGGCGCTGGAATCGGTCGGCCTTACGGTGAACCGCCTGATCCGGGTGAGCTATGGCCCCTTCGTGCTGGCAGACCTGAAGCCCGGCCAGGTGGATGAGGTGCCCTCCGATCTTCTGGAAGCAGCCCTGGCAGAACTCGGCCACAAGGTCGATTCTGCGCCCTCAAAGCCCGCTCCTGCCCCGAAGTCACGCCTTGGCAGGCGGGGGCCTTCGACTAGAGTAAAGGGGAAGCGGACCTAGATCCGCATTCCACGCTCTGGAGGCTTTTCACATGTCCGATACAGCTGTGCTGGCGGTTCCGCCGGACACAAAGAAAGACCCTGCGCGCCGCATGAGCGAAGCAGCAGCGGCGACCTGCGACCAGATTGTAACCCCGGCCGTTTATGCCGATCAGGCGACCCTGGACGCGGCCTTCAAGCGGCTGCGCGCGGAAGACCCGCTCGCCTGGTGCGAGCCTGAGGGTTTCCGTCCCTTCTGGGCGGCCACCAAACATGCCGACATCATGGACATCTCACGCCAGAACCAGCTGTTCACCAACGGCCAGCGCGAGATGCTCTCCTATCACGAGGCCGAGAAGGGCGTTTACGCCAAGTTCGGCCAGCCCCACCTTCTGAAAACCCTCGTCCAGCTTGACGATCCGCTACACTACAAGCTGCGCCACCTGACCCAGGAATGGTTCATGCCGCAGAATGTGAAGAAGCGCGAAGACGCCATCAAATCCATTGCCAAACAGTATGTCGACCGGATGGAAGACCTTGGCGGGGAGTGCGACTTCCAGCGCGATGTGGCGCTCTACTATCCCCTGCGCGTGATCATGCAGATCCTCGGTGTTCCGGAATCGGACGAACCGATGATGCTGAAACTGACGCAGGAAATCTTCGGCGCGCAGGATGAAGACCTGATGCGCGACAAGTCGCTCGCCGAGGAACGCGACGTGGAAAAAGGCCTCGCCTCCATCCAGGCAACGCTGGCCGAATTCTTCATGTACTTCACAAACATCACCGCCGACCGGCGCGCAAACCCGAAGGATGACGTCTCCACCGTGATCGCCAACGGCCTGGTGGATGGCGAACCGATCGGTCAGCTGGAGGCGATGAGCTATTACATCATCGTGGCCGCCGCGGGCCATGACACGACCAGCGCCTCGACCGGGGGCGGCGTGCTCGGCATGCTTCAGAACCCGTCCGAGCTGAAAAAGATGATGGCCGATCCCAAAGCCATTTCGCGCACCGCCGTCGATGAGGCCATCCGCTGGACAACCCCGGTGAAGCATTTCATGCGCACCGCTCAGGATGATTACGATATCCGCGGCAAGAAGATCCTGAAGGGTGAGAGCGTGCTGCTCTGCTATCCCTCCGGCAACCGGGATGAGGAGGTCTTCGATGAGCCTTTCACCTTCCGCGCAGACCGCTCGCCCAACAAGCTGATCTCCTTCGGCTATGGCGGCCATATGTGCCTTGGGATGCACCTCGCTCGCCTCGAAATGCAGGCGATCTATGAGGAACTGTTCAGCCGCGTGAAGTCCATCGAGCTGGCCGGAGAACCAAGTTTCATCAAGGCAAACTTCGTCGGCGGCCCGAAATCCATCCCGGTACGGTACAAATTCTAATTATTCGCCTCCCCAGGGAGGCGACATCATAGTGAGCAGACCATATGACGCTTCTGAATGTCACCGACACCTATCAGGTCGAAAGCCCGCCGAAGGATCCGAAATTCGGCAAGGCCTATTCCCTGACCCCGCCCGTGGACCTGACGCAGCCGACGGTCTTCTCGGACAATGGCGGATACACCCATGAAGCTTTCGCCACGATGCGGGAAAAAGCCCCGGTCATGTGGCACCCGGAGGATTATGGCGCGGGTTTCTGGGCGGTAACCTCCTATGATCTCGTCAAAAAAGTGGAGCTGACCCCGGAGACATTCTCGTCCCAGAAAGGCGGCATCCTGATGAATTACGGCATGGAGGGCGTTCCGCGCCATCCGCTGCTGCATTCATCTTCGCTGAACTCTCTGATCAATCTTGACCGCCCCTACCATACGCCCCTGCGCATGGAGCATATGGCGTATTTCCGCGCCGACTTTGTTGCTGAACTGCGCAAGCGCGTAGACGTGGAGGTCAATCGCCTGCTCGACGCCATGGAAAAGCAGGGGGCCGTCGTCGATATGGTGGAGATGTTCTCTGCCGAACTACCGCTTTTCACGCTTTGCGAAATCCTGGGTGTGCCGCCAGCCGACCGGCCGAAGCTCGTCCACTGGATGCACTTCCTCGAAACCTCGCAATATCAGGCCCAGCAGGAGGGCCTCGGCAATGTGACGCCTGAGCAGATCATGACCTTCATGACCGAAATCCAGGCCATGTTCGAATATGGGCGCTACCTGCTGGAAGAGCGCCGCAAAAATCCGCAGCCGGACCTTCTTTCCGCCATCGCCAACGTGCAGATCGACGGCAAGCCGCTTTCGCCGGAATTCCTGGATGGCTCCTGGCTGCTGATCGTCTTTGCGGGCAATGACACAACGCGCAATTCCCTCTCCGGAACCATGCGCCTGCTGACGGAAAATCCACATCTGCGCGACCAGCTCAAAGAGAAGCCCGAGCGCTTCCCGAACTTCGTGCATGAAGCCATCCGCATGGTCACGCCGGTCACCTACATGCGCCGCACGGCAACGCAGGACACCGAGCTTGGCGACCAGAAAATCGCTGCCGGCGAAAAGATCGTGATGTACTACCCCGCCGCCAACCGCGACCCGGCGAAGTTTGCCAATCCCAATACGTTCGACATCGACCGCGCCAATGCCAAGGAACATCTTTCCTTCGGCCATGGGCCGCATGTCTGCCTCGGCCAGCGCGTGGCGAACATGCAGCTGGAATCGGCCTACCGGAACATTCTTGGCCGTTTCCCAAATGTGCGGTGGACCGGTGAGCAGACCATCGCGCCAAACAACTTCGTGCATGCGATTTCGTCGCTGATGGTGGATCTCGGCAAATGAGCGCCGTGCTCCGCGAAGACCGGGACGGCCTTGCCATCCTGACGCTCAACCGTCCGGACAAGCTCAACTCGCTCACGGTCGGGATGTTCGAGGAGCTGCGCAAACATGTGCTGGCGCTCTACAAGGACGAGTCCATAGGCTGCGTTGTTCTGCGCGGAGCCGGACGGTGCTTTTCTGCCGGGCATGACCTGGCCGATATTGCCGAAGGCGAGGCCGTGCCCTCGCGCGGCTGGCATTCGGAAACCCTGCGCCTGATGGAACGCCTGCCCAAGCCCGTGATCGCAGCGGTGCACGGCCATTGCTATACCGGGGCGCTGGAAGTGGCGCTGGCGGCCGATTTCATCATCGCCGCCGAAAGCGCAAAGTTCGGCGACACCCATGCCAAATGGGCGCTCACCCCGATCTGGGGCATGAGCCAGCGCCTGCCCCGGCGCGTTGGCATTGCCACGGCGAAGCGCCTGATGTTCACCGCCGAAATGTTCGGCGCCGCCGAAGCGCAGCGGATCGGCCTCGCAGAACTCGTTGTTCCGGATGCGGAATTTGACGCCGCCATCGACAGAATCGCCCGTCAGATCCTTGCCAATTCCCCGTTCAGCCACGCTGCCAACAAGCGCCTTCTGGAAGCAACTGACGCGCGGGATATGGACAGCGGTCTGCAATGGGAAATACTTAACAATGAGGGTGTAGGCCCGGACATGCAGGCTCGCATCGGCGCATTCATGGAGAAAGGCCGTAGCTGAGCCCCAAAAAGGGGACAAGACATGGCTGACTTTCTGATCCGTCGCAGCAATCTGCGTGACACAAGCTGGGCCGAAACGCCTGCGCCGCCGCTGGCGGACGGTCAGACGCGCCTCAAGGTCGATGCCTTCGCGCTCACCGCAAACAATGTCACCTATGCCACTTTCGGAGAGGCGATGGGTTATTGGAATTTCTTCCCCGCCGCCGATCCGGCCTTTGGCCGCGTGCCGGTCTGGGGCTTTGCGACAGTGACCGAGTCAAAAGCAGACGGCGTTTCGCCCGGTGACCGCGTCTATGGCTATCTGCCCGTGTCGGAGCAGTTTGATGTCTCGCCGGTGCGCGTCAGCAAGGCAAGCTTCATGGACGGCGCCGCCCACCGCCAGGGCCTCGCGCCGATCTACAACACCTACATCTTCAACGCCGCAGACCCCTCCTATGATCCGGCCTTCGAAGCCCAGCAGATGCTGTTCCGCCCGCTGTTTACCACCGGCTGGATGATTGATGACTGCCTGATGGAGACGGGTACGGATATTCCCGAAACCGTCGTCATCTCATCGGCTTCCTCGAAAACTGCCCTGGCTCTCGCCCACTGCCTGAAACAGCGGGGCGCTGTGGAAGCCATCGGCCTTACCTCGCCGGGCAACAAGGCGTTCGTCGAAGCTTCCGGCCTCTATGCCCGCACCACCACCTATGACGAGGTCGACACCCTCCATGCCCGCGGCCTGACTGCCTATGTGGATTTCCTCGGCCGCCCGGCACTGACGGCAGATGTCCATCACGCCCTGAAAGACCGGCTGGTGCGCAGCCTGGTGATTGGGGTGACGGACTGGGAAGGCAACCGCGCGCCGGTCGAGGCGCCCGGACCTCAGCCGGAATTCTTCTTTGTGCCAACATATGCAGCCGAGCGCGCCAAGGCGCTGGGCGCAGATGAACTCAATGCGCGGACGGGCAAGTCACTCGCCGGTTTCTATGCTGCCTCGTCGAAATACCTGACGCCGGAGCATCAGAAGGGCAGGCCCGCCATTGAGACTGCCTGGCGCCAGACGCTCGATGCCAAGGTCTCGCCGTCGACAGGTCTCATCCTCAGCTTCTGAGGTTTCAGCGCGGCTTCACCGTAAACTCGGTCCGGCGGTTGCGGGCATGCGCCTCAGCCGTCGAGCCGGAGTCGATGGGGCGGCTTTCGCCATAGCCCACCGCTTTCAGCGTCTCTTCGGGCAACCCCTTGCCGATGAGGTAGGCCCGCAGGGCATCGGCCCGCTCTTGAGAGACACGCAAATTATAGTCGTCGGCGCCGCGCGTATCGGTATGCGTGCCGATCTCAATTTCAAACGCGCGGCAGAGCATGGCAACACCGCCCAGCGCATCAACCAGCGGCAGGCTGACAGGGGAGATGTTGGCATTGCCCGTGCCGAACTGGATAATGCGGTCCCTGGACGTTGCATTGAACGCCGCCTGGCAGCTCTCCGCCGTGGTCAGCTGGCCAGCCAGCGCCGCCAGCGGCACGCCGAGCCCTTCCTCTCCGCCTTCGACAGAAATGCCGTCCACGATCAGCATGCCCGCTGCGCCGGCGCGCGGATGTCCCTCGATCGCGGCAACACTGGCGGCAAAGCCCTGCGCCTTGGCGTCTGCGTCCGGCGCCATGCCGGTCACCACCGCCACCTGATCGCGCATCACGACGCCCAACCAGCCGATACTGGCGGCCTGCAATCCGGTCTGGATTTCCTGCGCCCAGAGCGCCGGATTGTTGGCGGCAAGTTCCGGCGGCGTGGTGCTTACCAGAAGGCGGCCGTCCCGCATCTCGTACATTCCGTCCGCAATCGGCACACACTCGTCCCCGCCGGCAGAGGCCGTGGCGGCGGCTGTCCGATTGGCGGCAGGCGCCGTCTCACTGCAGGCGCCGAGCGCCAGAAATGCGGCTGAAACGAGCAGGCAGGAGCGGATCGCCATGACTTTCCTCACGAAGGGCAAAGCCGGCACCGGCCGGATTTACCATTACAATTGAATAAGCAGTGCAGCTCCCGCCGTCAAAGCGGGAGGCCGCGCCCGCGCTGCCCTGCAAGTTACTTGCCGGACTTGTAGACCTCGCCGCCCTTCATCACGAACTCGACGGCCTCAAGCACGCGGATATCCTTCAGCGGGTCTTTGCTCACGGCAATCAGGTCCGCATATTTGCCCGGCTCCAGCGTGCCGATATCCTTTTCCATTTCCAGATGCTGTGAGGCAACCACCGTCGCGGAGCGAATGGCTTCCTCTGGCGTAAAACCGGCCTCGACCATCAGGGCGAACTCCTTGGCATTGTCCCCATGGCGGGAGACGCCAGTATCGGTTCCAAACGCGATCGTCACGCCGCCCTCCCGCGCCCGGCGCAGCATGTCCAGCATCAGCGGACCGACCTGCGCAGCTTTCGCGCGTGAAGCAGCCGGCAGCCAGGGCTCATTCGTCCAGCCGGTCACCGTCGCGCCAGCAAGCACAGTTGGCACCAGTACCGCGCCGCTTTCCTTGAACAGCGCAATCGACTCGGCATCCAGATAAGTGCCGTGCTCGATGGAATCGATGCCCGCGCGCAGAGCAGCGTCCACGCCGCTCTTGCCATGCGCATGCGCGGTCACCTTACGGCCCATGGAGTGGGCGGCATCCACGATGGCTTCAAGTTCGGCAACCGAAAACTGCCGCTCGAGGCCCGCCGCCGTATTCGAAAGCACCCCGCCCGTCGCCGCAATCTTGATAAGGTCGGCCCCCTCCTTGATCAGCTGGCGCGTGGCGCGGCGGCAGTCATCGGCGCCGTTGCAGATGTTAGGACCGGTCAAGGCTGCCATGACTTCGGAAGAGTAACCATTGATGTCACCATGGCCCCCGGTAATGCCGACGCCGCTGCCCGACGCGCGCATACGCGGGCCTGGAACGGCGCCCCGTTTGATGGCGTCACGCAGGCCAAAAATGGCATCACTGGAACCGCCGACATCCTGCACCGTGGTAAAACCCGCCTTTAGTGTGACCAGCGCAAAGGCAGCACCATCGAAAGCTGTATCGACGTCGGAATCCTCAAAGGCCTTGATACGGCTGTCGGGGCTGCGTTCACGCGTGATGTGCACATGGCTGTCGATCAGCCCCGGCAACACATAGGCCTCCCGCAGGTTGATCACCGTATAGTTCTTCGGTGTCGAATATCCGGCGGTGATCGATACGATGCGGCCATCCTCCACCAGGATGGTCTGCCGTGTCAGATAGCCTTCGCCCGGCTTGGCGAGAACATGGCCTGCATGGATGACAGCATCCTCGGCGATGGCCGGGGCCGACAGGATGAGCGCTCCCAGCGCGGCAGCAATCAGTTTTTTCATGGGTAATCCCTCCCAGAGATATGGAAGACACGGTAGCGCGCCCCGCGCCGCTGGCAATCGCCCAGCGCGTCTCAGGCGAGCCGTTCCTTGGGATATCCGGGATAGCTCGCCTTCATCACGCCGTGGTTCAGCAGCATCTCGGCCACCTGCTTCTGCCCTGAGGCATCAAGGATGCGCGTGCGGATCCAGTAATTCTCAACCCGCCGCGATTCGGAAAGCGCCACGACCTCACGCCGCAACACATACTCTTCGTCAACAAAGAGAGGCCCCTCAATCATCCGGATCTCCAGATCGGCGAAGAGCCCGATGCTGGGATGCTTGACCGGAAAGCGTGCGGTGTTCGCCGAATAATTCGCCAGCACACTGACCATCTCAAGCGGCACAACCGGCCGCCCCCAGGGCGAAGCCGCAGCATCCGAATACATCGGATCATTCTCGGTGATCACCGCCAGCTTCTCAGCCAGCGAGAAGGGGTAAAGATCACCCATATTCTGGTTGGGCCCCATCCGCACACGTTCTTCGGCTGCGCCCGTCATGCCGACCTTCATGTCCGCCAGGATGACCAGATCATTTGCCGGGCGCAGCGTCTTCATCCGCGCCTCCAGCAGTGTCTCGGCATGATCCGGGCCCAGCGTGGCGCTCGCCTCCAGCACGGGCGTGCCGTCTTCCTTGAAGGCGCGCGCGGCTGTGCGCGTGGCGCCGGATGCGGACTGATCGATCTCGGCACGGACTTTCTCGCCGTCGAACACCATGTTGAGGAAATGGCAGGAGAAACAGCCCCGCTCGAACCAGGCTTTGCCCCAGACACCCGCCAGCAGCGGGACGAATTGCTGGAAATGCGTTGGCCCCTCAATCGGGCCCGCCTTGATGCCAAGGCGCGCGGCCTCTGCGTCATCATGCAGGGATTTATGGCCGCCATATTTCTGTTCGGTAAGCATATTGACGGGGCTGCGCAGGGGGCCTCTGAGAATTTCGGTCATAACATCTCCCTTTTTCGGCGATCCTGCCATGTTCGCGCTGCGGGGTCACGCCCTGTGGCGGCCCACGAGGCGCATGCTGAGGAAAGACAGCCCCACCAGCAGCGCCGACAGGACCAGCGCCAGCCGCGTCGTCCCGTCCCATCCGGCCTGCTCATACACGAAAGTCGCGCCCCAGCTGGCAAGCCCGCCGCCAATGAACATCAACACGATATAAGCCGTCATCAACCGGGTCCGCACGCCAGGCGGCTGGCTGAGGAAGGTCATCCGGCCGGTCACATCGATCAGCGGACCAACCACATTCATCAGTGTCAGCGGAATGATCAGCAGCCAGAGGCTGTGCCCGAACACGCCCAGCAGGCAGACACCGGCAAACTGCACCAGAGAAATCAGGAAGCGCGCCTTCCGGGCGCCGATCCGGTCTGCCCAGGCGCCCAGCGGCGCGGTGGTCATCAGGTTGAGCAGGGCCAGCGCCGCCAGATAGCCCACCGTGTCGGTGCCATAGCCCATCTCGGGGCTGGTGAGGTGCAGCCCCAGCGTCAGCCACACTGACAGGAAAATACCAAAGCCGAGCCCCTGGATAATTCCGGAGAGGACCACTTCCGGATGGCGCCGCACAATCGGGATCACCGAGAGGACAAGGCTGAAGTAATTCTCCGCCGGCCCTTCGGCGGCAGATTTCTCCCGCCCCTCCATGATCCGTGGAAGGAGCAGGGTGATCGCCAGCATCACGCCCGCCGCGATATAATAGACCGTCCGCCAGCCCATATGCTCGCCCACCCATCCGGCGCCCACACGGGCCAGCAGGATGCCGGCAATCACGCCGGTCGTCAGCGTCGCCGTCACCCGGCCCAGCCGCTGGGGCTCCACGCGTTTGGACGCGTAGGCCGGCAGCAGATAAGGCGTGATCGTCGAAAAGCCGAGGAAGATCGACCCGGCCACGAACAGCCAGAAGTTTCCGGCAAAGGCCATCAATATCAGCCCAAGGAACTGTCCGGCAGCAAAGACGGTCGCCAGCTGCCGGTTGCTGAAACGGTCGCCCAACGGCAGCAGCACGAAAATGCCGATCGCCAGCGCAATCTGGTTCAGCGCCGGCACCAGCCCGATCGCAGAAGGTGAGACGCCGAAATCCTTCGCCACCAGCGCGATGATCGGGTGGATGTAATAGGCATTTGCCGTCACCACGGCGCTTGCCAGCGCCAGCAGAAACAGGTCGCGGCGCGTCAGCAGCCGCCGGCCACCTTCAGGGCCCGGCGGACTGGAAGGCGCTGCGCTCACCCCGGCATGCCGGCGCGGCGGGCATACTCATAGGCGAACCGGGCCAGCGGAACGACGCGGGCGGCGTTCGATTCTGCATTGGCGCTGTTGGCAGTGCCGTCCCGCACGCGGCCGATGATCCCCTGAAGGATGCCGGCCAGGCGGAAGGCGTTGTAGGAGAAGTAATAGTCAAGTTCCGGCAGGCCCTTGCGGCCGGTATGCTCGCAATAGAGCCCGACATATTCTTCCATAGTCGGGATGCCCCAGGCCTTCAGGTCCGGGATCGCCATGATCGATCCGCGCGCCGAATCGCCCGGCGGCATCACCCAGTTCATCAGGTGATAGGAAAAGTCCGCAATCGGATCACCCAGCGTCGAAAGCTCCCAGTCGAGCACCGCGATCACCTTCGGTTCGGTGGGATGCAGGATCATATTGTCGAGCCGGTAGTCGCCATGGACAATCGTCGTCGTGTCGCCCGGCGGGATATTCCCCGGCAGCCATTCGATCAGCCTTTCCATTTCCGGAATGTGGATCGTCTCGGAAGCCTTATACTGCTTCGTCCAGCGGTGGATCTGGCGGGCCACATAGTCGCCCTCCTTACCGAAACCTTCCAGGCCCGCTTTCTTCCAGTCCACATTGTGCAGGTCGGCGAAGGTCTTCACCTTCGCTTCATAGATCGCGCGGCGCTCGGCCGGTTCGTACTCTGGCAGCGTGCCATCCCAGAGGATGCGTCCCTCGACACAGTCCATCACATAGAAAATCGTACCGGTAACGCTCTCATCGAGGCAGAGGCCATAGGGGCGAGCCACCGGATAGCCGAGCGGGTAAAGCGCGTTGATGATCGTGAACTCCCGGTCCACGGCATGCGCGCTCGGCAGCAGCTTGCCCGGCGGCTTGCGGCGCATCACATATTTCTTCTTGGGCGTGATCAGCTGATAGGTCGGGTTAGACTGGCCGCCCTTGAACTGGCGCACCACCAGCGGGCCTTCATAGCCCTCGACATTCGCCTCCATCCAGGCCGCGAGCTTGGTCTCGTCGAACCGATGAGACTCCGCCACTTCCTTGGTGCCGGAATAAAGGTCTTGTGCCGTATCGCCCTCAGCCATTTCTCGTCTCTCTCAATTCTGCCGGAATTCTGGTATTACCATACTGGCCCAGCCCCATACGCCAAGACCTGCCGCGACGTCTACGCGGCCTCTCAAACCCGGAGACACCGGCCGTGAAACGCCTCTTCGCCCTGATCCTGTTCGGTTTTTCCCTGATGCCGGGTCAGGCCCAGGCGGGGGAAATCGATCCTGGCCGCATGATCCGGCCGGAATTGCTCTCTGCCGCGCTCACTGCTTTCAAATCCGCCGGCCCAGAGGCCCAGGCGGCTGGCCGGGTCGTGGTGGTGGATTATTCCAAACACTCGGGCGAAGAGCGCCTCTTTGTGGCAAATCTCGAGACCGGCGACATTACCGCTTTCAGGGTCTCCCATGGCCTCGGCTCAGACCCCGACCATGACGGTTATCTCGACAGCTTTTCCAGCGTCCCCAATTCCCAGGCGAGCCCGCAGGGCACTTTCAAGATCGCAGAGGAATACCGCGGAAAGCATGGCCGCTCGATACGGCTCGACGGTCTGGAAGACACCAACAGAACCGCGCGGGACCGTGCCATCGTCATCCATGCCGCCGACTATGCTGAGCCTGAACACCTCTCCCGCTTCGGCAAACTTGGCCGCTCGAATGGCTGCATCGTCTTTTCCAAGGCAGACCTTGCCCGCTTCCTTGAGGAAGTTCCCAAGGGCACACTGCTGTTTGTGGGGAAATGACCGCTGCGGCCTATGCCTCTTGATTCCTGCCGTGCCGGAAGGCTAAACCGCCGCCCATGACCGATACACCTCCCGACCGTCTCTCCATCTATCCCAACAGCCCGTACTACAACTATGACGTGCTGGTGCGCGGCATTGGCGTGCGCTTTCGCGGCGAAGAGAAAACCACCGTTGAGGAGTATTGCATCTCCGAGGGCTGGATAAAGGTCTCCGCCGGCAAAGCCGTGGACCGCAAGGGCCGCCCGATGCAGCTGACCCTGAAGGGGCCAGTTGAGGTCTGGTTCAAGGACGACGCGCCGCAGGCTTAAGCCTTCTCCGGCCCAAGCATTTCCTCGCAATGCGCCGCGTGCTGCGCGCGGATCTGTTCCAGCGCGCGGTGGATCATCGCCCGCCCCTTGTCATACATCAGCTCCAGCGTGATGCCCCGCAGTGTCAGGATCAGAACGCGGGCATGCACCATGCCGGCTTCCACATCCTTCACTCCGGCCGCCAGCGCCGTCGCCCGGGTGTCCTGATCGATCTCTGCTTCCACCCGCATGCCGATGGGCCGCAGCGCGTCTCTCAGCGCAGCGTCCCAGCGCGACGCAAGCAATGCCTCGGTCACTGCTGCGCTCTCGGGAATATTCTGGGTTTCCCAGAAAAGATCGCACATTGCCCGGTAGCGGGCGGCCGGATCGGGGATCTGCCGCATCAGCCCCCGCGTGTGCGCCATCATCTGGTCCATTGCCGCTTCAACCGCGCCGGTGATCAGCGCGATCCGCGTGGGGAACTGGTGCAGCACCGATCCCCGGCTGACGCCCGCCCGCTCCATCACCGTTTCAATCGACGTGGCCGCATAGCCGCGTTCGCACAGGCATTCGATCGCCGCATTGATCAGCTGACGGCGCGTTTCCTCGCCGCGGCGCGTTCGCCGGGGGCGCGCGGCCAGCGTGTGCGGAGGATGATCGCTCCTGTTCTCCATACCCGACACAATAAAGCTCCCCGCTCCTGATCCTGGTGATCCTGGCTCAAAATAGTCAGAATTGACTACTTTTCCAACCATGATACTAATTCTCCAACTTGCCGCGTTGCCGGGCGCGGCGCCAGAGGCTTTTCGAAGCTTACCAAGAAAACAGCCGGCCAGGGAGGAACACATGACCGCAACTGCCGCTACGGAACCGTCTGCCAATACGGGCGCCGGGATGGAAATCTTCCGCTTTGCCACGGCCCCCACGCTCGACGAGACCGGCCATATGGAAGTGGCCGATCTCAATGAAGAGATGCAGGCCGGTATCGGCGGCGCGCTGGAAGCGGGCTTTGCCGAGGGCAATGTGGTGAAAACCCTTTTCTCCCGCCCCGGCTTCAGCCTCACCTATGCCTGGTTCAAGAGCGGCTTTCCGCTCCCTCTGCATACGCACAATGCGGACTGCCTCTACTATATTGTCGCCGGCACGCTGCAGCTCGGCACAGAAACCCTCGGCGCAGGCGATGGCTTCTTCATCGGCTCGAACAAGGCCTATCGCTACACCCCCGGCCCGGAAGGCGTCGAGGTGCTGGAGTTCCGCAGCGAAGAGAATTTCGACATCAAGTTCCTGGCCAAGACGCTGCCTGCCTGGGCGAAGATCACAGATGTGATCAAGGAGCGCCGCCCGGCCTGGGCTAACGAAACCCCGCCCAGCAGCGCGCGATAAGCGAGCCTGTCATGACCCGGAAAAGATTCGAGAATAAAGTCGCCGTCATCACCGGCGCCGCCTCCGGCATTGGCGCGGCCACCGCGCGTCTGCTTGCCCGCGAAGGCGCCCATGTCGTGCTGGCAGACCTCAATGATGGTGGGGGAAAATCCATCGCCGCAGATCTTGGCCCCAATGCCATGGCCGTGAAATGCGATGTGTCTATCGCCGCCGATGTCGAGACGCTGATCAAGGCGGCTGTGGAGCGCCATGGCCGCATCGATATCCTCTTCAATAATGCCGGCATCGGCAGCTTCGGCACCAGCGTGGAAATTCAGCCTGCGGAGTGGGAGCGCGTTATCGCAATTGATCTGCACAGCGTCTACTATGCCTGCCATTTCGCTATCCCGCACATGCCGCGTGGCAGCGCCATCGTGAACACCGCGTCGATCTCCGGTCTGGGCGGAGACTATCGCTTTGCCGCCTATAACGCCGCCAAGGGCGCCGTAGTAAACTACACCCGCGCCCTGGCAGTTGACCATGCCCGCGACGGCATCCGCGTCAACGCGCTCTGCCCGGGCCTCGTCGAAACACCGATCACGGCCGGCGTGCAGCAGCTGCCCGGCCTGCGCGAAGAGTGGCTGCAACGCATTCCGATGGAGCGGGCCGCGCAGCCTGAAGAAATGGCCAATGTCGTGGCCTTCCTCGCCTCGGATGACGCCTCCTATGTGACCGGCACAATCATGGTCGCCGATGGCGGACGCACGGCGCATACTGGCCAGCCCGAAGTTGCCCGCTTCGCCCTGCCACCAGAAAACTGAACGCCTTCCGGAAATCAGGATACACACCATGCGCGCCGCCGTTCTTCAGGGCAAATCCATCAGCATACGCCAGATGCCGGATCCCTCGCCCGCCTCTGGTCAACTCCTCGTCCGGCCGATCTTCACCGGCATCTGCGGCAGTGATCTCAGCGCGCGCAAGCAGATGGCGGCGATGGCCGCTACGCTGCCACCGGAAGCACAGTCCCAGATGCCCGCAATCATTCCGGGGCACGAGTTTTCTGCCGAGGTCGTCGGCATTGCGCCGGGCACCGACACGCAGATCAGAACCGGTGACATCATCACCGGCCTGCCCTTTACCCACACGCATGAAGGCCCCCAAACCATCGGCCTCTCGCCCGGCCATGGCGGCGGCTTGGCGGAGCTTTCCTGCATTGATGCCTGCCGCAGCTTCCGTATTCCCGAGGGCGTGCCGCATGATCTGGCCGCGTTGACTGAGCCGCTTTCGGTTGGTCTGCATGCGGCCAATCTCGCCAGCCGCAACCGCGCGCCGAATGTCGTCATCGGTTGCGGCCCGGTTGGCCTCGCCGTCATCCTCTCCCTCAGCCTGCAGGGGAGAGGGCCGATCCTGGCGGCAGACTTTTCGGCAGAACGCCGCCGCGCCGCCAGCGCGCTGGGCGCTGACATTGTAATCGATCCCGCAAGCGCATCTGCCTTTGATCATTGGAGCGATCTCAGCCTCACGCCCCATCCGATGTCGCCTCTGCTGGAGCGGGATTTCCGCGGCCTGCCACCGGGCGCCAACATCTTCGAATGCACCGGCGCGCCGGGCATGATCGATCAGGTGATCAAGGGCGCCCCGCCGCACAGCCATATCATCGTGGCCGGCGTCTGCCCGCACGAGGAAAAGCTCACCCCGCTCGACGGTATCCTCCGGGAACTGACGCTCGAATTCAGCTTCGCCTACCGCCCGGAAGAGTTTGCCGCGGCGCTTGCCATGATCCAGGCCCATCCGGACAAGGCCGCCCGCCTGATCACCAGCCGCCAGCCGCTCGCCAACACCGAAGCCGCCTTCGACAGCCTCGCGAAAAGCCCGAGCGAGATCAAGATCCTGATCGACCCCAATTCCTGAGTTAAAATCTGTTCCAGACAGGGTATTTGTTCGTCACCCTCGACCGGCATAGCCGGTCTGAGGGCCCATCTCTGGGCATTGTCACAATTGAAACGTTGGCGTCTGCGTCACCCTCGGGAGATGGGCCCTCAGATGCGCTGACGCGCATCGAGGGTGACGAGAACTGGACACGATCTTTGAGCAGGCTCGCAGCTAGAGCGCGCGCCAACCGATATCCCGGCGGCAGAAGCCTTCCGGCCAGGTAATCGCGTCCACGCCGGCATAAGCCCGGTCGACGGCTTCCCGCAGGGTCGCGCCGCTGGCGGTGACGTTCAGCACACGGCCACCCTTGGCGACCAGCTTGCCGCCTTCGGCAACATCCGTACCCGCATGAAATACCGTCACGCCCTCCAGCGCCCCGGCCTCTTTCACGCCTTCGATCACGGAGCCTTTTTCATAGCTGCCAGGATAGCCTTTGGCGGCCAGCACAACGGTGGCGGTTGGCTGGAAATCTTCCAGTTCAAGCAGCGCCTCGAACGCTTCTTCGCTGCCCTTGAGGCCGCCGGTCGCCGCCACGAGGATGGCCGGCACAATATCGCCCGTGAGGCCCTTCATCAGCACCTGGCATTCGGGATCGCCAAACCGCGCATTGAACTCAACCACTTTCGGGCCTTCGGCCGTCACCATGATGCCGATATAAAGCACGCCCTGATAGGGCATTCCGTCTTTGGCCATGCCCTTCAGCATCGGCCCGGCAATCTCGCGCCTGACGCGGGACATGATCTCTTCACTGACGACCGGAGCGGGTGCATAGGCGCCCATGCCGCCGGTGTTCGGGCCGGTATCGCCGTCGCCCACGCGCTTGTGGTCCTGCGCGGCAGGCAGGAAGATCGCGCCTTCGCCATCGGTGATGACGAACACGCTGGCCTCTTCGCCATGCATGAATTCTTCGATCACCAGCGTTGCCGAAGCAGCGCCGAACTTGCCCGACAGCATCTCGTCGATTTCCGCGTCCGCCTCTTCAAGGCTGTCTGCGATGACGACGCCTTTGCCAGCGGCAAGACCATCTGCCTTGAGCACATAGGGCGCGCTCATCTTGCGCAGGAATGCCTTTGCAGGTGCCGCTTCGGTAAATTCGCCATAGGCCGCTGTCGGCACGCCATATTTGGTCATCCGGGCTTTGGAAAACGCCTTGGAGGCTTCCAGCTGCGCCGCCTCTCTGGAGGGGCCGAACACATCAAAACCGCGCGCCCGCAGGATGTCGGAGAGGCCAAGGGCGAGGGGCGCTTCCGGGCCGATCACCACCAGGTCCGGCTCGATCTGCAGGGCTAGCTTCACCAGCCCGTCCACATCATCCACCGCCACATCGAAGCACGGGCCCACCGCGTCCATGCCAGGGTTGCCGGGGGCGCAATGCACCACGTCCACAAGGGGAGACTGGGCCATCTTCCAGGCCAGGGCGTGTTCGCGGCCGCCCGATCCGATCAGCAGAATGTTCATGGGGCGGCTTGTTGCTCAGGAGGCCGGCCAAGATCAAGGCGAATTGTACGCCAGGGCGGCTGAAGCGTCCGGTTCAGGCCAGTCCGGGGCGGATCAGGATCATCTGGTCCTGAAATCTGGCCCCTGGATCGCCGCACCAGCGCCCCCTCACCACAGGCCTGTCGAGCTTGAGCCCGGCCGCATCAATCCAGCGCAGGAATGTGTCTTCATCGAACGCGATCATGGCCTCCGGCACCTTGGGCGACCCCACAAAGGCATTAGGGCCGAAGGGGAAGAAGGGCACAAAGGCCTTGTCCATTTTCGCCTGGCGCGGCGCTGACATCAGGAATGCCGTGATCAGCGCTCGCCCGCCCGGTTTGAGGCTGCGGCCGATTTCCTTGAGATAATGTTCGGCATCTGCCGGCAGCAGGTGGGTAAAGACCGATGTGGCAAAGGCCACATCCACATCTGCGTCCCTGACAGGAAACTGGTAAGCCGAAGCGGGGCTGGCGGTGTTCTGGCGGTATTCCGTGTTGAAAATGTCGGCGCGAACAATCCGGAAAGGGGCCGCTGCCGGGGGCATATGCCGGATCATCCAGGCCAGCCCCGGGGCGGAAACATCAAAGCCCGTATAGCCCCCCTGCGCAGAAAGGTAGTCTGTGAGCGCAAAGGCCACCCGGCCCGTGCCGCACCCGATATCCAGCACATGGTCGTCCGGCTTCAGACCGGCCTCGGCGATGAGCTGATCGCGGATCGTCCTGCCAACCTGGTAAAACTCGCCGCCGCCCACATCATGCATGGTCGCCCAAGGGAAAGGCCGGGCTCCCTTCTTCATGCGGGCGGGCAGGCTGAGGATATCCCGCCACATCCGCAACAAGCGCTGGCGAATCGGGTGGGGTATCAGCCGGGAGACCGGACGAAGCCGCTGCCGGAGAGTAACGTTGGTCATGGCGGAGCCTGGAGACGACGGTAACGAGGGGCGCCGAACGTCGTGGCGTGCGGCAACCGCAAGGTCAAGTATCCCCGGCTTGCCCCGAAAGGGCGGCCAGTCCACAAGAGGCCCATGCCCGACTCGCCGACCACAAATCAACCTGAACTGACCGTCTCGGAACTGGCCGCAAGCCTGAAGCGGACGATCGAGACCAATTACGACCAGGTGACCGTACGCGGCGAGCTTGGCCGGGTGACCATCGCCAAATCCGGCCACATGTATGCCGACCTGAAAGACGACAAGGCGGTGCTCAACACCATCATGTGGCGCGGGCAGGTGGACCGGCTGACCTTCCGGCCCGAGGAAGGGCTGGAGGTCGTCGCGACGGGGCGCCTGTCCACTTATGAAGGCCGCTCGGCATATCAGATGATCGCCAGCACGATGCGGCCCGCCGGGGCGGGCGCACTGATGCAGCTGCTGGAGGAGCGCAAGAAGAAGCTCGCCGCAGAGGGGCTGTTCGACGCGAAACACAAGAAGCCGATCCCCTACATGCCCCGCACCATCGGGGTGATCACCTCGCCGACGGGGGCGGTGATCCGGGATATCCTCCACCGTATCCGCGACCGGTTTCCGGTGCGCGTCATTGTCTGGCCAGCCCTTGTGCAGGGGGATCAGGCGGCGGCTCAGGTGACCGCGGGCATCCGGGGGTTCAACGCCATGACCGGCGCTGACCGGCCCGATGTGCTGATCGTGGCGCGGGGCGGCGGGTCGATTGAAGACCTCTGGCCGTTCAATGAAGAGGTGGTTGTCCGGGCCGCTTTCGAGAGTGAAATCCCTTTGATTTCAGCGGTGGGGCACGAGACCGATACGACCCTCATCGACTACGTTTCCGACCGGCGGGCGCCGACGCCGACCGGGGCGGCCGAGATGGCCGTGCCGGTGCGCACCGAGCTGATCCTGAGCATTGACGATTCCGGCCAGCGCCTGAAACGCGCCCTCACCCGCGCGCTTACCCGGGCCCGCGACAAGCTCAGCGCCGCCCGCCTGCCCCGGCCGGAAAGTCTTTTGCAATCAAAGCGTCAGCGGCTCGACTTTGCCGCCGCCAGCCTGCCCAAAGCGGCCCTGGCGCTGACCCAGAAGGCGCGCCTCAAGCTCTCGCGCCTGCAGCTTTCCCCTTCGACCCTGCGGGCGGAAATCCGGGGGCAGCGCCAGCGCCTGCGGGATACAGCCGTGCGCGCACGGCCGGCCCTGATGCGGCTGATCGAGCAGAGGAAGGCCGCGCTGAGCGCCGAAGGCAAGCTGCTCGAAACGCTGTCCTATCAGGCGACACTGAAGCGCGGATACGTGATTATCCGGGACACTTCCGGACAATTGGTGCGCACGTCCGGACAGGCGCGGACACTTCCGGCCCTGCGTGTGACATTTGCGGACGGCGATGTGACCGCTGCGCCCCTCGAGGGTGACGCGCCGCCCCCTGCCGCCAAGCCCAAGCCCGCCCCCCGCAAGAAGGGGGAGCAGGGCAACCTGTTCTGAGCCGATGCACCCTTCACCCCGCTTCCGTGAGACGGACCCGGTCCTCCTGCTGGCCCGGATCGCCGCTCATCCTCTGGGCATCGTGATGGTGAATGGCGAGGCGGCGCCGCTGGCCGTGCATACCCCGGTGATCGCGCGGCAGGACGGGGACGGGATTGTCCTGCGCTTCCACCTTTCGGCCGCCAATCCGGTAACCGCGCGGCTGCTGGCAGGGGCGGCGGCCACGCTCGTGTTCACAGGCCCCGAGGCCTACATTTCACCGGACTGGTATGGCGAGGTGCCCGATCAGGTGCCGACCTGGAACTACCTGTCTGTGGAAGCGGAGGGCGCGGTGACCGAGACGGGCCGGGAGGGCGCGGCCTCCTTTCTGGATGATCTCTCCGCCGTGTTCGAGGCGGGCCTCCTGCCCAAGCCGCCCTGGACGCGGGCGAAGATGACGCCGGCCGCTTTCGAGGCGCTGCTGAACGGCATCCGCGCCTTCGAGATGCGGCCGCGCCGGCTGGAAGGGATCACCAAGCTCGGCCAGAACAAGGCGCCCGAGATGCGCGCCGGCGTGATCGAAGCGCTGGACGCCCAACCCGGCGGCGCGGCCATCGCGGCAGCGATGCGGGCGCTGGACTGACAGCGCGCGATGGGCCCGCGCGGGGCCCATCGCCAACGCGGGTTATGCTGCGGCGCTGATCGCCACGAGTTCAATATCGAAGGTCAGATCCTTGCCGGCGAGCGGGTGGTTGGCGTCGAGCGTGATGGCGGTGTCGTCAGCGGCGACGATCACCACGGGGATCACCTGGCCATTCTGCGTCTGCATCTGCAGGCGTGTGCCGACTTCGGAGGGAACGTCCTGCGGAAATTCGGCGCGCGGCACATCCTGGCGCATCGACGGATTGACGGGACCATAGGCGTCCTCGCACGGAACGTTCACCGTTTTCCTGTCGCCCACCGCCATGCCGGGGATAGCCGAGTCGAGCCCCGGAATGATCTGTCCACTGCCGACCTGGAAAGACAGCGGCTCGCGCCCCTGAGAGCTGTCGAAGGTGGTACCGTCGCTCAGCGTGCCGGTATAGTGGATGTGTACGGTGTCGCCGTTTTTGACAGTCATGAATTGTCCAATCGTTCTGGAGGAATGTTTGCAAAGGCTGCGGCTGCGCGCGAAATGCCTTCATGAAGTTCAGATGAACAAGTTAAGCCCTTGAGCCGGGATGTAAACCCGTAGCAGGGCACCTGCGTTCCTTCGTTTCGCCGGGCGCGCAGCTGTTGTACTCAGGAGAGGACATCTACATTATCCGGAGACGAACCATGTTACGTTCTGTTATTGTTGCTGCAGTGCTCGCCAGTTCCGCCCTGCCGGCCTTCGCGGACTTCGACCCGGATCGCCTGGCAACCTGTATGAAAAGTAATACGACGCCGGAACTCAAGACGAATGTGAAACAGGTCATGATCCATGCCCTGCAGGAGCAGAAGCCGGAGGCGAATGCCGCGCTCCTGAATTTCAGCTTCAGCGCCCTGGCGATTGCGACCTCGCGCTGCGGCATGAGCTTTGCCGATGTGCAGAACCCGAAATTTGAAACCGCCGTGGAAACCTATGCCCAGCTTCTGGGCGAAGAGATCCTCAACGACGCGCTGGCGATGATGGACATGCCGGCCTTCTGAGCGCGGGCCGGAAGGTTCATTCGTCCCAAGCCTGATGATGCTGGCGCATGTGGGCCACGCCGTCGCGCACGATTTCCGCCAGCACGGTCATGTCTATGTCAGAGAGCTTGTTGATGTAGAGACAGCTCTTGCCGGTCTTGTGCTTGCCCAGGCGGGCAAGCTGGGGGCCGTAATCGCGGTGGCCCGGCATGATGTAGAAGACGAGGTTTGCCTTGCGCGGGCTGAAACCGGTCAGCATCGCTTCGCCCGAATGGCCGCTGTCATAGGTGTAGGCATAGCGGCCATAGCCGATAATCGACGGGCCCCACATTTTCGGCTTCAGGCCCGTTGTCTTCGTCATCCAGGCGAGCGCGGCGGCCGCGTCCGCCTTGCGCGGGCCGTCTTCCATCGCGGCCACAAAGTCTGCCGGGCTCAGAACCGTCTGCTGTGTCTTTGCCTCATATTTCGCCATGCCTGCATCCTCCCGGTACAGACCATACACCTTATCGCTTCAGACGCGCAATCAGGCTGGAGGTATCCCAGCGGTGGCCGCCCATCGCCTGCACATCGGCGTAATACTGATCGACTTGCGCCGTGAGCGGCAGGCTTGCGCCATTCTCGCGGGCCGCGTCCAGCGTGATGCGGAGATCCTTGCGCATCCAGTCCACCGCGAAGCCGAAATCGAACTTGCCCTCGGCCATGGTTTTCCAGCGGTTTTCCATCTGCCAGCTCTGGGCCGCGCCGCCGGAGATCGCCGCGATGACTTTCTCCGCGTCCAGCCCGGCCTTGTCAGCGAAGTGCAGCGCTTCGGCGAGGCCCTGGACGATGCCGGCGATGCAGATCTGGTTGACGGATTTGGCAAGCTGGCCCGCGCCGGATGGGCCGATCAGCGTGGTGGCGCGCGCGAAGGCGGCCATCACAGGCTCGGCCTTGGCGAAGGCGTCTTCCTCGCCGCCGCACATGATGGTGAGCTTGCCATTGATCGCGCCCGCCTCGCCGCCGGAAACCGGCGCGTCGATGAAATGGGCGCCCCTGGCGCGGCAGCGCTCGGCGAGGTCGCGGGCGAGCGAGGCCGAAGCGGTGGTGTGGTCGATCACGGTCATCCCCGCGCCGAGGCTCGGTTCGAAGGCTTCAAACACCGTGCGGACATCAGGGTCATCGCCGAGGCACATCAGCACATATTCGGCGCCGAAGACGGCGGAGGCGGGGTCTGCCGCGCTCTGGCCCTTATGGGCCGCAGTCCAGGCGGCGGCCTTGGCGGGCGTGCGGTTCCAGACGGTGACCTGGTGGCCCGCCCGCGCCAGATGGCCAGCCATGTGGAAACCCATGACCCCGAGGCCCAGAAATGCGGTACGCGCCATTGCTCTCTCCTGCTGAATTACGGGCTAATTAGAGCGAATTTCATCAAAATCCCACCCCCGGCCGAAGCGTGACCTTCACCACGACCTGATACACCGGCGTCATCCATCAGAAGGATCGGACGCAAAAGAGCCATGGCATATGCCACGACCTCTCGGCGGCAGACGGGCAGAAGGCCCGTCATGCCTACCCGGAAAACGGGCACCTGGAAGCTGGCCTATGCCGACTTCCTGACGGCCCTGGTCGCGTTCTTTCTGCTCATGTGGCTGGTCAGCGGGGTCTCGAAAGAAGACCGCGCGGTGATTGCCTCTGAATTTACCGGTAAACCCGCGAGTGTTTCCGCGATGGCGGAAGCGGCGCCATCGGAAGCGGCCCGCCTGCTGGCGATGCTGGAACTCTCCGAAAGCCTGAAGGCCGCCGGTGACAGCGTGCGCCTCTCTGCCGATGCGCAGGGCGTGCGGATCGAGCTTGTGGATACGGCCGACCGGCCCCTGTTCGAGACCGGCAGCGGCGCCCTGACAGAGACCGGCGCCGCCCTGATCCGCGCCGCTGGCGCGAGCCTTTCCGCCCTGCCCTATACCGTCTCCATCGAAGGCCATACCGATGCCTTCTCGATGGCGGGCACGGCCAGCTCCAACTGGGAACTCTCTTCGGCCCGTGCCAATGAGGCCCGCCGGATGCTGGAAGCGTCCGGTTTCGGGACAGACCGGGTCATCGCCGTGACCGGCTTTGCCGATACGCGCCCCCTCAGCGCCGGCCAGCCCCACCTGGCCGCCAACCGCAGGATCAGCCTGCAGGTTCATCTGGCTGACTAGACTGTCACCAGCAGGGCACAGCGGTGTGCCATTCTCACTGCGCTTAACCTTCTGCCCCGAAAACGCCACTTGGCGGATTCGCGCGCCGGTGTATCGTCAGGGGCAATGAAGTTTTCGGATCCACATCTTCTGCTGGCGGGCCTTGAGCGGTCGCTGAGGTTCTACGTGACGAACCCCAGCCCCTGCCCCTATCTGCCTGACAGGAAGGAACGCAAAGCCTTCACCAACCTCGCCATTCCGGAAGCGGACGCTGTGCATAACGTGCTCAGCCAGTCGGGTTTCCGCCGCAGCCAGTCGATTGCCTATCGCCCCGCCTGCGCGCGCTGCAATGCGTGCAAGAGCGTGCGGGTGGCGACGCGGGATTTTGAACTCAGCCGCAATGACCGCCGCGTGATTGCGCGCAACGAGACACTGGTGCGCCGCCCGGTTGCCGCGCAGGCAACCCGTGAGCAGTTCCGCCTGCTGAAAACCTATGTGACGACGCGGCATGACAATGGCGGCATGTCGGACATGACCTTCCGGGATTATGTAGCCATGGTGGGCGGCAGCCCGGTGCAGAGCCTGATCTTCGAGTATCGCGACGGGCCCGAGCCGGACGCGCCTCTGGTGGCCGCCGCCATCACCGATGTGCTGCGCGATGGCCTGTCGATGGTCTACACCTTCTTTGACCCGGCAAAGGCCAGCCAGAGCCTGGGCCATTATCTGATCCTCGACCACATCCTGCATGCGCATGATCTCGGCCTGCCGCACCTCTATCTGGGCTACTGGGTGAAGGGCAGCCCGAAGATGGACTACAAACGGCGCTACAAACCGCTGGAAGTGCTTGACGGCGACCGCTGGCGGCCCTTGAGAGACGACGACTAGTTTTTCGTCGGCCAAACGGACCGATGGCGCAAACGCGCCAAAGAGCCCGTGCCGCGTGGGGAGGGCATTGATGATCAACCGCCGTAACCTGATCGGCGCAGGCGCGCTGGGTGTGGCCGGCGCGGCCGCCACTTTCTCGACGCCGAAAGCCGGCGCTGTGCTGGCGACACCCGCCATCAGCCGCAGCCGCCGCCGCTTCAACATGGTGACCACCTGGCCCAAGGGCCTGCCCGGCCTTGGCACCGCTGCCGAGCGCGTGGCCCAGCGCATCGGCGACATGACCGATGGGGTGATCGAGGTGAAGGTGTTCGCCGCCGGAGAGCTCGTGCCGCCGTTTGAGTCGTTTGACGCGGTGGCGAATGGCTCGGCCGACATGTATCACGGGGCGGAGTATTACTGGACGGCGAAATCCACCGGCTTTCCCTTCTTCACCGCCGTGCCTTTCGGCATGACGGCGCAGGAGATCATGGGCTGGATCGACTTTGGCGGCGGGCAGGAACTCTGGGACGAGCTGTCCGGACAGTTCGGCATCAAGTCCATTCAGGGCGCCAATACCGGCCACCAGATGGGCGGCTGGTTCCGCAAGGAAATCCGCTCCCTGAAGGATATGGCCGGCCTGCGGATGCGTATTCCGGGCCAGGGCGGCGAAGTGCTGCGCGCGCTGGGCGGGGCCTCCATCGCGCTGGCGGGCGGGGAGATCTATCAGGCGCTGCAGACCGGCGCGATCGACGCGGCCGAATGGGTGGGCCCCTGGAACGACTATTCGCTCGGCTTCCACCGCGAAGCGCCCTTCTATTACGGCCCCGGCTTCCATGAGCCCGGCGCGAGCCTGGCCGTGGGCATCAATCGCGGCGTGTGGGACAGCCTTACGGTTGGCGAGCAGGCGATCTTCAAGGCCGCGTGCGAAGCGGTGAACCATGAGACGCTGGGCGAGTTCACCTATCAGAATTCGGTGCATCTCGACCTGCTGGTGAACCAGCATAATGTCCAGATGCGTTCCTTCCCCGAGGAAGTGGTGAAGCGGATGTCGGAAGCGGCCTATGATGTGCGCGCCTCTGCCGGGCGCAGCGGCATCGAGAAGCGCATCTATGAGAGCTTCGAGAAATCCCTGAAGCTGATGCGCGGCTGGGCCGGCGTTTCGGACGGGGTGTATTATACCGCCCGCGCGCTCGGCAAGTAAGGGGCGCCGGGGCGGGCATGGATACGGGCATCTTCCTGCATATCGGCACGGGGCTGAAATGGCTGGGCCTGATCAGCCTGCCGCTGTTCCTTCTGCCGCTGATTGCGCTGAGCGCGCCGCGCCTTGTTGACGGGGTTGGGCTGAAGCTCAGCCGTCTGATCGACCGGGCAACCGGTGTGGCGCTCGGCGCGGCGATTGCCGCCAGCCTGATGCTGGTCTTCTCCATGCTGGCAGTGGTGATCCTGCGCTACACCTTCTCGCTCTCCTTCAGCTGGCTGAATGAGATCACCACGTACAGCTTTGCTGCCATGTTCATGCTGGGGGCGGCTGCGGCGCTTCGGGATGGCGCGCATGTGCGCGTCGACATCCTGCGCCCGCGCTTTGGCGAGACAGGTCGCAGCTGGATCGAACTGGCCGGTATCTACCTCTTCCTCTTCCCGATCTGCGTGCGCATCCTGATGACCAGCGAGGCGGGGCTTGCCCGCGCCTGGCTGCTGCTGGAGGGCTCGCGCGAGTCCGATGGCCTGCCGATCTTCTTCCTGTTCAAGACGCTGGTGCCGGCCTTTGCGGCGCTGCTGATGGCGCAGGGGCTGTCTGAAGCGATCAAGGCCGCGCTGCGGATCACCGGGGCGCTGCCGCCGGAGACACCCCAGCAGCTGGCAGCGGAAGGAGGCGGCCATGGAGCTTGAGGCAATCCTTGCCATCTCGATGTTCGTGGTCGCCATCGGCGCGCTGCTGGCGGGCTATCCCGTGGCGCTGACGCTGGGCGGCGTCGCGCTGATTTTCGCGCTGATCGGCATTGCCACCGGCGTCTTCCCCGAGAGCTTCCTGAAAGCGTTTCCGAGCCGCATCGAAGGCGGCTCGATCATGCAGAGCCAGACGCTGGTGGCGGTGCCACTGTTCGTGATCATGGGGGTGATCCTCGAACGCTCGCGCGTGGCGGAAGACCTTCTGAACATTGCCAGCCGCCTGCTCGGCAAGATGCGCGGCGGGCTTGGCTTTGCGGTCGTGTTGGTGGGCACGCTGCTGGCGGCCTCGACCGGGATTGTCGGGGCGACCGTGATCACGATGACGCTGATCGCCCTGCCCTCGATGATGCGGCAGGGCTATGACCCGCGCCTTGCCACCGGCACGATTGCGGCCTCGGGCACGCTGGGCCAGATCATTCCGCCCTCGATTGTGCTGATCCTTCTGGCCGACGCGATTTCCAATGCGGCCAGCCAGGCGGCGCTACGCTCCGGGGGCGGATCAGCGGTGGTGTCCGTCGGCGATCTCTTTGCCGGGGCGCTGATCCCCGGCCTGATCCTGGTGGCGCTTTACCTGCTGTGGATTGCCCTCATGGCGATCTTCCGGCCGGAGTCCTGCCCGCCGGCGAAGGTCATTGAAGGCACCGCGCCGCTCTCCTTCCGGGATGTGGCGCTCGGCCTTGGCGCGCCGCTGGCGCTGATCGTGGCCGTGCTCGGCTCCATTCTGGGCGGCATTGCCCCGCCGACCGAAGCAGCCGCCATCGGCGCGGGCGGGGCCATCCTGCTGGCCGGGATGCGCCTGGCGCGGGAGGCGAAAAGCCGCCTGATGCCGGTGATGCTGGCGGGCCTTGCCGGCATCCTGCTCATCATCGTGCTGCGCAACACACTCGACCTGCGCACCGCTTCGGGCGGGCATAGCGGGGCCGATTTCATCGGCATGGCGATCACGGTGCTCGCCGCCCTTGCCATCCTGGCCGCGCTGGTGGCCGGGCTGCTGGTGCTGCGCCGGGTGAAGCAGCTGGGCCCCGCGCTGAAAAGCTCCGCCCACATCACCTCCATGGTGTTCCTGATCCTGATCGGCGCGTCTCTCTTCAGCCTCGTCTTCCGGGGCTTTGACGGGGACGATCTGGTGCATGACATCCTGCACAATGTGCCGGGCGGGAAATGGGGCGCGCTGGCCGCAGCGATGCTGGTGATGTTCATCCTCGGCTTCTTCCTCGATTTCATCGAGATCGTGTTCGTGGTGGTGCCGCTGGTGGCGCCGCCGCTGATCCTGCTCGGCTGTGATCCGGTCTGGCTCGGCATCCTGATGGCGGTGAACCTGCAGACGAGCTTCCTGACGCCGCCGTTTGGATTTGCCCTCTTCTATCTGCGCGGGGCCGCGCCGCCGGAAGTTTCCACGATGCAGATATGGCAGGGCGCGCTGCCCTTCATTGGACTGCAGGTCATTCTGCTGGCAATGGTGGCGTCGATGCCGGCGCTGGCCACATGGCTGCCGGCGCTGGCGGCGAAGTAATCACCAACACAGAGGTTCCCGATGGGACAGGATATTGCGCCATTTCAGGCGATCTCGATCAGCCGCCGCGCGCATGAACTCAAAGCCGCCGGGCAGCGCGTGCTGCATATGGAGTTTGGGCAACCCTCTACCGGCGCGCCCAAGGGCGCGATTGCGGCGGCGCACCGCGTGCTCGACACCGAGGCGATGGGCTATTGGGAAAGCCTGCCCCTCAAGGAGCGTATCTGCCGGCATTATCGCGAGGGATTTGGCGTAGACCTCAGTCCGCGCCGGATGGTGATCACCTGCGGGGCCTCGCCCGCGCTGGTCCTGGCGCTGTCGACCGCGTTCAATCCGGGCGACCGGATCGCCATGGCGCGGCCCGGCTATGTGGCCTATCGCAATACCGTGCGGGCGCTGAACCTTGAGCCGGTGGAGATCGCCTGCGGGCCGGAAGTGCGCTTCCAGCTGTCGGCTGCTGCGCTCGACGCGCTGGAGCCCGCGCCCCAGGGCGTGATCATTGCGAGCCCGGCCAACCCCACCGGCACGATCATTCCGAAGGACGAACTCGCCGCGATTGCCGAGGTGTGCCAGCGCCGGGGCATACGGATCATCTCCGACGAGATCTATCATGGCCTCAGCTATGGCCCGAAGATCCACTCGATGATGGAATTTGCGCCGGGCGCCTATGTGGTCAACAGCTTTTCCAAATATTTCTCGATGGCGGGCTGGCGGCTCGGCTGGCTGGTCTCGCCCGAAGAAGGCGTGGCGCGGACGAATGCCTATATCGGGAACCTCTTCCTCACCGCGCCATCGCTGGCCCAGCATGCAGGCCTTGTAGCGATGGACAGCCGGGAGGAGTTGGAAGGCCATCTCGAAGTCTACCGCAGGAACCGCGCGCTGCTGCTGGAGGCGTTGCCGCGCCTTGGCCTTGAGAAGATCGCCCCGCCGGATGGGGCGTTTTATATCTATGCGGACGTTTCGCGCTTTACCGGGGACAGCCTCAGCTTCTGCCTGAAGCTGCTGGAAGAAACCGGCGTGGCGACCGCGCCGGGGGTGGATTTCGATCCTGTCGATGGCGGGCGGTTCATGCGCTTTTCCTTTGCGCTGTCGACGCCGGAAATCGAGGAAGCGCTGGCGCGGCTCGAGCCCTGGTTCAAGGCGCAGCCGGCGCGGCAGACCGTTTAGGAATCGCAGGCGCCCCAGAAGCTTTCCAGGCCGGGCAACTCGCCCCTGCCGACTTCCTGTTCCGGCACGAACAGTTCAAAGTCCGCCTCCGGACTGACGCGGATGTAGAGCGTGCGGCGCAGGCTCTCTGGCGTCTGGCTCGCCTCGTTCCAGCAGCCGGGCGCGACCGCGCCGAAGCTCAGCTCATTCTCGCCAGGCGCTTCGCGCTTCAGACGGGCAAGTTCGGCGCTGATCGCCTGCAAGAGAGGGCCATCTTCCGGGCGCGTTCCATAGGTCCATATCCGGTATCCCTCCCGCGCCTCTGCTGCCAAAAAAGGGCTGGTCACCTCACTCGTCTGAACAAGGGGAAACTCCTCGGCGAGGTTTATGCCGAGGCGCTGATTGGTGACGTTGATCTGCAGCAGGGCGCCTTCCTCGCGGGCCTCAAAGGCGGTGGGAATGCGCATGGCCAGCGCAATGCGGGAGAAGTCCAGCGCCGTGGGATCCAGCAGCGGGGTGGCCGTTTCGGCGTCTTCGGCGGCCTCCACCGGAGAGGTCAGCTCCGCCTGCAGGGTTTCGCCGGCCTCACCCTTTTCTGCGGGCGCCGAAGGAGAACAGGCCGCCAGCAAGACCGAAGCGGCAATAATCATAGAGCGCATCACGCGGCACCACCCCTGAAGCAAGAAAGTCCGCATTCTGAGCTTGCGCCCGCGCTGCTGTCCATGGCCCGTAACATTTAAGTTTGGCAATCATAGGACGCTTCGGCGCTGCCATCGGGGGCGATGGCCAGCGCGGCCAGACGGCAGCCTTCAGGCGCGGCCTGTTCGGCGGCGGCGCGCAGTTCCTCCGGCAAGGTGTTTTCGCCCTCTTCCTGAATGCGGAACATGCCGTCTGTGGCCAGGGTCAGCTTCAGCTTGAAGCCCTGGCCGTCCAGCGGAGCGGCGAAGAAGCTGTAATTCTCCGTGCCGATGGTTTGCGCGGCCAGGCCGTTCCACGCAGCCGCGCTCCAGCGGACGGTGGGCGTATCGCTCGTGGAGGCACAGGCGGCGAGCATCAAGCCCGCCGCAACCGGAAGATAACGTAGTACGGACATGGGGCCTGCCTCCCTGGCTACCCGATCAGGATAGCGCAGGTGGCCCGGCCGCGCGAGGGGATCAGAAGGCAACCTTTGGCGGCTCGTCCATCGACGCGCGCCCTTCGACGCCGACATCGAAGAATTCGCGCGGTTCGAAATTGAAGCTGCCGGCAATGATCGAGCCGGGGAACTGTTCGCGGGCGGTGTTATAGTCCTGAACGGCCGAGTTGTAGAAGCGGCGGGCAGCGGCGAGCTTGTCCTCGATCGAGGAGAGCTGCTGCTGCAGCTGCAGGAAGTTGGTGTTGGCCTTGAGGTCCGGATAGGCTTCGGCGAGGGCGAAGAGCTTGCCGAGCGCCTGGCTGAGGACGCCTTCGGCCCTGGCCATCTCGCCGGCCGTGTTGGCCGCCTGGGCGGCGTTGCGGGCGGCGATCACCTGCTGGAAGGTCGCCTGCTCATGGGCGGCATAGCCCTTGACCGTTTCCACGAGGTTCGGGATCAGGTTCTGGCGCTGTTTCAGCTGCACATCCACATCCGCGAAGGCCTGGTTGACCCGCTGCCGCTTCATGACGAGGCCGTTATAGATCAGGATGATGGCGCCAATGACGGCCACCACGATCGCGAGCACGATTAGAAAGACGTTCATACGGGTGTCCCCTTATTGCTTCATACCAGCCTGCAAAGGCGTAACGGTGTGTGGCCACGTGCGCAAGTGCAGGTTAACCTGACCTTACCTGCCCGTTTCTGCACCGATTTTTCGGCCAACATAGCCCCTGTTCCGGTGGACCGCCCAATGCCCGACCCGTATTTGCCCAAGGAACACCATTACAGCCAGCGCACCGGCTGGTTGCGCGCCTCCGTTCTGGGGGCGAATGACGGCATCGTTTCCACCGCCAGCCTGATGATCGGGGTGGCTTCGGCTGCCGCTTCGGCCTCCGAGATTCTGGTGGCCGGGATTGCGGGGCTGGTGGCCGGGGCGATGTCGATGGCGGCCGGAGAGTTTGTCTCGGTCAGCTCTCAGGCAGACACCGAGAAGGCCGATCTGGAGATCGAGCGCCTCGCCCTGCAGAGGTTTCCGCAGGAGGAGCTGGAGGAGCTGACGCAGGTATACATCGACCGGGGCGTTGAGCCGGTGACCGCCCGCGCGGTGGCCGAGCAGCTGACCCGGCATGACGCCCTGGCTGCCCATGCGCGCGACGAAATCGGGCTGACCGAGGTGGCAAGTGCCAATCCGGTTCAGGCCGCCTTGAGCTCGGCGGCGAGCTTTTCGGCTGGGGCGATCCTGCCGCTGATCGCGGCGGCGCTGGCACCAGCGGGCACGGTGACGCCGGTGGTGGCAGCCGTCTCGCTGCTGAGCCTGGCCGCGCTCGGCTGGCTGTCGGCCAAGGCGGGCGGGGCGAAGAAACGCCGGGCCGTGGTCCGCGTCGTGTTCTGGGGCGCCGCCGCGATGGCCGTCACCGGCCTCATCGGCGCGGCGGTGGGCACGGTGGTCTAGCCGCCTTCCAGCCCCGCTTTCAGCCGGGCGAGCTTCCCGGCCGCGCCGGCGGCATGTTCCGCTAGAAGGCCGCGCAAATCCCGTATAGTTTCGGGGGCATGACTGAGACCGACGCCAAAAATCTCGCCCATATGATCCAGGTTGCCGAGCGCGTGGTGGTGTTCACCGGCGCGGGCATTTCGACCGAAAGCGGCATTCCCGATTTCCGCTCGCCCGGCGGGGTGTGGAGCAAGATGCAGCCGATCATGTTCCAGGATTTCGTCGCCTCACGCGACGCGCGCCGCGAAGCCTGGACGCGGGTGTTCAACAAGACCGCCGGCTGGACCGGCGCGGCGCCCAATGCCGGGCATTATGCCGTGGCAAAGCTCGTAGAGGCGGGCAAGGTCACCAGTATCATCACGCAGAATGTCGATAACCTGCACCAGGCCTCCGGCGTGCCGGCCGACAAGGTGATCGAGGTGCATGGCAATGCGAGCTATGCCAAATGCCTGCAATGCGGGAAGCGCTACGAGTTCGAGGCGCTGCGGCCCAAATGGGAAGCGGACGAAGACATCACCTGCATGTTCTGCACGGGGCTCGTAAAATCCGCGACCATCTCCTTCGGCCAGGCGATGCCGGAAGTGGAGATGGAACGGGCGACCGAAGAAGCGCTGCTGGCGGACCTCTTCCTCGTGCTGGGCTCCTCGCTTGTCGTCTATCCGGCGGCGGGCTTGCCGATCATTGCCAAGAAGGCCGGATCAAGGCTCGCCATCGTCAACCGCGAGGAAACGGATCTCGATCCGTATGCCGATCTTGTGCTGAACACGGACATCGGGCCGCTGATGAGCGCGGTGATGACGCGGCTTTAAGGGGCGGCGCCTGAGAGGCACACTGCGGGAGTTGGTTTTTGCCGCGCGCGGCCCCACCCCTTCATTCGGGCAATCGCAGGGCGATTGCTGATCCTCATGACCCCCATTTTCATGGGGAGGGGGTCTGTTGCTCCGTGGGGAGAGGAAAGTTCTCCGGTGACGGTGCCTACCCTGATGCCGCTCACCCCCGCGCAGGCGGGGATGAGCGGGTTTTTGGGGTGGGCTGACCTTTCGGGCTTTCCGGGGCTTCAGAAGATGCGTCACCCTCGATGCGCGTGAGCGCATCTGAGGGCCTATCTCCGGACCGTCAGGCACGGACTTGGGGATGGGACGGGAGATGGGCCCTCAGATGGCCTGCGGCCATCGAGGGTGACGAAGGGGGTGGGCGAAGGAAGAGAGTTTCACGCAGCAGGTTTGGCCGGACGCAGCGGGGGCTGGCC
>NZ_PNMA01000008.1 GCF_013823385.1 Hyphomonas sp.
CCAAATGGGGCCATGTCCACATCGTCCATGTCGGCGACCATTGGCGCGCCTACAAGAAACCCAAGGCCATCAAACCGAGCTGGGATGATCCTGTCTGGGAAAGCCACACTGCGCCAAACCTCGCTGGCGTTTTTCTAGAAGAGTCCAAAACTCCTCCAACGGACGAAATCTCTCCATCCGGCACTGTTCTCCTCCCCCGCCTGCGGGGGAGGTGCCCCGCAGGGGCGGAGGGGGGAGCCCCACATCCCGACACCTCCTAGCCTCCAGCAGCCCCACCCCATCCCTCCCCGCAAGCGGGGAGGGATGGGGTGGGGCCGCTCTCGGTAAAAAACACGCCCACCCGGCCGCGCCCCCCCGCGCGTTCCGGCCAAACCCGCTGGCAAAAACCCGGTTACCCCGCCCGGCGCCGTCTCTGGCGCAGGCCGCGGGCCACCGGCGCGTCTTCCTCCAGCGTGAAGCGCTCCACCAGCCGGGCGATGAAGGCCGACAGCTGGTCGCGCACTTCATACGGCGCTTCCATCGGCAGGAAATGGGATGTGCCGCGCACCGCCCGCATCATCAGCGACGGGTTCTGCTGGATGATCTGGGCACGCACCTTGTCGGAGATCACCGAATCCCGGGTCGGGCGCATGATAACGATGGGGATCTTCTTCTTGCGGACCTTTTTCAGCGCGGCCCAGGGCGCATGGCGCTGGGCGCCAAAGGTCTTGGCTTCCCATTTCGGCGTGCAGGTCAGCGCCCAGCGCTGGGTTTCAGCGTCCTGCGCGCCGCTGTCCACCCCGTCGATCCCGTCGAGCAGATAGTCGGCCAGGAAAGGCTCGCGCCAGGACTGGAAAGCCCCGCGCCCGGTATAAGAGGTCAGCGCCTCGCGGAACGATCCGAACTCGCCCCGGCGCTTCTTCGCCCGCGACGCCATCTTGTTGCGCGCAAACAGCCAGTTGAAAGGCGGGAACACATGGTTCCAGAAATAGGTCTTCCGTGAAAGGATCACCGGATCGGCCAGCACCAGCCCCTTCACCAGGTCGGGCCGCTTGCCCGCCACCAGCAGGGCCACGCATCCGCCCATCGAATGCCCACCGAGAACAACCCCCTGCGGCGCTTCCTTCTCAAGAAACTCGATCACATCATCGCGGTAGCGGTTCCAGCTGGAAAGCCCGCCCTTGGTCGGGATCGTGGTGCGGCCATGCCCGCGCATGTCCAGCGCGCCGATCCGCGCCCGCAGGCCCAGCGGCGCCAGCAGGGACTGGTAGGTCATGGCATTGAAGCCGGTCGCATGGATCCAGATGGCGGCAAACGGCTTGATCGGATCGCCGAACTCGATCCCGGTCATCTCGCCGCCGGATTTCATCTCTTCGCGGAACCGGCGCATCAGCAGCGATCCCCGCCGCGCGCCGCCGCCGCTTCACAACATCCCAGCACCCGCGCCTCCCGGTTTTCTTCTCTCTTCACCGATGGACCGTGCCCTGCGGCCACTCCTCTGCTGACTTTCCGCATATCGGCGGAGGACGCAACCAACTGGCCGGGTTTCTTCACGTTACTCTACTCCCCGTGACTCGCCAGCAGAAACACGCCGGCTTTGGAAACTCTACAAGAGCGTTTCGCGGAAATGAAGGGACGGGAAGCCGCGCCGCCCCTACAGGAAGCATCTTACGCCGATTTCATGATCCCCCTATTGACCACGCTTGTAGTCAGAAGTATTGACCACGTGTGTAGTCGATAGGGTTCCCGCCATGATGCAGATCTCCGCCGCCGAACTTGAAGTCATGGGGGTCCTCTGGGAAACCCCTGGCCTCGCCGCGTCCGATGTCCATGAGAAACTGGGCGACGGGAGAGACTGGAATGTCCGCACGGTCAAGACCTTCCTCGCCCGCCTGGTCGAGAAAGGCGCCCTCACCACCAGCGAGGATGGCCGCCGCTATCTCTATTTCCCCGCCATCGACGAGGCCGAATACAAGGCCAAGGCCGCCGGCCAGTTCGTGGACCGGGTCTTCTCCGGCCGCGCCGCGCCGCTGGTGGCCCACCTCGCCGACACGCGCGGCCTCACCAATGACGATATCGCCGAACTCGAAAAGCTTCTGGGGGAGCTGAAGAAATGATTGTCCAGCTTCCGGATACCTATCTGGCCCACGCCCTCGAGACGGTGATCGCCGTCACGCTGCTGCTCATCCTGGTGCTTGCTGTCCGCAAGCCGGTGGCCCGGCATTTCGGCGCCGGCACCGCCTACGCCCTCTGGCTGCTGCCGGTGGCCCGGCTGGTGCTGCCGCCCCTGCCCCATGATGTGCAGACGTCCCTCTTCAGCTGGTTCCGGCTTCCCCCGGTCAGCGATGTGAGCCCTGTCTCCGCCATCACCGGCGCGGCCCGCGAAACGGCCACCTCCTCCCCGGCGCTGGCCAGCACTGGACCCGCGATCCCGGCCGACATCCTGCCCGCTGCCCAGCCGGTTATCGCGGAAGCGCCTGCCCCTCTGCAGCGCCTCATCGAAACGCCAGACCTTCTGTTCTATGCCGGCATGACCGTCCTTGCCGTCTGGCTCGCCGGCGCGCTCTACCTGCTCGCCCGGAGCCTCTACACCCACAGTCAGTTCATGACTGTGGTGGAACGTGAAGGCCAGCCGGTGACCGGCGCGCTCGAAGCGCTCTCGATCGAGATCGCCCGCGAGGCCGGCCTGAAGCGGATGCCCCGCATTGTCACCAGCCTGATCTCCAGCGGCCCCTTCGTTACCGGCCTCTTCCGCCCGGCTGTGGTGCTGCCTGCTTGGTTTGCCGAGGACTATTCCCGTACCGAAGCCCGCGCCGCCATTGCGCATGAACTGACCCATGTGAAGCGCGGCGACCTGTGGGCGCTGCAGGCGTCCGAAATCTTCCTCGCGCTGATGTGGTTCAATCCGCTGGCCTATATCGCCCGCCAGGCTTTCCGCACCGATCAGGAAGCGGCCTGCGACGCCGATGTGCTGCGCCGCGGCCATGCGAGCCCCCATGCCTATGGCTCGACGCTGGTGAAAGCCGTGCGGATGCAGATGCCCGCCCGCATTGCGCTGACCACCAGCCTGCCCCTCACCCACGCCCTCAAGGAAAGGCTGAAGCTGATGTCCTACCCGGCCCCTGACTCCCGCCGCCGCTGGATCGGTTTTGGCGCCGCCGTGCTCCTGGGCACCACCGCCCTGGTTGGCACCGCCTCCGTGGCTGCCGCTGGTGAAAACCACCGCAAGGACCTCAAGATCCAGAACGGCACGCTCTGGCTCAATGGCGAGAAGATCGACAACCGCCAGATCGTGCTGCTGACCGATCCGGTGCAGGACATCATGCCCAATCCGCCGGTGCCGCCGGAAGTTGAGCAGCTCTCAGCCCGCATCGCCGCCGATGTGGCGGAGCTGACCGGCCCGGAAATGCTCGGCGATGCGATCAACATGAGCAAGGATCCCGACTTCATGGAGATCACCCGCCTCAGCACAGAGCTGGCAATGATGGGCGCCAGCCTCGGCACGCAAGCGGCCCTCGAGAGCATGTCGATGAACTTCGCCGGCATGTCGGAAGACGAAATCGAAGCCTGGTCGGAAGCCTTTGAAGCCCGCATGGAAGCCAAAGCTGCCGAAATCGAAGCGCGCGCCGCCGAGATGGAAGCGAAGATGGAGCAGCGCTCCGCCGTTCTGGAAGCGCGGATGGACCGGGCCTCCGAAGCGCGCGCCGCCGAACTCGAGCGCCGCATAGAGGCCAACGCCGCCCGGATCGAAGCGGATGCTGCGCGCATCGAAGCTGAAGTCGAGCGCCATTATGGCAAGGATTTCGAGGCCCGGATCGAAGCGCGCGCAGCGGTGATCCCGGAACTGGTCGAGGAGTGCGTCAAGCTCAACCTGGCCGAAGGCGAAACCCGGATCGTCGAGCGCAAGACCGATGACGGCCTGAGCGTGAAGATCGCCTGCGCCGCCGGGGGCAAGGACGTGCTGCGCACTGAAAAGACGGTAGGCTTCATCAACTCGAATGCCGGCCTCAGCGAAGCGGAAAAGGCCAAGTTCCGCAAGCAATCCTCGGCCAGCGACAAGCACACCTTCACTTACTCCACCAAGACCAGCACCGGTAAGACAAAGGCTGCGCCTATCCCTCCGGCGCCGCCTGAAGTCCCAGCAGATCTGCTCGGAGAGGAGAAGCATACGAGCCTCTTCCCCTTCCCCCCGGCCCTGCGCCTGAATGAGGACAGCTGCGGCGCGGCCTGAACCAGCGCTTCCCGCGCCCGGCAGTTGCGGCTAGGGTCGAGCAAAAGCTCACCCCCCTCCGGAGGCCCACCTGCATGATGATCCGCTTTGCCCTGGCTGCCATGGCGCTTGCCTCGCTCGGCGCCTGCGCCACTCAGCCTGAGCCCTGCACCACCGAATGGGTGCAGTACCGCACCGACCGCATCCTCGGCAAATTCGCCATGGAGAATCGCGGCCTCGTCAACGACCTGCGCCGCCTGACCCGGGAAGACGGCCGGGTTGATCCGGTGCAAAGCGTGATCCTCGCCGCCAAGACCGAAGACATTCAGCGCTTTGCCCGCAGCTTTGAAACCGTCGTCGTGCCGGAACTGAACTCGGCCATCGCCCAGTGCGGGCGGCATGAGAATTTCGTGCCGGCCTTCACTCAGTTCCTCCGCAATGAAGGCGTGCCGGAAGCCTCCCTGCAATGGATCGGCCCGATCCTGGCGATCGTCCAGGCGATGCAGGCGGACGGGCAGCTCCAATCCTCCCCGCGCCCCTGATCTGCGGAGGACAGACATGCAAACCCTGATCGTTGTTCCCGCCCGCTATGGCTCTACCCGGCTGCCCGGCAAACCGCTGGCCAAGATCGCCGGCAAGACGATGGTGAGCCGTGTGGCAGACCTTGCCCGCCGCGCCGCCGCCCAACTCGGCAAGGGCACCGAATGTGTCGTCGCCACCGATGACACACGCATCCTTGAATACTGCCGCGACAATAACATCAGTGTCGTGATGACCGACCCGGCCCTGCCTTCAGGGTCTGACCGGGCCCTCGCCGCGGTCGATGGGCTCGGCATGAGCCCGGATTTCGTAGTGAACCTGCAGGGCGACGCGCCCTTCACGCCGGTCTCCCATGTGGTGGCCGTGGTCAAGGCACTGGAGAAGTCCGGCGCCGATGCGGCCACGCCCTATATCCAGCTGAGCTGGGCCGCGCTCGACCAGCTGCGCGCCCACAAGGCGGAGACCCCCTTCTCCGGCACGACGCTGGTGCGCAATCCCAAGGGCCAGGCGATCTGGTTTTCCAAGAACATCCTGCCGGCCATCCGCAAGGAACCCGAGCTCCGTAAGCTGAACGATCTCTCCCCGGTCTGCCAGCATGTCGGCCTTTATGGCTTCCGCCTCGACACGCTGCGCCGCTACTGCGCCATCGCCGAAAGCTATTATGAGCGCCTTGAGGGGCTCGAACAGCTGCGCCTGATCGAGAACGGGTTCACCGTTCAGGCCGTCGAGGTAAAGCCCGGCCGGATCGCCATTCCCGGCATCGACACGGCCGAGGACATTGCCCTAGCCGAACGGCTCGTTGCCGAACTCGGCGAGCCGGACATCGCCTGACCCATGGCCCGCCTGTTCGTCGTCCGCCATGGCAATACCTTCGACAAGGGTGATACCGTCACCCGCGTGGGCGCTCGCACGGATCTGCCACTGTCGGTCTCTGGCCGCGAGCAGGCCCGCCTTCTGGCGGACCACTTTGCCGGGACGGCGTTCATCGCCGCTCTCTGCTCCACGCTTGTCCGCACCCGGCAGACGGCCCGGGCGATCCTCCGCCAGCGGAGCGACAGCCCTGCCCTGCTGATTGCGCCTTTCCTCACCGAGATTGACTACGGCCCGGACGAAAACCAGCCGGAGGACGCGGTTGCCGCGCGTCTTGGACCGGCACTGGAGGCCTGGGACCGGGACGGCACGCCGCCGCCTGGCTGGCAGGTTGACCCCGGCGCGATCCGTGACGGCTGGCGCGCCCTGCTGGCGCGGGCGGCAGGGTTGCCGGAAGACGCCAACGCGCTGGTCGTCACCTCCAACGGCATCGCGCGCTTCCTGCCCGATGTGGTGGACGAAATGCCCGGCGGCCTTGACCGGAAACTGAAGACCGGCGCCTGGGGGGAGCTGATCGTGACGCCGGCGCGCAGCCAGCTGCTCACCTGGAACCAGCGGCCCTAGGCTTCAGGCAACATCCCGCTGGATGTCAAACCGGATCGCGGCAGGCCCGCCGATGGGCAGCACGAAGGCGACCGTCGTGCCCTCGCCATAGATGGAGGAGAGCAGCATCCGCCCGCCATGCATTTCGGCGAAGGATTTGGTCAGGGCAAGGCCAAGGCCGGTGCCCTGATGGTTGCGATCCTTGGATTCGGCCACCTGCTCGAAAGGCTGGGCAAGGCGCGGCAGATCCTCGGCCGGAATGCCGATACCGGTGTCGGTGACGCCGAAATAGATGTCGGTGCCGCGCTGCTCGACACGCACCGTGATGGTGCCGCCGCTGTCGGTGAACTTGATGGCGTTGGAGAGAAGGTTCAGCATCATCTGCCGGATGGCGCGGTGATCGGCGTCAATGTCGGGCAGGTTGTCTTCAGCCTCCAGCACAAGGTTGATCGCCTTCTCCTCGGCCTTGCGGCGGATCATGCGCATTGCGGCGTCCACCGGGTCAATCGGATCAATCGGCTGTGGGCTGATGGTCATCTTGCCCGCTTCGATCTTGGCCATGTCGAGGATGTCGTTGATCATGTCGAGCAGGTGCTGGCCGGACATGAGAATGTCCTTGGCATATTCCTTGTACGACGGATCTCCCAGCGGGCCGGCAAGCTCATTGGTCATGATCTCGGAGAAGCCGATGACGGCATTCAGCGGCGTGCGCAGCTCATGGCTCATATTGGCCAGGAAGGCAGACTTGGCGAGGGCGGCGCGCTCTGCCTTTTCCTTCTCTTCGGAATATTTCCGGCTGAGCTCACTTAAATAACCCTCGGAGCGTTCCAGATCGAGCGCGGCGCGGCGCAGTTTTTCCTTCTGCTTCTTCAGTTCGTCCTCATTGCGGACATTCTCGGTCACATCGATGCCGACGGTGATCAGCCCGCCATCCGGCGTGCTGCGTTCCACCATCTTCAGCCAGCGGCCATTGCGCAGGGCGAGCAGCGTCGTGCGCATGTCCTCCTCGGACCGGCGCTCGCTGGCCACCGCCCCTGCCCGCGCGATCAGCACGGTGTCATGGCTCATACCCGGCCGCAGCGTATCCTGCAGGCCGAAATCCAGCGCGAAGGCGCGGTTCCAGTAGAGCAGCCGCTTGCGCGTGTCCCAGAGGGCGAAGGGACCGTTGAAGCCTTCGATGGCGTTGCGCAGGCGGCGCTCGGCGGTCTTCACCCGGTCTTCGGCCTGCTTGCGCTCGGTCGCGTCCATCATGATGCCGCCGAAGACGGTGGTGCCGCTGACAGGATCGGTGGAGACGCTGCCGCGCATCTCGATCCAGCGCAGCGGGCTCGTCTGGGCAATGAAGGTCAGGTGAACCCAGCCGATGCTGCGGGCCTTGGAGAAACCCTCCTTCACATAGCTGCGGCTTTCGACCGGCACACGGTCGAGCAGTTCCTCAAGCGCCACCCGGCCCGAGCTGGCAATGCCGACAAGGTCTGCCGCCCCTTCGCTGAGGAACAGGGCGCCGGGGCCCTGATACCATTCCCAATAGCCCGCCCGCGCGCCGCGCATCACGAGGCCGAGGATACGATCGGACTCCTCATTGCGGGTTTCCTGGATGGCAATTTCGCGCTGCCGCTGGGAAAGGCGCCGCGAGAGGCCGAACAGCGTGAAGGTCGGCGCGGCCACCAAAAGCGCGAAGATGGCAAAGCTCAGAAGATCGGCGCGGGTGATGAGGGGCTGGCGGACCGCGACACAGACCGACAGCGCACCGCTGCCCGCCGGGGCGCAGGCCGTGGCCGCGCGTGTGCCGCCGGCGGAGATGATCCGGGAACGTGCCGTGCCCGCAGCGGCGGCGGCCGCCGCCAGCGTCCCGTCGCCGAGGCCCAGCGTATTGCCTTCGCCGTGCAGCGTGATGCGGCCCCCCTCAGCGGGCGCCGGCAGGAGGCGGGCAGCCTGCGTCAGCGCCATCACCGGGTTGCGCTCATCCAGCGCCGACAGGAAGACGATGTCTCCGTGGGACGAAAGGCCGATCAGGGCGCCTTCTTCCATCATTTGGCGCGCTGCCGCCACGCCGGCGCCGAGGCGCGAGGTTTCAGGCGACTGGGAGGCATCCCTCAGCGAAACGATGGCATCGATGCCGGGCGTGAGGCTGGCCGTTTCGGCGCGCGGAACGCTGCCACCTTCGGCAATGGAAATGGCCGTGATGGCGACATTCGCCGCCGCCTCGATCCGCGCGGCAAGGTGGCGGGCTTCGCTCTCGATCTGGGCAAGACGGCTGGCTTCGGCGGTCTGGCGCTCATGCCAGGCCTTGAGGCCAAGGGCGAGCGCCAGGAGGCCGAGGATCAGCGGAACCAGAACGCGAAGCCGGCGCGCCTCAGCCTTTGCTGCAGCATTGTCTGCGGCAGCAGCTGGTTTCAGCTGAGAACGGGCCTGCGATCTTGCCAAGGTAGAGCCTGACGCCTGCTACTTCCGGGAAACAGTCAGCCTACCTTTTCCGCCCGAAACATTGACCGCTCGTTAACAAAGTTAGCTGTGGAATTAACCTTTGGCGTCCTCGTCGAGGGCGCGGCTGGCAATGTCCATGGCATTGGGCGAAAGCCCTGCCGCAATCAGGCGTTTGAGGCAGGCCTGCGCCTCCGCGCCCGCCTTGGGCTCCAGCAGGCGCCATTGCTCGAACGCCGTCATCAGGCGCGCGCCCAGCGCGGGGTTGGCCTTGTCGGCAGCCAGGATCGTCTCTTCCACCGCCCGGTAGCCCGAGCCATCGGGGGCATGGAAGGCGGCGAGGTTCTGCATCGCAAAGGCGGCGACCACCGAGCGCACCCGGTTGGGATTGCGCAGGTCAAAGTCCGGATGGGCAATCAGGCGGCGGACATCTTCGGCCGTGCCAAGGGCGGCCTGAACCGAGAACCATTTGTCCATGACGAGGGCATTCTGCTTCCATCTGGCTTCAAAATCGGCCAGCGCCTCGTCCTTGCCTGCCCCGGCCGAAACGGTCAGCGCGCGCAGGGCGGAGAGCTGCTCGGTCATGTTCGGGGCGTTGCGGTAAAGGCCGAGCAGGGTGTCGCCTGCGTCGCCGCGCCCGCCCAGCAGCATGATGAAGGCCGAGCGCAGCGCGCGGATGGAGGCCTGCTCCGCGCCCGGATTGTAAGGCGCCGGAGACGGCTGCGCGATGGTCTGGGTGATTTCCGGGGCCAGCTCGGCGGCAATGGCTGCCTGCAACTTGCGGCGGGCCGCCGAGAGGGCAACCGGATCGGCAGGCTCCCGCTCCAGGAACAGCTCGCCCACATCCGGCAGGCGGGTCAGCAGTGCGGCGAAGGCCGGGTCGCCCATCGCGCCGCGAACGGCCTGGCCGATGGCACCCACGAGTTCGGTATCGGGCGCGGTCTGCGAGCCATCTGCCAGGGTGAGGATCTCTTCCTTGATCAGGGTCTGCAGACCGTCCCAGGTGTTGAACGGATCTGTCTCGGCCCGGACAAGCGCCAGCCGGTCATCCCGGCTGAGCGCGCGCTTGAGGCGCACGGGCGCAGAGAAATCGCGGTTGAGCGAGACAAGCGGGCGGGCGCTGCCGGCCGGCAGGCGGAACACCATTTCGGCCCGCTCGGTATCGAGCACATAGAGGAAGGGTTCTGCGGCGCGGTCGCTGGCGGCGACATGCCCGCCCTTGCCGTCCAGCAGGGCGGAGAGCAGCGGCACGGGCACCGGCTTTTTCACCGGCTGGCCCTGGGTGGGGCGGGTGTATTGGGAGAGCTTCACCGTCAGGGTGGAGCTTGCCTCGTCCCAGCTTTCCTCCACCGTGATTTCCGGCGTGCCGGCCTGGGCATACCAGCGGCGGAACTGGGAAAAGTCCTGCCCCGTCGCCTCTTCAAAGCAGGCGTAGAAGTCTTCGATCGTCACCGCCTGGCCGTCATGGCGCTCGAAATAGAGGTCCATGCCCTTGCGGAAATCCTGCGTGCCGATCTGCCTGCGGAGCATCCCGATCAGCTCGGAGCCTTTCTCATACACGGTGGCGGTGTAGAGATTGTCGATGGCGGCGTAATTGTCCGGGCGCACCGAATGGGCGAGCGGGCCGGCATCTTCGGCAAACTGGCGGGCGCGCAGCTTGATCACATCCTTGATGCGCTGCACCGGGCGCGAGCGCATGTCGGCAGAGAAGTTCTGATCCCGGAAGACCGTGAGGCCTTCCTTCAGGCAGAGCTGGAACCAGTCGCGGCAGGTGATGCGGTTGCCGGTCCAGTTGTGGAAGTATTCATGCGCCACGATGGATTCGATGGCTTCGAAATCAAGGTCGGTGGCGGTGGCTTCATCCGCCAGCACATAGGCGGAGTTGAAGATGTTGAGGCCCTTGTTTTCCATGGCGCCGAAGTTGAAGTCTCGCACGGCCACGATGTTGAACACGCCGAGATCGTATTCGCGGCCATAGGCTTCCTCGTCCCAGCGCATGGAGCGTTTGAGGCTGTCCATGGCCCAGGCGGCGCGGGCGGCCTCGCCCTTGTCCACATAGATGCCGAGATCGACATGGGCCCCACTGGCGGTGGTGAAGCTGCCCGTCAGCACATCATAATCCCCTGCGCAGAGGGCGAAGAGATAGGCAGGCTTTTTATGGGGATCGTCCCATTCGGCAAAATGCCAACCGCCCTCCAGATCACCCGCCTCCCCCGGCGTGCCGTTGGAGAGGAGATGAGGATAGGTCGCCTTCTCCGCTTCGATCCGCACACGGAAGCTGCTCATCACGTCGGGACGGTCAGGATAATAGGTGATGCGGCGGAAGCCGATGGCTTCGCACTGGGTGCAGAAGCGGCCGCCGGAAATGTAAAGCCCCGAAAGGGCGGTGTTCTTCTCCGGCGAAATCTCCACCACCGTTTCCAGCGTGAACGGGCCGGAGGGCGGCGCAAGAAGCGTCAGGCCGTGATCGTCCAGCGCATAGTCTGACGGCGGCAGGATCGAGAGGGCGGCCCCTTCGGCAGCCAGCCGGATCGATTTGAGCGTCAGGGCCTCCCCATCGAGCCGCATCGGGCCGCTGCCTGCCGGGGTCACCTTCAGCGTGGCGCGCACCTGCGTGGCGGCGGGGTCCAGCCGGAACTCCAGGCGGACCTCATCGATCGAGAAGGGATAGGACGTATAATCGGCAAGGCGGATGGCGACAGGGGTTTCAGTTCGCATCAATCGGGTCTCCGGGAGAGGTGACAGGGCTGCAGGGATACCGGAGCAGGCCTGCGCCGTCGAGGCCCGTTGCCCACGCGGCAGGCCTCTGGCAAAGGGAGGCCATGCGTTCTCCTCCCTCCTTGCTGCTGATCCGCAGGCTGGCAGCCTTTGCCGCCCTGATGGTTGCCATTGTCATTGCCTATCTGTCGCTGATGCCGGTGGATGAGGGCCCGGCGCCGGTCTTCACCGACAAGGTGAACCATTTCCTGGCCTATGCAGGGCTTGCCGCGCCGCTGACGCTTGCCCTGCATCCCAAGCGCTGGCTGAGGGCGGTGATCGTGGCCACGGTGTACGGGATCGGCCTCGAATTTGCCCAGGCCATGGGGGATGCGGGCCGCGAAGGCTCGGTGCTCGACGCGGTGGCCAACCTCCTGGGCGCGCTGGCCGGCGCGGCGCTGATCCGTTTCGCAGCGGGCGTGCGGCCCTGAATTACTCGGCGGCGGCGGTTTCTTCTTCGAGGCGATAAACAGACCGCAGGATCTTGGCGCAGCGCGCCGCGACCGGGCGCAGCTCCTCGGGCACATTTTTCGGATTGGCCGCGGCAAACTCGGCAATCTTGCGGGCCACGCGGAACAGATCGGGCGTATGGGCGATCATCCGGGCCTGGTGTTCGACACGGGCGGGGTCGCGGTCATATTCGGTGGCCGGCACCCGCCAGCCGCTATTGGCGCCGTCATCGGTGGCAACGGCCGGATAGGTGCCCGGCTGCACGCCGAGGGACACCTGCCCCTCGCCGGAGCGCCATTTCATCAGGCGCCGGACGACCCGCCACTGCTCGATCAGCGTGTCATCCTCGTCATCGTCCTCGCTGCGCTCCAGGCGCAGCATGGCTTCTTCGGACACAAGCTCATGCGCCTGAAACAGCCGGCCGAGGCCGCAATCATAGGTGATGCGCAGGGGCTCATCGACGCCCTTCACCCATTGGGGCACCACGCGCTCGATCGGCACCCAGGTGCCCACGGGCTTTACGTAGACCCGCTGAGACTTGTGAAACAGCGCCTTGGCCATGACAGACCCCACCTCGATCAACCCCTATACATGCCAGAGGAGTATGTCCCTGAGGTAAGCACAATCGATCAAATTTCCCCGAAGTCACAGGCGATTTTGTTTCCCTTGGGTCACGGCTTTCCGTGTGCGTAAAGCGCGCTATGGTTCCTCATCAGCGATAAACGAGACACGCCCGCAAGGGCGATTGGGAGCCTGACGCGCCATGAATTTCGATTTTTCCGAAGACCAAAAGTTCCTTGCCAACGAAGCCCGGAAGTTCCTTTCGCAGGAATGCACCACGGCGGTCGTCCGCACGGTTCTGAACGACGACAAGAAAGCCTATCACAAGGAGCTGTGGGGCAAGATCGGCGAGATGGGCTGGCTGGGCGCGGCCATTCCGGAAGAACATGGCGGCCTCGGCCTCGGCATGCTGGAGATGTGCGTGCTGGCCGAAGAAATGGGCCGCGCGATTGCGCCGGTGCCGTTTGCCTCCACCGCCTATTACCTCACCGAAGCGGTGAAGCTGGCCGGCAATGACGGCCAGAAAGCCGCTATCCTGCCGAAGATCGCCGCGGGCGAAGTGATCGGCGCCTATGCGGCCAGCGAAGGCCCCGGCCATCCGGACGCCGCCAACCTCAAGACCACCTTCGACGGCAAGACCCTGACCGGCACCAAGATCCCGGTGACCGATGGCGACATCGCCACCCATGCGGTTGTTCTGGCCAAGGAAGGCTCGGGCGCCTCGCTGGTGCTGGTCGACCTTTCCGGCCCCGGCGTTACCCGCAAGACCGTCCAGACGCTCGACCCGACGCGCAGCCATGCCGAGATCACCTTCTCCGGCACCCCGGCAGAGCGCCTTGGCGGCAAGGGCGAAGGCGAGACGCTGAACGATGAGCTGCTCAACCGCGTGGCGGTTCTGCTGGCCTTTGAACAGCTGGGCGGCGCGTCCGTCTGCCTCGAGATGGCCAATGACTATGCCAAGAACCGCTACGCCTTCGGCCGCCCGATCGGGGGCAACCAGGCGATCAAGCACAAGCTGGCCGACATGTATGTGAAGAACGAAGTGGCGCGGTCCAACTGCTATTACGGCGCCTGGGCGCTTTCCACCGGCGCCGCCGAGCTGCCGGAAGCGGCCGCAGCCGCCCGCGTCGCCGCGTCGGAAGCCTACTGGTTTGCCTCGAAGGAGAACATCCAGACGCATGGCGGCATGGGCTTCACCTGGGAAGTCGACTGCCACCTCTTCTATCGCCGCGCCAAGCTGCTGAACGTTCAGGCCGGCGCGCCGAAGGTCTGGAAGGAAAAGCTGGTGCGTGCACTTGAGGCCAAGAATGCGGCCTGAGGCATCTGCCTCTTACGGAAGGACCGGGCGGCAGGAGATGTCCCGCCGCCCGGCGCCCGGATTATTCTGCCACAGCGGCGGCAGGAACGCCCGGATAGGTGTTCGTGCCGGCAGACTTCCAGGTGAGCGTATCAGCCGGGGTGTTGCCGGGGCCGGTGAAGACCTGCAGCGTTGCGGTGTCGTAGGAGATGTCGAAGTTCTCGATCACGGCATTCCCCTCGCCCGAATAGGTCGAGTAGTTGTTGAGCGTGGCGTTCGTCAGCTTCCAGACCTGACGGCCCGGCGCGCCATCGGTGGTCATCGTGATCTGCAGGGACGGAACGCTGGTGCCGTTGATGACGTGGCTCAGAACCTTGACGGACGAGGTGTCGAAGCTGCGCGTGACGTAGAGCGAGCCGGTGTAGAGTTCGGACCGCTTGGGCTCGACCGGCATGTAGGTTTCCGGATCATAGACCGGCTGCTGCGAGACGCTGAAGGTCAGGTTGGTGGCCGGAATCTTGGTTCCGCCGACATCGATCTCGATACCGGCATGGGCGAGCCCTGCGATCAGCAGAGAAGCCGCTGCGGCACCGATGAACCTGCGAGATTTCGTAACGACTTGCGACATGAGTATCCGTCCCTTTTTCTTTTAGCGCCCCCGGCGGAATCGCCCCGGCGCCTGCGTGTCATAGGACGCCGCAATTCCGGATGGAATATGGCAACACGCTGGCAGCATCCGCACACGGCAAAAAAATCCGGGGCCAACCCATCCGGGGACAGCCCCTCCCCGCCCTACCCCATCCGATAATCAGAACAGAAAACTCAGACGACAACGAACGGAGTGCCCCATGGACTTCAATGATACCCCCGAAGAAGCCGCCTTCCGCAAGGAGGCCAATGACTTCCTCTCCAAGCATCTTGAGCTGAAGGCCGGCGCCAAGCCGCGCCAGGCCAACGAGTCTGCCCTTGCCCGCGCGAAAGCCTGGCAGAAGACCAAGGCGGAGAACAAGTTCGCCCAGATCACCTGGCCCAAGGAATGGGGCGGCCGCGGCGGCACCTCGATGGAAGCTGTCATCTGGGGCCAGGAAGAGGCCAAGTATGACGCGCCGACCGGCCCGTTCGCCATCGGCCTGGGCATGTGCATCCCGACCGTGATCGCGTTCGGCTCGGACGAGCACAAGAAGAAGTATGTCCAGAAAGCCCTCTTCGGTGAGGAAATCTGGTGCCAGCTGTTCTCCGAACCCTCGGCCGGTTCTGACGTGGCGGGCCTGAAGACCCGCGCGGTGAAAGACGGCGACCATTGGGTGATCAATGGCCAGAAGGTCTGGACCTCGGGCGCCCACTATTCCGACTACGGCATTCTGCTGGTCCGCACCGACCCGAAAGTACCCAAACACAAGGGTCTCACCATGTTCATCGTGAACATGAAACAGCCCGGCGTGGAAGTCCGCCCGATCCACCAGGCCTCCGGTGGCCGCGAGTTCAACGAGGTGTACTTCACCGATGTGCGCATTCCTGACAGCGACCGTCTCGGAGAAGTGGGCGCGGGCTGGAAAGTGGCGCTCGTGACGCTGATGAACGAGCGTCTGGCCGTGGGCGGCTCGCCCGGTCCCGACTGGGGTGAGATCATGGCCTATGCCAAAGAGGCGGGCTCTATGGACGATCAGGCCTTCCGCGAGAAGCTGGCCGACTGGTATGTCGCCGCCCAGGGCTACAAGCTGACGAAATTCCGCACGCAGACGGCCCTGTCGCGCGGCCAGACGCCGGGCCCGGAAAACTCGATCGGCAAGATCATCACCGCCAACCATCTGCAGGACATCTGCAACTCGGCCATCGAGATGCAGGACCATTACGGCATCATCACCGAGACCGACCGGATGCCGGCCGATGCGATCTTCCAGCAGAGCTTCATGTGGGCGCCGGGCCTTCGCATTGCGGGCGGCACCGACGAGATCCTGAAGAACATCATCGCCGAGCGCGTTCTGGGCCTGCCCCAGGATGTGCGCGTCGACAAGGACCTGGCCTTTGACGAGATGAAGTCCGGCTGATCGGCCGTCCCCTTCAAGAAACAGGAACGCCGGCCGCGTCAGACGGGGCCGGCGTTTTCATTTGGCGGGAAGGCTTTTCAGGGCTGGCGGGTGGCGTCGGCGATGAAGGCGGCCGCTTCGCGCGCGCAGGCGCGGCCGGCAGCCACCAGCGCTTCGGCGCGCGCCGCATCGGTGCGGCCGCGGGCTTCGGCGGAGGTGGCAATCGAGGTCTGCCGGAAGACGCTGCGTTCCTTGCCGCGAAGGATCGTGCCTTCCAGGCGGCAGCGGGCCGTTTCGCCCTTCAGGGTGAGATCGGAAATGCGCCAGGAGAATTCGAAATCGGTGAAGGCGCCCGCCTGCGCCGGCAGGGCCACATTGGCGCCCTCCCCGCTCAGCAGGTCCAGCAGCGCTTCCTGCATCAGGCTGGTGGCGCGGTCCGTCCACTGAACGGTGCGCACATAGCGCATGGCGCCGGTTTCGTCTTCAGCGGCGATGGACCGGCCCGCGAGCAGGCGGGAGGCTTCCGGCTCGCGCACGGTGACGGAAGCAGAGAGTTCATAGGCCGGGTCCAGCGGGCTCAGCCGGTAGAGCGCGTTGGCCGGTTCACGCTGCGGGATGATGCTTGCGCAGGCACCAAGCGACAGCGCGGCAGCAGCCAGGATCAGGGGGCGGAACATCAGCGTTTCTCCTCATAGGGCACAGCTTCGCCGACCAGCAGCGACTGGGGATTGCTTTCCAGCTCTCTCAGGAACCGGTCAAACCGGTTCAGCATGATGCGCAGCTCCTTGCTGGCAACACCGGCATTCTGGAAGGTCTCGGTGGCCGGGCCCTCGATGATGGCGGTGGCGGCGGCGACGGCCTCGGCGCTGCGATCCAGCGTGCCGCTGGCCGATTTGGCGACGGTGCGCAGATCGGCGACGAGGATTTTGAGATCTTCGGCAGCGGCCGCCAGATTGGTATCGGCCGAATCGCCAAACTCCTGGAACTCGACCGAGGCCTTCTCGAAGGCGACAGCCGCGCGGGAGACATCATCGACGGCGGCGGTGGCCTTGTCGATCAGGCCATCCTCGGCAGCGAGCTTGGCGGTGGCGATCTCGATATTCTTCAGCGTGGCATTGACCGAGGCGATGTTCTCGTCGGTCAGCATCTTGTTGATATTGTCGAAGGTGAGGTTGGCGCGGCCGAGCGCCTGGGCGCCGCCGGCCACGATCTGGTCAACCAGGGTGCGCTCCGACCGGATGACGGGCACGGGCTCGCCGGCGCGCGCTTCGAGCGGGCGGCCGGTGCCGGCGGTGATCTGGATGAAGGTTGTGCCGGTGATGCCGGCCAGCTGGATCGAGGCGCTGGAATCTTCCCGCACCGGGGTTTCCCGCGAGACCCGGACGCGCGCCCGCACCTTGGAGGAGTCGCTGCGATCCACCCGGACGGTCGCAACCTCCCCCACCTTGATGCCGATATAGCGCACGGCCGCCCCCTCCTCCAGAGAGACCGGCCCATCGAACACGATGTCATAGGCCTTGTAGTCGCGGCTGAATTCCGACTGGCCGAGCCAGAGAACAAAGCCGGCAACCAGCGCGGCGGCGAGGATCACCAGACCGCCAATCAATGCATAGTTTGCCCGGGTTTCCATGGGTCCAAACGCTCCTAATAGCCTGCCGAGGCCGCACGTCCGCGCGGCCCGCCAAAGTATTCCTGTATCCAGGGGTGATCGACGCGCCGCAGCTCGTCCATCGTGCCGACGGCCAGCACGCGCTTCTCGCCGATCACCGCGATCCGGTCACAGACTGCGTGCAGCGTGTCGAGATCATGGGTGACGAGAAAGACGGTGAGGCCGAGGGCCTGCTGAAGATCGCGGATCAGCTTGTCGAAGGCGGCCGCGGTGATGGGGTCAAGGCCGGCGGTCGGCTCGTCGAGGAACAGGAGTTCCGGATCGAGCGCCAGGGCGCGGGCGAGCGCCGCGCGCTTGCGCATGCCGCCGGAAAGGTCTGAGGGGTATTTGTCACCGGCGCTGGGGGCAAGGCCCGCCATCTGGATCTTCATGTCGGCCAGCTGGGCGCGCAGGGCCGGATTGAGATCGGTATGCTCGCGCATCGGCACCATGACGTTTTCCCGCACGGTGAGGTTCGAGAAGAGGGCGCCATCCTGGAACATGATGCCCCAGCGGCGCTCCAGCGCGGTGCGCTCCTCGGTGTTCAGCAGGCCGAGCTGTTCGCCGAAGACTTCGACGGTGCCGGATTCGGGCTGCTTGAGGCCGACGACGGCCCGCAGCGTGACTGACTTTCCGCCCCCGGACGGACCGATGATACCGATGACTTCGCCGCGCGGAATATCGAGATCAAATCCATCGAGCACGACATTGCGCCCATAGGCGACTTTCATATCGCGGATGCGGATGACGGGCTCGGCGCTCATATGCCCATCTCCATGTAGAAGATGGCAAACATCGCATCGATGACGATGATGGCGAAGATCGCCTGAACCACCGATGTGGTGGTGGCCTTGCCGAGCGACTGGACGCTGCCGCCGACCTGCAGGCCCTGGCGGCAGGCGATCAGCGCCACGACCAGGCCGAAGACCGGGGATTTCGACATGCCGACCCAGAACTGGTCAAGCGTCACGGCCGCCCGCATCTGCTCCAGGAAGACGGCCGGGGTGATATCCAGCGTGGCCCAGCAGACGGCCATGCCGCCCGCGATGCCGGAGACGGTGGCGACGAAGGTGAGCACCGGCGTCATCACCACCATGGCGAGGACACGCGGCGCGACGATGACATCCATGGGCTTCAGGCCAAGGGTCTGCATCGCGTCGATTTCCTGACGCATCTTCATCGAGCCGATCTGGGCGGTGAAGGAGGAGTTCGTGCGGCCCGCCAGCACGATGCCGGTCAGCACCACGCCGAATTCGCGCAGCACCGCAAAGCCGATCAGCTGGACGGTGAAGACCTCCAGGCCGAAATCGCTCAGCAGGGTGGCGCCGATGAAGGCGATGACGAGGCCGACGAAGAAAGAGAGGAAGGCGATGATCGGCATCGCATTGAGGCCGGCCTCTTCCATCACCGAGACGATGGACGTCCAGCGCAGCTTCCAGGGCTGGGTGGCGAGGCGGGCCAGCGTGACCAGGGTTTCGCCGAGGAAAGCGAGGCTGGCCAGCATTTCCTTCATGAAATCAATGCTGCCCTTGCCGGTACGCTCCAGCAGGGCGAGGAGGCCGGTATCCGGCTTCTCGGCCGGGGGGGCAGGCTCGGCATGGGCGTGAACCTGTTCCAGCAGGCTCTCCACCGAAGCATGGTCGCCCAGGATGCGGGGCGGCCAGGCCGCGCCCTTTTCGCGCAGGGTGCGGTCAATCAGATAGGCGCCCGAGGTATCGAGGCGGCCCAGAGCGGACACATCGAGACAGGCCGGAACATCACCCGGCAGCGCGCGCAGCTCTGCATCCAGCGGGTTGATCGTCGCCACCGTCCAGTCTCCGCTGAGGCGGAGGACGCGGCCTTCATCACTCTCTTCAAGCGTGAAGCTGGGGGCGGTAAGGTTCAGCATTCTTCGGGTCCTGACTGACCTCCATAGCAAAACATGCTTAAGGACGGCGTGTGCCAAACCAAGACAATTCGTCTGTGAGGATTAACCCATGGGTCATTTCCGGCTTGAAGCTGTTCATGTTTCCACGCCCCTGAGCGCCGCCTTCGCCATTTCCCGCGGCGCCAAGACCAGCGCCGAGACCGTGCGCGTGCACCTCACGGATGGGGTTAACTCCGGACGGGGGGAAAGCGTTCCCTATGGCCGGTATGGCGAGACGGTGGGCTCGGTCCTTGCCGAGATCGAGGCCGCGCGCGGGGCGATCGAGGCCGGGATCAGCCGGGCGGCGCTGCAGACCCTGATGAAGCCGGGGGCGGCGCGCTGCGCGGTGGACTGCGCGCTGTGGGATCTGGAGGCCAAGCAGACGGGCAAGCCGGTCTGGCAGCTGGCGGGGCTGCCGGAGCCCAGGCCGGTGGAGACTGCCGTAACGATCACGCTGGACACGCCCGGCGCGATGGCGGAAGCGGCGCGCACGGCGCCGGGCCGGCTGCTGAAGCTGAAGCTCGGCGGGGCGGGCGACCTGGCGCGGCTGCAGGCGGTGCATGAGGCCCGGCCCGATGCGCGCCTGATCGCCGACGCGAATGAAGGCCTCTCCCCTTCCGATCTGCCGGCGCTGATGAAGGCGGCCGCGGGCCTCGGCGTGGTGCTGATCGAGCAGCCCCTGCCCGCGGGCCAGGACGAGGCGCTGCTGAAACGGCCCGGCGCGGTGGCCCTCTGCGCCGACGAGAGCGCGCATACGAGCGCCGATATCCAGACCCTCGCCCGCTATTATGACGCGGTGAACATCAAGCTCGACAAGGCGGGCGGGCTGACCGGGGCGCTGGCCATGGCGCGCGAAGCGCGCGGGGCGGGATTGGGCGTGATGGTGGGATGTATGGTGGCCGGCTCGCTGGCGATGGCGCCGGCGGTGCTGCTGGCGCAGCTGGCGGATGTAGCCGATCTTGACGGGCCGCTCTGGCTGGCAGGCGATATCGAGGGCGGCCTGACGTATACGGACGGGCGGGTGGCGCCGCCGGAGGCCGGGCTCTGGGGGTGAGCGGGTTTTTGGGGTGGGCTGACCTTTCGGGTTTTCCGGAGCTTCAGAAGGTGCGTCACCCTCGATGCGCGTGAGCGCATCTGAGGGCCCATCTCCGGACTGTCAGGCGCGTGCCAGGGGATGGGCGGGAGCTGGGCCCTCAGATGGCCTTCGGCCATCGAGGGTGACGAAGAGGGTGGGCGGAGGGAAAGAGTTTCACGCAGCAGGTTTGGCCGGACGCAGCGGGGGCTGGCCGGGGGATTTGGGCTGGGTTCGGCGTTGGGGAATGGCTAGGAGGTGTCAGTGATTGGCGAGAGGGCAGATGCCCCCTTCGTCAGTCCGCTGCGCGGCCTGCCACTTCCCCCGCAAGTGCAGGGGAAGATTGAGCGTTGCGCTTCGGTGAGCAGGTCAGCCGGAAGGTCTGACGACCATACCGGATCATCCCACGCTTTGCGCGTCGGCTCTACTGGTCTGTAGGCGGAGGGGCTGGGCGCAGCGTCGCCGAGATATTCGATGCGGACGCCGCCCCACCACATGACGCGGAGCAAGGCGCCCTGGCGGCCGGCGGCGCGGACTTGCGCCACGGCGCGGCCGAGCTGCCAGATCAGCACCGGCCAGAAAAAGGGGTGCACGAACGCAAAATATTGCGCGAGCGCGGGTTCCTTTCTGAGGCGGGCGAGGCTGAACATGCGGGAAGGATACGATGGGTGGCGGAGGGGGTGGACAAGGTTTGGGGAGATTTTTTGTAAGGGGTTGAAGGGATTGGGGATTTTGGTTGGATTTGGGGTGGGATTTGTTGGATAGGCGTTGCGAGCCCGCTCTTATCCTTCGACTTCGCTCAGGATGAGCTAAACAACGCTGGTCTCAAGAAGCTCATCCTGAGCGAAGTCGAAGGATGGGCGGGCCAGGAGGTGAGTATCTTAGCTCACGGCCTCTTTGACCGCGCTCTCATACGCATCCAGCGCGCTCAGCCATTCGGTTTCGGCTTTGGCGGCTTCGGCTTCGAGTTTGCCGCGTTCGATGGAGAGTTCGGTCACCTTCTGCGGGCTGAGGCCGGTTTTCGAGAGTTCGGCATCGATTGTCTTTATACGGGCGTTTGCCTTCTCGAAGGCTTTCTCGGCGGCGTCGGCCTTTTTCTTGAGGGGAGCAGCGGCTTCGCGGGCCTGGGAGGCGCGGCGGCGCTGCTCGGCCTTGTCGGCGGGCGCTTCTTCGGCGGCCGCAGCCGCCTTGGCAGGGGCGGCCTTTTCGCGATCTGAACTCATCACCAGAACACGGTAGTCGGCGAGGTCTCCGTCATAATTGGAGACCTTGCCATTCTTGACGAGCCAGAGCTGATCGGCGGTGGCCTCGGCGAGATAGACATCGTGCGTGATCAGAAGAACGGCGCCGGCGAAATCATTGAGCGCGTAGATCAGGGCTTCGCGGCTGTCGATATCAAGGTGGGAGGTCGGCTCGTCGAGGATGAGGATCTGCGGTTTCTGCAGGCCGATGAGACCGAGGATGAGACGGACTTTCTCCCCGCCCGAGAGCTTTTCGACCTTGGTTTCGACCTTCTCATGGGAAAAGCCGAGTTGGGCAGCGACCGAGCGTTGCTTGGCGACCGGCGTGTCGGCCGGGAGCGCGCGCATGACGTGTTCGAGGACGGTGTCGCCGATGGTCAGCTCGTCGAGCTGGTCCTGCGAGAAATAGCCGATCTCGACCTTTTTCGGCATCCGGCGCTTGCCCGCCAGAAGCGGCAGGCGTTCGGCAATGGATTTGACCAGCGTGGTCTTGCCCTGCCCGTTGGTGCCGATGATGGCGACACGGTCATCGGGGTCGATGCGCAGGCGAACGCCGCGCAGAATGACCGCCTGCGGACCATAGCCCATATCCGCATCCTCAATCTCCAGCAGCGGCGGGGCGAGCACGGTGTCTGAAGCGGGAAAATTGAAGGGCGCGGTGCGCTCCTCCAGGGGAATCGAAATCTCCTGCATCTTCTCCAGCATCTTGATGCGGGACTGGGCCTGGCGGGCTTTTGAGGCCTTGGCGCGGAAGCGGTCGACGAAGGATTGCAGGTGGGCGCGGTCCTTGTCCTGCTTGGTTTTCTGGCTCTCGAGCTGGGCAAGCTTTGCCGCGCGCAGCTTCAGCCAGTCATCATAGCCGCCCGGCGTGATCGTCAGCTTACGGTGTTCCAGCGCCATTGTGTGGGTGACCGAGCGGTTGAGCATTTCCCGGTCGTGGGAGACGATGAGGACTGTGTTGGGATAGCGGCGCAAATAGCCTTCGAGCCAGGCGGCGCCTTCAAGGTCGAGATAGTTGGTCGGCTCGTCCAGCAGCAGGAGGTCTGGCTGGGCGAAGAGCGCGCCGGCGATGGCCGCGCGCATGCGCCAGCCGCCGGAAAACTCCCGCGTGGCGCGGGAGAGATCGGCATGGGTGAAGCCGAGGCCCATCAGGATTTCCGAAGCGCGCGCCTCGGCCGACCAGGCGTCGATGTCCAGAAGGCGGGCATGGATGTCGCCGATCCGGTCGGGATCGGTGGCGGTTTCGGACTCGATCATCAGGGCGTGGCGTTCGGCGTCCGCCTCCAGGACCACGTCGAGGATCGTCTGATCGGTGGGGGCAACCTCCTGGGCGACCCAGCCGAGGCGGGCGCCATTCTGCAGGCGGATGGCGCTGTCCTTGCCGGGCGAGGCGATTTCCTCGCGGATGAGGCGCAGCAGCGTGGACTTGCCCGTGCCGTTGCGGCCGATGAGGCCGACCTTCCAGCCGGCAGAGATGCGCGCAGAGGCGCCGTCAAACAGCGGGCGGGCCTCAACCCGGTAATCAAGGTTCCTGATCTCAAGCATGGGGCGGGCTTTAGCCTGCCGGGGCGCAAAAGGCACCCCGTTTTTGCAACGCAGCCATATCGTCGCATACGTGCAGTTCCGCACTTCCATTGGCGTTGTGCAGTGCACAAATTCCCCTCATGAACACGCACACCTTCTCGACCCGCCTGAAATCCGGGGATGCGGTGTATCTGCGGCCCATCGGGCCGCGCGACCGTGCCCGTGAAGTGGCCCTGATTGCCGGATTTTCGGATCATTCGCGGTATCTGCGCTTCTTTACCGGGGCCAAGACCGTGCCGGAGGCCGTGATTGACCAGCTGGTCAATGTGGATGGCTACAATCATATCGCCTGGGGCGCGCTGGACCTGGAAATGCCGGGCGCGCCGCTGATGGGCGTGGTGCGCGCGATCCGCCGGGGAACGAGCGATGTGGCCGATCTGGCGATGGGGGTGCTGGACGCCCACCATGGCAAGGGGCTGGCGCGGCTGCTCATGGCGGCGGTGGTGCAGGACGCAATCGAGGCCGGGATTACCCGCTTTGCCGCCGATACGCTGGCGGAGAACAATGCGGCGCGCCGTCTGTTCCGGGCGATGGGCGGCCATGCGACCGGGCGCGACGGGCTGGTGGTGACGTTTGAGTTTGATGCGGCAACAGCGGCCGAGCGGCTGGACACGATGGTGGCGCCCGAAGCGCTGGCCGATCTGCGCGACGCGCTGGGACCGAGGCGCCCTGCCCCGGCCCCCGCGCCGTCAGATCACCACGGCGCCTGAGTTTATCAGGCCGCGCCGTCGAGAATGTCCTTGAAGCCGCTGGGCGCGTGCTTGCCGAGGAAGAGCTGTTCATAGGCGGCGACGCCGACCGAGGATTTGCCATCCGGGCCCTTATGGGTTGCCCGGACGATTTCCTGGATGTGCAGGTTTTCGATCTCGTGCCAGGGGGATTTGGCAACGTCATAGTCTTCCCGGGCAACCATCAGCTGATCGCCGTGGAAAACGCCGTGACGATACTTGGCGTGGTTATAGCCGATGCCCTTCATCAGGAAGGTGCCCATGGGCTCATACTCTACCGTATGCGGACGGCCTTCATGATCCTTCGCGGTAAGCGTGGCCGAGGCCATGCGGCGGGTGCCCTTGGCGTAGCGCACGTCCATGTTGACGTCGCCCAGATGCATGCCCGCCCCCTGGGGCGCGCCATCGGTGACGATGGAGGTGCGCGTGTTCCAAGGCTCGCCATGCTCATCATGGTTCACATGGTAGAACATCGAGAGGTTCTGGAAATTCGTTGGCACCCAGATCCAGTAGAATTGCGGGGGCACGGGCGGGTACATCGGCTGGGGATCGGGCGCGCCGATGGGGCGCACGCCCCAGGAGCGGTCGCGCGTGCCGGTGAAGTCGTCTGGTTTCACCGCGATTTCCTGGCCATCGATGCGCAGCTTGCCCGACCAGCTGCCATTCTGCGTCATGCGCGTGAGGTCCATCATCATGCGCGGACCGATGCGGCGGGTGAAGCGCGGCTCCTCGATCGGGAAGGCGCGGCCGGTGAACTCGACGTCGAGCGCGATGCCTTCGGTTTCCTCAAGCTTCAGGCGGATGCGTTTGAGCGGTTCCAGCACGGTGACCGAGAGGCCGCCGACATAGGTGTCCATCCGCTCCATATTTAGCGGGCGGGAGAAGAAGACCGAGGACTGCTTGCCATCGCGCAGGACCGAGACGGCGCCGTCGATGACGTTGAGATGGGGGTAGACGCCCATGGCGGCGGCGAAGAAGGTCTTGCCGTCTGCGCTGTAGCCGTTGAAGAAAAACCGGTCGTAGAAATTGCGGTCAGACCCTGAGAAAGCGACGGGCTCGGGCGTCTGGTGGATGGGGTATTCGTCTCCGGCAGTCAGCATGGGGGTAGTCCTTCCTTAGGGTGACCTCTTGGCGGGCGGGTCTCAGGGGGTAGGTTTGCGCGAGGCGGCGCGCCGATCAAGCGGTGCCGCGACGGGAGGGCGCCATGACAAAATTCACCGCCGAGGAGGCCAATGCGTTTCTGGCCAAGGCCTTTCCGGGCCGGGGGCATCAGAACCAGGTGCTGGTGATGGAGACCGGCCGGGCGGTGATCCGGCTGGAGGCAGACGAGACGCATCTGCGGCCGGGCGGCTATATCTCCGGGCCGACGCAGATGAGCCTCTGCGATACCGCCGCCTATATGGCGATCATGACAGTGACCGGCTTTGAGCCGATGACCGTGACGAGCAATCTCAACATCAATTTCCTGCGCCCGTGCATCGGCAAGGTGGTGATTGCCGAAGGCCGGCTGATGAAGATTGGCCAGGCGCTGGCGATCATCGAGGTGGATGTGCGCATTGAGCACGCTGACAAGCCGGCGAGCCACGCTATCGTGACCTATGCACTTCCCCGGAAGGGGTGAACGCTACCCATCCCTGCGAAGGTTTGCGATGAACCGGCTTATCCCTGCTGCGGCGCTTATCGGTTTCCTGTCGGTTGCACTGGGCGCGTTTGGCGCCCATGCGCTGGACGGCCGGCTGACGGCGCAGGGCGCGGAGTGGTGGCATACCGCGACGCTGTACGGGCTGACGCATGCGGGCGCGGCGCTGGCGGCCGGACTGTCAGGCCGGGGCGGGAAGATTGCCGCCGGCGGATGGATGCTCGTGGCAGGCGCGGTGATCTTTGCCGGGACGCTCTATGCGATGGCGCTGGGCGCGCCGCGCTGGCTGGGGGCGATCACGCCGGTGGGCGGGATCAGCCTGCTGGCCGGCTGGGGGATGATCGGGCTGGGCGGGCTGGCAGCGGCCCGCAGCGCTCAGGACGATGTGCCGTAAACGCCGGTATAGCGCTCGGCCAGATCATCGGCGACGCGGCGGGCGTCATCAATCGCATTGGAGAAGTTTCCAAGCTCGGCCTCAATGGGGCTGACATCCATATCGGCGCGGGCCGAGACGATATCGAGCGCCTCGCGGAAATTGCGGTGGGCCATCTGCGCACGGATCAGCGCGCGCTCATAGGCGATCACGTCATTGCGGTTGGAGGCATCGCTGCGCGACTTTTCGAGCACTTCGCGCGCTTCCAGCGTGACGCCTTCGAGCCCCTTGCGGGCTGCTTCGCTGTCAGCGGAAATCTTGGCGAGCACCAGAACCGGGGCACGCGTCTCGGCGCCGATATCGGCGGCATAGGCGGGGGGCAATTGCTGGGAAGCGCTCCGTCCCCGGATCAGCAGGTCTGCGAATCCGGCGAGGCCCTTGTCCGCCTCGGCCCAGCCCTTGGCGGCGAGATGGTCGCAATACGCGTCAGATGCCTTGCGCAGCTCCGACTGGCTCTTGGTTAATGCGGTCTCGACCGTGGTTTCGCCCGGCACAACCGAAACAGTTGCGCATCCCGCCAGAAGTCCTAGGGATACACAAACGAGAACGATACGCATCAATTCGCCAACCGCCAAAAGCCAGTTTCCCCAAGTGTTGTTAACACTATGGGTGTGAATAAGATAAGTCCAGTCACGTCAGTCATTGTGGCCGACTATAAGTGAAGAGCGCATGAACAGACGCCAGTCTCGCCGTATATTGTATCACAGACATGAACCTCATGCGTCCGGACGGCTTCGCGTCTCGGATCTGCATGAAATCTATTGGGAAGAATCCGGGAATCCGAAGGGCATTCCCGTGGTCGCCCTGCATGGGGGCCCCGGCGGGGGCTCCAGCCCGGAAATGCGCCGCTTCTTCGATCCGGACCGTTACCGCATCTTCCTGTTCGACCAGCGCGGCTGTGGCCGCTCGACGCCCCATTCGGAGCTGCGCGAGAACACGACCTGGGATCTGGTGGCCGATATGGAGACCCTGCGCAAACATGTGGGCGTCTCCAACTGGCTGGTATTTGGCGGCTCCTGGGGCTCAACCCTGGCGCTGGCCTATGCGGTGACCCATACCAGCCGCGTGCTGGGCCTGGTGCTGCGCGGGATTTTCCTCGTCACCAAGGCGGAGATCGACTGGTTCTACCAGTCCGGGGCAAGCCGTCTGTTCCCGGATGCTTATGATTGCTATGTGGCCCCCATCCCCCATGAGGAACGGGGCGATCTTCTGCATGCGTTCCATAAGCGGCTGACCGGCAGCAACCCGCGCGCCCGGATCGACGCGGCCCGCGCCTGGGCGCAATGGGAAGGCCACACCCTCTCGATCAAGGGCCCGCTGACCACGCCGCCGCGCTTCAATGAGGATGACTTCGTTGACGCCTTCGCCCGGATCGAATGCCATTATTTCGTCAATGGCGGCTTCTTCGAGAAGGATGGCTGGCTGCTGGAACAGGCAAAGCTGAAGCTCGGCCGGGTGCCCGGCGTGATCGTTCACGGCCGGTATGATGTGGTGACGCCGCTGTCGACCGCCTGGGAGCTGACCAAGGCCTGGCCCGCCGCGCAGCTGCATGTGGTGCCCGATGCCGGGCATTCCTCCATGGAGCCGGGCATCATCGACCGGCTGGTGCAGGCGACCGATGATTTTGCGGACAAGCTGGGCGCGCGGACGAAGGCTTAGACGCCGTGAGGTGAGTGCAGAAAGTGAATAAGGGTGGACGAACCAAAATCGCATTTTTGGTTGCGTTGAAGCCGAAGGTCTCGGCGCTCTCCGCCTATATAGCGATTTCGCTCCTGATCATGCTCATTTACATCCTGAGACGGCGCGCAGGTTACGAGGCCAAGATAGAGAATGGGCATGTCTCAGACATTGAGCTGTTCTGGGTCAGCGGTGTTCTGGACGGCTTGGCCGCCATCGCCGCGTTTTCAGCCCTCTATTGGCCGCTCATTTTTCTCCGGCGGGCGCATCTGAGCAAGGCATCGAAAGCCACGGAAAATTCGCTGTCTGATACATTCAGATAATATTCGCTCCCGGCGATCAGCTGCCTCTCGCCTCGGCTAAAACACGGGGCCCATCCTCCGCAGGAAGACAGGCCCGGTTGAAGCGGACCTACTCCTGCAGCGTCAGATCGTAGTTCGGGCCGAGCAGCATCTGGAGCGCGCCGGGGAGCTGGACGTGGTACTGGTCCTGGATCTTGTCGAGGAAGCCGAAGATCAGGACGAGGCCGATGAAGGGCGGCACGAACCAGCGCATCAGGAAGCGCCAGAGGTTCATGATCGTGCCCTCCCCCAGTTCGGAGGTGAGCATGTCGCGGCTGAGAATCCAGCCGGCGAAGATCGCGGCCAGAAGCCCGCCGAGCGGCAGCAGCAGGCCCTCGGTCATGAAATCCATGAAGTCGAGATATTCCAGCGAGAAGACATAAGCGGCGCCGACCATGAAGAGGACGAAGCCGACGCCGATGGCCGCGCCGAACCGGGTGACGCCCTGGCGTTCCTCCAGCCACGACACCGACACTTCCATCAGCGAGATGGAGGAGGTGAAGGCGGCAAAGAGGGCAAGGGCAAAGAAGACGATGGCGAAGATCGCCCCGCCGGGGATCGCCTCGAATGCCACCGGCATGGAGACGAAGAAGAGGCTGGGCCCGGCATTTTCCGGCAGGCCGGCGGCAAAGACGATGGGGAAAATCGCAAAGCCCGCGATCAGCGAGACGAACGTATCCGACCCCGCCACGATGGCGGAGGATTTGGGAATGTTGGTCTCGCGGTCGAGATAGGCGCCATAGGTGATCATCAGGCCGACGCCGACGCCGATGGAGAAGAAGGCCTGGCCAAGCGCGGCAAGGAAGGTCTTGAAGCCGACATCCTCCCATTTGGGCTCGAAGATGAAGGCGACCGTGCGGGCAGTATCGCCGGTGGCGACGGCAAAGCCGACCACGACGATCAGCATGACGAAGAAGGCCGGCATCAGGATGGTGGCGGCCCGTTCGATGCCGCCCTTCACCCCGCGCCCGACGATGAAGACGTTGGCGGCGAGGAAAACGCCCAGCAGGCTGAGGATGTACCATTTGGAGGGCATGGGATCTTCGCCCTGCCCGATGGTGTTGGCGAAGTTCTGGCCTGATTCGGCCGCGGTGGTGCCGTGCAGGTCTCCGCCGATGGCCTGGATGAGATAGGCCAGCAGCCAGGCAGAGATGACGACATAGAAGCTGAGGATGAAGAAGGCGGTCAGCGAGCCGATCCAGGTGACGATGCCCCAGTTCTGGCTGCGGCTTTCGGCGCGGGCGAGCGACTGGACGCCCTCGATGGCCGACATGCCGGATTTACGGCCCATCGCATATTCCGCCATCAGCAGCGGCAGCGCGATGAGCAGGACGCAGAGAATGTAGATGAGGATGAAGGCGCCGCCCCCATTCTCGCCGGCCGTATAGGGAAACCGCCAGAAGTTCCCCAGCCCGACGGCAGATCCGACCGAAGCCATGATGAAGCCGAACCGCGAGCTGAAAGTATCTGATTTGCGGCCAATATCTGCCATGAATCCCGCTCCCCGTGGAAATGTTTGGCGGGACCGTAGCGGCAAGCGGTGAGAAATCAACGCAATTGGCGCATTAGGGGGTCAAATGGGGCCGTGGGTGGTCATCTTCTCATCCCGGTGAAGATGCGCCGACAGGATGAGGCCGAAACAGGCCATGACCGTGATCAGCGCCGTGCCGCCATAGGAGATGAGCGGCAGGGGCATGCCCAGCACCGGCAACAGGCCGAGCACCATGCCGCTGTTGAAGATGGTGAAGAAGGCGATGGTGGAGGTGGCCCCGATGGTGGCCAGGCGCCCGAACCAGCTGCGATTGCGCGCCGCCACCCGGAAGGACCAGACAAACAGGAAGGCAAACACCGTGAGCAGACCCACCGTGCCGATGAAGCCGAACTCCTCGGCGATCACGGTGAGGATGAAGTCTGTATGCTGTTCGGGCACATATTCCTGCTGGGACTGGATGCCCTGCAGATACCCCTTGCCGCTGACGCCGCCCGCGCCGATGGCGATCTTGGCCTGCTCGATCTGGTAGCTTTCGCCGAGGCCATTGGTGGTCTGCCCGGTGATGCCGGCGATCAGCGTATCGACGCGCTGGCGCTGATAGGGCTCGAGCACAAAGGTGTAGATGGCCGGCACCGCCGCGATACCGGCGAGGATGGCGCCGAGCACATAGCGATAGCCGATGCCGGCGAAGAACACGATCATCATACCCGAGGCCGTGAGGGCCAGGGCGGTGGAAAGGTTGGGCTGTTTGAAGACCAGGGCGGCGGGAATGAGTATGATGGCGAGCGCGCCCAGATGCACCCAGAGCGGCAGGCTGCGCCCGTTGAGCGGCATCATGCGCTGGTAATAGCTGGCAACGGCCAGCGTCACCGCCAGCTTTGCCGGCTCGGACGGCTGCAGGACGATCGGCCCGACCTTGAGCCAGCGCGCCGCGCCCCCGCCCATGATGCCGAAGAAATCGACCAGAACCAGCAGCACGAGAACGCCGAGATAGGCAAGCCAGGACAGCCGCGCCCATACGCCGAGCGGCAGAAGCGCCAGGAGAACCATCAGGACGCCGCCGACGGAGAGACGCGTCAGCTGTTCGCGCCAGAGGCCCGCTTCCCTGGCAGACGGGGCCTGGGTTACCGGATCCCAGCCGACCGAAAACAGCATGGCGACGCCGACAAGGCCGACCCCGAAGATCAGAAGGACAATGCCCCAGGGCATCCGCGCCAGCTTGCTGAAGGGGCCAAGCTCGGCAAATTGCAGGGTCGAGGCGGCCGTGCGCACGCGCGCTTCGCCCCTGGTAAAGCCGGTAAAACCGTCACGGCTCATGCCGGGTCCCCTGCCTCGGGTTCGGGCGTGGTGGCGGCGCGCTGGGCGTAGGTGGGCGTGCGCCCGCTATTCATCCGGATGGCCGCGGCGAGAATATCGCGGGCCACCGGCGCGGCCGTGCGCGAGCCGCCTTCGCCATGCTCGACGATGACGGAGATGGCGTATTTGGGATTATCGGCAGGCGCATAGGCGACGAACAGGGCATGGTCGCGCAGCTCCCGCGCGATGGCGTCGCCGCCCCGCACCACGCCGCGCGCGCGTTCTTCCGCCGTGATGCGCCGCACCTGCGCCGTACCGGTCTTGCCCGCGAGGCGCGGGCCGCCAAGACCGAGATCGCCCGAGCGCGTGGCCGTGCCGCCGCCCTCGGAAGTAACGCCATACATGCCGGCTTTCATCCGCTCCATGATCGCCGGATCGAGCGGCTCGTCCAGCAGGGCATCATCTTCATCATTGGGGCCAAGGCCGATCATCCGGGGACGTATCGGCGCGCCGGTGGCGGCGATCCGCGCAGTCATCAGGGCAAGTTGCAGCGGGGTGGTGCCAAGCTGGCCCTGCCCGATGCCGAAGTTCAGCGTCTCGCCTTCAAACCAGGGCTCATTCCGGACACGCTGTTTCCAGTCGGGATCGGGCACAAGGCCGCCCCGCGCGCCGGTCATACCCAGCACCCAGGTGTGGCCGAAGCCGAACTTGCGCGAAACTTCCGCGATCTTCCGGACGCCTGCCCTGCGCGCGATCTCGTAGAAATACACGTCGCAGGACTGTTTGATGGCGTTGTGCATGTTCATGGCGCCGTGCCCGCCGCGCTTCCAGCAGTGCCAGGTGCGGTTGCCGAACCGGTAATGGCCGGGGCAGCGGACATGATCTTCCGGCTTGATCACCCCGGCTTCGAGCGCGGCGGTGGCCACAACCATCTTGAAGGTTGACCCCGGCGGATAGACCCCGCCATGGGCGCGCGGATAGAGCGGCGCGCGCGGATCATCGCGCAGCACGGCATAATCGGCGCCGGAAATACCGTTGACGAAACCGTTGGGATCGAAGGCCGGGGTCGAGACCATGGCGAGCACGTCGCCATTCTCGATGTCGATCACGACGGCGGCGCCGCTTTCGCCCTCGAACCGGTCAATCGCCGTGCGCTGAAGCTCGGCATCGATGGTGATGTAAAGATCCTTACCCGGAACAGCCGCCTGTTTGGGATCCTGTTCCAGTTCCCAGAGCGGGCGGCCATGCGCGTTGGCCACCACGCGCCGCCGGCCGGGGCGCCCGCGCAGCCAGTCTTCGGCAAACCGCTCCATGCCCTGACGGCCGGTGCGCATATCCGGATGGCGGAACATTTCCTGATAGATGCGGCGGTCTTCCGGCACGAGGCCTTCGGTCAGCCGGTCAAGGTCTTCGGCGCTGGCGCGCGCCACATAGCCCAGCACATGGCCGAAATCACGCCCGCGCGGATAGGAGCGGGTGGAGGCCATCTGCACATCGACGCCCGCCATTTCCACGGCATGCACCTGCATGCGGGAGAATTCCTCGAAGGTCAGCTCTTGGGCGACAATCACCGGCAGGAAGGCCGCATTCCGGCGGCGGGCGTTGCGGATTTCCTCGATCAGCCTTTCCCGGCGGGTATCGGGCAGATCAATCAGATTGGAAATGCGATTGAGGACCGCTTCGGGATCCTTCATCTGCTCGGGGATAACGGAGACGCGGCCTGCCTGGCGCTGGGACGCGAGCGGCCGGCCGAACCGGTCGAGGATCTGGCCGCGCTCGGGCGGGGCCATCACCAGTTTCACATGGTTGGCTTCGGCAAGATCCTGGTAGCGCTCGGCCTCCAGAAACTGCAGCTGGAACAGGCGGCCTACCAGCGTGGCCCAGACAATACCCCCGACCCCGGCCGCCATGAACATGCGGCGGTCGAACATCTCATCGGCATTCTTGGTCTTGCGGCTCATGTCGTCTGCCCCGGTGGTTCACCTGGCCTGCGCCCCAGATCAAACATGCGATATCCCACGAGATAGACAAGGCCTGTCGTGATGATGGAGGCGAGGATGGGTGTGGAGCGGACAAGATGATCGCTGGTCACGCTGGCGAAAACCCAGATCATCACCAGCGCCACGAGCAGCATGACCACGGGGCCCAGCACCGCCACGAAGGCGTCGCGCATGCCGTCTGTCTGCTGCGTAAAGCCCGCGCTCAGTCCGTATACCGCCAGATTGATGACCGCAAAGCAGCCCAACGGCGCATTCGATACGATATCCTGCATCAGGCCGAACAGCAGCAGGAGAACCATCGGGCGAATGGCGAGCCCGACCTTGCCCCAGCCCATCGCGCCCCAGAGGGCGGCAAAAGGCCAGGCAATGGTAATGCCGAAGATCTCGCGCGGCAGCATGCCGATGGCGCCGGTGAGCACGATGAAGAAAGCGCCGAAGGCCAGCCGGGCACTTGGCGCTGTCTGGCTCCAGATGGATTTCTTCCGCCGTCTGAGCTTTCCACTGGCCATGCCTATTCCTCTCCCGGCGTGGGGCTGGCCTCGGCAGGCTCAGCCTGCGCGGCATTGGTCTGCGAAGGGCTGGAGGCAGAGGGTTCAGGCTGCGGCGCAGGCTGTGTCTGGGGCGCCGGAGTTTGCGGCGCCTGAGTTTGCGGAGACTGTGTTTGCGGGGTGCGGGCCGGGGTGGCCTGCATGGTGGCGGCTGCAGGCGTTTCCTGCGGGGGCGGCAGCTCGGTGACCGGCGCCAGGATGACCGGCGGCTGGATCATGCGGACATAGGTGCCGCCATGATCGCGCATGGCGAGGCGGACGCGCCAGCCGCTGGTGTCCTTGCGGGCAGAGCCCACGACGAGGCCGCGCGGATAGGCGCCGCCATCCCCGGAGGTGAGGATGCGTTCGCCTTCCACGAAGTCTGCGTCTTCGGGCAGGTCGCTGAGGCGGCCGCCTTCCCGGTCCTGGCCATACATGATGGCGCGCACGCCGGAGACCTCGCCCAGCACCGGCAGGCGGCTGGAATAATCGCTGATCAGCAGGATGCGCGATGACCGCTCGCCCAGATGAATGACACGGCCGACAAGCCCGCCTTCATTGACGGCGACGGCGCCCGGTTCAACGCCCTGAAGGCGCCCGGCATTGGCCAGCAGCGTCTGCGAGAAAGGCCCGTCGACTTCGGTGGTGACGCGCGCGGTGACCCCCTTCTCCGGGGGCTCGCCCATCAGGTTGAGGATGCGCTCATAGGCTTCAAGGCGGTCTGCCATGGAGATGGCGGCGGCCTTGTAGCGGGCAAGGTCGCGGACTTCGTTTTCAAGCTCGCGGATGCGGCGCTCGCGCTCGGCCTGGCCGGTGATGCGGGCCCAGAGGCTGATCTCGCTGGGGGCGCGCAGCCGGTCGCTGACCGTGGTGCGGGCGGGCACGAAGAAGGCGGAAATCTGCGGCGCGGTTTGGGCCAGCACCAGCGCAAACGCGGCCGCCATCAGCACGCCAAGCGTCAGCCGGCGCGCCCCGCGGGCCGCAGTTTTCTGACCTGATGGTCCGAAGCGCGCCATCTATTCTGGCTCCCTCGCCGTCCGCGCTGCCCGCGACTCAGACTTCCGGGCAGAGGACGCTTTTCATTTTTGAATAATTTTCGAGCACATGGCCACAGCCATTGACCACACATTTCAGCGGATCATCGGCGATCATCACCGGCAGCTGGGCCTGATTGCGGATCACGGCGTCAAGATTGCGCAGGAGCGCGCCCCCGCCGGTCAGCACGATGCCCCGGTCCACGATGTCAGCGGCGAGCTCCGGCGGCATGGCTTCGAGCGCGATCTTCACCGCGTCGACGATGTCGGTGACGGGTTCCTTCAGCGCTTCGGCGATCATGGCTTCGGTGATTTCGGTTTCTTTCGGAACGCCGTCCAGCGTGCCGCGGCCGCGCACGGTTAGCGCCATGCCGGTGCCGTTTTCCGGGGGCATGGCGGTGCCGATCTCTTTCTTGATCCGCTCGGCCGACATTTCGCCGATGAGGATTTTCTGCTCGCGGCGCAGATAGTTGACGATGGCCTGGTCCATCTTGTCGCCGCCCACGCGCACGGAGCGCGAATAGACGATGCCGCCAAGGGAGAGGACGGCCACTTCCGAGGTGCCCCCGCCGATATCCACGACCATGGAGCCGGCCGGATCGTCAATCGGCAGGCCGGCGCCGATGGCAGCGGCCATGGGCTCCTCGATCAGCTCGACATGACGGGCGCCGGCGGCCAGGGCCGACTGGTGGATGGCGCGGCGCTCGACGCTGGTGGCGGAGCTGGGCACGCAGATGATGATGAGGGGAGACACGAACGCCCGGCGGTTATGAACCTTCCGGATGAAGTGCTTGATCATTTCCTCGGCGACTTCAAAGTCGGCGATCACCCCGTCGCGCATGGGGCGGATGGCCTCCATGTTCACGGGCGTCTTGCCGAGCATGTTCTTCGCCTGCTCGCCGACCGCATAAACGATCTTTCGTCCGCCTTGTGTCATGTAGGCGACGACGGAAGGCTCATCGAGCTGAACGCCCTGGCCCTTCACATAGACGAGTGTGTTTGCGGTCCCGAGGTCAATGGCCATGTCTGTGGACAACAGGCCGAGGAGGCTACCGATCATGCTGTTCTCAAGCTCTTTCTGAAACGGATCGGATCGTTCCGTCCGACAACGCGCGCATTCCTGATATCAGCCCCATACATCATGTGCCGTTAACGCCGCTTTAAAGCAAGGTCCGCTCGTCATATAATCGGAACGAACCGTACTTGCATTCGGCTTGCGCTGATTCCAAAGGCGCGGGCGGCTGATTTGCCCGGTGCCTGAAGGGCAGGCACGGAACGAACCGTACATCAAATGTAAACAGTTTTCACGGTTCTGTTAACCTCTGGCGGCCGCCGGCCAGAGGGTCTCGTCAGCTGAGCGGAAGATGAACGGCGCGTTCGGGTCCGGTTTGCCCAGCCTGTGGGAGGGTGATCCTGCAGCGCCGGAGAAGGCAAGCGCACCACGCTTCAACCCCTCTCCCAGCCGGAATGCGAGTGATCGCCGGACGCCCCCTGCCCCTGACCCGGGCGCCGGCTTCAGCCTCCCGGCGCTGCAAACTTCCTGTAGCTTTGGATCAGGCCTTCGTGACGAAGGTTGCGATGACCTTCTTGCGGCCGGTCTTGTCGAAGTCGACGGTGAGCTTGTTGCCCTCGGAGAAGGCGACGCGGCCATAGCCGAACTTGTCATGAAAGACGCGGGCGCCGGTGGTGAAGCCGGAGGTGCCCGACGCCGTGGCGGTGAGACCGGCGGCGTCACGCGGGGGGGCGCCGGTGGGTTTGCCGGCGTTTTCCTTCAGGCGCTTCCAGCCGGGGCTCTGATAATCCGACCGCTCGCCCAGATCCTCGATCGTGCCGGTGAAGGCGTCTGCGCCTGCCGGGAGGCCGGAATAGCCGGTTTCGGAGACGGCATCGACATGTTCGGGCGGCAGTTCGTCAATGAAGCGGCTGGGCATCACCGCCTGCCAGCGGCCATAGATCTGCCGGTTGGCGACGAAGGAGATGTAGCAGCGCTGCCTGGCACGCGTGATGCCGACATAGGCAAGGCGGCGTTCTTCCTCAAGGCCCTTGAGGCCGCTTTCATCCAGGCTGCGGCGGGAGGGGAAGACTTCCTCTTCCCAGCCGGGCAGGAACACCATCGGCCATTCAAGGCCCTTGGCGCCGTGGAGGGTGAGGATCTGCACCTGATCCTCGCCGCTGCCGCCGGCGGCAGCGTCCATCACCAGCTCGATATGTTCGAGGAAGCCGGCGAGCGAATCAAACTCGCCCATCGCGCGGACGAGTTCCTTGAGGTTGTCGAGGCGGCCCTGCGCCTGCGGGCTGCGGTCCTTCTGAAGCATGTCGGTATAGCCGGACTCTTCCAGGATCATCTCGGCAAGTTCGGTATGAGGCATGCCGCCGGCGAGCTTGCCGCGCCACATATTGATCTGGTCGATGAACTGGGTGAGGCCGCGCTTGGCCGCGCCTTTGATCTCGTCGGTCTGCAGCACCATCGGGGTTAGGGTGAAGAGGCTTCGCCCATCGGCGCGGGCGTAGGATTGCAGCTTGGCGAGGCTGGCGTCGCCCACGCCGCGCTTGGGCTCGTTGACCACGCGCTCAAACGCCAGGTCATCATCGGGCGAGCGGATGAGGCGCAGATAAGCGAGGGCGTCGCGGATCTCGGCGCGCTCGAAGAAGCGCGGGCCGCCGATCACGCGGTAAGGGATGCCCAAGAGGATGAACCGTTCCTCGAAGGCGCGCATCTGCCAGGAGGCGCGCACCAGCACGGCGCAGTCATCATGCTTGCCGCCCGCGCGGACCCAGCTTTCGATGTCATCGGCGATCAGGCGGCTTTCCGCCTCCCCATCCCAGAGGCCGCGCACCTTGACCTTGGGCGCGTCCGTATCCTCGTTCACCGCGCTGTCATTGCCGACATAGAGCGCCTTGCCGAGGCGGCCCTTATTATGCGCGATGATGCTGGAGGCGGCGGCCAGGATATGCCGGGTGGAGCGGTAGTTGCGCTCAAGGCGGACCACCTTCGCGCCGGGGAAGTCCTTCTCGAAGCGCAGGATGTTGTCGACCTCCGCCCCGCGCCAGCCATAGATCGACTGGTCGTCATCGCCCACGCAGCAGATGTTGCGCGAGCCCTGCGCCAGAAGGCGCAGCCAGAGATACTGGGCGACGTTGGTATCCTGATACTCGTCGACCAGGATGTAGCGGAAACGGTCGTGATATTCCTTAAGAATATCAGGGTTTTCCTGGAAGATCGTGATGTTGTGGATGAGGAGATCGCCGAAATCGCAGGCGTTCAGCACCTTCAGGCGGGCCTGATAGATCTCGTAGCATTTGATCGCCTTGCCATTGCCGAAAAGCTCGGCCTCTTCGGGCGGCACTTTGGACGGCGTCAGCGCGCGGTTCTTCCAGCCATCGATGAGGCCGGCCAGATAGCGCGGGGTCCAGCGTTTGGGATCGAGATTTTCGGCCTGGACGATCTGTTTGCAGAGGCGGATCTGATCGTCGGTATCGAGGATGGTGAAGCTGGATTTGAGGCCAACAAGCTCTGCATGTTTGCGCAGGATCTGGGCCGAGATGGAGTGGAACGTGCCGAGCCATCTCAGCCCCTCGCCGGCGTCTCCCAGAAGGTGGAGCGCGCGTTCGCGCATTTCGCGCGCGGCCTTGTTGGTGAAGGTCACCGTCAGCGTCTGGGAGGGGAAGGCAAGCCGGGTGGCGATGATATGGGCAAGGCGGGTGGTCAGCACGCGCGTCTTGCCGGTGCCCGCGCCTGCGAGCACGAGCAGCGGGCCATCGGTGTGCAGAACGGCCTCGCGCTGCTCCGGGTTCAGCCCTTTCAGATAGGCGGCGCCCTCCCCCGCCGCTGCGGGCGGACGGGCGGCGGCCATCTGGCTGATCGAAAGACGATTCGGATTGGAACTCATCAGGAACATATAGCAGGCCCTGACATAATGGGCAGGCCGGACTGCATTTTGTGAACCCGATTGTATGTGACGCGTTAGGGAAGGATGCCGGACCTGAAGCTCCCCCGCGCCGTTACCGCTGCGTTTTCCGTGATCGTTACCCTGACAGGGGCGTTGGCGCTGTTGCTGGTGTTGATGACCTTTCCGGCCGTCGGCACGCCGGTGACCAATCTGGCACTGCGCATCACCGGGCCGGATGGGGCTTCGGTGAGCCGCGCCCATACGCGGTTTCCGGGGGTTAACACTGTTGTCTTTCAGGGGCTGGAAGCGGACCGGGCCGAGATTGCGTCGGGGTCTGTACGGCTGAATTTCTTCGGGTTTTTGCCTGCCGTCGCTTGGATTTCCCGTGCCGAGGCGGGCGACGGGTTCATCGCGGTAGAGCGCGGGCCGGACCGGAATGAGGGCCTCACGATCCCGCAGGTGCGGCGGCTGATCGATGAGGTGGCGCTGAGCGATATTGATGTGCGCTACACCCGGCGCGGCGAAACCAGCGTGATCGGCATAAGTGAGGCGGCCGGTTCGCTTCGCGCCGGTTCTGTGCAGCTGAAAGCGTCCGGGGGCCGTTCCGAGCTGGAGTTTGCAGGTAGCGCCGAAGCCTCCACCTTGAACGCCCTGGCTGGCCGGTTGCGGCTGCGGGGCGAGAATTTTGCCGATTTCGCCTGGGTGGCCGGCTTCGCCGCGCCGAGCACCCCGCCCTATGACGCGGTGGCCGATATCCGCATCGAGCGGAACCTCTGGACCATCGATTTCCTGCCCGAAACCCGCATCGGGGATAGCGACCTTGCCGGGCCGCTGACCGTGCGCACAGGCCGGGATACGCCGGTGATCGAGGCCGATCTGCGCTCTGCCAATCTCGATTTTGATGATCTGGGCATCCTCTTCGGCATCCCCATCGGCGTGGGAGCGAACGAGACGGCGAATGAGGAACAGGCAGAAGCCCGCGCCGCGCTCGACGCCAGCGGGCGGCTGATCCCCGACGCGACCATCGACTTCACCCGGCTGGACGCGGTGGATGGCACGGTCACTTTTGTGGCCGATGAGGTGAGTGACGCAATCTTTGACATTCGGGGCCTGAAGCTGGAATTCGAGATCGAAGGCCGGGTGGTGCGCGCGCCGGTGCTGGAGCTGAATTTCGCCGAAGGCCAGCTGGCCGCCTATGTGACGCTGGACGGGTCGCAATCGCCCGCGATGACCACTGCCGAGGGCGAGCTTACCAGTGTGCCGTTCAGCAATCTTGCCGCCGATCCTTATGTGCGCGGCACAGCCTTCGGGGAGTTCAAGCTGGAAGGGCGCGGGGATGGTTTCCGCGAGACCGCGGCCAGCCTGGACGGACGCATATCGCTCTGGTCGCAGGACGCGCAGCTGCTGGCGCTGGTCGCCGAAGCGTCCGCCCTCGACATTCCCAATACGCTTGCCCTGCTGGATGAAAACGAAGGCGAGAAGACCTATGCGCCGACAAGCTGCGCGGTCGCCTCCCTCGTCCTTCAGGACGGCATCGGGCGGGCCGATCCGGTGCTCTTTGATACCGAGAAGCGGCTGGTGGTGGTGACCGGGGACGTGAACCTCGGCAACGAAACCATCGATCTCAGCGTGCAATCTGACTCCAAGAACCCGTCTTTCGCGACGCTTGCGGTGGATGTGAAGGTGGGGGGCACGTTCCGGTCGCCGGAGCTTTCCGCCCTTGGCCCGGAAACCGTGTTGCAGATTGGGGTGGCGGCTGTTCTGGGGAGTATCACCGGAGGCTTGGCGGCCCTGCCTTTCATTGAACTGGGCGAAGCCTCGGATGCGCCGTGTACGGATATTATCGCCCGCGCGGAAGAGACGAGGGAGTAAAGCCTTCGGCGAGCCTTGCCCCCTCGTTCAGGGGAATTGACCTCTTTGCGGCAGATGGGACGCTTGTAGAGGTAACAACCCCACAGGCCGCGCGATGCATGCTTCCCCTTCCCGGACAGACTTCCGCTTCAGCCTCGCGGGCCGGCTGGGCATTGCGCTCGCCACCGGGCTCATCTGGCTGATGCTGGTGGGAATGGCATGGGCCGCGACCGTCCTCCTGCTCAGCGGCGAAGGGGCAGCGGCGCTCACCCTCGGCGTGGCGGCCGCCCTGTTCGTGCTGCTCGGCACCATCATCCTGCGGGACTGCACGATGAGATGGCGCTGGCGGATTGTACTGGGCGAGGCGGAAGCGGCGCTGTTTCTGCCGCCCGGACGCCTGCTGTTCGGACCTGCCCCCGCCGTGGCGGAGACGCTGAGCTATGGCGCCATCCGTCAGCTGGAATGGCGCGAGGAAATTACCTCCAGCCTGGGGCTGACGACCATCAACCGCGTCTATGGCGTGCGGTTGATGGCCGGCGGCGTGATCCTTCTGGGCGAAGACCGGCCGATCCCGAAGACAACCAGCTACACCACGCTGATGGAAGAGGCCGCCCATACGCTGGCCAGGGCGGCCGGCGTGCCTGTGCGCCAGTTGCAGGCCGCCCAAGGAGACGGCGGCTTTCTGACACTCTGGGGCGCCAGCCGTCCGGAGTGGCCCGAAACTCAAGCAACTAACTGGCCCAACTAAAACGTCGAACTCCTGAGAACTGCGCGATCAAACCACCTCGGCGACCGCACGCGAAAGCGCGTCCGTTCCCAGCCCCCGCCGCCTTGCCTCAGTCAACCAGTATTGCTGGCGGATTGCGGGATGCGTCAGATCAATACTTCCTGCTGTGTTCCTGAACAGGAAGGCGAGATATTTGTAGTATCCAAAGGCCATAGCGCCGCGCATGTCGAAGTCTTCTTCGCGAAGCGCCGTGACACTCACCTTATTTTGGCTGAACCGCACACCGTCCTTGCCGACATGGGATACGCCGACAAGCACAGTGGATACTTCTGGTGTCAGGTGCAGCAACTTTGGAAAGAGCCTCTCCTTGATATCCGCCACCTCGCGATAGGCCCGCTTGCGCGCCGTGAGCGCACCCAGGGGGCCGATGATGTTGGCAAGTGCGCCCGAAAACAGGGAACCGAAAATGAAGATGAAAAAAATGCTCAGAGAAAGAATGGAGCCCAAGAGGAAAAAGCCGAGGACCGCAGTGGCTATATAGAGCCATGGCAGGCGAGCCGTGGTGTCCGCGATCATGCGCCGCTTTATGTCGATAAGCTTCAGTTCGTGAGAGATGTCTTCCAGAACATCATCGATTGTGCGCGCCCGCGGCGTGCTTGCCGCGCCAGCTTCATCGCTGCTGCGAAATCTTGGTCGTCTCGACATACTGCCCCCTTCAGCCTCGGAAAGCAGTAGAACAGCAGCGGACCTGCCTGCAAGCCCTGGGATTGAAAGGATCAGCCTTTCTTGAACGCAATGGTTACCTGGCCGATCTCGATGCCGTAGCGGGTGACATAGGCGCGGTTGAGGAGCACGTCGTCCGGCATCAGGAACATCCAGTCATTGAAGCCGACATTCCAGGTGCTGCCGCCGACTTTCAGGTCTACCTTGTATTTCCAGTTGAAGGCGTTGCCGGAGACCTGCCCTTCGGCGACGCCCATAACGTCCCCTGCCGTGCCGCGATAACGGCCATTGCCCAGCACATCGATTTCCCAGATGCGGGTTTCCCGCTCACCATCATCATAGAAGAACTCTTCGGTGAGTGTCAGCCGGTCGCCTTCCAGCTCGCCCACAATGTCCACCTTGAACTGGCGGCGGACCTTGCCGAACCGGTCCTCGAACAGGCCGTAGGCGGTTGTCTCACCGAGGAAGTATTCCTCCAGCACGAGCTGGCGGGGGGCGGCCTGAAACTGCTCAAGGGAGGAGGAAGAGGCGCAGGCTGCGGCCGTTGCCGAAGCAACGCCGGCAGCCAGCACATTCGCAACACGGCGGGCATTTGGCATGGGTCAGGTCCGGTCTGCGGGGTTGAACTTGTTCTTCCCTTACGCAGACCGGACCGGACTGGATGTCAGAGCAGCGCAGCCGCCTCAGTAAAGCGTGGCGAGCGACTTGCCGTCATAGTCGCGCAGGTCGGCGAAGCGGCCTTCCTTGACCTTCCTGGCCCATTCGGGGTCCTGAAGGACGGCGCGGCCGACGGCGACGAGATCGAACTCGCCCTTGTCGAGGCGCGCTTCCAGATCGTCGAGCGAGCGCTGCGGCGCGCCTTCCCCGGCGAAGGATTTCTCGAAGTCACCGTTGAGGCCGACAGAGCCGACCGTGATGGTGGGCAGGCCGGTCAGTTTCTTGGCCCAGCCGGCGCCATTGAGACCGTTTTCGCCATCGATTTCCGGGAATTCAGGCTCCCAATAGCGGCGCTGGGAAACGTGGAGACAGTCAACGCCGGCATCCACAAAGACCTTCAGGAAAGCTTCCAGCTCCTGCGGCGTAGGCGCGAGGCGGGCGGTATAATCCTGCTGCTTCCACTGGGAATAGCGCAGGATGATCGGATAGTCCGGACCGACCTTCTTGCGGATTTCGCGGATGATGTCGCCGCCAAAGCTGGCGCGATCGGTGAGGCTGCCACCATACTTGTCGGAGCGCTTGTTCATCGCGTCCCAGAAGAACTGGTCGATCAGATAGCCATGGGCGCCGTGAATCTCCAGCGTATCAAAGCCGAGGCGCTTGGCGTCGGCGGCGGCATCGGCATAAGCCATCACCATGTCTTCGACCTCTGCGGTCGTCGGCTCGGGAAGGATCTGCTTGCCGGTATGGGTGACGCCGGAGGGGCTGTCGGTGGGGGCGTCCGGTTCCGGGCCGGTGCCGGCCTTGCGCACCATGCCCTGGTGCCAGATCTGCGGGGCAATCTTGCCGCCGTTGGCGTGGACCTTGGAGACAACGCGCGACCAGCCATCCAGAGCGTCAGCCTTGTAAAAATTGGGAACATTGGGGTCGTTGGAAGAACCGCCCCGGCGCACCGTGGTGCCTTCGGTGACGATCAGGCCGACATCGGCAGCGGCGCGGCGGGCGTAGTAATCGGCCACATCTTCGCCGGGAACACCGCCCGGAGACCTGGAGCGCGTCATCGGTGCCATCACGATACGGTTGGGCAGTTCCAGGTTTTTCAGCCGGAAGGGCGTGAACAGGGTCCGGGTCATCAGCTATATCCTTGCGCTTTTGCAGGCGATGAGTTGGGGAAGTGTCCGGTCTGCGTCAACCATTGACGTTAAGGGAATGCGCAGGCACGCCTGAAGGGACCGTTTAGGGGGGATAACAATGCGCCATCTGTTTTTGCTGGCCGGAGTTCTGGGCGCTGCGGCCGCCTGCCAGACGCCGGGATATGACTATGCCGCCCGCGCCGCGCCAAACTATGCCGAAGCGCTGAACTATACCGATGTAGGCGTAGGCCGGTTCCGGGGACCGGCGGGGGATGTTGCCGAGGCCGAGTTCCAGGCGCTGATCGACAATACCTGGCTGGACGGCGCGCCCTGGTTTGCGGTGATCGATCCGGGCCGCCCCCAGGGCACCTATGAGGGCGAAGTGCTGATCACCGGCTTCCACCGCGAGACCAGCTTCAAGCGGGAGCGGCGCTGCGACAAGTACAAGGGCCTGTTCAACTGCGAACGCCATGTCGTGATCGAGATGCGCTGCCCGAAAGATGTTGTGGATGTGACCGTCCGCGCCACGCTGGTGGACTTTGACACGGGCCGGGCCGTGTTCACCTCCGCGCAGGGCGGCGCCACCGAGCGGGAAGACTGCTATGATGTGGCCGAATATCCCGATACGGATCAATCCACCGGCCCCTTCGGAGAGGTCATCCGCGAGGTCCTTCCCCAATGGGACGCGCCGATCGGCATGATCGCCGAGGCTGTCGCCGCGGCCATTCCCGGCTTCCGCCGTGACATCGCCCCCTACACAACCACGCTGCGGGCGGAGATCGTCGAGAAGCCGCTGGTGCCCGAAGAAGCCGGCGATCCGCGCTTTGCCGCGGCCGTGAAAGCCACCCGGCGCGGGGAGTATATCGGCGCCTGCGCGCAGTGGCAGGAGCTTGCCACGGCTTATCCGAAGGCGCCCGGCATCCTGCACAATCTTGCCGCCTGCACCGAGGCGCGCGGCGATCTGGCCGAGGCGCATCTGCTCTATGCGCAGGCCGCCGAAATCGCGCGCGGCATTCCCCTGCTCAAGGACAAGGATGCTCAGCCGATCTTCGACGCGCTCGGGCGCATCTCGCAGGGACGGTATGAAAACAGCCTGATTGATCAGGTAAAGGAGCCGCGCAGATATTGAGCGGGCCCCGGCCGGTTCCCGAAAAGGATCAGCCCTGGAAGAGACCGATCAGCGGGATACCGGCGGCGCTGGCTTCGGCGGCGATGCCCCACAGCACGCCTGAACCAAAGGCCGTAAGCGCAAAGGCCGTCTTGAGCATGACACGCTTGAACATGGACGGCACTCCCGCACTGATACAGCCGGTGATTTCAGTGCAAGTTCCGGGCCTGTCAACGCTTTTTTAACCATCCTTTCCAGGATCTTGCCGCTGGTGCCCGTCCGTTAACTTTTTCAGCTTCTCGGCGCGGGCCTTGTCCAGCGATTTCTCAGCCTTCGTGCGGCCGAATTTGGCGCGGTTTTCCTTCGCGCGCTGTTCCTTTTCGGCCTTCTCCCTGGCTTTGCGGACCTTGTTGAGGTTGACTGGATCGCTCATGCCCGCGCTGCCTCACCTGCGATGAGGCGCGCGTCCAGCCGGGCTTTCACCTCTGGCCATTCCGTATCCAGAATGGAGAAGAAGGCCGTATCGCGCACAAATCCGTCGGCCAATGTCTTGTGGTTGCGCAGCACGCCTTCCAGCTTTGCGCCCAGTTTCAGCACGGCGGCTTTGGAGCGTTCATTCCGGTTATCAACCTGATACTGAACCCGCCGCGCGCCCCAATCCTCGAAGGCATGGCCCATCAGCAGCCGCTTGCAGGAGGGATTGATGACCGTACCCTGAGCTTCCGGGGCATAGCAGGTCATGCCGACCTCGACACTCTTGTTGCCCTCGTGAGGATCCAGGAAGCTGGTGATGCCGAGGAAGGCGCCGTCCTCTGGCCGGGTCACGGCGAAGGGGATCATTGTGCCGGCTTCCGTCCGCTGGCGGATGGAAGCGATCCACCCGCCAACCCAGTCTCCGGGGCCCCGATACGACCAGAGCCGGAAGATTTCCGGCGCGCGCTCTGCCAGCCCGTAAAGCGCCTGCCCGTCCGCCCCGGCCGAAAAAGGCCGCAGGCGGACGAACCGGTTTTCCAGCGTCAGCGCGCCAAGGTTCATTCCTTGTGGCTTTCCCGCCATTGTTCCATGGCCAGGGAAATGGCGAAGGTTTCCCGGTATTTCGGGCTGGAGGCGGGGCGCGGCGGGCGCACTGCCGTCATCGCCATGATCTCGGCCAGCTTGTTGTGCGCCGCGCCGGACTGCCCTGCCCCGATATAGGCGTGCAGCTCCACCAGCGCGGAGGAGAGCGGGTCGTGTGCGCGGATGACGAAATAGGGCTCATCCTCGGCCAGCTTGCCCAGCACATCGAACTGGGAGGGATTGGACTTCGAGCCGACGGGCGACTTGGACATGGCTGGGCCTTTCTGGACGCAGGTGATTCTATTCCCGCATCCTACCCCCGGCCCGGCGCCCCGTCAGCCCGGACATACCGCCGCCTCAGCGGCCAGACCGGTCTACGCGCACGACGGCGCCGGTCATGCCGTCCACTTCGACGGTCATCTTCTGGCCCTGGGCGGTGCGGCCTTCAACGCGCCAGACGCCCCGGCGGGCTTCCACGCGCAGCACATCCTGCACGCCTTGCGCCCGGGCAATATCCACCGCCGTCGCGCGGGAGACCTGAAATCCGGCAAAGGACCGGTCATCGCCGCCGCGCTGGGCAGTCGCCGGCATGGCCGAACTGGACGCAATGAGAAGGGCTGCGAGAAGTATCCGGAGCCTGGACATGACAAAGTCCTCCCGAGTTTCAGCCCCCTCTTATCAGCGCGGGGCCAAACGGCGGATGAACAAAGGACAGCCGGGCTGCAATAAGTCCCGGCGGCGATCCACGCTTCCTCAGATGCCAAAAAAGAGGCGGTTGATGGCGTTGGCGATGGGGTATTCGTGGGTCTCAAGCGAGGTGACCTGCTGGCCAAGCTCTTTCAAGGGAATTGCCGCGAGTTGCTCGGTCGCCAGCGCGACCTGCCTACCGCCGAAGTCGAAGACGGGATTCAAGGTCGACGCAACCGCGAACCTGGCCGTATCCAGCAAGGGCGCCGCGACAACCGAGCCGGCCTCCGCGATCAGGGGATGGCTCAGGACCAGCACCAACTGCTCGGGCCGGTTCTTCAGGGTGAACACCGCCAGGTAATCCATGCGTCAGAACAGCCGGAGGCCATCAGACCATAGGCCCTCATCTTCAACCAAACGGGCTTTGGCCTGCAATGCCGCCCGGTTCTCCTCGGCCCAACGCCGCATTTCCTCGGCGCGCGTCTCGAAGCGGATGGCTTCTTCGGCCACGGCCGACAGGTTTATGCCCGCGGCCTTGGCCTTGGCGACCAGCGCCTCATCGATCGTCACACTGACGCGGGTTTTACGGGTCATGGTGGGCCTCTGCGCAAAGCAATGCGCATAATATACACGCATTTTCTATACGCAGAAAGCCCGCCCTCGCCCGCTCAGGCCGGATCAGGCCCGATCATCTTCTCCGGGCGCACGATGGCGTCGAAGTCAGCCTCGGAGATACCGAGGGCGAGGGCTTCGACTTTCAGCGTGGTGCCGTTCTTGTGAGCGGTCTTCGCCACTTTCGCGGCGAGGTCGTAGCCATACTTCTCCTTCAGCGGGGTCACCAGCATCAGCGAGTTCTCAAGGCCGCGCTGGATATTGTCGAGGCGCGGCTCGATGCCGACCACGCAGTTGTCCGTGAAGGAGACCGCCGCGTCTGCCAGCAGGCGGACCGACTGGAGGAAGTTGTAGGCCATCATCGGGTTGAACACGTTGAGTTCGAAATGGCCCTGCGATCCGGCAAAGGCGATGGCGGTGTTGTTGCCGGCGATGTGAGCGGCGACCTGGGTGATCGCCTCGCACTGGGTGGGGTTCACCTTGCCCGGCATGATCGACGAGCCTGGCTCGTTCTCCGGCAGGGCGAGTTCGCCAAGGCCAGAACGTGGACCCGAGCCGAGGAAGCGGATGTCATTGGCGATCTTGAAGCAGCTCATGGCGACGGTGGTAATCGCGCCATGGGTGAACACCATCGCGTCATGGGCGGCGAGCGCCTCGAACTTGTTGGGGGCAGAGGTGAATTTCAGGCCGGTGATCTGGGCGATTTTCTGGGCCACGGCTTCCGCAAAGCCGGCCGGCGAGGCAAGGCCCGTGCCGACCGCCGTGCCGCCCTGGGCGAGCTCCATCAGCATCGGGAGCGTCATCTCGATGCGCTTGATGCCGTTCTCGATCTGCTGGGCATAGCCGGAGAATTCCTGGCCGAGGGTGACCGGGGTTGCGTCCTGCGTATGCGTGCGGCCGATCTTGATGATGTCTTTCCAGGCGTTCGCCTTGTCGTTCAGCGCATTGCGCAGCACCTGCAGCGCCGGGATGAGGCGGTGGACCACTTCTTCGGCGCAGGCGATGTGCATCGCGGTCGGGAAAGTGTCGTTGGACGACTGGGACATGTTGACGTGATCATTGGGGTGGACCGGCTTCTTGGAGCCCATCTCGCCGCCCAGCATCTCGATGGCGCGGTTGGAGATCACCTCATTGGCGTTCATGTTGGACTGCGTGCCCGAGCCCGTCTGCCAGACGACCAGGGGGAAATGCGCGTCGAGCTTGCCCTCGATCACTTCCTCGGCAGCCTTGACGATGACCTTGCCCAGCTCGGGGTCCATCTTGCCCAGCGCCATATTGGCCTCGGCGGCGGCCTTCTTGACGATGCCGAGCGCGCGGATGATCGGGGCGGGCTGCTTCTCCCAGCCGATCTTGAAGTTCCCGAGCGAGCGCTGCGCCTGCGCGCCCCAATACTTGTCCGCCTCGACCTCGATAGGGCCGAAAGTGTCCGATTCTGTCCGGGTATTGGTCATGGGGTGGCTCCTGAAGCTCAGCTGAAGCAATGTCGCCGGGCGGTGTAGCCCCCGAACCTCGCCCCATCAAGCCGCCAAAGGGCCCGCAAAGCGGGTAGCTAGGCATCGCCGCGGTTAAAAGCTATTCTGCCCCTATGGCTGACACTTCCTCTCCCTCGAATGATCCGCTGATTGCCTTCCAGGCCCTGGAGCCGGATTTCACGGTGGCGCCTGAACATGACACGTGGATGCGCGCTGAAATCGGCAAAACGCTGAAGGCAAAGGCAGAGGGGCAGATGACCTACAGGTCGCTGGAAGACGTGGCCCGCAGGTTTCTCCCAGATGCACATTAGGCTTTCGGCTGACGCCGAAGCTGATCTGGAACGTCTTGCTGAATGGGTCAGGCCGCGCAGTCCGCAAGGGCTTGATCGGCTTTTGACCGCCATCTTTACAACAATCGCGCAATTGGAAGGGTTTCCGCTCCTTGGCAAGGAAGGCCGCGTTGACGGCACACGGGAACTTGTCGTGCCGCGCACCTCGCTGATCCTGATCTACACCCTGCCGGACGCCTACCACCTGGATGTCGAGCGCGTTCTCGACGCGCGCCAGAAATACCCGCCTGAAGATGAGAGCGCGGCGGAATGATCTCAGACTGGATCCAATCGGGCAAAGTCCGCGCGCGCATTACCGAGGCTGGCGCGCTGGAGGTGACGTGTACCGGGCTCACCACGCAGACGAAGTATTACAAGACGCTGCTGAAGGAGTTCTTCCGCAAGGACTTCCCGCGCCTGCGGCCGGGCTATGGTGATTACAGCGTGCATATCGTGATGGAGTATGCCGGCACTGCGCCCTGGATGGACCTCGACAATCTGGCCAAGGCCCTGCTCGACAGCCTCTGCGGCAATGTCTTCGAGGACGACCATCAGGTCGCCCGCCTGCTGGTCGAGCGGCGCAGCGCCGAACGCGATGGCATCTGGATGCTGGCCGAAGCGATCGAGCGCTAGCCGCGCTCACCCCTCCACGATCAGCTTTTCCAGCCCCCTGAAAAACGGCAGCGTGCGCCAGGCCATCTCCTGTTCCGGCAGCTTCAGGTCCGGATAGCGCTCGAACAGTTTCAGGTACACATGCCGCGCCTCGATCCGGGCGAGCGGCGCGCCGATACAGATGTGCGGGCCGCCGCCAAAGGCGACATGGCTTGCCCGCTTGCGGGTGATGTCAAAGGCTTCGGCGTCCTCGAACACGTCGGGGTCGCGGTTGGCGCCCGCCAGCGACATCCACACCGGCTGGCGCGCCTTCATCGGGCAGCCGCCCACGGCGCGGTCATCCGGCAGGATGCGCGAGGTGATCGAAACGGGCGCCTCATAGCGCAGCACTTCCTCCACCGCCTGCGCGGCGAGGCCGGGATTGTCCATGAGTGACTGTTTTTGTTCCGGATGAGTCAGGAACAGCCACACGCCATTGCCGATAAGGTCCGTGGTTGTGAGGTTTCCGCCGACGAGCAGCGCCTCGAGATTGTTGCGCAGTTCGCCATCGGAAATCTCCGCCTCGCCCGAGGCCTGCAGCTGCACCATGTCGGAGACCAGATCATCCTGCGGCGCCTTGCGGCGGGCTTCCATCAGCTCGGCAAAATACGCGTCCAGCGCATATGCGCCCCGGATCAGCGCCTCGTCTTCCTCAGGCGTGCGCACGGGGTTGAGGCCGAGGATCACGTCCTCCGACCATTGCCGGAAATCATCAAGGCGCGCCTCGTCGACGCCCAGTATGCGCGCAATCACTAGCACGGGCACCGGCACAGCGATCTCAGCCATCAGGTCGAACGGGCCCGAAGCCGGCGCCTTATCAATGATCGCATCGATCATTGCCTCGATTTCGGGCCGCATCCGGTTGATACGGGCGTAGAACGCCTTGGCCAGCGGCTGGCGAATGCGGGCATGATCGGGATCGTCGAGAAAGAGAATGCTCGTGCCCCGCTCCTGGCGCTGCTCGACGAAGCGCGCCGAGAGCGAGCCCTCCTCCGCTTTCGTCGGATGGCGGACGAATGTGCGGTCGTTCACCGTTTCGCGCACATCCCTGTAGCGGGAAAGAAACCAGACCTTCGCCGCCTCATCGCGGAATACCGGGCAGTCCTCGCGCAGCGTTTTCAGCATCGGATGCGGATCTGCCCGCGCGGCGGGATTGAAGGCTGAAAGCTCGAGCACGGATTGCACCGCGCCGGCGGGGCGCTGATCGTCTGGCATATGTTCCTCCCTGCCGGTCTGGCGCCGGCAATTATGAGGAATACCTAGCATCGATGATCAGGAATTTCGCCCCTGCCCCGGCGTCAGCGGCCAGCGCGCCTCAGAGCCGCTTGAACGCCATGGGAATCGCTGTGGCTGTGGCGCGCGCAACCAGTTCGCCGTCTGCATCGAAACAGTCGGCTTCCATGAAGGCAGCGGATTTGCCGAGCTTCAGGATGCGCGCCTCGACGCTCGCCTTGCCGGGCATCAGGCGCTTGAGATAGCTGGTTTTCATCTCCAGCGTTGGCGCCGTCATGGTCACGTTGGAGGCGATGATCACCGCCGTGCTCATGGCCTCGTCCAGCATCGCCGCGATGAAGCCGCCCTGCACCGCGCCAGTGGGGTTGGCGAAGCTCGGCGAGACATCAAACTCCATCTTCACCCATTGCTGATCCTGGTTCAGATTCGCCAGGCGCATGCCGAGGGTTTCCGAACAGGGCGGGCGTTTCTTGGAGTTCTGGAACCGCGCCAGCATTTCGGCGTCGGTTACGCGGGGTTTTTCTTCAGTGCTCAACGCGCGCGCCCGGCTTTACTTGCGCCGGAAAGCGTCGAGGCTGACGACCGTTTCACCGGCGGCCTTCTGCGCCGGCGCAGGCTCTTCAACCGGCGCAGCCGTGGCCGGGGCAATGACGCCGGCATCCTTGGCCTGCGTTTCAAACGCGATGCCGAAATTCACGGACGGGTCAACGAAGCGCGTGATCGCCGCCAGCGGGATCGACAGGTGCTGCGGCACGCCGGAGAATTTCAGCACAACCTCAAAATGCCCGTCATGCACTTCCAGATCCCAATACTGGTGCTGGATCACGATGGTCATCTCTTCTGGAAAACGCTGCACGAGTTGCGGCGGGATCTTCACGCCCGGCGCGCGGGTGCGGAAGGAAATGTAGAAATGATGTTCGCCCGGCAGGCCGCCATTGGTCTTCCCGCGGCGCAGCGCTTCGCGCACGACACCGCGCATGGCAGCCTGGGAAAGCGCTTCGTAACCGATATAGTCCGTCATGCTGGCGCTCTGCATCCCCGTTAATTTTTCGTTTCAGGTACAAACTAAGGCGGTGGCTTTAGCCTCGCAACGGGCTTCGCACAACGGGCGAGGTTTTTCTTTTCCCCAGCGCTTTTCGGGTGACACGAACCGGTAGCCTGCACCCGTCTGGCCAGCGGGGGACTTCGCCTCTACTCTTGCCTGAAAACAGAGGAGGACCGCCATGCAGATGCCCGCCGAAGGACGCCCCTGGGGTGATGTACGCGCCGAAATGCTCTCTCGCGGCGCAGGGGATGTGGCCTGGAGGGAGGGCAAGACGGCCGTCTATGTCTTCAATGCCGGGGAAGATGTGCACGCCCTCCAGCATGAGGCCTATGGCCTGTTCATGGCGGAGAATGGCCTGGGCCCCCTCGCCTTTCCCTCGCTGGCACAGATGGAGAAGGATGTAATCTCCATGGCGCTCGGCCTGCTGCACGGCCCGGAAGGGTCGACGGGCGCAATGACTTCGGGCGGCACCGATTCGATCACCATGGCGATCAAGACGGCACGCGACTATGCCCGCGCCCATGGCTGGCCCAAGGACCGCGCCAACATCGTCATCCCCCGCTCCGGCCACCTTGCCTTCCACAAGGCGGCCCTGCTGATGGACATCGATATCCGCAGCGTGCCGTTGAAGACCGATGGCAGTTATGAGGCCGATCCGGCCGCCATGGCGGCAGCAATCGATGACGCCACGATCATGATGGTCGGCTCGGCGCCGAACTTCCCTCATGGCATCATCGACCCGATTGCCGATCTCGGCAAAGTCGCTGAGGCCAAGGGCGTCTGGCTGCATGTCGATGCCTGCGTGGGCGGATACTTCGCGCCCTTTGCGCGGATGAACGGCGTGCCGGTTCCGGATTTCGACTTTGCCGTTCCAGCGGTCAAATCCATGAGCGCCGACCTGCACAAATACGGCTACTGCGCCAAAGGCGCCTCCACCGTCCTCTTCCGGTCGGCTGATCTCTACAAGCACATGCCGTTTTCCCTCAGCGACTGGTCCGGCGCGCCGATGAAAACGCCGACGCTGGCGGGCACACGCCCCGGCGGCGCGATCTCGGCAGCCTGGGCGGTGATGAATGTGCTCGGCGTGTCGGGCTACCGTGAGAAGCAGGGCCTCGTCTGCGCGACACGCGAGAAGATCGAAGCAGGCGTGAGGGCGCTGGGCTTTGAAGTTCTGGGCAAGCCGCTCCTCGGCCTTGTGGCCTTTCGCCATCCGGACGCCGACACCCTCGCCCTCTACAGCGCGATGCGCCAGCGCGGCTGGTTCACCTCTTTCACGGTCGAACCGCCAAGCCTGCACCTGATGCTCTCGCCCAAACATGCCGAAGTGGCCGATGACTATCTCAGAGACCTCGCCGCGTGTCTGGAGGCGGTAAAGGCGGGCAACACGGCGCCGAAAGTGGAGGCGCGCTACTCCTGAGGCGTTAAGCGTTGCGTTGCGCATTCGTCCATGGTCCACTGCGCTCATGAAGGCGCGCTGGGGGACGGCGCCTTATGGGAGGACACAAGATGAAACACGCAACCGTTGCCGCAGCTTTCTTCGGCGCCATGATCCTGCTTGCCGGATGCGGCCAGGGCAAAGTTGAGGGCAAGGATATCTCCGCCTCATCATCGGCCAAGGATATCGGCAAAGCGTATGTCGCCGAGCTGACCCGGATCGCCGACGCGCTGGAAACCGTGGAAGATGAAGCCAGCGCCCGCGCCGCTGCCGCGGACATCCGCAAGGCAGCCGACGGCCTCAAGAATATGGAAGAAGAACTGGGCGGAGAAATCTCCGGAATAAAGGCAATGCAGATCTTCGGCAGCAACTATCAGCAACTGGCCGACGCCCAGCTGCGGATGATGACAGCCCTCACCCAGCTGCAGGCTGAGCATCCTGAGCTGATGGAAATCATCGGCGAGGAAACAGACCGGCTGGGGCAATAGGCCCCCGCCCGGCGCGCTTCACTGCGGAGCGCGCGCCGCCGGGCAGCGCCCGCCCGTCACCTGCTCCACCACGGCCGGATCGCCATCGGTCTCTGCCGGCTCGATGCCGAGCGCGCAGGCGATCATCAGATAGACGTTCACATTCTCGAACGGCGCGGCCATCTCCCCTTCCGGAAAGATCGGCCCCGCCGCGATGAAGGTGGCCGCCATGGTGGGGTCGAGATTGTCGTAGCCATGCTGGCCGGGGATCGGCGCGCGCCAGCCGCCCAGATTGGCATTGCGCACCGACCAGCCCGGATCAGCCACCAGGAACAGGTCCGGCCCGCGCGTCGGGTGGTCGAAATGGTAGTGCGCGGGCATTTCGCCGCGCTTGTAGACATGGATGTGCTCGTCGAAATCCTTCAGGCCCTGATACGCCGCCTCCAGCGCTGCGCCTTCGCCATAGATATGCAGGAAGGTGTGGTTCGATCCACCATACGGGCCATTGAATTGCGGCACCGTCAGTTCCTTCAGGTCCAGATGGGCGCCGATATCGAGCACCTTTTCCGGGTCGATCCATTCCATGCCGTGGTCTGACACAACAATGATCGTCGTGCGCTCCAGCAGGCCGCGCGTCTTCAGCCCATCGACCAGCTGTCCGACATAGCCGTCCACCTCGGCCACCGCTTCCTTGGCTTTTTCAGACCTCGGCCCGAAATAATGCGCGGCCGTGTCCACGCGGTCGAAATAGATCGCGGCAAAGCGGGGCAGCTCTGCTTCGGGCGCGTCATACCAGCCGAGCACTTCGTCTACCCGGTCCTGATAGGGCTTGTTGTGTTCGTAGGGCGTCCAGCGGGTCGGACGCACACCGTCATGGGGCACTTCCGAGCCCAGCCAGAACATGATCGAGGTCGGCAGGCCCTGCTTCTCGGCGGTGATCCAGATCGGCTCGCCCTGCCACCAGCGCTCTTCCTGCGGGCCGGTGGCGCGGTCAAACTGCTCATTGGCGGCCTTGTCATAGGGATAGTTCTCCACCATCCCGTGATGCTTGGGGTAAAGCCCGGTCGCCAGAGAGTAGAAGTTCACAAAGGTCACGCTCGGCATCACCGGGCGCATGGCTTCGGCGCGCACGCCGCGCGCGGCCAGCGCCTTGAGATTTGGCGCCTCCCAGCGGTCGATCATCGGCGGGTTGAGGCCGTCCAGCCCGATCATCAGCACCAGCGGCGCCTCCGCAGCCGGGGCAGCGGTGTCTGTCTCGACAATCTGCGGCGACAGGAGCGACGCGGGCGGGGGCACCTCATTCTGCGCCGACTGGCACGCCGTCATCAGGACCGCCGCAAGCGCCGACACTATCCCTGTCCTCAACCGTCCCATGCCCTGCTCCTTCACGCCATCGGTAAACATCTTTCCGCCTTAGACCCCGAATGTAGCGGCGATGTGAAGCCCAGGAGCTGAAAAAGAGGTGACGGCAGGCCTCAACGCACTAAACAAAACGTCATGAAAAACTTCTGATGGGGAACCGCCATGAAACGACACAGCCTCCGCCTCGTGTCCATTGCCGCGCTTGCCGCTGCCCTTGCCGCCTGCGCCCAGACCGCCACCACGCCGGCCGCCACGCTTACCGCAGCCAGCGCCGCGCCAATCGCCGCCGAGCGCGTGACCAGGGGCAATCTCGTCCTCGAATCGATCCCGGAAATTCCCGCTGAGATCTCGGAGCGCCTCTCGGCCTATGAGAATGTCCGCAGCCATGCCTTCCTGGACTGGACTGGCGATGGCAGCATTCTGATCACCACCCGTTTCGGCGACACCAACCAGGTGCATGAGGTAAAGAGCCCCGGCGGCGCGCGCCGGCAGCTTACCTTCTTCGATGAAACCGTCAGCAATGCCACCGTGAACCCCAAGGGCGGCGCCTTCCTCTTCGCCCGCGACAAAGGCGGGGATGAATATTATCAGGGCTACCGCTTCGACCTGCAGACCGGAACGATCACCGGCTTTACAGAGCCTGGCACACGCAACGGCTCTCCCCTCTGGGCCGATGCCGGCCAGCTTGCCGCCTGGGCCCGCACCAATCCGGGTGACCCGAACAACGACATCATCATCGGCAACCCCGCCGACCCGGCCAGCGTGCGCGTGGCCCTGGAAGGCGAAGGCGCCATCGGCCCGGTCGACTGGTCCGATGACGGATCAAAACTGCTGCTGCAGCGCTATATCTCCATCGCGGAAAGCCGTCTCTTCGTTCTGGACGTGGCCTCCGGCGATCTGACGCAGATCAATCCCGGTGAAACGGTGTCCTATTCCGGCGGCGCGCTGCTCAGCGATGGCTCGATCCTCACCGCGACCGACAAGGACAGCGAGTTCACCAATCTGGTGAGGATCGCGCCTGATGGCACCTTTACCAACTATACCGGCGATATCGACTGGGGCGTGTCCGACTGGACGCTGTCGCCCGATGGCAACACGGTGGCCTTCACCCTGAATGAAGGCGGCCTAGGGACGATCCATCTGCTGGAGGTCGAAAGCGGCCATGTCCGTCCCGGCCCCACCCTGCCCGTGGGCATCGCCTCCGGCCTCGTCTTTTCCCGCAGTGGCAGCCATGTCGGCTTCACCTTCAACGCCGCCACAAGCCCGGCCGATGCCTGGTCATTCGATGTGGCGACGCTGAACCTCACCCGCTGGACCGAAGCGGAAACCGGTGGCCTCAACCCCGATACCTTCATCGAGCCCGTCCTCTTCGATTATCCGAATGCGGACGGCATGGATATTCCCGCCTTCATCTACAGGCCGAAGGGCGAAGGCCCGCATCCGGTGATCATCTCCATCCATGGCGGCCCGGAAGGCCAGTCCCGCCCCGGCTTTGCCTCCTCCTACCAGTATTGGGCGAATGAGCTGGGCATCGCTGTCGCCGTGCCCAATGTGCGCGGCTCCACCGGCTATGGCAAAACCTATGTGTCGCTGGACAATGGTCTCAACCGGAAGAAGTCTGTCGAAGACATCGGCGCCCTGCTCGACTGGATCGCGGCACAGCCCGATCTCGACAGCGACAAGGTGATCGTCCATGGCGGCTCCTATGGCGGCTATATGGTTCTCGCCTCGATGATCGATTACGCAGACCGGCTCGCCGGCGGCATCGACATTGTCGGCATTTCGGACTTCAAGACCTTCCTTGAGAACACCGAAGGCTACCGCGCAGACCTGCGCCGCGCCGAATATGGCGATGAGCGGGACCCCGTGATTGCCGCCTTCTTCGACGAGATTTCGCCGTTGAAGAATGCCTCAAAGATCACCAAGCCCCTGTTCGTCATCCAGGGCTATAACGACCCCCGCGTTCCGTATACGGAGGCCGAGCAGATCCTTGAAGCGGTCAAGGCCAATGGCGTGAAAGCCTGGTTCATGATGGCGATGGATGAAGGCCATGGCTTCCGCAAGAAATCGAACCGCGAGGCCCAGCGCGAGGCCGAAACCCTCTTCATCCAGGAAGTGCTCGCCGAAAAATGAGGCGCCGCACACCGCTCTTTCCCCGCGCCTGCCGGGAAAGAGCGGCTCCGGCTGCCGGAATTGCTTTTCCTCTCGACCCCGGCCAGCGGCGCGCTAAGTGTAGGCGGGCGCCAGCCCCGGCCGAGAGGAACCTCCATGATCACCCTGCACCATCTTGAGAAATCCCAGTCCATCCGCATCCTCTGGCTGCTGGAGGAGCTGGGGGTTCCCTATGAGATCAAGCTCTACGACCGCGACCCGCAGACGCGGCTTGCGCCCGCCGCCTACAAGGCCATCTCGCCGCTGGGCACCGCCCCGGTGATCACGGACGGCGCCATCACGCTGGCCGAAACCAACGCCATCGTCGACTATATCTGCGACACGCATGATACCGGCCGCCTGCGCCCCGCGCCCGGCTCACCCGAGCGCGTGAAATACCTCTTCTGGTTCCACACCTCGCAAGGCAGCCTGCAACCGCTGCTGACCAACAAGTTCGTAATGATGGCGATGCAGACGCGCGCGCCCTTCCTCGTTCGCCCCGTTGCCAGATCGCTCGTCGGCGCGCTGGATCAGGCTTTCTTCGGCCCGCGCCTGGCTGCCCTGTTCCGCGAGATCGAAAAGGCGCTCAGCGAGAGCAAATGGTTTGCCGGTGATGAACTCACCGCCGCCGACATGGTGATGGGCTATTCCATGGAACTCTGCGTTCACCGCGCCGGCATGGACGAGAAGACCCATCCCAACGCCTACCGCTTCCTGAAACAGATGCGCGAATACCCTTCCTATATCCGCGCCATGGAGAAGGATGGCAAAGGCACCATCCTCCTCTGATCTGATCCGCCTACGGATGGCGCCTAATCCAGCACATCCTTCACGGCCGGGCCCCAGGGCGAATTGCCGAGCATTGCCAGCTGCGTCTCGCGGGAGACCGCGTTGATTGCTTCCTGTGGCTTGTTGCCGGGATGCACGGGCCGGCGGAGCGGGCGCGTGCCGCGCGGCATGGCAATGATCTCGGCAATGGCGCGGGGAATGTCCATCGGGTCCGTCGTCCCGCCCCCGCTGCTCGGCTGGCCCATGCCGGCGGTCATTTCCGGATAAGCATCCAGCAATTCCTGCGGCGTGCGCGCCTTCAAGGCGGCGGCCCGCGCCGTGCTCTTTTCCCAGATCTTCGTTGGATAGCCGCCCGGCTGGATGATCGTGACCTCGATCCCCTGCGCGGCAACCTCATAGGCGAGGGTCTCCGACAGCGCCTCCAGCGCAAACTTCGTCGGCGAATAATGCCCGATGCCCGGAATGATGACGCGGCCCAGCTGGGAGGAGATCTGGAAAATCTGCCCCTTCCCCGCCGCGCGCATCGCCGGCAGCACGGCCCGCGCCATCCGGTGGGGCCCGAACACATTCGTCTCGAACAGCAGCTTTGTGGCTTCCATGTCCTGCACTTCGGCAGGCCCGCCAAGGCCGATCCCGGCATTGTTGATCAGCACGTCCAGCGTGCCGCCGGTCTTCTCCAGAACGGTGGCTACGCCGCTGGCAACGCTCTCATCCGACATCACATCGATTTCAACCACCTCGATGGCGAGCCCTTCCTCGCGGGCGAGCTGTGCCAGTCCCTCTGCTTCGGGCCGGGGCAGGTTCCGCATCGTGGCGAACACGCGCGCGCCCAGGCGGGCATAATGCTCCGCCCCAAGACGGCCAAAGCCGGAGGCGGCCCCGGTGATGAGAATGGACTTGCCCTCCAGTGCGCCAGGCGGCGGCGCCTGCGGCCCCGTCTCGCCCAGCGCTTTGGGCGCCCCGCTCATCGCCCCCAGCACTGCGGCTGATCCGCCGATCATCTGCCGGCGGGTTGCACCCTTCTTGCCCATGGCTCTCTCCCTCTCTGCTTGCTGACAGGACAATAGGCGGAAAAGCCGCAGAGACAAACAAAACCGGCGCGCTGGCAACGCGCCTCACGGGTCACATCTGCGTGGGGAGATCAGCCCACCTCAGCCGAATAGTTGATGGCGAAGCAATGCGTCCCCGCTGCCTCCCGCCGGTCGCCCAAGTTTGGCAGCGCGTTTGTTGACCGGTATTGAAACGGCCCGTCCTCCTGCTTCCGCGGGGCGGCGAACTCCGCGCAGATCTGCGTGACGCGGCCCTCCTCGCGCACCAGAGCAAAGGGCGCGTCCGTGACGGGATCCACGCGCAGGTCGCCATTGAAGCATTTGTCCTGCGCCGTAGACCGGTATTCCTTCCAGACCACCTCCAGCTGCTCGGCCGTTTCTGGAATCTCCATCCCGGCCTTCTGCAGGCAGACGAGGGCATTGGCCGTCGAGAGCAGTGCTGTTTCCCGCTGCTGGTCCTCTTTCAGCCGCCGCGCTTCGGCAGGCCCACCGGTCACCGCCAGCCCGGCCACAATCGCCGCCAGAACGATCACCCCCAACCCCGTCCACAGGACCATATCCCGGCTAAATGCCATTGGCTTCGTCCCGCTCTGCATTGGTGATGAAATAGCCGAAGATCGCCCCGGCGATTGCCGCCACCACCAGCGCCTTCAGGGCAAAGCGCAGGGTCAGCTCGCCGCTGAGGAAATTGTAGACGACCGAGATTGCATCGGCGACGAGGATGGTGCCCGCAATCACGAGGCTGACATAGATCAGCCATTTGCGGATGCGGGAGCGTTGCAGGGCGGGGTTGCTGCGCCGCGCCTTCAGCAGGATGCGCGCCAGCCAGAAGAAGATCGGTGTGCCGACGATCAGCCCGGCAATCGCCGAGCGTATCTGCGTGTCCGACCCGCCCCAATAGCGGTAGGGCTGCTCGATCTTGTCCGGCACCGCCGTATCGATCAGCGCAAACAGCAGGGAGCCAAGATTGTAGGCCACCACGCTGAGCACGATGAAGAAGAGAAGGTAGAAGAAGGCCTCACGGGCCGAGAGATAGGATTGCGGCCGGGGTACAGCGACCGGGAAGGCCGTCTCGGCAAAGGCGGAGAGGGACTCGTCCACCTCCTCTGCCCGCCATCCGGCATCCAGCAGCGCCGTCCGGATCGCGGGCCGCGCCTGCCCTCTTTCGAGGGCTTCCTTGACGAAAGCTGTCAGTATGCTGTTGGCCATAGGTTCCCCGGATCGCGATCAGTGTTGACGCGCAGAGTGGACGCCAATCAGGGCGTTCACAAGACAATTTCCAGGAGGAGAAGGTGGAGGCTTCTGTTGCCAGGCGCCTCCGGGCCCCGCCTAGGGGTCTGAAACCCTAGGAGTTAAGGTCGGAAAACATCCGGCCGCTTACGCAGCCATCAGTTCGCCTTCAGCAAAGTTGTCGTTTGCAACTATTTGCTTGTGAGCTTCTAACGCAGCTCATGCGAGCGAAAGCCTCGTCTTTACACGTCCGTCGACACTATTTCGGCCCCGTCAGAAACAGACCTTCAGAGAGGTCTGCTTGTGGTGGAGCCGCCGGGTACCGCCCCCGGGTCCGAGCCGCTTATTACACGCGCGTTTATCGCCATAGTCCGAAGACCGGGCCAATATAGGGGATAGCCGGGCCAAAGGTAAGCCCCTGATATCCCCTATATGGCCCCACGGGCAGCCATCACCCGGCCTGCCCTGCCGCTGCGGCCGGGAGAGCCGGGCGGTAAGCTTCCGCATTTGTTGTGAATTCCGCATGGCCATAGCGTTTGAGCAGCCTGTGGATCTTCGCCACCAGGCGCCGGTCCGCCATCTCCCGCAAGCCAGGCACCTTCGCCGCCGCGCCATATAGCGCCATTTTCAGCCCGATCATGGGCAGCACGATCCCGGCCACGAGATAATCCAGGAAACCCACCTCGACGCCCATGTCCCGCGCCGCCTTGACGCTGCCGCCGAGGAAGCTCTGGACCAGCACCATCCGCCCCACCCGGCGCTCCAGCGAATTGTGGATACGGTTGCCCAGCGACTTGTCCGGCGGCAGGTAGGCAGCCAGCGTGGCGCGCACGAGCTCGCCGCAGGTGGCGTCGTCAAAGCCCTCGCGGATGGAGGCGCTGCGCGCGTTCATGATGTCGATAATGCCTTGGGGCGTATCCATCAGCAGGTCTTCCGGCAGGCCCAGCAGGTAGCAGCGATAGCGGCTGAACTCGACGCGGGCGCGCTCCTCCGGCGTGAACTCGGTGCGCCCCTGTTCCACCATCTTGAAAGCCAGCAGGAACACATCGATCAGCCCGGCCGGCATCTGGTCCACCTGCGGGATCGGAATGCCGTAGACGGACTTGTCCCAGCTCTTGCTCATTCCGCGCAGCACATTGAACCGCACCATGGAATGCATCAGGCGCACCATCGCCGCCGCCTTGAACCCCTCCCCGCGCGGCTCCAGCGCGCCGGGCAGCGTCGTGACGGTGAAGAAGGTCGCCGTCTCGTTCACGCGCTTGGCCGCCGTGGTGTTGGAAAGCGTGCCGGTCAGCGCCATTGGCAGGGCGGTATATTTGTTCATGAAGGTGGCCAGGAAGGCGCCGCGGATCGTCCAGGGCGCAAACACCGCCATCGGCAGGCGGTTGAGCTCTGCGCCCCGGCGCACCAGGTCCATGTTCAGCCAGGCGGGTCTCACTTCCATTTCGGCGATCAGCGCGGCCAGTTCCGGCGGCGCATCCGGCACAGCGCCGATGCCCTCGTCGCAGGCCGTCTGCAGCATGCTGACCAGCCGCTTGAACCCGTATTTGGGCATCAGGGCGGCATAGGCATCCGCCGTCACATCGCCCAGCATCGTATAGGCACGCACCCGCGCCACCATATCGGCCGGCGGGGCGGGGAACTTGTCGGCATAGGCAGCCATCGTGCTGACCGAGATGTCATCGGTGTACCGCTCGGGCGTCGCCGAGAAATCCACGCCGCCATACATCACCGGCAAAACAGTCTTCTGAAGCTGGATGCGCTGGTGAACAGCGTAGAGCGATACGGGCATAGAGACAGTCCTTGGCTAGCTTGAACAAATAATGTAAGTAATTCTCAGATTTTCCACTCGCATCAGAAAAACAGCTGAGCGCAGGAAAGTTGGGGGACGCAAATGACTGAAAAGACGCGGAGAAATCCGAAGCAAGCGCGTGCGCAGGCCACTGTGGACGCGATTCTGGCGGCAACCTTTCAGCTTCTGGAGAGCGAAGGGGAAGGCCGGCTGACCACAAACCGCATTGCCGAACGCGCCGGTGTCAGCATCGGCACGCTCTATCAATACTTCAAGGACCGGGACGACATTCTCGCCGCCATGGGCGAGCGTCAGGCCGAAGCGCTGCGCCAGAAGATCACCGAGATCGTGCTCGCCGCGCCGGAACAGAACGCCATCCGCACCATCATCCAGGCGATCATGGGCGGCATCGAAGGCTCGCCTGAAACGCGCATCGTGCTGATGGACGCCCTGTTCAAGGCGCGGGGCGAAAGCATCATGAGCGAGCATCACCTGGCATTCGTCGAGGCGATCAGCTCACGGAGCGATCTCAAGCTGGTGCTGGGCCGGGAGTCTGCCTTCGTGCTGACCCATGCGGTGATCTGCCTCCTGCGGTCTGCCGCTGCCGAGCCGGAACTGGAGCTGGATCCCAAGGCGCTGGAAGATGAACTTGTGCTGCTGATGGAAAGCTATCTCATCGCCCTGGGCGCCAGAGCCGAAAAGGCAGCGGGCAAAGCCTAACCGCCGTGGAAATGGCCGTAGATGCGGATGGCAAGGGCCTCATTGACGCCTTCGACTTCCATCAGGTCGGCGACCTTGGCGCGGGAAACGCCGCGGGCTGAGCCGAAATGGTGGAGGAGCGCCTTCTTCCGGGCCGGGCCGATGCCTTCGATTTCGTCGAGCGGGGAGCGGGCGGCTTCGGCGGCGCGTTTCTGGCGGTGGGCGCCGATGGCCCAGCGGTGAGCTTCGTCCCGCAGGCGCTGGAGATAGTATAAAACCGGCGCATTTTCAGGGAGTTTGAAGGGGGCTCTGCCGGGCCGGAAGAATTGTTCGCGGCCGGCATTGCGGTCAACGCCCTTGGCGATGGACACCAAAGTCACGTCTTCCGGCGTCAATCCGAGCTCCGCGAGGGTCTCCAGAGTGGCATTCAGCTGGCCAAGACCGCCATCAATCAGGACAAGATCAGGCCAATCCTGGACATTTCCGGACTCTTTTTCCTTCAGCGCGCGCGCAAAGCGCCGCCGCATGACTTCCCGCATCATCCCGTAATCGTCGCCGGGGGTCAGCTCGGTGTCCTTGATGTTGAACTTCCGGTAGGCCTGTTTGCGGAAGCCTTCGGGGCCGGCCACGATCATGCCGCCGACGGCGTTCGTCCCCTGGATGTGGGAGTTGTCGTAGACCTCGATCCGCTCCGGCGGCCTGGCCAGATCAAACACCTTCTGCACTTCGGTGAGCAGCCGCTCCTGGCTGGCGCTTTCGGCGAGCTTGCGTGAGAGCGCTTCGCTGGCATTGCGCTCGGCCTGGGTCAGCAGGTCACGTTTGGCGCCGCGCTCGGGCCGACGCAGCTCGATCTTCCGGCCAGCTTTCAGGGCGAGGGCTTCCTCGATCAGCTCGGCCTGTTCGGGCAGTTCATTGACGAGGATCAGCCTGGGCGGCGGGCGCTTGTCGTAGAACTGCACCAGGAAGGCGGCGAGGATCTCGCCCACCGACTGGTCGCGTTCATGGCGGGGGAAGTGGGCGCTGGCCCCCCAGTTCTGACCCGCCCGGATGAAGAAGACCTGCACGCAGGAGACCCCGCCCTCCATAGAGATGGCGAAGACATCGGCCTCCTCGATCCCGTCGGGGTTCACGTCCTGGGTGGAGCGGACATGCGCGATGGCGCGGATACGGTCGCGCAGCCGGGCGGCCGTCTCGAACTCCATGGCTTCGGAGGCCGCTTCCATCTCGGCGGCCAGCCGTTTCTGGAGGTCGGCCCCCTTCCCGCGCAGGAAGTCGGCCGCTTCATCGGCCAGCTCGGTATAGTCTTCCTTCGAGATCAGCCCCACGCAGGGCCCGGCGCAGCGCTTGATCTGGTGCAGCATGCAGGGGCGCGTGCGGGCCGAATAGACGCTGTCCTCGCAGGTGCGCAGCAGGAACGCCTTCTGAAGCGTGTCGAGCGTGCGCATCACCGCCCCGGCATTGGCGAAGGGGCCGAAATAGTCGCCCTCATCCTGCTTGGAGCCGCGATACTTCTTGATCTGCGGCGCCTCATGATTGCGGCGGATCAGGATATAGGGGAACGACTTGTCATCGCGCAGCAGCACGTTGAAGCGGGGTTTGAGCGATTTCACGAGGCTGGCTTCCAGCAGCAGCGCTTCGGTCTCGCTTTCGGTGACGACGAATTCCATCGCCCGCGTCATCGAGATCATCCGCGCGATGCGCTGGGTGTGGCCGCCCATGCGGGTATAGTTCGAGACGCGCGCCTTCAGGTCGCGTGCCTTGCCGACATACAGCACCTCCCCCGCCTCCCCGAACATGCGGTAGACGCCGGGCTTGGCCGGAAGGTGTTTCAGGTTTTCTCGGATGACGTCCACCCCGCGGATCGGGGCAGCGCCGGGGCTCGCATCGGTCATGGGGCAGAGATAGTCGAGACCGGCGGGCCGGGAAAGCTCAGGCGCTGCGCGCGGGCTGTCAGAGGGAAATGCGGCCGGACATCAGCAGCCCGCCAAACACCCCGGTGGCCACGAACAGCAGAAGGATGCCGGCGAAGTACCGGCCGCTGGGATTGCCTACGCCTTCCCCCCGGCCGCCGGGCAGGAACATGTAGCAAAGCATCAGCACGCCGAGACCGCCCAGCAGGCTCTTCTCAACCAGGCTCAGCTCGCCGACGAACTCGGCAGCGGCGCCGGCAAGCCCCGACATCTCGTGGCTGGCGCGGGTAACTACGGCGTCAAAATTCTGGGTCCAGCTATCCATGCTCATGGCACTGCTCCGGATGTTGTGCTCTGCCTTCAGGCAGTTTTATCCGCAACACAGCAAATTATGGGCCAGTTACGTTAGCGCCTCGCGAAAATGCCGGTAAAATTTGATCGATCTGGTTCACCGCTTGGGCAACCCTGCCCGCGCCTGCCGCCGGCGGGACACGGCAGCGCCAATTTAAGCGCCTTGAAGGCCTGCCGGGCCTCCAGTAAGCGTGCCGCAACTGCTGCCCCTCCAGAGAAAAAGGACCGCCCCAATGGCCGCCGACCTCCGCCTGTCCGATGCAATCGACCGCGTGAAACCCTCCGCCACGATTGCCGTTACGACCAAGGCCAACGAGATGAAGCGCCAGGGGCTGGACGTGATCGGCCTCGGCGCCGGGGAGCCGGATTTCGACACGCCGGAGAACATCAAGGAAGCCGCCATCCGCGCCATCCGCGAAGGCAAGACCAAATACACCCCTTCGGACGGCATTCCGGAACTGAAGGAAGCCATCGTGGCAAAGTTCGCCCGCGAGAATGGCCTCACTTACAAGACCTCGCAGGTGAACGTGTCGCCGGGCGGCAAGGCCGTGCTGTTCAACGCCTTCATGGCGACGCTGAACGCGGGCGACGAGGTGGTGATCCCGGCGCCCTACTGGGTGAGCTATCCGGAGATGGTGCTGCTGTGCGGGGGTACGCCGGTCGCCGTCTCCTGCGGCGCCGACACGGCCTACAAGCTGACACCGGAAAAGCTGGAAGCGGCGATCACACCGAAGACCAAATGGCTGATCCTCAACTCGCCCTCCAACCCTACCGGCGCGGCCTATACCGGCGCCGAGTTGAAAGCGCTGGCCGATGTGCTGATGCGCCACAGCCAAGTGTGGGTGCTGACGGACGATATGTATGAGCACCTCGTCTATGACGGCTTCGAATACAGGACGATCGCCCAGGTCGAGCCCGCGCTCTATGACCGTACGCTGACGATGAACGGCGTCTCGAAAGCCTATGCCATGACCGGCTGGCGCATCGGCTATGCCGCCGGCCCGGAGAAGCTGATCGGGGCCATGCGCAAGGTGATGGACCAGTCCACCTCCAACCCCTGCTCGGTCAGCCAGTGGGCGAGCGTCGAGGCGCTGAACGGCCTGCAGGATTTCCTGCCTGGCTTCCGCGCTGCCTATGCCGGCCGCCGCAATCTGATGGTGGAAGGCCTGAACCAGGCCGCCGGGATCGTCTGCCCGAAGCCGGAAGGGGCCTTCTATGTCTACCCCTCCTGCGAGGCGCTGATCGGCAAGAAGACCGCTGCCGGCACGGTGATCGACAGCGACAAGACCTTCGCTGCCGAGCTTCTGGAAGCGGAAAAGGTGGCCCTCGTTTTCGGCGAAGCCTTCGGCCTGCCGGGCACCTTCCGCATCTCCTACGCCACCTCCGACGCCATCCTCAAGGAAGCGCTGGTCCGCATCCAGCGCTTCTGCGGCAGCCTCACCTGATCACCTGTCATAGGCGGAACCTATACCCGCAAAGCGGGTTTCGGATTGGAATATCAGTCTCCCGGTCCCAATATGGATGGGGTAGCGGGGGGCTGTTCCCCCAATCTGTTTCAAAAGGAGAATTTCATGTCCATCGACATCGGAATGTCTGACGAAGCCCGTAAATCCTCAGCTGATGCCCTGAAGACCCTGCTGGGCGAGACCTATGCGCTCTATGTCAAAACTCATGGCTATCACTGGAACGTCACGGGGCCGCGCTTCAATTCGCTGCACAACCTGTTCATGACGCAATATACCGAGCTGTGGCAGGCTCTGGATGAAATCGCAGAGCGCATCCGCGCGCTGGGCCATTTTGCGCCGGGCTCCTCCGGCGAGATGATGGAACATGCGACCATCAAGCCCGACAATGGCGTGCCCGACGCCGAGGACATGCTGAAAAACCTCGCCGCCGGCCATGAAGCGGTCAGCCGCGCGGCCAAGTATGGCATCACCATCGCCGAGAAGAATGCCGACCCGGTGAGCGTCGACCTCTTCACCCAGCGCGCGCAAATTGCCGAGAAGACCGCCTGGATGCTGCGGGCTTCGGTCTGACACGCCCCCTGCCATCCTTCCGTACAACGCTCATCCTGAGCGAAGTCGAAGGATGGCCACAAGCGTAACCGTCAAGCCCCGGCTCGCCCTTCGACTTCGCTCAGGGTGAGCCGGGAGGAGCGCGCCCCCTACCCCTCAAACGCCACGCCCAGCCCGCGCGCCATGCCGGCGAGGGCGTCGCGCATGTAGGTGCGGGAAACTTTTGCCCGCATGTCGCGCATGTAAGCATGCGGCGCGCCGGGATAGACGTGCAGCTCGACCGGCACACCTTCGGCCATCAGGCGGCGGGCATATTCGAGGTTTTCCTCCGTGAAAAGATCAAGCGCGCCGGTGGAGATGAAGGTGGGCGGCAGGCCGGCGAGACTTTGCGCGCGCGCGGCCGCCGCATAGGGCGAGACGCCGGGGCTGCCGGGCGGCTGGCCCAGCAGCGAGGCCCAGCCGAAATGGTTGGACGCATTGGTCCAGATGAACTCGCCATATATCGGCGAGAGATCAGCGCGCACCGCCGTGCGGTCGTCCAGCATAGGGAAGATCAGCTGCTGGTGGCAGAAACGGTATTCCCCCCGGTCGCGCGCCAGGAGGGCGAGCGCCGCGGCGAGGCCGCCACCGGCGCTTTCGCCCGTCACCGCGATGCGGGCGGTGTCGAGGCCGAGGCTGGCCGCTTCCCGGTTCATCCAGGCGGCGGCGGCATACGCATCTTCCACATTGCCGGGATAGCAGGTCTCCGGGGCGAGGCGGTAGGCCGGCGAGACGACGACCGCGTCGAACAGGTCCGCCCAGAGGGCGCATTGCGGGCCCATGAATTCCGGATTGCCGGAGATATAACCCCCGCCATGCAGATGCAGGATCGCCGGGCGCGGGCCCCTGGCGCCGTCTTTCTTGCGGTAGAGTTTGACGCGCACATCGGGGGCGCCCTCCGGGCCGGGAATGAAGCGCTCCTCCATCGCCACCGTTTCGGGCAGCGGTGGCAGCTGCGCCAGCCCGGCCCGGTTCATCTCGCGCACCGCAGGCAGGTTTTCGGCATTGATGTTGATCGTCGGGAAGCTCTCAAGGAAGGGCAACAGCTCAGGATCAACAAGATGGCGGGATGACATGGGTTTCCTCCGGATATTTTCTCGATGCCAGCATTCCCGATCCGGAAGGGAGCGTCGAGCCCTTGCGGCGGGGCAGCCAGAGAGAATCCCGTTGACAGAAACCGCTGACATGCGACCACTCAGGCCGCATGACGATAACTTCCCTGCCCGGACGCGAGCGTAGCGACGCCCTCGAAGGCGGCGTGATTGCCCATTACATCACGCGGCCCGATGATCCCCACCTGCTGCGCTTCTACGCCGCCTATGATGCCGCCTTCATCCTGCCCGACGAGAAGGAAGACCTGGACGGCTTCCGCGCCTGTCTCGCCCTCAATGACGGCGAAGCCTATGAGCGCCTTTCGGCGCTATACGGGCCTTACCGGGAGATGGCGATCCTGCTGACCGAAGGGGCGAACGGCCCGGTGCTGGGGGCGGCCAATTTCATCGCCTTTGCCGGCGACGGGACGGACCCGACGGTCTCCCTCTCCTACATCTTCGTGGACGCAAATCAGCGGCGGCGCGGCCTGTTCGGCCTCCTGATGCACCTCATCCGCGAGGAAGCGCGCGAGGCCTTTGCCTGGCCGGAGGGCGACATTCCCGCGCCCCTGATCTTCATCGAGATGAACAATCCGGTGAAGATGAGCCCGGAAGACTATGCGCTCGACAGCCAGCATGCGGGCCTCGATCAGGTTGACCGGCTGAAGATCTGGGAGCGGCGCGGGGCGCGGCTTGTGGGCATGGACTATCGCCAGCCGCCCCTGTCAGACGATCAGGGATCGGAGGATGAGTTGCTGCTCGGCGTGCTCGGCTCTGGCGGCGCGGAGTCTCTGACCGCCTGCCGGATGCTGGCGCATATGCGGCGCTTCTTCGGGGTAACGGTTCTGAAAGGGCGTGACCCGGTCGGGTCGCCTGTGGCCGCCGCTCAGCTCGCCGCGCTGGACGCGGCCTGCCAGCGCGGCGACCGAATTCCCCTCACCGGATTTGAATCAGTCTTCGCCGCTGCCGCACAGGTGCGACGGGACCGAAGCTAGCCGGCGGGGGGCCGGCGACCGAAACTTCAGGGGAGGCCCGGATGACGGAGATGGCCGGCATCAGCCACGGCTTTGAGGAGTGCGAGGACAAGTCTGTCTATTTCACCCTCTCGCTATATGTCAGTGAAAAGAAGGTCACCGCCGCGCTCGGGCGCCATCTGGACGCCGAAACCGTGCGGGATTTCCAGCCGGGCTACCGGGGCAGCAAACGCCTGCGCGACGCGGTGGAGCCGCTGTTCAACGACATTGCCGACCGCGAACGCCTGGGCGCGGTGGATGACTTCCTGCTCGATACGCTCTGCCCGCAGAATGGCGAGTTCATCGAGATCACGGCGCCTTACGAGATCGCCTGGTCGACCGAGGGGCGCCGCTTCATCGCCACCCCGCCGGGCCTCGGCAAGACGCGCACCCTCCGGGTGCGGCGCTTCTGGTATACCCATGCCAATGGCGCCATTGGCTATCACCTCTCCTTCCGCTATAATTACGACCACACGCCCGGAGAGTTCTACTTCCTCTCCCTGCTGCAGAAGGCGGCCGCGCCGAAGGAGTTTGAAGCGGCCCCGCGCCCCCAGGGCGCCCCGCCCTTCCGCGCCACCGATGACCGCACCGGCATTGCCCCGCTGGACCTGTTGCGCGTGAAAAGCCCGCGCGGAGAGGATCTCAGCTTCTGGCAATATGTGCGCGCCTCCTTTGATCTGGACGCGGAAGACCTGTTTGGCAAACTGCCAAGCGATACCGGCAAGGGCCGCGCCCCGCTGCTGGCACCTACCTTCGACGCGCTGGTGGCCGAGGCGCCGTTCATCGAGGTGCCCGGCCTGACGATGCCGGTGTCGCGCCTCCTCTTCTTCTTCGAGGACGCCACCTTCTTCCGCCGCCTGCTGCCCGAGCCGGACCCGGTGACCGGCCTGCCCCCGCCGCGCACGCTGATGGTGCAGGAGGAATGCTACCTGCCCTATCAGCAGAAGCTGGACGGCCTCAATCCGCGCGGCCTGGTGGATGTGCCCGAGGTCCGCATGGGGCCGGACTACTGGCATTGGGTGATGAACCGCCCCGACTATGACAAGTTCACCGATGCGGAGATCGAGGCGGCCCGCAAGACCCGGCCCGGCATGGACGACCGGCGCCGTCAGGACTGCCTGCAATACCTGTTCATGGCCGGCTTCAACCAGAACATCATCGACTTCATGAACCAGGACCCGTCCGAGATCCTGGATTCAACCGACCCGATCTACCCGGCCAATGAGGCACAGGCGACCGAGCGGAAATTCGTCCGCTTCGCCAATCCGCGCGCCCTGACCACCTATGTGGAAAAGGCCCGCAGCCTGGAGGCCGCCAACGACTATATCGGCACCTGCCCCTATGCCTTCATGATCCATGTCGTCTCGATGCATAACGAGTTCATGACGCGGGAATATGAGGCCTCCGCCTTCGACCTCATCGATGAGGTGGAAAAGCTCGGCAGCAAGGGCCGGCTGAAGCGCGCGGCGGAAGCCTTCTACGCCTTCCGCACCGGGCAATATGCCGACTATTACCGCGACCGGTACCTGAACGTCTTCCGCTATGACACCGAGAGCGAGGTGTTCGAGAAGATGACCCAGCTGCGCGGTATCGGCCGGCGGAATCATTATATCGAACGCCTGATCTCGAACATGGAAAGCCAGACCCGGGACCGGGAAGCGCGCCTCGCCAAGAAGGACGAGAGCGCGATGAACCTGCTGCTCGGCGCGTTGGGCGTGTTCGGCTTCTTCCAGCTGGCCATGATGTGGGCCGACAAGCTGCGCGATCTCAGCCGGAATGACGAGGTTTCCGTCAGCCTCAGCTGGGTGCCCCCCTTCCTCGACCTGTCAGGCGGGAATCTCGATCAACCCTGGAACGAGTTTTCGGTTTTCGTGCTCTACGCCTCGATGACCTTCACGATTGCGCTCGTGATTTTCCTGATCTGGCGTCTTATCCGTGGATTCTTGCGGTAAAGTGTGTTTTGTAAATTCTGTAAATCCAGAAACCCGGCTTTTCAGACCTTACAAGCCGCCCCGGACGCACCAGAAAAAGAAAGCCCGGCAGCATCTGAAGACGCGCCGGGCATAAAGTGGGGTCCTGAAGGGGGGAGGAAACGCCCAATCGGAGGAATGATCGGGTTATGCCCAGGACCCTTGGCATGACGCCTAGATAGGCCATCTTCGCTGCAATGCAACATGCGACACAGCAGCCCAATCATGCAATTCTGCATGCGTTACACTAAGTTCACTAACCTTGACGCATAGAAGGCCGCCGCAGCGACTCTGTCTCGGCCGTCAGGAACTCCCGGAAAGCCGCCACGCGCTTGGATCGGCGCAGGTCGCTGGGGTAAATGAAGTAAAGATCGAAAACCGGCCCAGTTACTTCAGGAAGCACCCGCACGAGGCGGGGCAGCGTCGCGGCCATATAGTCCGGCACGTCGGCAATCCCGAGACCGGCATCAACCGCCCGGAGCATTGCGAAGACGTTGTTCACTTTCAGGGTCGCATTGCGGGGGGGTGCGTCATCGCGCCCTACCCGGCAGGCGAAGGCCATTTCGAACAGCGGGGTGGATTCGTCGCCATAGGCGATGATCCGGTGATTATCGAGATCCTGAGGCTCCTTGGGCACGCCATGGGCCTTGAGATATTCGGGCGAGGCATAGAGGTTGGTGCCCAGCGAGCCGAGCTTGCGCTGGATCAGGTCTGCCTTGTCGGCCGGCCAGAGGCGCACGGCGCATTCGGCTTCCAGCTTCAGAAGGTCATATTCGAACTGGTCATCGAGCCGCAGATCGAGCCGCAGATCGGGATGGCGGCGGATAAAATTGCCGAGCCGGGGCACCATCCAGATCGACCCGAAGGCGACCGGGGCAGCCACGATCAGCTCTCCCTGCGGGGTTTCCTGCTGGTCGCGCAGGGCCGTGTTGGCCGATTGGGCGGCCGAGGCCATCTCCATCGTCGAGCGGTAGAGGGTGTGGCCGCTATCGGTCAGCACCAAGCCGCGCGCATGGCGCTGGAACAGCGAGACGCCGAGCTGTTCCTCCAGCGCCGCAATCTGGCGGGAGACGGCGGATTGGGAAATGCCGAGGCGCTCGCCCGCAAGGGTCAGGCTGCCGGATTCGGCGGCGGCGTGAAATGATCTGAGCTTACCCCAATCCATGGGAAGGGTTTGTGACGGGAGTTTGAACCTGCGGCAAGAGGAATGACGCGCCGGGTTGCTTTTTGGAACGCAATATCCTTGGCGCGGCGTCACCATTTGCAAGCCGCCCGCCCCTGCCTAAACAGGAAGAAAGACAGCCAGACAGGGAAGGAAACCGTCCATGCAGATCACCAATGATACCGCCGCCGTTGTCACCGGGGGCGCCTCGGGCCTTGGCCAGGCCACCGCCCGCGCCCTGGCCAAGGCCGGCGCCAAGGTCGCCATCTTCGACATCAATGCCGAAGCCGGCGAAGCCACCGCCAAGGAAATCGGCGGCATCTTCTGCAATGTGAACATCATGGACGAAGCCTCCGTCGTCGCCGGCTTCGAGAAGGCCCGCGCCGCCCACGGCCAGGAGCGGATCACGGTGCATTGCGCCATGGCCTCGAAAGGCGGCAAGACGCTTTCCTGGGACAAGGAGAACGCCCGCTACAAACGCCTCTCGACCGAAGACTATGAGTTCGGCGCGCGTGGCGTGCTGGTCGCGTCCTACCGTATCGCCTCGCTCTCGGCCGAGGGCATGGCAAACCTGCCGGAGCTGGAAGATGGCGAGCGCGGCGTGATCACGCTGACCGCATCAGTGGCCGCGCAGGATGGCCAGATCGGACAGGTCGTCTACGGATCATGCAAGGCGGGCGTCAACGGCCTCGTCCTGCCGATGGCGCGGGACCTGATGGATATCGGTATCCGCGTCAACTCGATCATGCCGGGCATCTTTGCCACGCCGCTGATGCTGCGCGCCTCCGACAAGGTGCTGAACTCGCTCGCCTCATCGGTCCCCTTCCCCAAACGCCTCGGCAAGCCGGAAGAGTATGGGTCTCTGGTGCTGGAGCTGGTGCGCAACACCTATTTCAACGCCCAGTGCCTCCGCCTCGATGGCGGCATCCGGATGGCGCCGAGGTAAGCTGTTACCTCCGCTCATCCCCGCGAAGGCGGGGATCTCGCAAGGTTCATCCAAGCCTCCCCAGATCCCCGCCTTCGCGGGGATGAGCGGATGGAAGTTCAGGTCAGCACCTCTCCCCCAATCCTCACAATCTCCGTGAGCAGAAGATCAAGATCGGTGTCCTGCGTGCGGTGGTTGGTGAGGTTGATGCGGATGGCGAGGCGGCCCTTGAGACGGGTGGTCGACGGGGCCGCAATGCCGCTTTCCTGCAGGCGCAGGACGATTTCCTCGTTCAGCGCGTCGAGCGCGGCTTCCTCAAGCCCTTCCGGGCGCAGGCGGAAGCAGCAGATGTTGAGCCGCGCCGGGGCCAGCAGCTCAAAGCGCCGGTCAGCCGCCACCTTGCCCGACAGATAGGCTGCCTGCGCGCAGTTGCGGGCAATCGCAGCGCCGAGCCGCTCCGTGCCAAAGCCGGCAATCTGGGACCAGACCTTCAGGGCACGGAAACCGCGTGACAGCTCCGGCCCATATTCCACCGGCCAGGGGTTGCCCGCGGCAATGCCACGTTCGGTGCCTTTGAGATAATCCGGCCGGTCGGAGAAGGCGTGGCGATGCAGTGCTTCATCGCGCACCAGAACGCAGCCGGCATCATAGTTCACATGCAGCCATTTATGGAAATCGAAGGCGATGGAATCGGCCTGGCTGATGGCGGCAAAGCGGCTGGCATGTTCGGGCGAGAGGCGCGCCAGCGCGCCGAAAGCGCCATCGACATGGAACCAGAGGCCTTCGGCCCTTGCGATGCCGGAAAGCTCCGCCAGCGGATCGGTTGAGCCGGTATTGACGGTGCCGGCCGTGCCGATGATGAGGAATGGCGTAAGGCCCGCTTCCCGGTCGGCCCGGATGGCGGCGCGCAGGGCCTCCATATCCATCTCATAGGCCTCATTGACCGGAATGCGCCGCAGCGCGTCCGTGCCGAGGCCCAGAATGTCGAAGGCGCGCGGGTTGCAGGCATGGGCCTCGGCGGAGGCATAGCCGACCAGCCTGTCGCCGCAGATGCCTTCCTTCCGGCTACGGAAGTCCAGGCGGGCGTCGCGCGCGGTCTTCACCGCGATGACCGTGGCAAGCGATGTGCCCGAAACGATCAGGCCACTGGCGCTCTCGGGGAAGCCGAACATCTCGCGGCACCAGGCAATCACCTGGCGCTCGACATAGATGGCGCCATGGTCGCGCCCGCCGGCATTGGCGTTGAGGGCGCTGGCGGTGATCTCCGCGAGCAGGTTCTGCGGCGTGCCCGAGCCATGCACCCAGCCGAAGAAGCGGGGATGGGTGTTGCCCACGCCATAGGGCAGGAGCGCGGCGAGCTGGCCGGCAAGGTCTGCCTCCCCCTGCCCGTCCTTGGGGAGGGGCTGGGCGAAGGCAGCCTTCATTTCCGGCGGAAACGGGGTCCAGACCCGGCCTTCGCGATTGGCGGTCATCTTGTCGATGGCGGCGTCGAGCAGGTCGTGCGCGGTCTGGCGGAAGGCGGCCCAGTCGGCAGGGTCGAGCCCCTGGCTGGGGGCGGGTGATTTGGGGTCAGTCATGGGAGGACAGGCCTTTGAACTTGGGCGCTTACTGACTCGCCCAGAGGATGCGCGCAATCCAGGCAATCTCGGAGGGCTTGAATTCCCTCGGGTCATAGGCCGGGTTGAGGGAGGCCAGTTCGATGGTGCGGACGTTGCGTTTGGCCAGCACCTTGGCCATCACTTCGCCGGAGGTGGTCTTGGCGACGACCCGGTCTCCGATCTTCACCTCGGCGCCGGGGGCGACGATGATCCGGTCGCCGGCGCGGTAGGCGGGCTCCATCGAATCGCCACTGATTTCAAGGGCATAGACGGTCTCTGCGCCGAGCCCAGGGAAGCGGACTTCCTCCCAGCCGGCGCCGACCGGGAAGCCGGCATCATCGAAGAAGCCGTCCTGCCCGGCCTGGGCAAAGCCGATCAGGGGGGCCGAGCCACCCCGGCGGCCTTCGACGAGGGCGGCAAAATCATCAAAGCCTGCGCCGACGGCTTCGAGGGCGCGGGCGAGGCTTTCGGTGCTGGGCCAGCGGGGGCGGCCATCGGCGCCTTCGCGCTTGGACGGGTTGAAGCTGGTGGGGTCGAGCCCGGCCCGTTTGGCGAGGGCTGAGGGGGTGAGGCCGTGATGGGCGGCGAGCCGGTCAAGCCCCCGCCAGATGTCCTTGTGCTGCATCAGGATGCGCCATTCTGAAACCTTGGAATATATTCCTATTGCAGGAATTTTTCCCTATCGTCAACGGCTTGGCGGTGTCCAGTCGGATGGGGGGACATTGCGGCGGCGCAGGCGGATGGCGAGGCCGAGCGCGACCCCGACGCCGATGGCGATCGTGAGGTCTGCCACCACCGTCAGCACCAGTGTCAGCAGCAGGAGCAGCCGGTCTTCCAGGGGCAGGCGCGCATATTCGGCCCATTTGTCCGGCTCGGACATATTCCAGGCGGTGAGCAGCAAAAGCCCGGCCAAGGCGGGTAAAACCAGCTGCCCGGCAAGGTCAGACAGGGACAGCATGATGACAAGCAGGGTCAAAGCATGGACAATTCCGGACACCGGCGTCTGCCCGCCGGCCTTCACATTCGTGGCCGTGCGCGCAATCGCGCCGGTGGCCGGCAAACCGCCGAACAGCCCCGATCCGAGATTGGCCGCGCCCTGCGCCATAAGTTCCGCATTGGGGCGATGGCGCCCGCCGATCATCCGGTCTGCCACCATGGCGGAGAGAAGCGATTCGACCCCGGCCAGGAAGGCGATGACGAGGGCCGACGGCAGCAGCTCTTTCAAACGGGCGAGGGTGATCTCCGGCAGGCCGGGCACCGGCAGGCGGGAGGGCAGATCGCCGAAGCGGCTGGCGATGGTATCCACCGGCAGATGGGCAAAGGCGGCCACCGCCGAGGTGAGCCCGACGGCGACGATGAGGCCCGGCCAGCGCGGCGCCAGGCGCCGGAAGAGGACGATCAGCAGGATGGTGGAGAGGCCAATGCCGAGGGCGGCGGGATTGAATGTTGCCCTCGCCTCCCAGAGGGCGGGCAGCTTGTGCAGGAAATCCGCCGGCAGATGATCAATCTGCAGCCCGAAGAGGTCCTTGAGCTGGCTGGTGGCGATGATCAGGGCGATGCCCATGGTGAAGCCGTTGACCACCGCTTCCGGGATGAACTGGATGAGATTGCCGAGCCGCAGCGCGCCGGCGGCCAGCAGGATGAGCCCGGCCATCAACGTGGCCAGCACCAGCCCGTCAAAGCCATGATGGGCGATGACGCCATAGACGACCACGATGAAGGCCCCGGTGGGCCCGCCGATCTGCACCCGGCTGCCCCCGAGTAGCGAGATGAGCAGGCCGCCGATGATCGCCGTGACGAGGCCGACGCCGGGATCGGCGCCCGAGGCGATGGCGATGGCGAGGCTGAGCGGGAGGGCGACCATGGCCACGGTGACGCCGGCGAAGGCATCTGCCGCGAAGAGTTTCGGCGTGTAGGTCTTGAGGGTGGTAAGGAGTTTCGGGGTCACATCGCTGGCGGGCGCGAGGATTTGCGGGCGTCCGTACTTCAGTAATGCCTAAAGTAGGGAGGGTCGCGGCGCAACTGTGGCGCTTGTTCGCAGCAATGGCCGGGTCAGAGCCGCCAGCCGCCGGAGCCTGCGCCGCCGGAGCGGACATCCGGGATCAGATGTTTGCGGGGCAGCGAATAGACCCGCCCCTCCCCCATGGCGAAGGCCATGCAGCCTTCGGGGAAGACGGCGGAAAAGGCCGTATCCAGAATATTGAGGCCCCCGGCAAAGGCGCCCATGGCGGGCATGACGAGGCGCGCGCCATCGCAGGCGAAGCAGCGGCGGCGGACAGACCGTCCGCGCCCGGCAACCTTCGCCACGGGGTGAAGGTGGCCGGCAACCTCGCCCGCCTCCCCTTCCGGCTCGTGCCGGAAGACGAGGCCATCGAGGCGCAGGACCTTGGCCGCGCGCCCGCCGAGATGGGCCGGGGGATCGGGATCATGGTTGCCCTCGATCCACACCCAGTCATGGGCGGCCGTCAGCGCGCGGATACGCGCCGCATAGGGCGGCGGCAGGCGGTGTTCAGACTGGCGGTCATGGAAACTGTCGCCGAGGGAGAGGATGGTTTCGGGCCTCAGGCGGGCGCAGAGGGCTTCGAGCCGCGCGAGGGTGGCGCCGGTGTCATAGGGGGGCAGAAGCTGGCCGGCGGCAGCGTAATTGGAGCCTTTTTCCAGGTGCAGGTCTGACACCACCAGCAGCCGGCGCGCGGCCCACCAGAGGCCGCCCTCCGGCAGGGGCGTCAGCAGCTCTCCGGCCAGGTGGAGCAGGGTTTCACTGGAAAGGGCGCGGGCAGCGGTCATGGGAGGAGGATTGGCGCGGCGGGGGCGCGCGGTCAACTGGAGTATACTGCGAACAGTGCACTGATTCGAATCCGAGGATCGCTATGGATTGGACAAGTCTTTTTCTAAGTTGGTCTCATACCATTTGGCTAACCTGCGCGATAATTGGACTGTTGCCGTTAGCATTCGCACACTGGCTAAGAAATTCTCTGGCCGGAACGTACTTTATTACTGCCGGAATGATGGCCTTCTACGCCAGCGCATTTCTCTACATATCAACACTGGCGTCTGGGTCAGCAAAACCGCTATCTTTATTCCTTTATGCAGCTGCTGTTGTCTTAGCTCTCATAAGTTTCTGGTCGATAGTGCGACTTCCCTATTCACTGAAGGCGCCAAACGAGCCCGAGCTGCCACGATGGCTACAGTTTGTCTGCTTCTTTTCAGCTTTGGCCTTTATCCCCATTATATTTGGCACTTGGGGAACGATACTCGATCCAGTCGATTCAACTAATCGAGTTTTCCATCTGCATACTGATTTCACGTTGCGGCTATTTGATATCATCTCATTTGGCTACTTATCGACATATCATGGCGAGATCCTCGAAAAGTACTCATCCACGGTATCAACCAAAAGATGGTTCATTATGCTCTTTAACTTGAGTGTAGGCGCTTATCTCTTATCACCTCTAGTTGCTATGCTTAGGCGACCCACTTCTCACCACGTGTAGTATAACCCTTCGCTCACAAGCCCCCCGGAACGGGGGATGGAGGCCTGTGGCGGGGTGGGGTTTTCTGGCGGCGTGTTCACAGCCAAAGGGGAGATCTGAGATGATGAGAGCGATTGTGACGGGCGGGCTGGCCGCGCTGGTGGTGGCGGCGTGCGCATCGGCGCCGGCTGAGGCGCCTGCGGCGGCGGCGGCAACCACGCTGAGCGATGAGGAATTCCGCCCGCTGTTGCAGACGGCGCATTTCAGCCACAAGCCCGAGCGCAAGGCCGATGAGGCGCTGACCCAGCTGATGGCGCGGCCTGACCTCTCCGATGCGCAGAAGGCCGAAGTGCTTTACCGGCGCGGCTCGATGCGCGGGCTGTTCATCGGCAACTGGCCGCAGGCCTATCCGCAATGCGCGATGCGCGATTATCTCGCCGCGCTGGAACTTGGGCCCACCGACGCGGTGGAGACCAAGATCGTGAACGATCTCAAATATCAGGTCAGCCGGCGGATCTATTTCAATCAGGAGCCTTTCCTGGGCGTGCCGGAAGACTGCAAACCGTATGTGGATCAGGCGCTGGCGAAGCTGGGGCCGGGGCATTAGGCGCGGCTGAGAGGGCCGGGAAAGAGCCGATAACTGCCCCACCCCAACCCTCCCCACAGTCGTGGGGAGGGGGCATGTTGTGCGTGGGGAGAGGGGTTCTGGCGGCCGGGCGCAGCCGTTTTGGCCCGAGAGGCGGGGCCTTCGGGGGATTTGGGCTGGAGTGCAGGCGGTCCCGGCGCAATGACGCTGCGCGTTTTGGCCGGGATGTCCCGGCTCAATCGGCGGCTTTGCCGCCTTTGGCCGGGATGTCCCGGCTCAATCGGCAGCTTTGCTGCCTTTGGCCGGGATGACAGTTTATGAAGTATCCCTCCGCCAGCGGAGGGAATCCTCGGCGGCGAGGTTCATGTCCTGAAGGATATCGCGGAAGGGCGCGTAGAGATGGCGCGTGTTGCCGGGGATGCGCGTGAAGGCGAGGCGGCGGGGCGCCCTGCCCCTGGCTTCGTCGCGGGCGCAGCGGCGCAGATAGCGGCGGGCCTCGCGCCAGGGGTTCAGATAAGCGCGCTCCAGCGCGAAGAGGCGGCGCAGCAGCCGGGTTTCGCTGGCCGCCTCCTCTTCATCCGTTGCCGGACGATTCTTTGGCGCCGGGGCGGCAGGCGTGGGCGTGTCGAGAAAGAGGATGCGGGGCAGCGGGGCTTCCGGCGCCGGGCGCGGGCGGCGGGCGCGGGGCGCAGGCTCTGTCAGGCAGAAGACCGGATAGCGGATGCCCGGCCTGGCCCGAGGCGGGGCTTTGGGCGCGGCGCGGGCGGCAGAGGCGGGGCGCACGGCCGGCAGCGGCAGCGTGCCGGCGAGCACGAGGATCGCGCGGCGCACGGTGGCTTCAGCGGGCACCACAAAGCGGCGCAGGATGAGCCTTGTATAGGCCGCCGGCGGGGGCGCAGCGCCGAACTGGGCGAGCGCGGCGCGGGCCATGGCGATGAGACCGAGCGCCAGCCCGGTCGCGCGGCGCAGCAGGGCCACCACGCCTGTCTCATCTTCCGTCTGCGGATCTGTCTCGCTCATGGAGGCGAGTATAGGCATGACTTGAGAGGGGGTGGATAAGGGCGCCTTCCGCCGGGGCTGACCCTTTGAATCCAAAGGCATTCATGAGGAAAATTTAAGGGGATAACCTCAAATACCAGATTGTTATGGGCGGGTGCCGGGTCTAGGGGTGTGCCCGGGTGAGTTGAGGAATGGATATAACATTCTGGACCCTCTGTGTATGCTTGCCCCGCGTAATGATCTCCCCTCCCTGAAACATCGCTTTGACCAGACCGGCCGCGTGCTGGTGCCGGACATATTCGAGCCGGACTTTGCCAGATCGGTGCTGGAGACGGCCCGGCAGCATGATGGCTGGCTGCTGGTGACGCGCATTCAGGGGCAGCACCGCGAGTTTGACGCCGCGCAGATGGCCGCCCTGCCCGCCGAGCGGCTGGCGCCGTTTGAAGAGCTGGTGGCGGCCGAGGCACGGGCGGGCTTCCAGTACCGGTTTGAACGCCACCTGCTGTATGACAATCTGCGGGCCGGAAAGCTGCCGGACGGGCCGTTGCGGCAGATGGCCGAGACGCTGAATTCGGAAGCCTTCATCGCCCTGCTGCATGACATCATGGGGGCCGATCATGTGCCGGGAGAGACCTTCTGTGACGGGCAGCTGACGCGCTACCGGGCCGGGCATTTCCTGACCTCGCATGATGACGAATTGCCGGAATTCCGGCGGATTGCCGCCTTCGTGGCAAACCTGACGCCGGACTGGAATGCCGATATGGGCGGCCTGCTGATGTTTACCGGCCAGGACGGGCATGTGCAGGAGGCGTTCACGCCGATGTTCAACACCCTCTCCTTCTTCAAGGTGCCCCAGCAGCATGCGGTGAGCGCGGTGGCGCCCTTCGCCAGGGGCACGCGGCAGGCGGTGACGGGGTGGCTGCGCAAGGGGCCGCCGCCCGCCCCTACCCCATAGCATCCCGCACGAGGTCTTCTTCGGCTTCGCGCAGGATGGCTTCCATGGCGGAGGCGCCGAAGACGGGTTCGCGGCCGACTTCGAGCATCACGGGCACGGCGAAGGGGCTGATCTTTGCGAGCGGCTTGTGGACGATGTGGCCGTGGATGCGGGCGAGCATGCCGGAGAGGCGGCGGACGTCCAGCAGGCCGGTGGCGGCGTCGGCGCGGGTGGCCTCAAGGAGGATGTGGCCGGGTTCGTGGCTGCGCAGGACATCGAAGATGAGGTCTGTCGAGAAGGTGACCTGGCGGGAGTTTTTCTCCGACCCCGGAAGGTTGCGGTGGATGAGGCCGGAGATCTGGGCGCAATGGGCAAAGGTGCGCTTCATCAGGGCGCTTTCGTCGAGCCATTCTTCCAGATCATCGCCCAGCATATCCGGGTGGAAGATCGCGTCCATGTCGAGGCCGCGCATGTCCTCCATGCCCCAGACGGCCATGGCGTATTCGCTGGCGACGAAGCCGGTGGGCTTTGCGCCGGCGCGCTCGAGCCGGCGGGTGACGAGCATGCCGAGGGTCTGATGGGCCAGGCGCCCCTCGAAGGGATAGGAGACGAGATAGTGCCGGTCGGCGCGCGGGAATGTTTCCACGAGCAGATGATCCGGCGGCGGAATGGCTGAGCGCAGCGCCTGGATTTCGAACCACTCACGCACGGGGTCCGGCAGGTGTTTCCATTCGTCCGGATTGTGGATCATGTGGCGGACACGGTCTGCCAGGAAGGTGCTCAGCGGAAACTTGCCGCCATTATAGGTCGGGATGGCGGGGCTCTCCGCCTCGGCGCGGACGCAGAGGGCGTCCATGCCGTCAATGCCCAGCAGGCGGAGGATTTCGCCGGCAAAGAGGAAGGTGTCGCCGGGGGTGAGGAGGCTCAGGAAGTATTCTTCCATTTCGCCGAGTTTGCGGCCGGCTCGGAGGGCGCGGCGGGTCTCTCCTCCCCCGCCTGCGGGGGAGGTGCCCGAAGGGCGGAGGGGGGAAGCGGCAGTACGCTGGGCTCCCCCCTCCGACCGCTTCGCGGCCACCTCCCCCGCAGGCGGGGGAGGAGAAGGTTGCGCTGCGCCTCGCCCCGCGAAACTTGCCAGGCGGACATTGAGCATTGGCGCCTCGACGATGGCGCCGACATTCATGCGGTGGGCCTGTTTGTCTCTTGGAGTTCGGGCGACCCAGAGGCCGTCGGCGCGGCGCACGATGCGGTGGAAGCGGTCATAGGTTTTGAGGGCGTAGCCGCCGGTGGCGACGAAATCGACGAGGCGTTCATAGGTTTCCCAGTCGAGGGACGCGTAGGGCTGGGCCTGGCGGATTTCGTCGTAAAGGGCGGGCAGATGGAAGCCTTCGCCGCAGGCGCGGCCCATGACATGCTGGGCGAGAATGTCGAGCGCGCCACTGCGCGGGCCTTCGCCGTCAATCTCCCCGGCTTCGACGGCGGCTTCAGCAGCGCGGCATTCGAGGACTTCGAAACGGTTTGTCGGTACAAGGATGGCCTTGGAGGCTTCGTCCATACGGTGGTTGGAGCGGCCGATGCGCTGGATGAGGCGGGCGGCGCCCTTGGGGGCGCCCATCTGGATGACAAGATCGACCTCGCCCCAGTCGATGCCGAGATCGAGGGTGGAAGTGCAGACCACCGCCTTGAGTTGGCCCGCAGCCATGGCGGCTTCGACGCGCTCGCGCTGGTCGCGGGCAAGCGAGCCGTGATGGAGCGCGATGGGGAGGCCGTCCTCGTTCGCTGCCCAGAGCTCCTGGAAAAGCAGCTCGGCCTGGCTGCGCGTGTTGACGAAGACGAGCGTCATCGTGGCGTCGCGGATGGCTTCGTAGACTTCGCCGACGGCGAAGCGGCCGGAATGGCCCGACCATGGGATGCGCTCGCGGGAGACGAGGATGGAGATGTCGGGGGAGAGGGCGGTGGGGGTTTGTATTATTCGTACACGGCTTTCTTCTCCTCCCCCGTTTACGGGGGAGGTGCCCGAAGGGCGGAGGGGGGAAGCGGCAGTATGCGGGGCTCCCCCCTCCGTCGCCTTTGGCGCCACCTCCCCCGTGAACGGGGGAGGAGAAGAGGGTTGTTCTGCGGGGCGGCGGACGTTGAGCCAGCCCGCAAGCTGCTCTGGATCGCGCACGGTGGCGGAGAGGCCGAGGAAGCGGCAGGTGGGGGACCAGGTTGCCAGCGTGGCGAGGCCGAGGGCGAGGAGGTCGCCGCGTTTCGACGGGGCGATGGCGTGGATCTCGTCGATGATCACGCATTTGAGGTCGGCGAAGAAGCTGGCGGCGTGATCGGAGGCGATCAGGAGGGCGAGCTGTTCAGGGGTTGTCAGGAGGATGTCGGGCGGGGTCTTGCGCTGGCGCTGGCGGACATGGGGGGGCGTGTCGCCGGTGCGGGTTTCGATACGGATGGGCAGGGCCATCTCGGACACCGGCGTCATGAGATTGCGCTGAACGTCGGCGGCGAGCGCCTTGAGGGGGGAGATGTAGAGGGTGTGCAAAGCCGGACGCGGGGCTCCCCCCTCCGTCGCCTTCGGCGCCACCTCCCCCGCAGGCGGGGGAGGAGAAGAAGGGTTGCTGAGTTCGATCAAGGTGCCGAGGAAGCCGGCGAGGGTTTTGCCGCCGCCGGTGGGGGCGATGAGGAGGGCGCTGGCGCCGGACAGCGACGCCTCTGCCAGGGCAAGCTGATGCGGGCGGGGCGACCAGCCGCGCGCGGCAAACCACGCCTCGAAGGCGGGCGGCAGGCGGAAGGAAGGCGGGGCAGTGTCGGCCATGGCGAAGATTAAACTAGGGCAAGGCGCGGCGTCTGGCTCTTTCATTTTGCGGCGGAAAGGAAGAAGTTGCATTCGCCCTGCAAAATCGATGGAGCCTGCCGATGCGTCCCCGCCTCTTTCTGACCGGACTTTGCGTTATCGGCCTCGCCCTGCCCGCCGGTGCCGACGCGCTGCTGGAAAAGGCACGCAAGGTGCCCAGGGAGGGCCCGGCCTATCTTTTCGACATGTCATTTGATGACGGCAAGCAGCGCTTGAGTTTCAAGGTCGATCAGGCGCGGCCCGAAGACGAACGGGTGGTGGCGATTACGCCGGACATTGCAAGCCTTGAGGGCGAGGCCGCCAAGCGCGCCGAGCGGCTGAAAAGCGAAACCAAGGGCGACATCTGGTGCAACAGATTTACCGAAGCCATTCCGCCGGGCGCCACGCGGATTTCGGAAAATGCCAGCACGGCGACCTACAGCTTCACCCCCCTGCCCGGCGAGGACAAGAATATGCGCGCCATGGTGAAACACCTGACGGGCACCGCCGTGCTCGACAAGGCGACGGGCAATGTGCTGGCCTATGAACTGGCTGCGCCCAAGGCGTTCAAACCGGCGATGGCGGCCAAGATCGACACGTTCAGCATGAAGGTGGCGTGCAAGGCCGCGCCGGACGGGCGCAGCCATGTGGACACGTTCACGCTGCTGGTGGCGGGCAATGCGATGATGCAGGACTTCCGCCAGAGCGAAACGCGCAAGGTGTCAAACCTGAAGGCAGCGCCTCAATCCGGCTACGGAGCGCCCTGAGCGAAGACGAGGAATATACGCCGGCCACTGCCTCGGCAGCGGCCGGCGGAAGGACGCGTCAGCGCGGGCGGCGGGTGGCGGCGGCGGCGTTTTCGGCTTCGGCGGCGCGGCGCAGGTCTTCGGCGGCAAGGCCCCGGTCTGCATCGGCGGCCTGGAGGGCGCGGGTGACATCCAGAACAAACCGTTCAATGTCGAACCGGGCGCCGCCGATCGTGTCATAGCCCTGGCGGACGACCACGGTGCGCAGCGCCGGAAGGATGACGATATACTGGCCGCGATTGCCGGCGGCGTAGAAGGTGCCTTCGGGCACGCCGGGGACATTGTTCATCAGCCAGAACTGGGCGCCATAGCCGCCCCTGGAGGCGGCGTCTGCCGGCTGGGCCGGGGCGGGTGTACGGACGAACTCAACCCAGCCTTCCGGCAGCAGGCGTTCACCCGCCCACATGCCATCCTGCAGGTAAAGCTGGCCGATGCGGGCCAGATCGCGGCCCGTGGCCCAGACCTGGCTGGAGGAGATGAAATCGCCGTTCCAGTCGATCTCCATCGTGGTGCGCACGGCGCCGATCTTGTGCAGGACGGCCTCATACGGGAATCGGTGGAAGCGGGTATCATCCGCCATCGCTTCGCGCAGGGCGCGCATGGCGATGACGGTGTCATTGTTGGCATATTTGAAGCGGGAGCCGGGCTCGACTTCAAGGATGCTGGTGGCGGCCTGGTCAACCACGCGGCCGCCGCCGAAATAGAGGCGATCCGTGCGCGAACCGTTTTCGCCGCTGTCGAGGCCGCTGGCCATGTGCAGCAGGTTTCGGATGGTGATCTCGCGGCGTGGGTCTGCGCCCTTGTTCCAGGCGGCGATGACAGCGGGATAGTCGATGTCGATCAGGCCCTGGCGGCGGGCGGCGCCGATAATTGTGGCGGTCAGGGATTTGCCGACCGACCAGGTGCGCTGGGGCGTTTCATGCTCCACGCCGCGGGCATAGCGCTCGGCCACGACCTGGCCATCGCGCACGACGATGACCGAGCTGGTGCGGGTGCCGGCGCCATAGGTCATTTCATCGAAAGCGGCGGTGACGGGCATTTCGAGGCGCTCGGCCTCTTCCAGGCGCAGCTCGACTTTCACATTCGAGCCGATGGCGCTGCCCCGGTCCTGGGTGGTGTATTCGGGCCAGGCGGCAAAGCGGGGCAGGAAATCGAGGGCCTTCTCCGTGGCGCCGACGGGCAGCTGGGTGCAGCCAAAGCCGGGGCGGTAGGCGGCCAGGCGGGGCGGCATCAGCGGGGAATAGTCGACCGAAACGGTCTTGCGGGACTGGTCGATCCGCGCCGGAGGCAGCTGGTCGAAATAGCGGGCATAGTCGGGATAGATGCCGGAGAGCTCGTTCTGGTCGAGTTCCTGCTGGGTCTGGCCCGCGACGAAGAGGCCCGAACAGGTGAAGGTGGCCTTCCAGCCGGCGGCCAGGGCGCGCTGCGTGTCCTCGGTGGTGCCGCCTTCCTGGGCCATGGCCGGAAGGGCAAGCGGGATCGACAGGGCCAGCGCCGCAAGGGCTGCGCGGAATGTGGGCATGGGCGAGTCTCCTAGGCTGGGCCCAAGTGTAGGCAGGCGGGCGTTTCGGGCAAGCCCGGCGCGACAGTTTCCGGCCGGTTATCACCGCCTGTTGACCGGGGCCACCCGCCCGGCGTTTATGAGCCGACGCGATGCTTTCAGAAGGGGACCATCGGAATGCGACGCACCCATTACGCCCTTGCGGGCGCCTGCCTGCTGCTGGGCCTGACACTGGCGGGCTGTGATCAGGTGAGACTGCCGGGGCTGAACCCGGTTTCGCCAGGTCCCGCCGACAAGGCCGGCGAGGCCACCGGCGGCTATACCGAAACGGACCTGCAGCCGACACCCGAAGAGATAGAGGCAGAGCTGGCCGAAGCGGCGCGCAAGGCCGAAGAAGACGCGGCGGCCGCAGAGATGCCGGCGGCGGGCGCCAGCAGCGAGCCCGGCGAGGACGCGGCCCCTGCCCCGGATATGCCGTCAGAGGATGAAGCGCGCCTGGCGCCGGAAGCGGTGCGGGCGGCCTCCCTGGGCCTCGTCAATGCCAGCCGCTGCGCCCTGCCACAGGGGGCAGCGCCGACGCCGACCGTGGCGATGGCCGCCGGGGCGACCGAGCTGGAAGAACCGGTGGCGGGCACCGAAGCGGTGAACGCGCTGGCCGCGACGCTGGGCGCCTTTCCCGGCATCGTGAAGATCGAGCCGCGCCGGGCCGAGCCGACGGGCGCGGTAGCCACCGGCCATTGCGGAGCGGTACGCGTGGCGCGCAACTGGTTCGTGACAGCGGCCCATTGCATTGATGAACCGTTCGACGAGATCCGGGTGATCGGCGAGGCCGCCAATCTGCGCAGCCCTGAGGCCAAGCGCGTCTCGGCCGAATATGCGGTGTGCCATGCCGGCTATCAGGGAACGGACAATGGCTATGCCAATGACATTGCGCTGGTGCGCCTCAGCGAGGAACAGGTGGCGAGCCTGGGCAATGTGCCGGTGGCGCGGTTTGGCGCGACGCGCCGGCCATTGGCCCCTGCGAACTATCCGGCGGCCGAGATGGCCGGCTGGGGCCTCACCCGGTTTGACGGGCAGCTGTCCAACGACCTTCTGACCACGCGCCTGAAGATCACCCATGCCGGCCCGGCGGCGATCACGGTGGCGAGCGACAATGGCGCGGGCCCCTGCATCGGTGACAGCGGCGGGCCGCTCTATGTGACCGAGGCCGATGGCAGCAAGACGGTGGTGGGGATACTCTCCGTTGTCGAACAGAACCGCACGACCGGGCATTTCTGCGAGGGGGAGTATAACGGGCGCTATACCAACCTGCAGGGCTATGCCGACTGGATCGCCTCGGTGATGGCGCTGTGTGACGCCGATGCGGGCGCCTGCCGCTGATCCGGGGATGGACGGGGGCTGGGCGGGCCTATACTTGGAAGAGAGCGAAAAGGGCCGCCCCATGCATAGCCGGATATTACCTCTCCTGGTCCTGATCGTGGGCATCCTGCAGCCGCTGGCAGGCGCGCTGGCGCCGGTGTTCGGCATCGGCATTCCTGTGGGCGAGGCCAACCGCGCGGGGCTGGCGCCGGAGCAGCCGATGCCGCCCTTCTTCTCCATCTGGAGCGTGATCTTTGCCGTCTATATCGCCTTCGGCCTTGCCGGGCTGCGCAAGCCGGAAAGCTGGCCGCGGGCGACCGGGCTGCCGATGCTGCTGGCAGGCGTGGGCAACATCCTGTGGATGCTGAGCGCGCAGCTGTTCAACATCCAGCTTCTGAACTTCATTCTTCTGGGGCCGATCTTCCTCTTCTCCTGGCTGGCCGCGCGCAGCGCGCATGAGCTGCGCGGGGGGAGCCGCTCTGCCAGCTATTATCTCGGGGCGACGGCCAGCGGGCTGCTGGCCGGGTGGATTTCGGCGGCGACGGCGGTGTCGATCCCGCTGACCGTGCGCAGCCTGACGGGGCTGGGCGATTCGGATTTTCCCTGGCCGATGTTCTGGACGACGCTGGGCAGCGCGGGCGTGTTTGCCTGGCTGTTTGCCAGCCGCATCAGCGCCAGCCTCTGGTATTTCGCGGCGCTCGGCTGGGGCATCCTGGGCATCGCCTTCCACAACTGGCTGGAAACGGGAATGCACCTCATCGGCCATATCGCCTTTGGCTGCCTCATTCTGCTGCTGCTGGTGAGGCTGACGCGCGGCGCAAAGCCGGTTAGACCGGCGCCATGACGATACCTGCCGACGCGACGCGCCTGCTGGCGCAACTGAACATCGACACATCCACCTGGCCTGCCTGGCTGGCCGCTTCCTGGCCGCATATGGTCAAATGGAGCCTGGTGCTGGGCTCCGTGGTGCTGATCTGGCTGCTGGCGACGGCGGTAAAGCATATCGTGCGGTTTACCGGCCAGCGGCTGACACCCAAGGACAAGGAGTTTGAAGGCTCGGCCTGGGACCTGATGGCCTCGGTGGCGCGGGTGTTTGCGCTGATCCTCTTCTCCCCCCTGCCGCTGGGCCTGGCCGGCTATGACTGGCGCGCGCTGGTGGAAGCCCGGGGGCCAGGCGCGATGGCGGCGGTGGCCATCCTGTTCTTTGCGCTGATGGGCGCCAACATGATCGCCCGCTCGCTGCGCAAGTTCGGCGAAAAGGCCCATGCCCATGCCGGGGCCGATGACACGCTGATCGCGTTTTCCGCCTCGCTGATCAAATATGTGATCTTTGCCGTCGCCATCGTGATGGCGCTGATCCAGCTGGGCTTTCCGGCCGCGTCGCTGGCCGCCGTACTGGGCGCGGCGGGCCTGGCGATTGGCCTGGCGCTGCAGGACACGCTCAAATCGGTGGCCGCCGGGGTGATGCTGGCGGTGTTCCGGCCGTTCCGGATCGGCGATTTCGTGACGCTGGCGGGCCTTGACGGAGAAGTGACCAACATCACCCCCTTCACCACCTCGCTGAAGCAGATCGACAACAAGATCGTCTCCATCACCAATGACAAGGTGTGGGGCTCGCCGCTGATCAACCACACGCTCCAACCCTTCCGCCGGGTCGATCTGATCTTCAGCATTTCCTATGAGGACGACATCGACAAGGCGCTGCAGATCCTGCGCAACACGGCGGAGAACCATCCGCAGGTGATCGGCTATATGCCGATCTGGGCGGGCGTGCGGTCTCTGGATGACTGGGCGGTGTCGCTGACCCTGCGGGCCTGGGTGGCGACGCCCAATAATTTCCAGGTGCGCGCCGACCTGATGAAAAATGTCAAACAGGCGCTCGACCGGGCGGGCATCACCATCCCCTTCCCGACCGCGACCCAGTATCAGGTGGAAGTGCCCGCGCGCGATAAGCGCCAGGCCGAAGAGGGCGAAACCGCCCTTTCCCCGCCGGCGGGACGCGATACCAGTGGCTGACGAGAGCCCGCCCCCAGCCCCCGAGGCGGGCCCCGAGGCAGCCCCGGCCGCGGCGCCACCGCCCCCGGCGCAGACACCTGTTCCGCCGCCCCCGAAGCGGCCGCTGCTGAAGCGCCTGTTCGGCATCAGTATCTTGGGCGGGCTGAAGCTGCTGGGGCTGTGCATCCTTACCGGCTTTTTCGTGATGGCGGCGAATTTCGACCCCGGCAATCCGGACTTCAACCTGGCCGAAGCCCTCCGCGCCATCCTGCGGCAATCCTTTGCGGCGCTGGGCTGGGCGATCGGGAATTTCTGGCAGCCGGCCCTGGCGGGCGCGCTGGTTGTGCTGCCGGTCTGGGTGCTCTGGCGGGTGGTCAGCCTGCCCTGGAGGAAATGAGGCGGCAGCTTCCGCGACGTCCCCGCTGGCGGCCGCATCGGGGCGCCTGTACGCTCGTTAAAGACACCTGAGGGAGGACCAGAAATGGACGTATCGAAACTGATGTTCCGCGACGGGCTGATGAAGGATGAACGCATCCTGGTCACCGGCGGCGGAACGGGCCTGGGCAAGGAAATGGCCGAAGGCTTTCTGAAGCTGGGCGCAGAAGTGCATATCTGCGGGCGCCGGGGCGGCGTGCTGGAAGAGACCGCGAAGGAATTGATGGACAAGCATGGCGGCAAGGTTGTGCCCCATGCCTGCGACATTCGTGTGGCCGAAGCGATCACCGAGATGAATGACAAGATCTGGTCGCAGCATGGCGCGCTGACCGGCCTCATCAACAATGCGGCGGGCAATTTCATTTCGCGTACGGAGGATCTCTCGATCCGCGGATTTGACGCGATCTCGAACATCGTGTTCCGCGGCAGCTTCTACATGACGCATGACATCGGCAAGCGCTGGATTGCCGAGAAGCGGCGCGGCAATGTCTGCTCCATCCTGACGACCTGGGTGTGGAATGGCGGGCCGTTTGTGGTGCCGTCGGCCATGTCGAAGGCGGGGGTCAATGTGATGACGCAATCCCTTGCCGTCGAATGGGGCCATTACGGGCTGCGCTTCAACGCGATTGCGCCGGGCCCCTTCCCGACCGAGGGCATGTCCAAACGCCTTTCACCCGACGCCGAGGGCGCCGAGCGGATGGACCGGGGCGTGGCCAACCCGATGGGCCGCGTGGGCGAGATGCATGAACTCGTCAACCTCGCCGTATTCCTGATGGCGCCGGGCGCCGAATATGTGAACGGCCAGACGATTGCCATCGACGGGGCGATGTACAATGCCTCCGGCGGCAATTTCAGCATGCTGACGGCCTGGGGCGATGAGCAGTGGGCCGCCGCCCGCGAAGCCATCGAAGCCACCAACGCCAAGGACCGCGCCAAGCGCACGGTGTGAGGCTTTCTCCAGAAAAGCAGCGGGCGCGGAAGAGAAGCTCTCCCGCGCCCGTTTTTTATGTCGCAAGCCTCAGTTGGCCGGGCCGGTGACGCTTTCGATCGGCAGCACATAATGGCGATTGCAGAACTGGCAGTCGATGGCGAGCGTGCCATTGGGCTCGACCAGATCGCGCAGCGACTCTTCGGGCATGCCGCGCAGCGTCTGCAGCAGGCGTTCCTCATTGCAGGTGCACCGGTCATCCACTGCGCGGCTGTCTTCCAGACGCACGCCCTGCTCATGGAACAGGCGGAAGAGAAGATCCGTCATCGGAAGGCCGGGGTCTGCCAGCTCGCCGGGCGTCAGCGTTGCGAACAGGGCCTCGGCCTCGCGCCAGGCTTCCTGCGTGTCGCCCCGGTTCTCGTCGCCCGCGATGCGCTGGATCATCATGCCGCCGCACACCCAGTCTCCGCCCTCGACAGGCTCGACCGAAAGCCGGATGCGCGAGGGCACCTGCTCGGACATGCTGTAATAATCCTCCGCACACTGCGCAAGCGTACCCTTGTTGAGCGGCACGATGCCCTGATAGGGCTGCAGGTTCGGATTGTCCTGCAGGAGGATCAGGCCGAGCCGGCCGCTGCGCCCGAACAGCTGGGGCATATGGGGCGGCTTGCCCTTGTTGAGCCGGTCAAGATTGGCCCAGGCCTCTTCATCATAACGGGCATAGCCGCGCACGCCGCCATTGGTGGTGTATTCCCCCACCAGCATGCGCACCGGGCCATCGCCCTCGGCCTGAACCAGGATGCGGCCATCAAATTTCAGCGACGAGCCGACCAGGGCGGCCAGCGCGACGGCTTCGCCGAGGATCCGGGCGAGGTTTTCGGGGTAATCATGACGCGCCAGGATCGGGGTCAGACTGTCCGGGCCCATGCGCACGGCGCGCCCGCGGATGGGGCGGTCCTCGATCTGGAAACTGGCGGTGAAATCACCGGTCTGGAAGGCAGGCTGGGTCATGGGGCATATCCCGTTCGGCGCAAGGGGGCGTTCAAGGCGCCCCATGTGGCAGCGAGGCGCCCTGATCGCAAGGGGGCAGCGGCAATCACCGGATTTCAAAAGGATTTTCCGGAGCATCAAGGGTTTGCGCCGATCGCCCGGCAGGCGTAGAGAATGATCCCTGCCGGTTGCGAAGCGGCGGAGGCTCGCCTATCCCGGCGCGATGAGCCATGTTGAATGGGAATTCCAGGCGCGCGAGGACACGCCCGTAACGGTGCTGCCTGATGGCTGCCGGGATGTGCTGATCATCTCAGCCCCCGGACGGATGGCGCAGACACTTCTCACCGAATGGGATACCGGCCCCCGGCAGGTTCTGGTGGCCAGGGACACGTCGATCCGGGCCTACCGCCTGCAGCCGGGAACGGTTCTCTCCGAAGATGCGCTGAGCGCCATTTCGGCGGCGCCGGAGGAGGCGGGCCCCGCCCTTCAGGACGCGGCCGAGCGCGCCTCGGAAATGGCGAGCCTGATTTCCCTGCTCGCGGCCCCTTCTGCAAGCCTGGCCTCAGCCGCCCGGCAAGCGGGCGTGAGCGGGCGCACGCTGCAGAGACATTTCCGGACCCTGAAACTGCCACCCCCGGATTTCTGGCGCCAGCTTGGCCGGGCCCGTACAGCGGCTATGGCCCTTGCCACCCCTGCCCCGGTGGCAGAGGTGGCCGCGATGGCCGGCTACAGCGATCAGGCCCATATGACACGGGCATTCGGCCGCTGGTTTGGCATGTCTCCGGCGCGCCTGCGCCAAAACACAGCCCTGCTGGCGATCCTGCATCAACCGGGGCTGGGCAACTGGACCGGCGAGCAGATCTCCACCACATAGCCGTTGGGATCGGCGACATAGGAGGTCGTCTGGCCCCAGGCTTCCTCGCGTGCATCCTGAAGCAGGCGCGCGCCTGCCTCCAGCGCGCGGGCGAGCGCAGAGCGCACATCCGCCGTCTCGAAGGCAATCTCGAATACCGGTTCGTGGACGGAAGGAATGCCGGGGGTCTTGCCGATCTGCCGCATCAGCGCCTTTGAGGAGAAGGCAAGCCGTGTTTCCCCGGTGGAGAGCTCACCATAGTCCCCGCTCTCATGCAGAAATCTCTTTTCCAGGCCAAATGCCCGCACGAAGAAATCAAGGCTGGCGGCTACATCATCGACATAGAGTATGGTGTATCTGAAAATCATCCGGAAGCTCCTTATTGCTCGGAAGCCAAATAAGAGCATGGCGGCGTGGCCGGGTCTTGAAAGATCGCGACAAGGGGCAGGCTTGGCCGTCCGGATTTATTTCCCGAGGCACCAGCGCAGGATCGCCTTCTGGGCATGGAGGCGGTTTTCGGCTTCGTCGAAGACGAGGCTGGCCGGGCCGTCGATGACTTCGGCGTCGACTTCCTCGCCCCGGTGGGCCGGCAGGCAGTGGAGGAATTTTGCCCCGCCGGCGGCCAGCGCCATCAGCTCCTCGGTGACCGCATAGGGCTCAAGGATCTGGAGGCGGCGTTCGGCGTCAGTGTCGCCCATGGAGACGAAGGTGTCGGCGATGACCACATCGGCGCCGGCGACAGCTTCCTCGGCGGTCTCGAAAAGGTCGATCCGGCCCTGAAGCTCGGCGGCGATTTCCAGATCGTCTTCATCCGGAGCAAAGCGCTTGGGCGTGCCGATGGCGAGGGAGAAGCCGAATTTCGGCGCGGCATGGATGAAGCTGGCACAGACATTGTTGCCATCCCCCACCCAGGCGATGCGGGCGCCCTGCAGGGTAAGCCCGTGTTCCTCCAGCGTCAGCAGGTCTGCCATGATCTGGCAGGGATGGGAGCGGTCTGTCAGGCCGTTGATTACCGGCACGGAGGCGGCCTCGGCGAAAAGCTCAACATCGGCATGGTCATTGGCGCGGATCATCACGGCATCGACATAGCGGGAGAGCACCTTGGCGGTGTCATCGATCGTCTCGCCCCGGCCGAGCTGCATGTCAGAGGAGGTGGCGGTGATCGACGAGCCGCCGAGCTGGCGCATCGCCATGTCGAAGGAGAAACGCGTGCGGGTGGACGATTTCTCGAAAATCATCGCCAGCGTGTGGCCATCCAGCGGGGCGCCGGCATCCACCTTGCCCTTCGGCCAGCCGGCGCGGGCCTTCTTCATACGGTGGGCTTCATCGAGAATCGCGCGGAGTTCGGCGCGCTCGATGGGCCAGAGATCAAGGAAATGGCGGATCGTCATGGGCGCTGCCCCCGCAAAAGAAAGGGCGCCGCATAGCGCGTTTTTCGCAGGATCGCCAGCGTTTGTTGGCCGGGCCGGTTTGGGCCCGGCCGCCCAGCCGGACTGGCCGGATGGGCGGCGCTGAGGCACGCGCCTTCAGGCGCGCTTTATGACCCTCACAACCAGAAGCAGAATCACCGCCCCGATGGTGGCGTGCAGGATCGCCGCGACAATACCGGTTCCCAGGCTGACATTCAGGGCCGGAAAGATATATCCCGCGATGAAGGCGCCGATGATTCCGATGATGATATTGCCGATCAATCCGAAGCCGAAGCCTTTGACGATCAGCCCGGCCAGCCAGCCGGCAACCGCCCCGATCAACAGAAAAATAATAATGCTTTCAAGGGTCACTCTGGGTCTCCTTCCCATTGCGCAGGACCCGGGTTGAGCCGCTGCGCCGTGTTCGGGCCGCCTTTGGGGCTGCCCTTGGGGAAAGCATACGCCTGATCCGGCGGCCCCGGAAAGCAAAAAGCAACGCGCCGGCCCCTGTACCCGCCCGGGCACAGGGCGGGCGGTTTTCAATTCTGAAATGCAAAAAAAAGGGAACCCGCCGCCTCCTGAGACGTTTTTGTATTGGGAACAATCCGAACAGAAGGATCACAGCTCATGCCCCAGAGAAAGGACCACTCCCGATTTGTGCTTGATGGCAAACAGATCGCGCCTGGCAAGCTGCGGTCGATAATGGAGAGTACGGGATGACCGCGCACAGGGCCCCTCTGCCGCTTGCCCGCAACTTCAGATGGCATGAATTGCGCAATGATGGCAGGCGTTTCGGCTCCTTTGCCGACTGCGCCCAGCATTGTCTGCCGAGCCTCAGGGCCTGCGCGGGCCTGCTGGTGGGCAACCGCGCGGCCGGCGACATATTGATGGAAGAGTTTCTGGCACACCTCGTCGCCGAAATGCCGTCCAATGACGCATTGTCCTCGCCTGCCGAGTTTACGGCTGCCTTCGAGCAGTTCCTGCGCCGGACCTACGGAGAGCAGCCCCAGCGCATTGCGCTCTCCTCCGGCCCCGGCCAGATCATGGGCGTCTGGATGTCGATCGACGAATTTCTCGACACGATCGCGAACGGCTGACCTCCGCCTTCAGAAGCCGTAGGCGCGCTCCACCTTGGCGACGCGGATCGTATAGGCCGAATAGAAGGCTTCGCGGCCCCGTTTCTGGGCGGTGATGTGGTCGCCGTGGCGTTTCCAGGCGCGGATGGCGTCTTCGCTCTCCCAATAGGAAACGGTGATTTCCAACCCGCCCTCGCCTTGCGCGGACTCGTATCCCAGAAAGCCCGGCATCTTGTGGGCGAGGGTGACCATCTCTTCGGCCATCCGAGTATATTCCGCCTCCTCCCGGCCGGAGAAGATGGCGGTGAAGATGACGGCCCAATAGGGCGCTTCAGGTGTTGTGGCGATCATGGCGGTGTCCCCCTCCTCTGGCCCCTTCACATGGCTGTCATTGTGGCACGCCATAGGCGCCCCTATCTAGCACCCTCCCCGCGCCGCGCCAGCTAGCATCCGGCGGCAAAGTGCCCTAAGGGAGGCGCACAGTTTCAACCCTTTCCGGGAGTTAGCCCAGATATGGACAGAGTTCTCATCATCGGCGCCGGCGCGGCCGGTTCGGTCGTCGCCAAGAAATGCGCGATGGACCGCGATACGTTCAAGCACATCACCCTGGCCTCGCGCCGCATCGAAAGCTGCGAGAAGGTGGCCAGGGAGTGCGTGACGCCGATCGACATCGCGCAGGTCGACGCCGATGACGTGGCCGCCACGGTTGCGCTCATCAAGAAGGTGAAGCCCGACCTCGTGATCAACATGGCCCTGCCCTATCAGGACCTGCCGATCATGGACGCCTGCCTTGAGGCGGGCACGAACTATCTTGACACGGCCAATTACGAACCGCGCGAAGTGGCGAAGTTCGAATATTCCTGGCAGTGGGCCTATCGGGACAAGTTCAAGGAAGCCGGCCTCACCGCCATTCTCGGCTGCGGGTTTGATCCCGGCGTCTCGAACATCTGGTGCGCCTATGCGCAGGAGCACCTCTTCGACGAGATCCACTATATCGACATTGTGGACTGCAATGCCGGCGACCATGGCAAGACCTTTGCCACCAACTTCAATCCGGAGATCAACCTCCGCGAAGTGACCCAGGACGGCAAATACTGGAAGAATGGCGAGTGGATCGAGATCCCGGCCCTCAGCATCAAGACGATGGTGGACTATCCCGAAGTCGGCCCGCGCGCCTCTTACCTCATCTATCATGAGGAAGAAGAAAGCCTTGTGAAGAACATCCGTGGCCTGAAGCAGATCCGCTTCTGGATGACCTTTGGCGACGCCTACATCAAGCATCTGGAAGTGTTCAAATCCATAGGCCTGATCAGCCTCGAGCCGATCAAGCATAAGGGCATGGACATCATTCCGATGGAGTTCCTGCGCGACCTTCTGCCGCCGCCCTCCTCCCTTGCCGAAAACTATTCGGGCAAGACGAGCATCGGCGTGATCGTCCGTGGCGTGAAGAATGGCGAGAAGATCGCCAAGATGCTCTACAATGTCTGCGACCATGCCGAGACCAACAAGGAAGTTGGCGCGCAGGCGGTTTCTTACACGACCGGCGTGCCGCCGGTATCCGGCGCGGCGATGTTCTTCCGTGGCATCTGGAAAGGCCCCGGCGTGTTCAACGTCGAGGAGTTCCCGTCGAAGCCCTTCCTGGATGATGTGGCCGAGCGCGGCCTGCCAACGACGATCATCGACATCAAGCCGGGGGATCAGGACGAGCTGTTTGAGGTGGTGACCTGAACTCGGCGCCCCTCACCTCCCATCGCTGCGCGATGGGCCTGCTCGGACCGTTTGCAGTGCAAACGCCGTCCTTCGCAGCCTCTCCCGGAGGGAGAGGGGTTTTCACCACGCCATCTCAAACGCAACATTACCCCTCTCCCGCTTGCGGGAGAGGAGGGACCCGCGCCCGAAGGGCGTGGGAGGTGAGGGCCTTCTGACATGACCGATATCCAAACCCCCTGCTTCGTGCTCGACGCCGCCCGCCTCCGGAAGAACCTGGAGACGGCCCAGCGCGTGCGCGAGGAGGCTGGCTGCAAGGTGCTGCTGGCCACCAAGGCGTTTGCGATGCCCGCCGCCTTCCCCCTGATGAAGGACTATCTCGACGGGACGACCGCCAGCGGCGAGCAGGAAGCGATCATGGGCGCGGAGGAGTTCGGCAAGGAGGTGCATGTCTATTCGCCCGCATACACCGAAGATGAAGTCCGCCGTCTGACGAAAATTGCCCAGCACATCTATTTCAATTCGGCCGAGCAGCTTGGCCGGTTTGGCGATATCGCGCGGGACGCGGGCGCGCATGTGGGCCTGCGTGTAAACCCCGGCTATTCCAATGCCACGCTGGGCGGAGACCTTTATAACCCGACCGCGCCGACGAGCCGGTTTGGAGAAGTGCCCTCAAAGCTGGCGCAGGTGAACTGGTCGGGCGTCGACATTTTTCACGTCCATGCCCTCTGCGAGAGCCTTCATGAGGGCTCGGTCGGCCTGATCGAGGCGGTGTCGGAAAAGTTTGCGCCTTACCTCGAACAGGCAAAGGCCGTGAATTTCGGCGGCGGGCATTTCCTCAACAAGCCGGGCTATGATGTCGATGCGCTGATCGCGGCCATCCTCAAATTCAAGGCGCGGTTCGGGATCGAGGTGATCCTGGAGCCGGGCGCGGGGCTGGTGGTGAACACCGGCGAGTTGCACTCGACCGTTCTGGCTTTGCACTGGAACGAGATGGACCTGGCCATTCTGGACGCGTCCGCCTCGACCCATATGCCGGATGTTCTGGAAGTGCCCTACCGCCCCGATGTGATCGGCGCGGGGATGCCGGGCGAGCTTCCGCATACGTATCGTTTCGGCGGGAAGACCTGCATGACCGGCGATGTGATCGGGGATTATTCCTTCGAGAAACAACTGGAACCGGGCGACCAGATCATCTTCACCGACCAGATGCATTACAGCTTCGTCAAGACCAACACCTTCAACGGCACCCCGCTCGCCAACCTCGCCATCCGCTGGGAAGACGGGCGGATCGAGCAGGTCTCCGACTTCGGCTATGGCGAATTCCGGCGGCGGCTGGGGCGATAGGGCGGAAGCTTAAGCGTGTCATCCCGGAAAGCGCGCAGCGCTTATCCGGGACCTTGCTGAGATTTGCGGAGAGAAGGTCCCGGATATTTGCTTCGCAAATTCCGGGATGACACGGAGATTCGCTAAAATCCGGCCCTCTCGACACGGAACACTTGGCTATTGCCCAGCGCCGGAATCCGCGCGCGCGCCTTGGCGACCTCTTCCAAATCAAGCTCCGCCATCACGATGCCCGGCTCCGTCGCGCTGCCCTCTGCCAGCACTTCGCCCCAGGGCGAGACGATGAGGGAATGGCCGAAGGTTTCGCGGCCGTCTTCGTGCTTTCCGGCTTGCGCCGGGGCGATGACGAAGCAGCCCGTCTCGATGGCACGCGCGCGGACGAGGATGTGCCAGTGGGCCTCACCCGTCACCTTCGTAAAGGCGGCAGGAATGGCGAGGATGTCAGCGCCCGCCTTGGCGAGCGCCCGGTGGAGATGCGGGAAGCGGACATCATAGCAGATGGTGAGGCCGAGCTTTCCAAAGGGCGCGGCGGCGAGCACGGCGGTTTCGCCAGGGCGATAGGCGCGGCTTTCCCGGTAATTCTGGCCGTCGCCAACCTCCACATCGAACATGTGGATCTTGTCATAGCGGGCGATGACGCCGCCATCCGGCCCGATGAGGAAGGAACGGTTGGCGAAACGGTCATCCGCGCCGTCTTCCAGCGCAATCGCGAGCGAGCCGATGAGCAGCGTGATGCCAAGTTCGGCGGCGAGTGCGCAAAAGGCAGGCAGGTTTTCATCGCTTGCTTCGCTTCGCACTTTCGGGCGCGCCATGCCGGGGCGGATGTCGAGGAGGTTCGTCATCTCCGGCGTCGCGATGAAGCGCGCCCCCTGCCCGGCAGCCTGCCGGATAAGCGCGGTGGCGGCGGCGAGGTTTGCGGCAGGCTCGGTGCCCGAGCGCATCTGGATACAGGCAGCGGTCAGTTTCATGAGCGCCAGACTAGCGCGCCGGAGGCTGCCCCGCCAGCGCCCCGGAGGCTAAAGCAGCGCTGGCGGGGCGCGGCGGGTTCTGGTAATTTGACGCAGGCTGCACAGTGTGGAGCCGTTGGGGGACAGACAATGCCCGGCTGGGTGAAACTCGCGCGCAGGGGTGTGGTGGGGCTGATCCTCCTTGTCCTGTTGATTGTCCTTGGCGTCTGGTTCTGGTCCTATCCGCCCGCGCCGGGGAAGTTCTTTAAGGCGGAGGTGGCGGCCGGCACAGGGCCAGGGCATCTGCTGAAATCTGAGCCCTACAAGCGCAGCGTGCCCAAAGGCGCGGTTGCCCGCCGCATCCTTTACACCACAACGCTGAGCGGGGGCGCGCCGGCCACAGCCAGCGCCATCGTGATGTGGAAGCCGCAGGAAGACATGACGGCGCCCCGGCGGGTGATCCTCTGGGCGCATGGCACGCTGGGCGCCGCGCCCGGCTGTGGCGCCTCGATGCAGGCAAACCCCTTTGCCGATGTGCCCGCCCTTGGCGCGCTGCTGGAAGAAGGCTGGGTGTATGTGGCGAGTGATTATGCCGGGCTGACGACGCCGGGGCCCCACCCCTATCTGATCGGCGACGGGGAAGCCCGCTCGGTACTGGACGCGGCGCGGGCCGCGCATGACCTTTCAGAGCTGACCCTGTCGCTGGAAACCGTGATCTGGGGCCACTCCCAGGGGGGGCATGCCGCGCTCTGGAGCGGTATCCTGGCGCGCAGCTACGCCCCGGAACTGCAGGTCAAGGGCATCGCCGCGCTTGCTCCGGCAACGGATATTCCGGCCATTCTGGCCGAAACGGAAGCAACCCCGATGGGCCGGATATTCTCCTCCTTCGCGGCGCGCGCCTATGCCGACACCTATCCCGATCTCTATTTCAGCGGCATCGTGCACGACCAGGCCCGCTGGCAGGCGAAGGAGATTGCCGAGCGCTGTTTTGCCGATGCGCGCGTGGTGGTGCCGGTGCTGCTGGCAGAGAAGTTCACCGAAGGCTCCATCTTCCGGGGCGGGGAGACGGGCACGAGTTTCCGCCGGAAGCTGGCCGAGAACATCCCCAGCCGGAAACTCGGCGCGCCGGTGCTGATCCTGCAGGGGCGGCGCGACGATGTGGTGAGCGCCAAGATGCAGGCCGGCTATGCGCGCGAGCGCTGCGCGGCGGGCGAAACCATCGACTATCAGCAGTTTGACACGCTGGACCATGCCTCCATCGTGGCGCCGGATGCGCCGACCGCGCCGATCCTGATCAAATGGACGCGCGCCCGGTTTGACGGAACGCCCGCGCCGAAGGTCTGCCCCAGATGATCACCCGTTTCCGAGCAGCCAGGGATCGTTCTGTACACGCAGCATGACGGCCATCCGGTTCTGGGCGTTGAGCTTGGAGAGGACCGATGAGACATGATGCTCCACCGTGCGCGGCGAGCGGCCGAGTTCTTCGGAAATCTCGCGGTTGGAACAGCCCCGGACGATCAGGCGCAGCACATCCTGCTCGCGGCGGGTGAGACCGAGGGGATGATCGCGGGCCGCGCTGTAGGTGCCCCGGCGGGGGCGCGGCAGGCTGCGCGTGACGCCCATCTCTGCGGCGCGCCGCCGGGCAAAGGCAGCGCCCGCCTCTGCGCCCATGCCCTGAAGGTCATGCACGGCCTGGCCAAGCAGTTCCACATCCTCACTCTGCAGACGGACGATTGCAGAAGCATAGGGCATGCCCAGCGCTTTCCAGGCGCCGGACGCCCGCGCGATCTCCCCCGCCAGCTCAAGCTGGAAGGGTTCGGGCAGTGTCTCGGGTGAGAGACCGGGCACCTGCCGGCCAAGGCGCCGCGCCCAGACGGCCCGCTCCCCGATATTCCAGGGATGGCGATCCCCGTCCGACAGGGCGAAGAGGGCGTCAAGATGTTCGCCCGCCAGGCCGGGATTGCCGGAGAGCCAGGCATGTTCGATCAGCGTCAGCCGCGCGGGCACGATATGCTGCAACTCATCGGTCGCCATCGCATCGGCATAGGCCTGCTCCATCAGGCGCGGAGCTTCGGGGGCCGCCAGGCGCATGGCCGCCCGCGCCTGCACCAGGAGCGCCGGCAGGCGAACGACCAGGGTCAGCCGCTCGCGATCCGTGACGGAGGCCGCCAGCGTGACGGCGTCTTTCAGCCGCCCCTGCTCCATCCGCAACAGCGCCAGGCGGCCGGAGAGATAAAGCGTCCAGGCGTCGAGATCATGGTCGATGTCAAACGCAACACCCTCGGCGATCACCTTCTCGGCAAGCTCGAACTTGCGGAACTCCACGGCATATTCGGCAAGGTTGGTATAGGCGCGGGCGGCGTGTTCATGCAGGTTGTTGGCGAGGGATATGTCGAGGCTTTCCTGCAGCAGCGCCTCTCCTTCCGTCCGCCCCCGGAAGGCCAGCGCCGTGCCGATATTGTTAAGAGCGTGGGCGCGCAGATCGGGACGGGGAAAGTCTGCTTCCAGCGCCAGGGCGCGCTCGCCCCAATAGACGGCGTCCTCCATCTGGTCGTTCAGCATGTGCAGCTGCGACCGCAGGGAATAGGCCATGGCCTGTTCGGCGGAAGGGGGAATGCTTTCCAGTACACGGATGGCCTGGTCGGCCAGCCGCGCGGCCTCGAGCGCCTCGCCGCGATACCAGTGCATCCGCGAAAGCCAGCGAAGGTTTTCGCCCACCTTGTCCTGCCGGCCCAGCACGCGCCAGAGCGTGATGGCATGACGGCGGGCGTCGAGCACGTCTTCATCGATCGGCGCGGCAAGGGCGCTCTCATAGGCCCAGCGCTCATGCAGCAGCGCGGCGGTTTCGGGGTCTGCCTCTTCAACGAAGCGAAGCGCCGTACCCAGATGGGCAGCCGCTTCGCGGTGGGCGCCGCTGGCGGCGGCCCGCTCTGCCGCTTCGGGCGCAATCGCCAGCACGGCCGCCCCGTCCAGCGCGCCCGCCGCATGGTGGACCATCTGATCCAGCGGCGCGTCTGCCCCCTGCGCGCGCAGGGCTTCCAGTATACGGACATGAAGGCTGCGCCGGACCTTGGCCGGAATCCGCTCGAGCGTGGCGGTGCGCGCGATCTCGTGCCGGAAGCGGATATCGCCGGCAGTGGAGGCCTGAAGGATGCCGCTGTCGGTCAGCTCTCCGGCCAGCGCCAGGGCCTCCTCGCCGCCAAGCTGGAGCAGCAGCGAAGGCGGGACGGCGGCTGGGATGACGCTGATCAGTTCCAGCAATTCGCGCGCCCCGCCCGAGAGCTGTCCCTGGCGGACGGTAACGGCCTCACGGATGGATCCGGGCAGATTGTCGGCAGCGCCCCGCCCGGCTGCCAGCATCTCGGTGACGAGGAAGGGGTTTCCGGATGTCTTCTGATAGAGCCAGTCCCCCGGAAGGCCGGCCTTGCGCGCCATGGCGCTGACGGCCTTGGGCGAAAGACGGCTCAGGGGAACCGCCTCGCGCACCGTGGCGGGCAATTCCTCCAGCACCTGGGTCAGCGGATGTTGCGCGCCGGTTTCATCATCCCGGTAGGTCAGCACCAGAACCAGCGGCAGGAAGGCAATGCGGCGGCCAAGATAGCGCAGCAGGTCCAGCGTGGCGTGATCGGCCCAGTGCATATCCTCCCAGACCATCAGCATGGGACTGTTGGAGCGGCTGATCGTGTCGAGGATTGCCGCGAAGAGGTGCTGCCGGTCGCCATTTTCCAGCAGGGCGCAGACCTCGGGCCCGAGCATGTCTGCCATATCGCGCACCGGGCCGAGGGGGCGGGGCGTATAGAGCGCGTCGCAGCCGCCAGCGGCCGCGCGCCAGCCTCGGGGCAGGCGGGCCAGCAGGTCGCGGACCAGCGAGGTCTTGCCGATGCCAGCCTCGCCGCAGACGAGCGCCACACTCCCCTGCCCCCGGCCCGCCGCCGCGATCAGCGCGTCCAGCCGCTCGAAATCCCGTTCCCGCTCTACCAGCACTGCAGACTGCTCCCCTCCCAGCCTGCTCTCCCCAAAGCCGGCCAGAAGATGAGCTTAACCGGGGCCCGCGCACATGAAAGCTCAAATGTGGGTAGGGCCCGCCAAAATATAGGTATCTGCACGGACGCGAGCAGCGCTCAGATTTGCTAATTGCGGAGTAGCAAGTGTGGGGGGACCGCACGTGCGCATTCCAGGGACAGGCTATGCTCTCTCAGCCTGTCCCTTTTTCTTTTCAGCAAAAACAAGGTTCAAACGCCGATCCGGGCCCGCACGAAATCTGCGCGCTGGCTGACGGAGGCGCGCGGAAGCTCGACAAGGTTGTATCCAAGCTCCGTATACACACGCCGCATAGCCTCACAGGTTCGCCGGGCGGTATCGAAGTCCTGCCGGCGCTCGGTATCGGTGTGGAAGATCTCCTCCCAGGGCGGCGCCAGAAAGACGAGCGAATTGTACCGATGGGTCTCGGCGGCCTGCCAGACATGCGCGGGCACCTCCAGCTCTTCCAGCGTCAGATAGCCGGCAACATCCGGCACGCCCCGGTCAAAGAGGACAGGGCCAGGCAATGTGGCGGCCGCGCTCAAGGACCGCAGCTCCCAGCCGAGCATCAGCTCTGCAAACAGCGCGCGGTCTTCCCAGGGTAGCGCCCGGCCGCCAATGGCCATCTGCGAACGGATGATCCCCCGTCCTGCCTCCGGCATCACGGCAATCCCCTGCCCGGCCAGATGTTCCAGCAGCGCCGTCTTGCCCGCGCCGGGGCCACCCGTCAGGATGAAGCAGTGGGAAGCGTTTTGGCACATGGCAGGCCTCCTGAAGCGCCTCCGCAGGCGCCGGCCCCGGAGGATTACTGGCCTGCACGCGGCAGGCACATCAATTGCGAGGCGCCGGTGGCCAGCAAATAGCCCTCCGCGTCACGGATTTCTCCATCAGTCGCCATCAGGCCGCCTTCAGCAATCGGCGCGCGGACGCGCATGTGCAGCCACTCGGCGTGGCGGGTGGGGCGATGGAAACGGTAGTGATAGTCAATGTTCGGCGCGACCCAGGGCGAGGGATCCTCCTCCGGATGGGCGGGGTATTGGGCAAGCCAGCCGAAGGTGTCGAGCAGCAGCAGAATACGCGCGGCGTCCACAAAGGGATCAGATGCCGTGGCGGTGGGGGTGAAGCGGTAGAAGCCTGTCAGTTCCGGATCTCGAGAGGCCTCCCCTACCCGCGGCATGCCCTTGAGGGGGCGCTGGTCGAAGCGGCGGAAGAAGGGCGGCGTGGTCTGTGCCGGATCAAGCACGTCATGCGCCGGAAGGGTTTCGGGGTCCGGCAGCCCCTCCAGACGGGTGGCGTCATGGACAAGACCGGGCATGCTGTCGGGCATCGTCCAGACCGAGCAAGTGAGCAGGCTCTTGCCCTCCTGCCTGAGATCAACCCGCAAGAGCTCGCTGCGCCGCCCTGCCCGCAGGCTTTCCACATGCAGCTCTGCCGCCGCGAACTTGCCGGGGCGCAGGAAGTGGCACGTCATGCTGACCGGCCGGGGAAAGGCGGCCGCCTCGCCGGCCGCGCGCAGGGCGAGGGCAGATATGTATCCGCCCGCTGGCCCCCACAGAGCCCAATCCTCCCGCAGCGGCGCGGTCCAGACAGTCTCGCCCACTCTTTCAAGCCGGGTGGCCTGCTCGAAATCGTCTATTCGGCTCATGACGCCCTCTTCCCCCTGTTGTTTCTGCCTGATGCAGACATTAGCAACCGGAAAGGGAAAGGGACAGCCACCCCAGGGTAGCCGTCTCTTCAAATTTCACGACCCGATATTGCCGGCAGGGGCGCTTACAGCGTCCACTCGGTCAGGGCGGCGTCGATCATGCTGACGGCGTCGCGGACCTGGGTGTCATCGATGATCAGCGGCGGGGCAAGGCGCAGGACATTGTTGCCGGCGACGCCCACGAGCAGCCCTTCATCGCGGCAGAGGGTCTGCAGGTTCTTCGGGTCCGCCTTGAGGCGCAGGCCCGTCAGCAGGCCCTTCCCAGTGACGCCGTCGACCTTGTCCGGATGGCTGTCGGCGAGGCTTTTCAGGCCCTGTGCCAGCGTGCCGGAGACGCGCCGCACATTGGCCAGGAACTCCTCATTCGAGATGATGTCCCAGACGGCATTGCCGACCGCCATGGCCAGCGGATTGCCGCCATAGGTCGAGCCATGGCTGCCCGGCTGCATCGGTTCGGCCACCGCCTCGATCATCAGGCACGCCCCGAAGGGGAAGCCCCCGCCAATGCCCTTGGCCGCGGCGATCACATCGGGCGCCACGTCGGCGGCCCATTGATAGCCCCAGAGCTTGCCCGTGCGGCCCATGCCGCACTGGACCTCGTCGAACATCAAGAGCACGCCATGCTGGTCGCACAGCTCGCGCAGGCCCTTGAGGCATTGCTCGGGCATGGCACGCACGCCGCCCTCGCCCTGCACCGGCTCTACCAGCACGGCGGCGGTCGTAGCGGCGGCCAGCGCGGCTTTCAGCGCGTCATGATCGCCCCATTCCAGATGCACGAACCCCGGCAGTTTCGGGCCGAAGCCTTCAAGGTATTTCGGGTTGCCGCCGGCATTGATCCCCCCGAGGGAGCGGCCATGGAAGGCGCCGGTGAAGGTGATGATGTCGATTCGGTCCGGATTGCCCGCAGCCCAGTGATACTTGCGTGCCGCCTTGATGGCGCACTCGATCGCCTCGGTGCCCGAATTGGTGAAGAACACCCGGTCGGCGAAGGTATCGCGGCAGATCTTGTCGGCGAGTTCCTCCTGCCCCTTGATCCGGAACATGTTGGAGGTATGCCAGAGCTTGCCGGCCTGATCGCGCAGGGCGTCGACCATGGCCGGGTGCGCATGGCCTAGGGCATTAACCGCGATGCCCGCGATGAAATCGAGATAGCGTCGCCCGTCCTCGGTAAACATGTAGGCGCCTTCGCCCTGCACGAACACTTCCTCCGGCGGGCGGTAAACGGGAAGGATGTGCTGGCGGGGATCTTCCATCTTGGTCTCCTGTGACGCGGCGATGATCCGGAGGGCGGGTTTGAGGCGCCACGCATGCGGCGCGGCGCTGGGCAAGTCAACATGGGGGTGAGGATTACAGCGATTTAATCGAAAAACGATAATATCGCTTGACGTTTATCGATAAGTGCATATTGTTATTCATGAAGCCGGGACCGGCGGCGCGGTGACAACGCCCCTCGACTCCCCCTGAACCATCGCGGTTGCTGGTCCCGGTCTTCATCCCCAAATTCGTGAAAACTGACCCTGAAATGAAAAAGAGGCGTAGCCCCGTCCCCGGTCGCTACGCCCCTCCACCGTTTGCAGCGTTTCCTCCCAGAAACTTGCCTACCCATACGGCAACGTTTTCGGGGATGTGTCAAGAATGTGTCCAAAAAAATTTTAAAGAGGGCGTTTTGTCTCTGCGCGGGGCTGACGCATAAGTAACTCTACGATAGCGTCCGCCTCCGCGCTCCAGGGCGCCCGGATGGAGCGCGTGAGCGAAGCCTGGCTTTTCAGGATCACCCCATCATCAAGCACCTTGAGACCATTGGCCCGCAGCGTGGCGCCGGTGGTGGTGATGTCGACGATGACGTCGGCCGTGCCAGTGGCCGGGGCAGCCTCCGTGGCGCCGGCGCTTTCGACAAGCCGGTATTCGCCCACCGATTTCTGCGCGAAATAGCGCCGCGTGATGCGCAGATATTTGGTGGCCACCCGCAGGCGGCGGTGATGCGCCTTGCGGAAGGCCGCGCCCGCCGCTTCCAGGTCCGCCATCGTGTCGACATCAAACCAGGCCTGGGGCACGGCGACAACCACATCTGCCCCGCCAAAGCCGAGGCGCTTCAATACTTCAAAATCCACCGGACCATCCGGAGACAGATCATGCAGCAGGTCTTCGCCCGTAACGCCGAGATGCAGGCTGCCATCGATCAGGCCTTGGGCGATCTCGCTGGCCGAGAGCAGGCGCACTTCGGCGTCGATGCCTTCGATCTCGGCGGTATAGCCCCGCTCCCCGCCGATCTGGCGGACGGTGTGGCCGATACTGGCCAGCCAGTCTTCGGTCTGTTCCTTGAGACGCCCCTTGGAGGGGACAGCGATCGTGATCCGGCTCATGCTCCTGCCCTCCGCACACGCACCATCCGGTCTGGCCGCACGACGCCGCCGATCCCGGTTGCCGATACCTTGCCGCCGGAAAGCCCCGTCAGCAGGCCGTCATACCGCCCGCCGGCCGCCACAGGCTGGGTGAGTTCCAGGCCCGGCGCGAGGATTTCAAATACAAAGCCATCATAATAGGTGAACCGCCGGCCAAAGCCGGTGCGGAAGCGCGCGGTCTGCGCGGCGGCCGGCACACGCGTGAGGATGGCATCGGCGCGCGCTTTCAGTGCCGCAATCGAAACGGCAGCGGCGCCAAGCCCGTGGGCATCGGCGAGCGCCGACAGCGTTCCGGCCGCCTCCGCCAGCGGACAATCCACCTCGCGCAGGGCCAGCAGCACCTCGCGCGCCGCCTGGCTGAGGCCGCCCGCCTCGATGGCCGCGCAGCGCGCCTTCAGGCCTTCGACGATTTCGCCAAGGCTGCGCCCGCCTGCCATCGGAATATTCCGTTCAGAGAGCAGGTCGGCGAGCGCCGCAACTGGGTCTGCCGCGCTCAGCACCGCCGCCACTTCAGGCTCCAGCGGGCGGGAGGCTGCGTCCAGGACCGCGCGCACGCCGCCCTCCTGCCGGAAGGCGCGCTTCAGCAGATCGGCGGTTACGCCGGGCAGGCCGAGCGCGTCAATGAAGGCGGGGAAAATCGCCAGATCACCCATGATGACGCCGGAAGGCGCCACGCCGCAGGCTTCCACCGCGCGGTGGATCAGCGCGAAAAGTTCCGCGTCGGCCTCCGCGCTCGCCTCATGGCCGAAGCGTTCGAGGCCGACCTGGGTGAACTCCAGCTGATCGTCCGGCGCCACCGGAATGCGGAAGGCGCGCGCGGCATAGGTATAGGTTTTTGCCCCGTCCTCGCCCGCTTCGCGCCGGGCAGCTTCGCGCTGCGCCACGGGCAGCGTCAGGTCCGGCCGCATTGCCATCTCGGCGCCGCGATAATCCTGGAACACGCAGAGCCGCGCGCGCACGGCTTCGCCGGAAAGCTCCAGCGGAATGTCCGCCGGCAGAACATAGTCAGGATCGACCGGCGTGCCACCGGCCGTCTCGACGACCGCGCGGGCAACCGCCACCAGGGCGTCATGTTTCATGCGTGGGCCTCGACAATGCGGCGGACAGCCTCGACCATTTGGGCGCGCGGCACTTCGATCTGGCCGGGGCGGGCCTCGCGGTATTCCTCATTGGAGGAAATCGCCTTGGCCTTCTGCGCGCCGATCTCCAGATCCTTGATCGTAACCGTGCCCTTCTCGATCTCGTCGGTGCCGACGATGACAACGGCGGGCGAGCTGCGCCGGTCAGCATATTTCATCTGCGGGCGCATGCCCGAAGCGCCCATATAGGCTTCGGCCCGGATGCCGCCCTTGCGCAGCTCTGCCGCAAGCCCAAGCGCGATGCCGGGATTGTCCTTTTCCAGATTAAGCACCACCACCGGCCCGTCGAGCTTTTCGCCCTCGCCTAGGATGGCCAGCGCCGCTGCCAGCCGCGAGATGCCGATTGAAAAGCCCGTCGCTGGCACCGTCTCGCCGGCAAAGCGGGCGACGAGATCATCATACCGCCCGCCCCCGCCGATGGAGCCGATGCGATATTTCTTGCCATCTTCGCCGGTCACTTCGCGCAGCAGCTCTGCCTCAAACACAGGGCCTGTATAGTATTCCAGTCCTCTGACCACGGACGGGTCGATCTTGACGTCATCCTCCGGCGCGCCGAGGGCCTCAAGGGCGAGCGCAATCGCTTCCAGCTCTCCCAGCCCTGCCTTGCCCTCTTCGGTGCTGCCCGTCGCCTTCGCCAGATTGGCGAGCGTCATTGCCCGCGTGTCCGCGCCTGCCTCAGCAAAGGCCAGCACGCGCTTCACCTCTTCGGCCCCAAGCCCGGCGCCCTTGGTGAAATCCCCGCTCTCATCCTTGCGGCCTGCGCCCAGCAGGTCTGCCACGCCCGAAGGGCCAAGCCGGTCAAGCTTGTCGAGCGCGCGCAGGATGGCGAGGCGGGTATCGGCAGAGGTGGCGCCCACCCCGTCCAGCACGCCATTGAGCAGGCGGCGGGTGTTGACGCGGATGACAAACTCGCCGGGCTTCATGCCCAGCGCGCGGAGGGCTTCGGCGCCCATCGCGATCATCTCGGCATCAGCATGCAGGCCGGGCGCGCCGACCGTATCGGCGTCGCACTGCCAGAATTCGCGGAACCGCCCCGGCCCCGGCTTCTCATTGCGCCAGACGGGGCCGGCGGCATAGCGGCGGAACGGGCGGCCCAGCCCCTGCCCCTGCTCGGCCACGAAACGGGCAAGCGGCGCCGTCAGGTCATAGCGCAGCGCCATCCACTGCTCGTCATCATCCTGCAGGGCGAAGACCCCGGCATTGGGACGGTCAGAATCCGGCAGGAACTTGCCGAGCGCGTCGGCATATTCAAACGCGCTCGTTTCCAGCGCCTCAAAGCCCCATTGGCGGTAAACCCCGGTCACCGTTTCCACGAGCCTGGCCTGGGCATGGATCAGGGCCTCGCGCTTGTCGGGAAAGCCGCGCGGCTTGCGGGCGAGATCCTTGCCTGTGAGAGGTTGGGCGTCCTTGGTGCTCATGGGGTCTTCAGATCCTGTTTGCCGGCTGGCCCCGCAATACCCGCAGGCAGCCCGATTGGAAAGGCGGCACAAAGGCCCCTGAGGCGTGCCCGTTCCGGCCTGCCGCATCTGGTCTGGTTCTCGGGATGGAACACTTGTCAGAGGCGCAGCCGGACCGGTTCGCGCCTCAACGGCGCGTCATGCGGGGTGATGATGGGGATGCATGCCTGTGTTCATTGGCGGGGCGGATACGCAGCGCGCCGGCCAAAGTCAAGCCATTCCGGGAGAAGCCCGGCAGGCGCGGTTGCACCCCCGGCAGCGCAGAGATACAGTTTCGGCCAAGGGTAGAGACATTGCCCGGATCAGGCACGCCCCGGAAAGGCCAACGAGATGGCGGAGATCAGCTGCGACGATCGCATACCGGACAACATAGTCCGCCTTTCGATCAAGGATCCTCAAGCCGTTCAGTCCGCATATGAATGCGGCAAGCTGGTCATTCTGGAAGATGCCCGGATCGACGCTGACTATGCCTTCCTGTCTTCGATCCCCTCGCCAAAAGCGGCCCATCCTGGCCGTGAGAAATTCTGCCTGGCGCGGCAGGAGAGGTGGAAAGGCCATGACAGGCGAGAGGCCGTCTGGCACAAGTTTGAGACAGGCCCCTTTCAGGGGGATCCGGAAGGATATGCGCGGTTCCAGCGGGAAGTGAAGTCAGTAAACGGACAGATGAATGCCTTGGTGGAGCATCTGTTTGGGTCGCTGCCTTTCCGGACCCGTTCGATCACCTGGAAGTTCCAACGGATAACCGGCGAGAACCTGCACATCGACAATTTGCAGGGGTGCCAGAAGCTGGCGCAAATTCGCCTGTTTGCAAACCTGCATACAGCTCCAAGGGTGTGGGGAATTGCGAAGCATTGGCGGGCGTATGCCTCCCGCCTGTTTGAGACGGCCTCTCTGGAGGAAGTGCTTCACGACTATTATCAATTCAATACGCGCCTGAGCGTCGCCGCATTCGGATACAGTCATCACACGACGGATGATCCCAGGCATGTCGTGACCTTCAACCCCGGAGAGGTCTGGCTGGCGAATTCCGCAATTGTCGCCCATCAGGTAAGGTCAGGCGATTTGCTGACCATTGCCCACTATGAATATCCTTACAAAGGATATGTCAGAAAAACGGAGGCCCTGCCCGCCCTCATACGGCAACTCGGCGTCGAAAAACTCGGATACCTGGGTTACCACCAGAAGGTGCTGAGCCTGAAGCTCGATCCGCGCCGGATGGGGATAGGCTGACCCGATGCCAAAGCTCGTCATCAATCCGCGCCTGGAAAACAATATCCGGCTCATCGACTACCGGAAATACGCCAATGCCGGGCTGGAGCGGCAGCAGGAACTCATGCGCTGGTATGAGGGCGGAGACCTGCTGGTTCTGACCAATTACCGTTTCGATGCCGGCCGGGAGGTTCTCTCTCGTGTCCTGTTTCCAAACGAGAAGCGCGCCAAGAAGATCATGCTCCACTGCGAGGAACTCGATCATGGCGAGCCCCCGCGCAAGGCAGCCTGGGATGTGGCGGCCGAATTCCTGCCGGCATGCAATGTCTCTCCCGAAGAGTTCAGAACAGCCGTCCTCGCCGCCAATCAGGAACTCATCACGCTCGTTGATGCTCTGTTCCCGCACTATCGGTATGACAAGCGGCTCTGCATCTACAACCTTTCGGAAATGCTGAGCCATAATCTGCATTTCGACAGCCCGCAGCACGCCGATGCCCACACCCAGATGCGCGCCTTCGTCAATCTCGACGACTTCCCCCGCATCTGGAACATCAGCCGGCGCCTGGAAGATGTGTCATCGGAATTCTATCACAAGGGTCATCTCGAAGAGACAATCGGGGAGCATCCGCGCGAGTTCACCCGGCGGCTGACCCATGCAGCCTTCGGCGACCGGTATGACAGCGGCGGCCACTTCCAGCCCAAGCATGCCATTGCCTTTCAGCCCGGCGAGGTCTGGTTCCTCAATCCCAACATGCTGGCCCATGAAGTGGTCTACGGGCGCCGGTTGCTCGATGCCGTCTTCCTGTTCGATCAGGCCTGCCTGCTCGATCCGGACCGCTACTTTCCGCAGATCGTGAAACGCTTGCATCAGCAGAAACTGACGCCCCGGGGATACTGGTGGCGCAAGGCGCTGAAATCCATGCGCCCCGGCCGCTCCGCCAAGCCCAAGGCCTGACACCGGGCCGGCTGAGTTTGGGTTTTGCCTTCTCCGGCGCCGGGGAACTTGAAGATGACGGAATGCCAAGTATTAGATGGCCAGGCGGGCCATCGGGGGCGCCCGGTCAGGCGCGTGCGCCCAAGCCCCACTCACCGGCCTGCGGGCCAGGAGTGACGAGGCTTTCGATGACACCCCTTCCCCTGGAACAGCCCCCCCTTCTCGGCCAGCTTGCCTCGGCGAGCTTCCGCATCGGCTGTCTCGGCTTTGGCGGCCCGGCGGGACAGATCGCCCTGATGCACCGCGTCTTCGTGGAGGAGAAGCGCTGGATCAGCGAGGCGGAATATCTGCACGCGCTTAACTACTGCATGCTCCTTCCCGGCCCGGAAGCCCAGCAGCTGGCCACCTATGCCGGCTGGCGCCTGCGCGGCGTGGCCGGCGGGGTGATCGCCGGGCTGCTGTTCGTGGCGCCGGGCGCGCTGGTCGTGTTCGCGCTGACCTGGCTTTATGCCGCCTGGGGCACGCTGCCGCTGGTGGCGGCCCTCTTCTATGGCGTGAAGGCGGCGGTGATCGGCTTCATTGCCGAGGCGCTGGTGAAGGTTGGCCGGCGCGCGCTCAAGGGCCCGCAGGATGTCGCCCTGGCTGCGGCGGCCTTTCTGGGCCTCTTCCTGTTCCAGCTGCCCTTCCCGCTGGTGATCGGCCTTGCCGCCGCCCTGGGCTTCGCGCGCAGCTTCGCGCAAGCAAGGCCTCTTTCTGCGCCCCCGCCCGCCCCTTCTGAAAAAGCCAGCGCCGCAAAAGCCCTGCAGGCGGCGGCAGGCTGGGGCGCGCTCTGGTTTGCCCCGCTGATTACCGCCGCGCTGCTGCTCGGCCCGGATCATGTGCTCACCAGGGTCGGCGTCTTCTTCTCCAAGCTGGCGGTGCTGACCTTTGGCGGGGCCTACACCGTGCTCGCCTATCTGCAGCAGCAGGCGGTGGAGGCCGAAGGCTGGCTCACCGCGCCGCAGATGATCGATGGCCTCGGCCTGGCTGAAACGACGCCAGGGCCGCTGGTGCTGGTCAACCAGTTCGTCGGCTTCATGGCCGGCTGGCAGGCAGACGGCGGCGGGCTGTGGCTGGCAGCGGCAGCGGCCCTGATGGCCAGCTGGTGTACGTTCGCGCCCTCCTTTGTCTGGATTTTTGCCGGCGCGCCATTTTCGGAGGGCCTGCGCCGCAGCCGCATGGCGGCGGGCATGTTGCAGGCGGTGACGGCCGCCGTATTCGGCATCATCGCCAAGGTGGCCGTGGTGTTCGGGATGGCAGTCCTGTTTCGCGGCGTTGTGAGTGTGTCCCTCCCCTGGGGCGGCAGCCTGGCTGTGCCTGATCCTGCCCGGCCGGATGTGCTGGCCATCGCCATCGCGGCGGGCGCCGCCATTGCCCTCATCCGCTACAAGGCAAACATTGTTCTGGTTGTCCTGGCTTGCGCGCTGGCAGGCCTGCTCAGCCTCTGGGTCTGAGGGGCGGCCGCGCGCGCAGGGTTGACGGCGCCCGCGCTTGATCTACCCTGCGCGGCGTCAACCGGGTCCGGGCCCCTCTGGCGTTTGCGGCGGCAAATGCGATGTCGGAACCTTGAAGCAACACGCGCGGACGCGGCGCACTGCTTTGACGGCACCCCAAATCATGCCTGATTTCCTGACCGTGGAATATGCGGCGCAGCCCTTATGGCTGTGGGCCGCTTTCCTCTCGCTGATCTGTTTCCTGCTCTGGGTCGATCTTGGCCTGCTCAACAAGAAGGACGAGGTCGTCTCTCCGAAAAAGAGCGCGATCATGTGGGCGAGCTTTGCGTCCCTCGCCGTCGCCTTCGGCTTCTACATCTATTTCGGCTATGAGCCGGACCCGCAATTCTACAACAATCCGGAAAATCTCAACCAGCAGGCGGCGGTGCAGTTCGCCACCGGCTATCTTCTGGAAACCGCCCTCGCCTTCGACAACATCTTCGTCATCGGCATGGTGTTCACCTTCTTTGCCGTGCCCCGGGAATATCAGCACCGGGTGCTGTTCTGGGGCATCCTGGGCGCCATCGTGTTCCGGGGGATTTTCATCTCGCTCGGCGCCGCAGTGGTCAACGAGTTCACCTGGGTATTGTTCATCTTCGCGGCCTTCCTGCTCTATACCGGCGGCAAGATGCTGGTCCCCGGCGGAGGCCCCGAAGAGGAAGAGCTGGACCTGGAGAAGAACCCGATCTTCCGTTTCCTGAAGAAACGCCTGCGGGTGACCGACGAGATCACCAACCACAATTTCTTCATCCGGAAGATTGATCCCGATACCGGCAAGATGACCCGCTATGCCACGCCGCTGCTGCTGGCGCTGTTCATGGTCGAAACGGTCGACATCATCTTTGCGGTGGACTCTGTGCCGGCGATCTTTGCCGTCACCCGCGACCCGTTCATCGTCTACACGTCCAACATCTTCGCCATTCTCGGCCTGCGCTCGATGTATTTCATGCTGTCAGCAGCCGTGGAGCGGTTCAAATACCTCAAATACGGCCTTGCCGCCGTGCTGGTCCTGATCGGCATCAAGATCTTCTGGAACTTCCTGCTCTACAAGGAACTCCACCTCGTGCCCTATCTTGAGCCGCACTGGTCGCTGATGCTGACCATCGCGCTCCTGGGCGGGGCGATCCTCTTCTCGCTGTGGAAGACCGGCGCCGAAAAGCCGCACGCAGGCAGTTGACCGCGCTGCCTTGAAGAACGCCCTTTGTCAGGCGCCCGCTGTGGTCCTGACGAAGGGCTTTCCCTCTTCCCGGCGGGGGATGACCTTGAAGATGCCGGTGCCCCGCATCAGCAGCTTGTCGCCCGTCCAGATGCGGCCCTCGACGGTGAATACATCCTCCTGCCGGCCGACGATCACGCCCTTGCCCTCGACAAAGCTGCCCAGCGGCGCGCCGGAAACGAAATCGCACATCAGGCGGACGGTCACCCACCAGGTGTCGTCATCCTTCTCCACCGCCGCGCCCCAGGCCATGTCGGCGAAGGTCATCAGCATCCCGCCATGGGCGTTCATCATGCCGTTGGTGTGATACTCCTCCACCCGGAAGGCGCGCATCAGCGTGCCGTCTTCGCGCTTCTCGAACAGCGGGCCGATCTGGCGGCCAAAGCCGCGATGCCAGGCCAGCTGGGTATAGCCGGGCGGGAGCTCTGTGGTCTGATAGCGGTTGAAATCGTCGGTCATGGGCAGGCTCCTAAACCCGGCTGCGCCTTCCCTGCAAGACCTGCCTTCAAATTGCCGCAACGTTCCGCAAACGATTTTTCCCATGATGCGCGTGGTGGCTGCTTCTCTCGTTTTCCTCGGCCTTGCGGCGCAGCCCGCGATGGCGGAGCCCAGGGCGCGGGATGATATTCTCGCCGGCGCCTCGATCCTGGCCGCGCAGGAGCCGCTCGACGCCTGCGGCGGGCGCAAGCTGCTCGACAAGATCGTGCCCGATGGCCCGTTCCTTGAGGCGTGCAAGTTTCACGACGCCTGCTACCGCTCCGGCGCGCTCGATCAAGGCCGCTGCGACGCCGATTTCCTCTCCGACATGCAGGCCGCCTGCGACGCGGAATACCCCGTCCGCAGGGTAGGCGCGAGCAATGCCGCCTGCCGGGTGGCGGCGGCCACCTATTACAAGGCTGTCAATTCCCGCTTCGGCGCCCTGCTCTATCCGGGCGGCCAAACCGACGGCCAGCTCAGTGGCGTCACCCAGCGCATAACCGGCCATGGCGGCACGCCGCATCTGGAAGCCTGCAGCGAGGTGACCAACACCGCCAACCGCAAGCTGCGCTACTATCTCACCCTGCATGACGCCAGGGGCCAGTGGATCGCCACCGCCCCGGCGCTGAAATCGGCCGCGCTGCAGCCGGGCGAGACGCGCCGGCTGTGCGTGGGCACGGCAGTCTCCCTCTTCCGCAGCGCCGAAAACATCGGCGGCGCCTATGCCGTCACGCTGAAGGCAGACGACCCCGCCTCGATCAACCCCTTCGGTGATCTTGTCAGCCTCGACCGGATGGACTGCGACACCGCCACCGGCGCCTGCCAGAGAGTGGCGCCCTAGATCTCGACCATGTCGAAATCGGATTTCGGCGTGCCGCAGAGCGGGCAGATCCAGTCTGCCGGAATATCGCTCCAGCGCGTTCCGGGGGCGAGGCCCTCATTCGGGTCGCCCTCCTTCTCGTCATAGATGTAGCCGCAGGTGCGGCACTGCCATGTCTTGAACCCGTCGCTCATTTGGTCTCCCCCTCCGGCCTGCGCAGCCGGGCCTTGATGGATGTGATCAGCGCGCCATGCACCGGAACCGGATCGAAAGCCGGATCGACCAGCGCCTGCATGCGCATTCCCAGAAGCGAGCAGCCCACCAGCAGCGCCTCGGCATCTGCGTCTATGTCTGCGCGGATATGGCCATTGGCCGCGCCGCGCTCGATGAAGCCGCGGATCAGCGCCCGCTCGATCTCATGGGAGTCGCGAAACGCTTCGCGCGTCTCCAACCGGTCGGCCACGGCAGCGGCCAGCAGCATGAAATAGGTGTCCGCCTCTGCCGATTCCCGCATGGCCAGGCAATGGAGGTCCACAAAGGCGCACAGCGCGCTCAGCCCGTCCATGTCCGAAACCCGCGCCGCGTCGAGATACTCCCCCTGCCCCTCATGCAGCCGGGCGATCACGGCCCGGATCAGCCCTTCCTTGGAGCCGAACCGCTGGGTGACGAGGCCGCGGGAAAAGCCCGCCTCCTTGCCGATCGCGTCAAAGGTTGCCGCAGACACGCCCTGCTGGCCCACAACCCGGATGGCCGCGCTGAGCAGCTCGCGCTCCGACCGGTCACGCCTTTCGGCCTGAGTCAGCCGGCCTGCTGCCGCAGAAGATCTCGTGCCTGTGTCAGACATACGCACCCCGTAACATACTTGTTGGCTGTATAGCAAGTTTGATGTAAAGCCATTCTCACCCCGGTAATCGCAAAACCCGGAAGTGGGAGGACTAGAAGCATGACCATACCTGAACACATTGCCCGTGATGTTGTTGACCCCAAAGCCTATGCCGATGGCAAGCGCGTCGATGATGCCTTCCGCTGGCTGCGCGCCAATGCGCCGCTGGATGTGGCTGAAGTGGAAGGGTTTGACCCCTTCTGGGTCGTGACCCGTCATGCCGACATTCTCAACATCGAAAGACAGAACGATCTGTTCCACAATGAAGATCGCTCGGCCACGCTGACCACCATCGAAAGCGACAAGCGCGTGCGCGAGATGATGGGCGGCAAGCCGAACATCCTGCGCTCCCTCGTGCAGATGGATAACCCGGACCACATGCAGTACCGCCGCCTCACCCAGGCCTGGTTCATGCCGCAGAACCTGCGCAAGCTGGAAGACCGGGTGCGCGAGATCGCCCGCGGCTTCATCGACCAGATGGCGGCCAAAGGCACAGAATGCGATTTCGCCCGCGATGTCGCCTTCCTCTACCCCCTGCACGTGATCATGGAAGTCCTCGGCGTGCCGCCGATTGACGAGCCGCGCATGCTGAAGCTGACGCAGGAACTCTTCGGCACCCAGGACCCGGACGTGAACCGCGCCGGCAAGGAAGTGGGCACGGCAGAAGACGCGCTGAAGATGATCAACGAAACGATCTTCGACTTCATGACCTATTTCAACGCCATGACCGAAGACCGCCGCCAGAACCCGCGCGAAGACCTTGCCAGCGTCATCGCCAATGGCGCCGTCTATGGCCAGCCCCTCGGCCATCTCGAAGCGATGAGCTATTACATCATCGCCGCCACCGCCGGCCATGACACCACCTCCAACACCACCGCCGGGGCGATGTGGGCGCTGGCCGAAAATCCCGACCAGTTCGCGAAAGTAAAGAACGATCTCTCGCTCATTCCTTCAATGGTCGAAGAATCCATCCGCTGGGAAACCCCGGTGAAACACTTCATGCGCACCGCCACCGATGACACCGAAATCGCCGGGCGGAAGATCGCGAAGAATGACTGGCTGTTCCTGGCCTATCCTTCCGGCAACCGGGATGAAGCCGTGTTCGAGGATCCCTACAGCTTCAAGGTCGACCGTTCGCCCAACAAGCATGTCGCCTTCGGCTATGGCGCCCATGTGTGCCTCGGCCAGCACCTCGCCCGGATGGAAATGCGCCTCCTCTGGGAAGAACTCCTGCCGCGCCTGAAATCCGTGGAACTGGCCGGAACGCCCTCCCGCACCCAGGCCAACTTCGTCAGCGGCCCGAAAACCGTGCCAATCCGCTTCCAGATGAGCTGACACACATCTCGGGGAAAGCGACCCCACCCCAACCCTCCCCATAGTCATGGGGAGGGGGCCTGTTGCTCTGTGGGACAAGCAGACCTCTCCAATGCCACGAGTTGCCCCCTCCCCATGACTATGGGGAGGGTTGGGGTGGGGCTCAGCGAGGACAAGCACGCCCCCTATCCAACACCTCCCACCTCTCCCCCATGTCATCCCGGCGAAAGCCGGGACCCAGACTCCCCTCTCCCAACCCCCGCTCACCCCCGCGCAGGCGGGGGTCTCGGGCGGGTGTGCGCCGCCTTGCGAGATCCCCGCCCTCATCCTGAGCTTGCCGAAGGGCGCGGGGATGAGCGGAAAAATGAGGGCACCTTATCCGCCCGGGTCCCTCCCTCGCGCAAACTCACGCCTATCCTCCCCACAGGAGCCGCGCCGGTACCGTTCGGTTTGTGGGAGGGACGCCCCGGAGGATGGGAGGCGGTGGGAGTAACGGCCCGCAGCTTCTCTAGGGACGTTGATCCAGGCAAGCCGGACCAAAAAGCCGGTAGAGAATCCCGACTGGCCCGCCTTCTGTGAAAGCAGGAGGTCACGAGAGTGAGGGTAAGTGGTCAAGGCCTGGCAGCGCCGAAGTCATCCCGAAAACTGCCCGAAACTCCGGTGGCAGTGCGCGGCGGGCGAAAGCGCCCACACCGCAAACACTTTTCTATCCGGGCGCCGCGGCGCCCGCCGCGCAGGCTCCACTTGAGGGGCCCTCTGACTGCTCCGACCCCGGATGGCTCCGCCAGTCCGGATACAGGTGTATGGAGGCACACCCCTCCCCTTCGTCACCCTCGATGGCC
>NZ_PNMA01000009.1 GCF_013823385.1 Hyphomonas sp.
GTAGGTTCCTCAAGAGATATATTCTTCGTTCAGACGCTCATGGCTTTGTCGGCCGTGTAGTGGATCTTTCGATTGTTGGAATGCATTTCGACACATACGAAGAGCTTTGCGAATATGAAGACGCGAAGTATGTCTGGGATGTGTACAATGCGCTTTGCTCGGTAAGAGACCGTGTTGAATCGCTAAACATGGTTGCGGCCATGTTATGGCCGAAAAATCTACCGGAAGATTTTAAGCACTTTCCAGTATCTCGATATGAGTGGCTTAGAATATCAGTAGACGTATTTCTGGTTCGATACATTTCTGTAGTTGATTGCCTGATTATTCTTGCGAGCGAGGTATTGGATACCGGGTTGCCAATCAAATCTTGTACATTGAACAACCTGAAAAAAACGTCGGCGCCAGCTTCAATTATTTCGCACTTGGACCTAATGATCGGCGACCAGGGCGAGCTTCGATCTGAACGTAATCGACGTGTGCATCATGGACTGGAGCGAGCCTTTAGTTCTGACGATCAAATTCTTGAAATGGGAGCATTGTTTGAGCATCGGTATAGCACTGCTCGCGGCGAAAATGGCCGCCCGTTACCGGTAAACAAGTTGTTTAGAGAAGGGCTCGTCGAGCTCCAGCGTGACTTCAACGCTGCCTCTAAGTTACTCGTGCGAAGGATCGACGTTCTGTATGATATGCTGTCAACAGCGTTTGAAGAACGATTTTGCGAAAGACTTGAGCGGAGATTGTCAGAACAAGGAGGAGGTTAAAAATGTGCTTCAATGATATTGGAGGCATCATTCCTGTATGGCAGCTTCACCGGGTTGATCCAGGTTTTGTCTACATAATTGAGAGCCATGGGAAATATAAGATTGGAAAATCTAAACACGCAGTGCATCGCTTGAGGGCAGCGAAAACTTGGCTACCCGATATGAAGCTGATTGGCTTTAAGCCATTCTGGGGGGGCTCTCATCACGAGCGAATGATGCATGTCGGGTTTGCCAATTATTGGTACTCCGGTGAATGGTTCAGCTTCCCGGAAGACGACGACGTCCGAGAGCTGTTGATTGAAGGATTTTGCGCTTTTTCAGACCACCTGCCGGACCGGAACTCGATTGACTTCATTTATTGGTTCAACGGTAGTGGCATGGCTGAATTCGTAATGGAAATGGGCAAGCAGAAGCTCTCGCTTCCGAAATTTCAAAGGCAGGAATCCGATGAGCAAAAACGCTCTTTTTAAGCTGAGGGGGATTAATTACCGTTCGAAAGCGCCGCGAGCAGTCCTGGTAGGTTTTGGCGTGATTGCCTGATCACTAGCAAGCAGTGTGAACAGTTCCGAGCTAAAGATACTCTGGTACAATAACTGGTACGTTGGGCGTTTTGGTTGGAAAATTAGCTTATATATTTCAATGGAATAATTGTTTTGGGTTATTCTCCCTTCCTCTCCGCCAGATCTTATCTCCATATGATCAAATAACTCCCTGAAAATACGAAGTTAATTGGCTTGAATTGCTCTGGTGCACCCAGTCGAGCCTGAACTGCTGCACATATTGCTGCACATTCTGCTGCACACTGGCGGAGCGGCGATGTCTGTTTTCAAGCGGGGCTGCAAGTACCAGATGCGCCGGCGGGTGCCGCAGCGCTATGGCGGGATCGAACCCCGGGACATCATCTGGATCAGCCTGCACACCGCTTCTGAAAGCGTTGCCCGGAGCAAGGCGGACCTTGCCTGGGCCCAGCTCACCGAGGCCTGGGAAGCGCGGCGCGCCGGGAATTCCGGTGAAGCGGATCGGAAAGGCAGAGAAGCCGGCGATCACCGTTGAGGCGGCCCTGGAGCTCTACTGGCCCCTGGCGCGGGAGAAGGTGCTCGGCAAGAGCGAGGACCAGCTGCGCCGCTGGAAGACCCCCAGGATCAGGGCGGTGCGCAATTTCGTGGCGGGGGCCGGCAACAAGGCGATCAGGGAGGTCACGCGGGACGACCTGCTCGACTTCCGGCAGCACTGGCTTGAGCGGATCGAATCCGGAGAGGTGACCCCGAGTTCAGCCAACAAGGACCTCATCCATCTCGGCAACATCCTGAAGACCGTCAACACCATGAAGCGGCTCGGCATCGATCTGCCGCGGGGCGAGAGGCGCAACGCTGGAGCATGTGCACAAGCTGGTGCTGGGGATCGCGATCCGAGGCGCCGGACACTTGCAGGCGGCTTCGCGCGCATTGTCCCGGTTGTGAGGTATGGCCTCGATCTCGTGATGATCAGTTCCAGAAGCTCCGCCGACTGCAGGTATGACTCCTTCTGCGAAAATGATAGTGACTGCGCGTAAATCCGTGATTGCGGCGCCGCTGTGGCAGATCGTGTCTCGAAATCTTCCCGGCCGGTAAGAACTCATGGTCTGGTCAGGCACAAATGGCCCGATCTTCCCGATCGGGAAGATTTAGCATGATCAGTAACGCGACGGAATTCGGCCCGATGGTAGCCCGCGCCCGCAAGGCGCTGGGCATAACCCAGCGCGAGCTCGTCCTGGCAATCAATGCCGGTGAGCGCTTCATCGTGGACCTTGAAGCGGGCAAGCCAACCGCCCTGCTGGGGAAGGCGCTCGCTGCCGCCCGGGCGGCAGGTGTGCGCCTTGAAGACGTCTCTGGCAACAGATCAGGCGGAGCCCCGGGGATGAACCTGCGTGTCTTTGCCAATGGGATGAAGGTTGGCGCGTTTCGTTCCGGTGAGACAGGCGTGTCCTTCCAGTATGCCACTGGGTGGCGGCGCCACGGGGCGCTTTCCCGGTCTCGCTGTCCATGCCGCTCCGCCAGGAGATCGCCGGACCTGAGATTGCCACTCCCTGGCTCATGAATCTCCTGCCGGAAGGCGAACCGCTGCGGGCGATGACCCGCGCGTTTGGTCTGGGGGCGGAGGACATAGCGGGGCGTGGCGGCTCCGGACCCAGCCGGGGTTTTGCCCGGGCGGAAGAGAAGAGGAAGCGTCCGCATGGGCTGAAAGCGCGCCGCCGAGAGCGGCCCCCGCCTGCGATGCGAATGTATTATCGGCCGGCGACTGCGCCAGCTGCCCGCTGGTGCCCTATGGCCGCTCGCGTTCATCGAAGCGTTCATTGATGGACTGCGTGCGGAGTGTAGGCCGGCAATAAGCCCCTTGTTTCATGCAGAGGATGATCTGGCCTGGCGCCATGCGCGTTGTTTTCGGCTTTGAAGTGTAGAGCCGTCTCCGTAGATTCCGACCCTGCCCGGCTGCGGTAGGTCCCGATAGGAATGAATTGTGTTCGTGGCGAACCCACAGGAGCTGACGATGGCAATGCTTAGATATCTGTTTTTGAGTGCGCTTACTGGGGCGGTTTTGACGTTGACGGGGTGTACGTCAACACCGCCGTCTGCGGCGACCACCAGCAACATAGACGCGATGAGTGTTCAGGCGCTGGATTCATTGACCAGCAACAATGCCGCCGCGCGCGCCATTGCCAGCAAATCGAGAGCCGTTCTGATTTTTCCTTCAATCACGAAGGCAGGGTTCGTGCTGGGCGGCGCGTATGGCGAAGGAGAACTACGCCGTGGCAGGGAAGTGGCTGGTTATTACAGCACGTTTACGGGATCGTGGGGCCTTCAGGCGGGCGCGCAATCCTATGGTTATGCCGTATTCCTCATGACCAAGGAAGCCGAAGACTACGCACTTGCGGCCGATGGCTGGGAAATTGGAGTCGGGCCTACGGTCGTCGTCGTCAATCAGGGCCTGGCTGAAAACCTCTCTTCGACTACCCTACAGGATGACGCCTATGCCTTCATCTTTGATCAGAAGGGTCTGATGGCCAGTATAAGCATTGAAGGTACCAAGATTACACGCATCAAATAGTCTGTACCTTTAGGGGACGCCGCATTGGCAAGATGGGAACAGTAGATTGCTCTCTCCTGCTTCCAGATTGCCAGTGCGGTAGCTCTGTCCGTATAAACATCATTTTTTTGTCGTTCGGTGTCTAAGTAAAGTGGGGCTCAGGGCGTGCTTTGGACAGTCGAAATGTACTGGCCGGAGTTAGGTATTGGGGCTTGTGAGTTCTTATACACTCGGCATTTCATCCATGTACTGATTGTACTGACGGCAATTGCAGAAGCGGCGATGGCAATGACCTGACCGCCAGACACTCGGTTGGCTGGAAGCGAGTGCATTTTGGCATTGCCGTTGCGCCGCCATACCAATCAGGCAAGCTCCGGCCTAGGGGTTTGTCCGGATCCCGGGGCCAGTGACTGGATGATATGGTTAGTTGGCAGTTTGTTTGGGATTGACTGCTTCACCGGATATGGGAGCTGACAATATTCAGGCCCGCCCGGTTCTTCCGGTGCCGACTTTGGCCGGATCGCATGACAAGACGTCCGAATATTTCCCGTTCAGGCTGTGAAGTGTGGTAGGGATGAACATCAGCGATCGCGCTGAGGGTGCAAATTAATGCCAGAATCAAGACCACCCTCTTCGGGAGAGGGAGCCATTCCAGGTATTGCGGCTTCTCAGCCGGGCGTATCGGAATTGGAGAAGAAGGCGATTCCTGTCGTCGGAATCGGCGCGTCAACCGGCGGCCTTCATGCCTTCATTCACTTGCTCGAGGCCGTGCCTGAGCGAGCGGGAATGGCTTTTGTCCTCATTCAGCACCTTTCGCCGGACCATGAAAGCATGATGGCGGAGTTGTTGGGCGCCAGCACGCATATGACCGTTCGCCAGATTGACGCCGACATGGTGATCGAGCCGGACTGCGTTTACGTAAATGCGCCGGGACAAGACGTCTCCCTGTCGGAAAATACGCTTCTGGTGACTGATCGTCCTGCGAAGAGGGCGGATCGCCTGCCATTTGATACCTTCCTGATGTCTCTTGCCCTGGAGCGCGCCGGTCAGGCCATGTGCGTGGTGCTTTCCGGGATGGGGCATGACGGAAGCAAGGGTTTGAAGGCGATCCGGCATGTCGGAGGTTTTGTGATTGCGCAGGATCCGGCGGAAGCTGAGGCCGACGGCATGCCACAAAGCGCCATTCAGACCGGAGATGTGGACGCTATCCTTTCGGCAGCCCTTATTCCTGCCGCGCTGATGAACTGGAACAATCTTCCCGACCGCACCCGCAAACTTCGCACCAAAGCTGCGGTTGACGACGAGCCTGACTGGTTGAGCCGGATTCTGAAGATATTGCTGGAGCGAACCGGTACGGATTTCAGCCTCTATAAGCCCGGAACACTTGTCCGCCGGATTACGCGGAGGATGTCCCTGTTGTCGGCAAAAACTCTGCAGGGTGCAGATTATCTCAAGATACTTCTGGACAGCCCGCAGGAGTGTGAGGCGCTCGCGGCGGATTTGCTGATCAATGTAACGCGCTTTTTTCGCGACGGCGATGTGTTCCAGTTTCTGGAAAGCAGTGTGATTCCCGAACTTGTAGGCAATCACAGGGATGACCGGCCCTTCCGGGTCTGGGTTGCGGGCTGCAGCACAGGTGAAGAAGCCTGGTCGCTCGCCATGCTGCTGCACGAAGCGATAGCGTCCGACGGCCGGAACATAAGGCTGCAAATCCTCGCCTCCGATATTGATCCGGATGCAATCGCCACCGCAAGGGCGGGCATCTACCCCTCATCTATCGCCGCTGACATTTCCGCCGAAAGACTGGCTCGCTTTTTCACGCCGGACGAGCGCGGGTACCGGGTGCGGGACGACTTGCGCGCCCACGCAGTGTTCACGGTGCAGAACCTGCTTACCGATCCACCCTTTGCCCGGCTTGATCTTGTCTCATGCCGCAATGTCCTCATCTATCTGGGCCCTGAGGCGCAGGCCAAGATCATCTCGCATTTCGAGTTCTCTCTGGTTGCGCGTGGAATCCTGTTGCTTGGCTCGTCCGAGACAGGGGGAGACATCAGCGGCAGGTTCGAAGTGGTTTCCAAGCCGGCCCGCGTCTACAGGCGCGTTGGCCGCACCTGGCAGCCTGAAGCCCATACTCAGGACTTTTTTAAGGATGCTTATCCTGAACCGCCTCGCTTCTTCCTTGATCTGGAGCCTACACCGGATGTGCGCTTTGCCGATGTTTGCCGCCGGGCTGTATCCCAGCATTACACGCCTGCCTCCGTACTTGTGACGAGGGAGGGAGCATGCCTTCACTTCCTCGGCCCCGTCGACCGGTTTCTGGAGGTTCCTGAAGGCTCGGCCTCTCTGGACATTCTGCCGATGGTGCCGCTTTCACATCGCGCCGCCCTTCGAGCCGCCATCGAAGAGGTCGGACAAGACAATCCCTACATTCAGATTGCGGGTTTAAGCACGCTCGAGTCTGGCGCCGAAAAGCCGTTCAGTACGGATGTCAGGTATACGCCCTCAGAGTCTGATGAACTCATTCTGATCACATTCCACCCTTCGCATCTGCCTGACCGGGAAGCTGGGCCGGATTCTGCGGCGCCCATTGGCAGCGAAGCGCTCCGGCTGGCTGAGATTTCTGGGCTGAGGCGGGAAGTTGCCCATGCAGGCCGCCTTGTGGACCAGGCACTGGAAAGCGAACGCAAGACCCGGCGAGAGTGTGTGCGATTGAATGAAGAGTATCAGTCTACGAATGAAGAGCTATTAACTTCGAAGGAAGAGCTTCAGGCCCTCAATGAAGAGCTGACAGTCCTGAACAGCCAGCTTCAGGAAACAATCGAGCGCCAGCGCACGACCGCAGACGACCTGACCAATGTTCTCAACAGCACAAATGTGGCGACCCTGTTTCTGGATCTCAATCTCTGCATCCGCTTCTTCACCCCCGCGACCCGGACGGTGTTCGGTGTCATCGCCACGGACATCGGCAGGCCAATCTATGATCTCCGTCCGTTGGCGTTGGATACATACCTGCTTGATGAGGCCAGAAAAGTTCTCGATTCAGAAGAGCCGATCGAACGCCAAATCTCGACATCTGAGGACATATGGTTCCTCAGGCGCATACTGCCCTACCGGACGCATGCCGGCCAGGTCGAAGGTATCGTGATCACTTATGTGAACATTCAGGAACAACATCTGGCGAATGAAACGCTCAAGGCCGCTATCTTCAAGGCGGAGCAGGCGATTATCGCCAAGAACCGGTTTCTCGCATCGGCGAGCCACGATCTGCGCCAGCCTCTGCAAACACTGACTTTTATTCACAGCTTGCTTTCCCGCAGCGCGGAAGCTGAAGAGGTGCGGCTCCTCGCGAGCCGGATGCAACAGGCCGTCAGCGCGATGTCCGGCATGTTGGATACAATGCTGGACATCAATCAGATACAGGCAGGGATCATAACCTACGAGCTCGAAAACATTCCGGTTGCCGAGATCCTGTCAAACCTCTTCAACGAGTTTTCATACCACGCGCATGCCAAAGCACTTGAGTTGAGAATGGCTCGTTCGAGCGCGGTCATCCGTACCGATCGCCGGCTTTTTGAGCAGATGATCCGGAACCTGCTAAGTAATGCCATCCGGTATACGGATACAGGGCGCATTCTTATTGGTTGCCGCCGGCGAAACGGCCGCCTGCGGATCGAAATCTGGGATACCGGCATCGGCATCTCAGAGAGAGAGCTTCCCAAAGTGTTCGGCGAATACCATAAGGTGGGCACCGGGAACCGCGTCTCATCCGGGGGCGTGGGTCTGGGCCTGTCTATTGTCCAGAGGCTTGCCGGCCTTCTGAGCCACAGCATTCACGTCCGCTCCTGGCCGTCCAGAGGGTCAATGTTCTCCATCGAAGTCGACCTGGCCAGTGACGCTCCCGACGAAGCAAGGCGGCATTCCGGCGATGCCGTATCCTCGGTGCAGGCCAGCCCCCGGCTGACAGCCCGCATACTGCTCGTTGAGGATGAGCCGGACCTGCGCCAGATGCTTGAGATTCTGCTCAAGAAGGCCGGTCACGATGTTGTTTCAACAGCAACGCTGGAGGAGGCCATGGAGGTAGCGGCGTTGCGGGCGGGGTATCCTGATCTTGTGATCGCCGACTACAATCTTCCCAATGGCCGGAACGGGGCCGAACTGGCGCGGTTGCTCCGGCGGCAGAACGCTTCGCTTCCGGTTATTATCCTGACAGGTGACATATCCGCTTCCACCCGCAGCCTGATTGCGGGCGAGGGGCTCACCCAGATGAACAAGCCTGTCAGTGCAGGCGATTTGGAAGACCAAACCCAGGCCATGCTGCGCCTGCAAGAGGGGGGCTCTGAAAGCACTTCTCGATATGAGCCGCAGGTCACCTCGGGTATTCACGTCGTTATTGTAGACGATGACCTGAACTTCTGTGAAACACTTTCGCTGCTGCTTCGGGCGGATGGCATTCCCACATCTTACTTCGCCTCAGGGGAAGCCTTCCTTGGGCAATGGAATGACCTCGATACCCAAGGCGGGGAAGTCTGCGTTCTCATTGATGCTTATCTTGGCGGCATCAGCGGCTTTGATGTTCTGGCGGCATTGAAGAAAGCCGGATCGAGGGCGCGGTCTATAATGATCACCGGGAACGGCGATGTGAGGATGGCAGTGCAGGCGATGAAGTCAGGTGCCCTCGATTTCATCGAGAAACCTGTGGAACTATCCAGTCTTCGGGCTGCCATTGACCGCGCGATTGCCATCGGCCGGTACACCCTTCCGCGTCAGGAAGCCGATCCGGATGCTTCAAGACGTTTGGAAAATCTGACCCCGCGGGAGCGCGAAGTGCTGGAGCGGATTCTGTCAGGTCAGCCCAACAAGAATATTGCGGCTGATCTGGGGATCAGTCAGAGGACGGTCGAAAGTCATCGGGCGTCGATAATGGTGAAATCCCAATGCAAGTCATTGCCGGAGCTTGTGCGTCTTGCGTTCATGGCGTCCTGACCACATGCGCGCGGTATCCACGGCCTCGCGCTGGATGGTAGTATTTTAGACGGTTTCCCGCCGGCCAACCTGGCAATGGTATCGAAATTTCTGTCAGTATACCGAATGGTCCACGCTTTGATACGCGAAGCTGAGAATTTCTGACAAGAGGCGTGGATGCAAGGTTTCGGATTATAATGAAAGTTTGAAGCTGCTCGGCATGTTTCTTTATGTTGTGTAGCGAAGGCGCGCCGGCAAACCAGATCGTGGCTGAGCGCACAGGTGCGATCGTTCGCAGATGCAGACGGGGATCGGCAGGCTGGGGAAAATATCCCCTGGAGGCATCATCCGGAAAATCAAACCTGACAACCGGTTTTCCCCTTACCCGTTCTGCTTCCGCAGGTGCGGCAAGAACCCATTGGTCATCCGCCGATTGCTCCACGGGTGCCCGAAGATTTATGGGGCGGTGAGAGGCATTGCGGCCTGACAGGTAGTCAATGAGGATGAGATAACAGTTCTCTTCAGAAGCGTCTTCGCCCTCAACAATGTCGATTTCCGCCGACAGATGCTCCGGGATTTCCCGGATCTCTATCCGGCCCTCCCTCAGTATTGTCCGTCCCCGATGGTTTTGCGTTTCCATACCATCGGATCCTTTCAATTTGTGGTTCTGCTGCCGGGAAGTCTTTCTGCATCGTCCATGATCTTTATGAGGAATGGGCTCAGTGCCGCCGGGAGGCTCACAGAACCAAGACCTGACAGCAAGGCAACAAGAAGCGCGGCCATCGGACTGTCAGGCGCCATGCGTTCGGCAATCCGCATTCCGCGGGCCACGACGTCGTCTGATCCCGTCATTTTCTCCGTATCAGAGGCTTCATTCTTTGCCTCTGGTCTGGCCGTCATGCTGCGGCTTACAAGATAGCCGAGCAGCGATATGCAAATGAATACTCCGCCGGTAATCGCTGCCGCCAGCGGCTGCGCGACGATCAGCGCAAACCAACCCCACACCGCGATGCTAAGCCAAACAAGGCCAAGCATCGCAATTGTGCTGAGTGCCACCAGGAGCAGGATGCGCCCCAGCGCACTCTCAGATTTGCGGATTGCATAGTTGAGCATGCTCAGCGACGACCTGACAGCATCATGCCAATGAGTACACCAATTCCGGCAACCACACCCACGGTAAGATTTGGGCGCTCCTGAAGGGACTGGCGGACAAATTTGATGACCTTCGAGGATTCATCTTCGGCAAGGTGCGCCAGCTGGCGAACACCGTCCTTGGTGTCCGACTGAGCAGCCTCTGCGAGTGCACCAATGTCTTTGGCTGCGGTGCGAGCTGCCACGGCGGTGTCGTGAAACGTCTCGGCAGCTGCGGTGGCAGTGTTCTTGGCGCTTTTTACAACAGTATTGGTGATGGATTCGTTCGACATTTTAATGCTCCGGGAGGCAGATGCGTAAGTGACAGGATCGTCACGCAGGCATCACACATATTTAATGTTTTCCGCGCGGCTCACACAGGCTCGGATTGTACGGGTTGCCTGTGCATCAATCTCGCCGTCGTATCCCCGGCCCGATCCGTACCACCTGCAAGCAGGGCGAGCTGATCCATAAGGTCGTCGATCGCGTCGCCGGCACTGAGAGTGGAGTTTGAGATCAAGCCCTGCTCGCTCCCTAACATGAGTTCAGCCAGCCGGACGCGCGCCCGCGACACTCTGCTTTTGATCGTACCTACTGCGCAGCCGCATACCTTTGCCGCTTCGATGTAGCTTTTGCTGCCAACCCCGACGAGAAGTATTGCTTCACGCTGGTCCAAAGGCAGCAATCCAATCGCGTGCCTCAGGGACAGCAGCTCAAGCCGGTGGTCGAGGTTGCATTCTTCTGAAGCAAGATTGGCGATGATATCGTCGGACAAAGGTGTCGTTCGCCAACTGCGCCGCTTATGTGAAAAGAATACGTTGCGCAGGATCGTGGTGCACCAGGCTTTCAGATTGGTGCCTGCCTCAAAACGGCTACGTGCCGCCCATGCGTTGAGAAGAGTTTCCTGGATCAGATCGTCCGCCAGACTGCTGGACCGGCAGAGCCAGAGCGCATAGCTGCGTAACTCAATCATCTGGCGGGCGAGATCGACGCTGAAACTCTGCTGGCCCTCTTGGGCGGGGCGTATTCCCGGGTTTGCCGGAACGCCAGCGGCAACGGGCAGGCCGTTAGGAAAACGGACGGGCAGCGCAGGTCTTTCCGCCGGCTGTCTCACCGGCCAGAGACGACCGGTTTCAGGCGTTCGTACGACATTCTTCCTAGCTTGAGAGATCATTGGAAACCTCGACTTTCGCATTTGTGCGCCAAATCCGGCGTCAGCATGAGCAATGATGAAAGGCCAGCTCTGGTGCGCCTTCCCACTCAGGTTCATTAAAGAATACACAACAAACTGATCTCGGTTAGCTTCGGGAATCACGCAGGCCGTCTGCCGTGGAAATAATCAGGAGCCGGAAGGGAACCATTCGGCTCACCCGGCACTAACAGGAAACAGATCACGCTCCGCCAATGGAGCGGCTGAGGAGATTTCCGATGAGTAAGATTTTTGCAGCGACCCTTCTGGGGCTCGCATTACTGGCTGCACCTGCGGCATTTGCCGATCCTGCCCGGGATGAGCTGATCCGGACTGAAGCGCAGATCGCTGCGCTAAACACAGCGGATGCATCAACTGCCGCCCCCGCGAATTTCAAGGAAGCCCAACTCCGGCTCAGTGAAGCGCGCGCTGCAGAAGACAAGAACAAGGACAAGGAATCCATATGGCGCTCTACGGAGGCATCGCTTCAGGCAGAAATTGTCCAGGAAAAAATCAAGCTTCGCAGTCTCCAGCGAACAGTCTCTGAAATCGAGATTGGCATCGCCACGCTCCGCCGTGAACTGAACTCATAGAAAGTGACGACGATGAAACGCCAACAAACACAACAAGCCGGGCTCACAGGAATCGCCCTTGTTCTTGCCCTGGGCGCCTGTGCTTCTGCGCCGGATGCGAGCCCCCGGCTTCTCGCGGCTGAGGCGTCTCTGGCGCAGGCCAGAACCCAACCGGCAACCATGCAATCGGGCCGCTCTGCAATCGAAAGAGCAGACATAGCAATGGCAGAGGCGCGTGAGTACTACATGCGCCGCAAACAGGATGAGTACATTCACGCAATCCGTATGGGGGAGGGGTATGTTACCCTTGCTGAAACGCGTGGGCTTCAAAGTACCTCAAATGCGCGTATCGCGGCCCTCAATGCGGAACGCGCAGAAATTGTCTCGCAAGCCAGATTGCGAGACCTGGCAACGGCCAGAGACAGGGCAATGGTTGCCGAGAAACGGGCAGACCGCTCAGAAGTGGTTGCTGCCGGGGCAGTCGCAGACAGCGAAATCTCGGAAGCCGGCCGCGTCTCGGCTGAAGCCCGCGCTACCACCCTGAGAGAAGAACTTGCCGAATACGAACAATCAAGAACAGACCTCGGTGTGACGCTTATCCTTAGAGACCTGCAGTTTGCTTCTGGATCTGCGGTGCTGACCAGCGGTGCAAAAGGACGTTTGTCACCTTTGGCCTCCTTTCTGGCCAAGCAGCCCGAAGCGCGTATCCAGATTGCGGGCCATACTGACTCACAAGGCACTGAAGACTACAATCTGGGCCTCTCCGAACGCCGGGCAAGGTCGGTAGCGGCCTACCTCATTTCTACGGGCGTCGATGCCGGGAGGGTCACCAGTATTGGCTTTGGTGAAAGCGTTCCATTGTCGTCAAATGATACCGCCGCAGGCCGGGCGATAAATCGCCGCGTGGAAGTGACAATTATGGACTGAGGTTTTTGTTCGGCGAAATATTCGGGCTCCTCATTAGCCAGCCCTAAGAGGGGAGGCGGCTGCAGGGGCACGAATCCGCCTGACGGCGATATCGGTTCTTGTTTCCTGAAGCTTATGGAGAGTGAAATGCCGCGCAATGCAGACCGCGCCTTTCGCGCAGAGGCGAACCTCCGGTCTCAGGTGCCCAAGCCCGATTCCCTGGAGACCGGACTGGATATATCGGGCGTGCGACACTCGAGCGTTCTGCCGCTGCCTGAGGCTTTCCGGTACAAGCTTGAAAGATACGCTCGCCTGAGGGGACGCGCGCCCAAATCTATGGACGCGCTGCTGAAATCAAGTCGTGGGTTTGAACCTGGTGTGCAGCTGCTTTGCCAGGGTGAGCGCGCCGGGCAGGTGTTCATCGTCAAGCAGGGTTGGACATTTACCAGCTGCTCACAGCCCAATGGAACCCGTCAGATTCACAACGTGCAGATACCGGGGGATGTGGCCGGCTTGCAAAATCTTCTTATGCCCTTCACGCTCTGTGACCTTACAGCCATCACACGCGTTGAAGCATGCGAGATCGGCGCAGATTGCCTGGCAGAGGCTGCGGCAACAGATCCTGAACTTGCGCATTTCCTGCTCTGGCTTCTGGCCTGTGAAATCGCAGTGGCGGGCGAGCGCCTGATTGGCGTCGGCCGCCGGACAGCGATCGAGCGCACAGCCCATTTCATTCTGGAACTTGCGGCCCGCCTGAAGCTTGCAGGTTTGGAAACAGAGAATGCGTTTGCCTGTCCGATGACACAGCACCTCTTTGGCGATTCGCTGGGTTTAACGTCCGTACACGTAAACAGGATGATGCGGGAACTTCGTACAGCAGGCCTCGTCCACCATCAATGCGGCTGGCTGCGGGTGCTTGATCGGGAGAGACTTGCGCGGATGGCAATGTTTGACAGTGCCTATCTTGATTATCCGGCTCTGGCTGGCTGAAGAAACGGAAACGGCACCGCTGGGGATACCAGGGTGCCGTCATTCCAATGCTCCCCCGGCTGTAGCAGTCTAGCATTTTCCGCCAGATCGGGAAGCCGGCGCTCAATCTTGCGCGGGGCCGTTGGAGTTCAGAAACAGTTCGACTTACTTGAGCGCCCGGGCCGCTTCCTTGAGTTCACGCATAGCCTCGGTGTTATTGCCGGATTTCTGCGCTTTCTCAGCAGACTGATAATGCTTCAGAGCGTTGGCTTTCTTGACGCCTTCCGGCGCCTCGTCCCAGGCGGTCTTCACCGTCTGCATTTCGGTGATCACACCTGATTGACTGTCATTGGAAGAACCTTCTGCCGACAGCTGAGTCTGAGGAACGATGGGGTCTTTGTTCGTGTTCTGATCGGTCATTTTCGGTTTCCTTGTATTTGTGCCTGGACTCCGGTGGTGGCGCCCGCGCACACTTCTGCTGACGGGTCACCGTCAGCAGAAAAGCAAGTGTATGTCGTCATCGGAATTGGCGCATTGATTCAGGTTGGTTTCGAACCAGATAGTAATTTTTGGGTCATTGGCATTTCACCTGACTTCACTTGCGGAACCCGCCTCATTCGTCCGGCAATGCGGATCCAATGCCAGATTCACATTCGACCTCAGATCTCCGCAGGAATTCTGGGTGAAGCGGGCGCGCCGATGCGGCAGTGTTCAAGGGATGCCTAACCATTGGATGTCAGCACTTCGAGACACGTGGCTATCCCTTTTGCCGCTCCGTACCGGCACCCGAGCGGCCAAGCTAAAGAGGCATTGAACGCAAGCCGTCGGCAGCAATATCGCCGCCGCGCGCATTTGTCCTAGGGCATTTGGATTATGCATCAACAAACATGTCGAATCCGGCGAGCCTGGTGCTATGGATCATTTGATAACTGCTGCACGCCGGATGAGTAATGAAAAATAAAAAATGCCTTATGTTATTCGTCCGTTGACGGAAAATTATTCCTCTCCGCCACTTTCCTGGAAAGTTGAAACAAGACAAACGCCTATCGCGGCGGGTAACCGTCTTATGAAGTCGATGAAGGCTTCCTGCCGTCCGGGCGGCTGGCGGCTGATGTGGGCAGATCTGCAAGGGTATCTCTGGGCGGACGGTATTGCTGGCAGGCTGAGGCAGACTTTTGGGGAGTTTATCTCCCCGGTGCCTCAAACGAAGGTGGTCCTGATACGTGAGGCAGCAGGCACACATATTCCAGGGCGCGGCCGGGTGGGATGCGTAGGCTAACTTGAAGTTGACGAAGCACGGTTGCGCCTGCCTGCGGGAGGCGCAGTAGAATGGCCTCCTCAGGGGCGATATTTCGCACATAGGGAGAACTACCTAGGGCCCCTCCGGCCCGTGTCCGAGTATGAAGCGGATGTGAGGCTTGCAGGCCTCTGCCTGGGCGCCCACACTTCCGGAGCGAGGGTTTCATGCCGCAAACAGCCGCCCCAGCCCTTACTGATACGGGCAATTGTTTCGAAGTCCGCAGGCTCCGGCGCGTCTATGGGACCGGGACGGCGGCGGTGCATGCGCTCCGCGGGATCGATCTCGACCTTCCCAAAGGCGAACTGGTCGTTGTTCTCGGCGCTTCGGGTAGCGGGAAGTCGACCTTTCTCAACATCATCGGCGGCCTCGACCGGCCGACCGAGGGAACGGTGCTGTTCCGGGGGCAGGATATTTCAAAAGCTACAGACCGAGCGTTGACGGACTACAGGCGCCGCCATGTCGGATTTGTTTTCCAGTTCTACAACCTCATGCCCAGCCTGACCGCCTGGGAGAATGTGGCGCTGGTGACGGAGATTGCCGAAAACCCCATGCCCCCCCTTGAGGCACTCGCGCTCGTCGGGCTGGAAGAGAGGGCGAACCATTTTCCAGCGCAGCTTTCGGGCGGCGAGCAGCAGCGCGTTGCCATCGCGCGCGCGGTTGCCAAACAGCCGAATGTCCTGCTGTGCGACGAGCCGACGGGCGCGCTCGACTCCCGGACAGGGGTACGCGTGCTCGAAGCGCTCAAGACCGTGAACGAAAACCTCAACGCCACCACGCTGCTGATCACGCACAATGCGGGTATCGCGGCGATGGCCCATAGGGTCATAGAGTTCTCTGACGGACTTGTACGGGAGGTTAGAGAGAACCGGAGCCGGATCAAGCCCAGCGAGATTTCCTGGTGAGCTTCGTTCATCTTCCCGCCTGGCTTGGCATTCTTGATCGCAAGCTGCTGCGTGATCTCTGGGCCATCCGCGTGCAGGTGCTTGCGATTGCGCTTGTGATTGCGGGCGGTGTGTCGATCCAGCTCCTGTCTGCAGGCTTGATGACCTCTTTGCAGGAAACCCGGCGCGTCTATTACGAGCAGTCGCTGATGGCGGATATCTGGGCGCCGGTGGTGCGCGCGCCAGATCGCAGCGTCCAGCCGCTCGCCGAGATTGGCGGTGTCCAGGCCGTGGAGGCGCGCATTCGCATGCCGGCCAGGATTGACGTGCCGGGCAGGGCCGGGTTTGCGGCCGGCGAGCTGATTTCGCTACCCGAGGGCCGGGAAGCGTCGGTGAACCGGCTGTATCTGGAAATGGGACGGCTGCCGGATCCGCATCGCCGCGACGAGGTAGCCGTGCTGAAGGGGTTTGCCCTCGCCAATGGGCTGTTGCCCGGAGACTTTCTGGATGTAACCGCGCAGGGATCGCAATTCAGGGTGACGATCACCGGATTTGTTCTGTCTGCAGAACATGTCTACAGTATCGCGCCGGGCCAGCTTGTACCCGATGAAGCCGAGTTCGGTGTGCTCTGGATGAGCCATCTGCCCCTGGCCCAGCTTACCGACCGCCGGGGCAGCTTTACCGAGGCAGTCTTCCGTCTGCGCGATCTTGCGCAGGAAGCTGCGGTGATTGCCGAGATTGACCGGATACTGGCGCCCTATGGCGGCCTTGGGGCTTATGGGCGCAAGGATCAGCTCTCCGATGCGTTCGTCTCAAGCGAGATCGACCAGTTGCAAACGCTGGGGCAGGTTGTGCCGCCGGTGTTTCTCGCTGTGGCCGCATTTCTCGTCTATGTGGTCGTCTCCCGCCTGGTTCAGGTGCAACGCCCTGCCATCGGGCTCCTGAAATCCTATGGCTACAGTGATCTTGAAGTGACGATGCACTATTTCCGGCTGCTGATGATCATCGGTGGCCTGGGGCTTCTGATCGGCATCCTGCTCGGCGCCTGGTTTGGGCACCGGCTGACGGCCATGTATATCCGCTATTATGATTTTCCGTATCTCATCTTCCGGGCCAGCCTGACGGACTATGTGATTGTCTGCGCGGTGTCGGCTGCGGCTGTTGTGGGCGGCGGGCTGGTCGCCGTCCGGCGGGTGGCCCGGCTGAACCCTGCCGAGGCGATGAACCCTCCTCCGCCGCCGGACTTTTCGCGCGGCGCAGGCACCTGGATCACGCGGTTTGACTTCATCGATCAGCAAACCCGGATGATCCTGCGCCAGATCGTGCGCTGGCCGGGCCGGGCCGCGCTGACGGTGAGCGGCGTTACCGCATCGCTCGCGCTGCTGATCTCGGTGATGACCATGACCGATGCCATGCAGCACATGATCGCGACCCATTTCGCCGAGGCCAACCGGTACGACGCCGCCGTGATCTTCAATGAAGCGCGCGACGCCCGCGCTGAACGCGAGATTGCCCGCATGCCGGGGGTGACAATGGCAGAGCCCTTCCGGGCCGTACCAGTCAGGATCGAGGCAGCCCAGCGCAGCGAACGGGTTGCGCTGATGGGTGTGGTGGAGGGCGCCGAACTCTCGCGGCTGCTGGACGCGAAAGGGCGGCCCGTGACGCCCCCGCCGGGCGGTCTGGTCCTGTCGTCCGATCTGGCCGCGCGGCTGTCCATAGCGGCTGGCGACGACGTGCGGATCAGTGTTCTTGAGGGGCGCCGTCCCGTGCGGACCCTGCCGGTGTCTGCGATTGCGGAAACCTATTTCGGCTCAGGCGCCCAGATGGAAGCGGGGGATCTGGCCCGGCTTCTGGGAGACAGCCAGCTGGCCTCGGGTGTCTATCTTCGCCTTGACCCGGCATTGGAAACAGCCGTCCATGACAAGCTTCGCGACGCCCCGCTCGTCACCGGTGTCACGCTTCAGAACCAAGCGCGGGAACGCCTGTCGCAACTGATGGATGAGAATCTCGGCGTGTCGCTCGGCGTATTCGTCATCTTTGCTGCCGTGATTGCGCTCGGTGTGGTCTACAACACCGTGCGGATCAGCTTCATCGAGCGTCAGCGCGAACTGGCTTCCCTGCGCGTGCTGGGCTTCTCCCGCGGCGCCGTCTCCTACATCCTGCTGGGGGAGGTGGCGCTGCTGACCCTCCTGGCCATCCCCTTGGGCCTGATCGCCGGGGCGGGCTTGTCCGTCTATTTCTCTCACGCCATGGCATCTGACCTGTTCCGGCTGCCGTTCATCATCAACCCGGCGACCTATGCCTTTGCCACGCTTGTCATCCTTGGCGCGGCGGCCCTTTCGGGCCTGCTCGTGCGTCATCAGATTGACCGGCTGGATCTCGTCGAAGCTCTCAAGGGCCTTCAGTAATGGAGAAGCCAATGCCTTTCCGTCTCCCGCAATTCGTGTTCCGGCATTATCTCTGGGCCGGCGCAGCGATCATCCTGGCCTTGCTGCTTGTCTTCGCCTTCCTGCCCCGCCCGCTGGAGGTCCAACTCAGCGAGATCACGCGCGGCGAGGTCAATGTCGAGGTCCGGGAGGAAGGGCGCACCCGCGTCCGCGACATTTATCTGGTCTCCGCGCCTCAGGCCGGACATCTCCTCAGGATCGGGAACCCGGTGGGCGAGACCGTCCAGGCCGGGGAGGTCATCGCCGTGCTCCTGCCGGGGGAGTCTGCATTGCTCGACCCGCGCAGCCGGAGTGACGCCGAAGCCGCGCTCAGGGCGTCGACCGCAGCTTACAGCGCCGCCGAGGCCGGTCTTGCCGAAGCCGACGCCGCGCTTGAACTCGCCCGGCGGGAAGCTGAACGCGCAGAAACGCTGTTCGCCAGGGGCGTGTCGGCCCAGGCGGCACTCGACAGGGCACGCACCGAACTGGATGCCTCCCGGACCCGGCGAAACGCGGCGGCAGCAGGCGTTGCCCGGGCGGCGGCAGAGAGAAACGGCGCCGCGCAGCGGCTCACCCCGCCCCGCAACGGTCAGCGGGAGGCCGATGTCATCGACATCCGCGCGCCTGTCACGGGAAGGGTGCTGCGGGTCCTGCAGGAAAGCGAAGCGGTCATCGCCGCAGGTGCGCCCATTCTCGAAATCGGCGATCCGGCCAGCCTCGAGATTGTCGCCGAATATCTGTCCGAGGACGCCGTGCGCATCGCTGCCGGCGCGCCTGTCCGGATCGAAGCCTGGGGCGGAGAGGGGCCCCTGGATGGACGTGTACGGATGGTGGAGCCTTTCGGCTTCCGCAAGATATCTGCCCTTGGCATCGAGGAGCAGCGCGTCAATGTGATCATCGATTTTGCCGACACTGACGCCGACCCGCAGGTGCAGCGCCTCGGGCATGGCTACCGGATGGATGTTTTCGCTCTTGTCTGGTCAGGCAGTCATGAATTACGCGTGCCGGTCGCCGCGCTTGTGCGCCAGGGCAGTGGCTGGGCGGTCTTTCGGGAGGAGAATGGCAAAGCGCTCCTCACCCCTGTGACCATCGGCGCCCAGGATACGCGCCATGCTGTTGTGGCATCCGGTCTTTCCGAGGGCGACCGTGTGATCCTCTATCCCGGCCGGGATATTGAATCCGGCACGTCAATCCGTGCACGCAAAAATCAGAGCCAGTGAGCGCAGGAATCGTCGTTCCGGGAGCAGGATCGGCGCTTTATGAGTAGTTTCCCTTATTAACCCCCTCCTGCTGTTTGCTAGCCTGCGGTTCATCGGTTCAATTTGTGTGATCTGCCGGGCGGACAACAGATGTCCCCCAAAGGCGCGCACAGCGATTAGCCTGCGCAATCACCTGCGCGGGCGGAACCAGAAAAGGGAGGCATGAGAGATGGCAGAGCTGGAATTTGCCGGTCAGGTAGCACTGGTTACGGGTGGTTCATCAGGTATTGGCGCGGCGACCGTGAAGGCGTTCTGCAAGGCTGGGGCGGCCGTCGTCATTGCCGATATTCTGGATGCCGAGGGCAAGGCGCTGGCCGCAGAACTGGCAAAGGCCGGTCATCGCGCAGTCTACCAGCATTGCGATGTGACGCGCGAAGGTGACATCGCTGCGGCTGTGGAATGCGCCACCGGAACATTCGGCGCCCTGCATCACGCGTTCAACAATGCCGGTATTGAGGGCGAGGCCGCGCCGGTCGATCAGGCAACGAATGATGATTGGGAGCGCGTCATCGCGGTCAATCTGCGCGGTGTGTGGTGGTGCATGAAGCATGAGATCCCGGCCATGCGTGCGACGGGAGCGGCCTGTTCGATCGTCAATTGTTCGTCGATCGCCGGCCTCACCGGCTTTGCAGCTATCCCGGCCTATGTGGCGAGTAAACATGGGGTGGTCGGCCTCACCCGCAGCGCGGCGCTCGACCTGGCAACAGGATCAATCCGTGTAAATGCAATCTGTCCCGGCGTGATCCAGACCCCGATGATCGACCGGTTTGCGGGCGAAGACGGCGCAGCCCGTGAGGCGCTCACATCGGGCGCGCCGATGGCGCGGATGGGCACGCCCGAAGAGATCGCGCGCGCGGTGCTCTGGCTTTGCGGCCGGGGCGCGAGCTACATGACCGGGCAGGCGATCGCCGTGGACGGCGGCTGGACGGCCCGGTAGGGGCTGCAGGTAATGCGAGGAGGGGCGTGAAGCATGAAACGGGCCGCAAGGGGGGGTGATTGCCTCTCGCCTCGGATCGCACACGCGCCTCATCCTTGCCACTGCCGCCGGTGAAATGCGCCACGCTCAGAGACATCCGCCCAGGAACTGACTGACTCCAACCGCAGGCTTCCGAACATGACCGACATTGCGACATCTCCCCCGGCTGCCGCGCCGGCCTATCATGCCCGCCCCATTGCCGATGTCGTGTCGGCGCTCGGCGCTGATCCGAGGCAGGGGTTGACCGAAGCTGAAGCTGCGGCCCGCCTTCAGAAATACGGCCCCAACCGGTTGCCTGAGGGAAAGCGGCGCCATCCGGCGCTCCGCTTCCTCGCCCATTTCCACAATGTCCTGATCTATGTGCTGATCGGGGCGGGTATTGTGACGGCTTTTCTGGAGCACTGGATCGACACCGCCGTCATCCTGGCTGTGGTGGTGGTCAACGCCGTCATCGGCTTCATCCAGGAAGGGCGCGCCGAACAGGCGATGGACGCGATCCGCGACATGCTGAGCCCGCACGCCTCGGTCCTGCGGGGCGGGCACCGTATCTCCGTTGACGGAGAAAATATCGTGCCCGGCGACATCGTGCTGCTCGAAGCGGGAGATAAAGTGCCTGCCGATTTGCGCCTCATTCAGGCCAGCAATCTTCAGGCCCAGGAAGCGATCCTCACCGGCGAGTCCGTTCCGGTGGCCAAACATGTGGATCCGGTGGCGGAAGCCGCGCCCCTCGGCGACCGGAAATGCCTCCTCTTCAGTGGCACCCTGCTGACCTCCGGCACAGCTCGCGGCGTTGTTGTCGCCACCGGCCAGGAAACCGAGATCGGCCGGATCAGCGGCCTTCTCGGCGAAGTGCAGACGCTGACCACGCCTCTGGTCGCCCAGATGGCAGGCTTTGCCCGCTGGCTCACGGTGATGATCCTGCTGATATCGGCGGTGCTGCTCCTCTTTGGCTATTTCGTCGATCATTTCGAATTCATCGATGTGTTCATGGCAGTGGTCAGCCTGGCGGTGGCCGCCATTCCCGAAGGGTTGCCCGCAGTTCTGACAATCACCCTCGCCGTTGGCGTCCAGGCCATGGCGCGCCGCAATGCCATCGTCCGCCGGCTGCCTGCGATCGAGACGATCGGGTCGGTCTCCGTTATCTGCAGCGACAAGACCGGCACCCTCACCCGCAATGAAATGGTCGTCGCATCCGTTGTGACATCTGCGGGCACAGCCGAGATCGGTGGGGAGGGCTACGCGCCTGCCGGTCCTGTCACCGGGCTTGACCCGGCCAGCCTCGTCCCGCTCGCCCGGATCGCGGCGCTCTGCAATGATGCCAGCCTCACGCAGGCGGAGGGCGACTGGCGCGTGGAGGGCGATCCCATGGAGGGCGCCCTCATCGCGCTCGCCGGCAAACTCTCTGTTCCCCGCGACGAGGTAGAAGCGCAGCATCCGCGCATTGCCGAAATCCCGTTCGATTCCAGCACGCGCTATATGGCGACGCTTCACCGGGACGAAGCCGGGCGGGGCCTTGCCGGCATCAAGGGCGCGCCTGAGCGGATCGCGGCGATGGCAACCCTTCAGCGCGCCGCCGATGGCGGCACCGAACCTGTCGATCCCGCCTACTGGCAGAAGATGGGCGATGAGATCGCGGCGCGCGGCATGCGTGTTCTGGCGCTCGCCGAAAAGCCGCTTGCCGCGCCGCCGGATGAATTTGATCCGTCCACGCTCGAAACCGGTGTCGTTCTCCTCGGCCTCGTCGGCCTCATAGACCCGCCGCGCGCCGAGGCGATCGAAGCGGTTGCTGCCTGTCATGGCGCGGGTATCGCGGTGAAGATGATTACCGGCGATCATGCGGGCACTGCCGCCGCCATCGGCCGCCAGATCGGCCTCATCAATCCGGACGAAGTGCTCACCGGCGCCGATCTCGACATGCTGGACGACGCCCAGCTGCAGGCGCGGATCGAGCGGACCAACATCTTCGCCCGCACCAGCCCCGAGCATAAGCTGCGCCTTGTCATGGCGCTGCAGGCGCGCGGTCTCAGCGTCGCCATGACCGGTGACGGGGTGAATGACGCCCCCGCCCTGAAGCGGGCCGATGCCGGCATCGCCATGGGCCGGAAGGGATCGGAAGCGGCCAAGGAAGCGGCTGACCTTGTGCTCGCCGACGACAATTTCGCCTCCATCGTGGCCGGCGTACAGGAAGGCCGCACCGTCTACGACAATATCAAGAAGGTCATCAGCTGGACCCTGCCGACCAATGCCGGCGAGGCGGCCACGATCATGGTCGCCCTGGTGTTCGGCTTCGCCTTGCCGATGACGCCGGTGCAGCTTCTCTGGATCAATCTGATCACCGCCGTCACGCTCGGTCTCGCGCTCGCCTTCGAGCCGACCGAGAAGACCACGATGCGCCGTCCGCCCCGCCCGCGCAGCGAGCCGCTGCTCACCGGCGAACTTGTCTGGCATATCGTTCTGGTATCCACCCTCTTCCTGGCCGCCGTGTACGGTATGTTCCTCTATGCCAAGGATCAGGGCTATCCGATCGAGCTTGCCCGCACCATCGCGCTGAACACGCTCGTTGTGCTGGAGATATTCCATCTGTTCTTTATCCGGAATATCTATGGGGCATCGCTGACCTGGGCGGCTGCAAAGGGAACCAGGTTCGTCTGGTTCGCTGTCATCGCCGTCACAGCAGGGCAGTTCGCGATTACCTATGTTCCCTGGTTGCAGCAGATTTTCGGCACGGCGGCCGTGCCGCTGCAGGACGGCGTTCTCATCGTCGCCGTGGGGGCGGCCTTCTTTGCCATCATCGAAACCGAGAAGCAGATACGCCTGCGCGTCGCCGGCCTGCGCGGTGTCCATGCCTGAGGCGGCGCGCGGGACATTCGCGAAGGGGGCCGCGATCCTGCCGTGAATGCAGGCGTTTGAGTGTGTTCCAGCCCTATCGAAGCTGCGGATGGCTGGCTGAAATGCGGAAATGTGGCCGTTCGGACCCGGCATTGACCGGATTGTGCGCAGATGGCCGCCTCGCAAAGCATATCCGGCCGGGCGCCTTGATGCGGCGCGAGAAAAGCGCAACACTTCTGAGGTGTTACAACAGATGCGGGCGTTGGACGTGAGCAATTCACCTGTGGGGTCTCTGCCAATAGACCAGAGCGGCCGGCCGGCACCTTCCGGCGGCGGGCGGTCACATGCGGTTGCCATTGAGGAATTGTACCGGACCTACTGGAAGGACCTTTGCCAGCAGCTCCGCCGGGCATTTGGCTCTGGCCCGCCTGAGCCGGAAGACGTTGCGCAGGCCGCTTTTGCGCGGTTTGCGGAGCTTGGCGAGGCGGTGCAGGTTCGCAATCCGCGGGCATTGCTGCTGGTGACTGCCCGGAACATTGTTCTGGATCACAAGCGCCGCAATGGGCGCCATGCGGCCTATGCCCGGTCGATGCAGGCGGAACTCCTCAATGCGGGCCAGGATGATATCTCGCCGGAACGCGCTCTCCTGGACATGGAGCGGCTGGAGATTGTAAGGCGCGCCATTGATCAGCTGCCGCACAAACAGAAAGTCGTCCTCAGCCTCCACCGGCATCGCGGATATACCTATCAGCAGATCGTCCAGGAAACCGGCTGGTCGTATGGGGATGTCTACCGTCAGATGGAATCGGCGCTTGCCTCGCTCTCCGAAGCGTTGAAAAGCTGATCGAAATACCAACCGGCCAGGGATGGGCTATCTGACGTGACTGAGGACAACCGCAAGGGAAACGGGATAGAGGCTGCCGCCCGCAGTTGGGCGGTCTACCTGCATTCCGGCGATGCCCGGCCGGAGAAGGTCGCGGAGTTTGATGCCTGGCTTGCGGCAGACCGGGCGCACTTGCTGGCGTTCCGCCGCTATGAAAGATTGATGAGCGATCTGGCGCTGATCCCGGAGCTGGGCGATGTCGACATCGCCGCAGCGCCGAAGCTGCCGCCGGGCCAGCGTCCGCGCGTTCATCGTCCCCAGCAGCTGATCACGGCCCTTGCCCTGATAGTGGTGGTGCTGGGCGGCGCATTCGTGGGATTGCGCGGGGCTTCGCCCGGTTCCTCGCCGGTGGCTGATCCGGCGTATGAAACGATGATTGCGGAAATCCGCGATATTCATCTGGCCGATGGCAGCATCGTGACCCTCGGTGCCCGCTCGCGCATCGAACCGGCATTTACCGACACGATGCGGATCGTGAAACTGCAGGAGGGGGAAGCCTTCTTTGATGTGGCGCCTGATCCTGAGCGTCCATTTTATGTTGAAGCCGGGGACCGCCTGATCCGCGTGGTGGGAACACGTTTCGATGTGCGCCAGGGCCCTGACACCGTAAGAGTGGCCGTGGTGGAGGGGATCGTCGAAGTGCTTCAGGCCGAGACGCCCGCGCAGGCGGAGGCTTCACGCCAGGTGATCGAGAAGAACGTGCTGCAGGCGGGAGATGAAGTCGTCGCCCGCATCGGGTCTGTCGAGGCCACCCTCGGCGCCATAGAGCCGGCGGAGGCGGCGCCCTGGCGGCGGGGATGGCTGACCTATGAGGATGCGAGCCTCGCCGAGATCGTGTCGGACGCCAATCGCTACAGCCGGCGGCAGATCATCCTCAAAGATGAACGTATCGGCGACCTGCGGATGACGGCCGCCTTCAGTGTCGAGAAGATTGATCAGTTCGCCGCGGGCCTTGAGGTCACCTATGGTCTCAGGGCGGATTATGCCGACCCCACCAGGATCATCCTGAGCGGTTCGTGACGCCGCCAACCCCCCAGACGCGCTTAAAAGTTGGGTGAGCTCTGCTTAAAACCTGCGCATATCCCGGCATGTGTAAGAAACATTCAACGCAGAACCTCATTTATTTTGGATAATTGGCATCGCACGCTCGTCCTCACTTATGAGGGCTGCCTGCAGGGGGCGCCCATATCGGGGTTACAATTCCATGCGCAAGACGCTTCCTCCACTTCTCCGGGTCAGCCTGGCGAGCGCGGTCTCGATGACTGCTTTGCAGTTCGCGGCGGCCTCCGCCCAGATCGCCACCAGTTCGCCGGCAGCATTTGAAATCGAATCCCAGTCGCTGGCCAAAGCGCTGGTGAAGTATTCCGAACAGTCACACATGGTGATCGTGGCGCCTGTCGAACTCGTGAATGGCAAGACGTCTGCTGCGGTCCAGGGCGTTTTTCCGCCTGAGCAGGCGCTCAACAATCTGCTGACCGGCACGGGCCTGACCGCTCAGACGCATGAAAGCGGCGCCCTTACGCTCAAACTCGCCTCGGTCGAGGAGGGCCGCAGCCCGGCCCGCCCTTTAGTGATGGCGCAGGCGGCGACCACGGCGCCGCAACCCGCACCGGCACGGGCAAGTAGCCCCGCAGAAGATAGCGTCAGCGTCCAGGAAACGGTCATTGTGACCGGTGTTCGCGGCGCGCCGCGCTCGATCATCGACAGCCCGACACCGATCGATGTGTTCTCGGCCGATGATATTCAGCAGGGCAGCCCGACGGGCGTGTTTGAATCCCTGCGCTATCTGGTGCCCTCCTTCAACCTGCCGACCCGCGCAGGCGGGGGCACGGCCACGGTTATCGCGACCGGCGGCCTGCGTGGCTTGAACCCGGACCACACCCTCGTCCTCGTCAACGGCAAGCGCCGCCACAAGACGGCGCTGATCAACTCGGTCTCCTCGCTCTATAACGGCGCTGCGGGCGTTGATCTCAACATGATCCCGTCTTCGGCGATTGCGCGCATCGAAGTGCTGCGCGATGGCGCGGCAGCCCAGTATGGGTCTGACGCGATTGCCGGTGTCATCAACATCATCCTGAAAGACAGCCCCGAAGGCGGTGAAGCCTCGGTCAGCTTCGGCGAGAATTTCGACCGTTCGGACGGGGAGTTCCTCACCGGCTCGCTCAACCAGGGATATGCCATCGGCGAGTCCGGCTTTGCACATTTCTCCTACAGCTATATGGACCGCAACGCGTCCAACCGCGCCGTGCCGATTGCCGACACGGTGAACCTCTATCCGCTGCTGCCGGGCGGTGTGCGCGATCCCCGCGAGGCGACGATTGACCGTCTCGTGACGAAAAACTATGGCGCCTTCCCGCAGACCTCCCACACCTTCGGCGTGAACCTCGGCTATGAGGTCAATGGGCTGGAGCTTTACGGCTTCGGCACTTATGGCGCCCGAACCTCCGTGCTCGACTGGTCCTATCGCGCGCCCAACAATATTGCCTCGCTGCCGGAACTCTATCCCAACGGCTTCAGCCCGCGTCTGACGATCTATGAAGACGATTTCGAAATCGCCGGGGGCGTGCGCGGCAGCTATGGCGAATGGAACTGGGATCTCTCGTCCAATTACGGCATCGACATTACCGACTGGGAGAATGACAACGGCCTGAATGCCAGCCTCGGCCCGGCGAGCCCGACGCATTTTGAAGTCGGCCGGCTGATCTCGTCTGAATGGGTCAACGCGTTTGACGCGACCCGCCCCTATGACCTGGGCAGCTCCGGTGAACTGCAGGTGTCTTTCGGCTTCCAGCACCGTCTTGAGAAGTATGAGATCGAAGAAGGCGAAGAAGCCAGCTGGGCCGCCGGCACCTATGTCCGCCCGGTGGGTCAACCCTTCGCTGGCCAGTTGCAGACGCCAGGCTCGCAGGCCACCCCCGGCTTCCGTCCGGATGATGCCGGATCTGTTGAACGCAACAACCTGTCCGTCTACGGCGAACTTGGCTGGAGCGCGACCGACAAGCTGTTCCTGTCCGGCGCCCTGCGTTTCGAGAGCTTCGATGACGATGCCGGCGAGGAACTGATCTACAAGCTCAATGGCCGCTATGAACTCACCGACTGGCTGGCGGCACGTGCGTCGTATAACACGGGCTTCCGGGCGCCGACGCTGGCCCAGCAGGCCTATTCCTCGACCACCAGCCAGTTCCGCGATCTCAATGGCGACGGTGAGAACGAATTGCTGTTGCTGAAGAACCTGCCGGTCAATTCTGCGGCGGCCATCGCCCTTGGGGCGAGCCCGCTTGTGCCGGAGACTTCCACCAATATCAGCTTCGGTGTCACCCTGACGCCGCTGAACAATCTGGCCATTACCATTGATGCCTACCGCATTGATGTGGACGACCGGATCGCAGTGACTACCACTTTCTCGCCGCTCGACACCCGGTTGTCGGCAGATGGGGTGACGACCATCGGCCGGCAGATCCAGAACATCCTGACGGCAAACGGTCTGCCCGCCGAGATCAGCGGACAGTACTATACCAATGCCATTGATACGCGCACTGAGGGTGTCGATGTGGTGGCGACCTATATGCTTCCGACAGACGGTTTCGGCGATTTTGCCTTCAAGGCCGGCTACAACAAGAACGAAACCGAGATCACCGGCATTGTCGATAACCCGGCGTCGCTCTCCGTTCTGGGGGGCATCGTGATCTTTGACCGGAGCAAGCAGAATGCCCTGACCACCGCCATTCCCGATTCCAAGATCACCCTTGGACTGGACTGGACGCTCGGCGGTTTCTCGGTCAATGCGCGGACGACGCGGTTTGGCACCTATACCGTTCAGAATGCCACAAACCCGGCGGCAGATTATGATGTCGATCCGGCATGGATCACTGATCTCGAAATCGGCTATGCCATCAGCGAAGCATTGAGTGTGTTTGCCGGGGCGAACAATGTGTTCAACGAATATCCTCAGGAGATCGCAGCGCCTGGTGCAACGACGGGATCGAACATGTACAACACGTTTGCGCCCTTCGGTTTCACGGGCGGCTCCTGGTTCGTTCGCGGCGTCTATAAGTGGTAATTTGAAGCATAGGGCCCGGCAGACCGCTGCCGGGCCCTATCCATTCTGCAGGCAGATAAAAATCGAGAGGATTTCAGGGATGAAACAAATGAGGTTGGCTGCGGCCGGCTTCCTGGTGATGGCCCAGCTCGGGCTCGCAGGATGTGCAAGCGGCGGCAACGCCGCGTCAACGCTCGCCGGGGAAGTTGAGCCGGCGCCCCAGCAGGCCGAGATCCTCTGGGACACCTATGGCGTCCCGCATATCTATGGTCCGGATGCGGACTCAGTCTTCTATGGCTATGGCTGGGCGCAGGTCGCCAGCCACGCCAACACGGTGCTGCGCCTCTATGGCGAGGCACGCGGCAAGGGCGCCGAATATTGGGGCGCAGAGTATGAAGAGACCGCCAGATGGCTGGTGATGAACGACGTGCCGGCCCGCGCCCAGAAATGGTATGAGGCCTACTCGCCGGAGTTCCGTGTAAAGATCGATGCGTTCGCCGAGGGCATGAATGCCTATGCGGCCGCCCATCCCGAAGCGATTGATCCTGAGCTTGCGATTGTCCTGCCGGTCAGCGGCGTGGATGTGGTGGCCCATGCCCACCGGCTGATGAATTTCATCTATGTCGCCTCGCCCGGCCGTGTGGCGGGGGAGGGCGATCCGCCCGAGCTTTCCGAACAGGGCTCCAACACATGGGCCATCGCCGGTTCGAAGACGGCATCGGGCAACACGATGCTGCTGCAGAACCCGCACCTTCCCTGGGGCACAGGCTATTTCATCTATTACGAGGCTCACCTCACCGCCCCTGATTTCGAGATCTATGGCGCCACGCAGATCGGCCTGCCGGTGATCCGTTTTGCCTTCAACCAGCAGATGGGCATCTCCAACACCGTCAACGGAATGCTGGGCGCCACCACCTACAAACTCTCGCTGAAAGACAATGGCTATCTCTTCGATGGCGAGGTGCTGCCCTTCGAGGTGCGCGAAACCGGCTACAAGGTGCGCCAGGAAGATGGCAGCCTGCTGGACGTGCCGGTTTCCGTGCGCTCCACCGTTCATGGCCCTGTGTTCGACAAGCCCGATGGCACGGCGGTTGCGCTACGGGTGGCCGGCCTCGACCGGGGCGGCATGCTGGAACAGTATTTCGACATGGTCACCGCAGACAGCTACGCCGAATTCGATGCAGCGATGAGCCGCCTGCAGGTGCCGACCTTCAACATCTCCTATGCAGACCGGGACGGGCATATCGAATACACCTTCAATGGCATCGCGCCCAAGCGGGCTTCGGGCGATCTTGCCTTCTGGCAAGGGCTCGTGCCGGGCGATACATCCGAATATCTCTGGACGGAGGTTCACCCCTTCGAAGACCTTCCGCGCGTGACCGATCCGGCCACCGGCTTCATCCAGAATTCCAACGATCCGCCCTGGGAGGCGACCTATCCGGTCGCCTACAAGCCGGAAGACTTCCCGCCCTATCTTGCCCCGCGCACGCCGCTCTCCATGCGCGCTCAGGAATCCATCCGCATGATGGTGGAGGCTGAAAACCTCACGCTTGAAGAACTCGTCGAGTTGAAACTCTCCGCCAATGCGCTGATGGCAGACCGCGTGTTGCCGGACCTGCTGGCGGCGGCCGCCAATGATCCGGACCCGGATATGCAGGCGGCTGTTGCGCTTCTCTCGGAATGGGACCGGACCTTTTCCAGCGATAATCGCGCGGGCGTCCTCTTCGAGGAATGGGCCAAGCTCTTTACCGGCCCGCGCATGACGGGGCAGGCCGGCTTTGCCGTGCCCTGGTCTGCGGATGATCCCATCAACACGCCTTCCGGCCTGAAAGATCCGGCCGCCGCCACCGAACAGCTGCGCAAGGCAATTGCTTCGACCAAGGAGAAATATGGGCGGATCGATCCGGTCTATGGGGAGGTGTCGCGCTTCATCCTTGAGGATGTGGATGTGCCGGGCCATGGCGGCTTTGGTAACCTCGGCGCCTTCCATGTGATCACCTGGTCGGACCCGGACGCCGAAGGCGTGCGCACGCCCACACACGGGGAAACCTGGGTCGCGATGATCGAGTTTTCGACGCCCGTGAAGGCTTACGGCCTGATGAGCTATGGCAACTCCCGCCAACCCGGCACCGCCCATTACAGCGACCAGCTGGAGATGCTCTCGGAAGGAAAGTATCGCGAGCTCTGGCTGCAGCGCGATCAGGTAGAAGCCAATCTTTCCGAACGCACCCCGCTCAATCGATAATCCGATAACGGAACAGAGAACATGCAACATCGCCTGAAATACCTGCCCGTCCTGCTTCCGCTGCTGGCGGCTGCCTGCGCGGCCACGCCCGAAGCGCCACAGTTCGCCGAAGCCGGGGCTGCCACCCCGGCAGCTGAAGAGGCGGGGCCCCTGTTGCCCTTCGTTTCGGTTCAGCCGGAACTCTTCGGGGAAGCCGGATCCCTCTCCAATGCCTGGGCCGATTTTGACGGTGACGGTCAGCTTGATCTTGCTGTTTCCGTCAAAGGCGGTGCAATCCGGCTCTACAGGCAGGAGAATGGCGTCTTCACCAGCGTTGGCGAAGCGCTTGGCCTGCCTGTGTCCGGTCCGGAATTCCGTGGGCTGAGCTGGGGCGATTTCAATGGCGATGGCTATCCCGACCTCATGGCCGGCGCGACCTCGCCACAGGAACTCAGCCGCGTTTTCCGCAACGAGGCCGGAAAGGGGTTCACCGATGTCGCGCCTGAGATCGGCCTGACGATCCCCGGCCGATCGGCCCGCCAGACCAACTGGATCGACTATGACAATGATGGCGATCTGGATGTCTATTCGGCAAACCGCGCCGGTGGGAACAAGCTTTATCAGAATACAGACGGCCTCTTCACCGAAGTCTTCATGGGCGAAGGGCCGAGCGATGAGCGCCCCACGGTGGGTGCCTGCTGGTTTGACTACGATCAGGATGGCAGGATTGACCTCTTCCTGACAAACCAGTCCGGCGCGGAAGATGCCGTCTGGCGCAATGAGGGTAAGGGCTTCACCGATGTTGCCGCCAGTATCGGCATCGAGACGTCCGGGCGTACACAGCAGGAAGGCGGCGTTGGCTGCGCTGTTGGCGACTTCGACAATGACGGCCTGCTCGACGTCTATTTCATCAATTACGGCCCCAACAAGCTCTATCGCAACACGGGCGATGGAAGGTTGGAGGATGTCACCGACACCTTCGGCCTGGCCGAGCCTGACCATGCCGTGGGCGGTGATTGGGGCGATTTCAACAATGATGGATATCTCGATCTGTTCGTGGTCGGCTATGAGGGGCCCCCCGGCGAGCAGGTTCCGGTCAACTATCTCTATCTCAATGACGGCAAGGGCGGGTTTGCCAATATCCTGCCACTCGACCACCCCATGAATGCCGGCGATCATGGCGCGATCTGGGTGGATTATGATCTCGATGGCGCGCTCGACCTGTCGCTGACCGATGGGTATGGCCCGGAGGGCGGGCATTTCGTGTTCCGCAATACGCTGGGCGGCAAGGCGGCCGGCCGGGCGCTGAATGTCATGGTGCTGAACAAATCCGGCCTGGGTGTTGTACCGGGGGCTGAGGTTCGCCTCTATGACGCGAGCGGCAACATCCTTGCCACACGCCTGGTGCATACGGGCGGAGGCTACAATGCCCAGAGCGCCATACCGGTGCATTTCGGCCTGAAGGATCTCCGCCCGGTCACGGTCGAGGTAACCTTCCTGACGCCCGAAGGCCGCGTGACCCAGTCCATACAGGGTGTGGACCCGGCCGAATGGGCCGGAAAGGCGTTTGTGGTTCAGCAACAATGATAGACGAAGGCTGAGCCGGTTTCTGAACCGCTCGCGGGTTTTCACGGCCGGGGAACTGGTGGCGCTGGGCTAGTCGCGCGCTGTTGGCAAGCCGGGCTGGCCGGCCTGGTCGGGATGGGCAGCGATATAGGCCTGTTTGAGCTCTGCGGAGCGGTTGTGGCGTCCCTCCGGGCTCCAGCCGGGCGCATTGACCGCGCGGCCCAGCCAGCGCCAGGGGCGCAGGCCATCGCGGGCGCAATCGGTCAGGAAGCCGCCGAGTTCGTGGAAGGCGATGGTGACGGGATTGTGCGTGGTCAGCTGTCTGACGATGCCATAGCTCGGCTTGTCATCCTCCCGCTCGGGCACGAAGGTGCCGAACATCTTGTCCCAGATGATGAAGACGCCGGCATAGTTCGTATCCAGATAACGCGGATTGGTGGCGTGGTGGACGCGGTGGTGGGAGGGGGTGTTCATCACCGCCTCGAACCAGCGGGGCATCTTGCCGACCGCCTCTGTATGTATCCAGAACTGGTAGATGAGGTTCAGCCCGCCCGCGAGAGCGAGGACGTAGGGGTGGAAGCCGAGCCAGACCAGCGGCAGGCCGACGAGGATGAGCCCGGTGAACGGGCCGAACCAGGGCTGGCGCAGGGCGGTCGTCAGGTTGTAGTGGCGGGAGGAATGGTGCGTCACATGCTCCATCCAGAACCAGCGCATGCGGTGGGCGAAGCGGTGTTTCCAGTAATAGATGAAGTCATACGCCACGAAGCAGAGGGCAAAGCTCCACCAGGTGAGCGGGATGGTCATTATACGGAACGGCCAGGCGAGCATCATCATCCAGAGGGCGATGGTGGCCGTGAGGGTGTTGACCACGACATTGCCGAGCCCCATCGCCATGGAGGCGAGGGCGTCCTTCGTTTCATAGCGGCCCCTGGCGCGTCCGGTTTTGACCGCCCACCATTCCCAGGCCACCGAGGCCACGAAGACCGGGGCGGCAAGGGCGGTGACATCCGGGAAGGGCGTGAAGTCCACGGGGCGGTGATCCTTAGAAGGACGAAGCCTGAGGCACGCCGCCCTGTTTGTAGACGACGCCGCCCTTCATCACGAAATCGACATTGGCGAGGCGTTGCATGTCGGCCAGCGGATCAGCGGTGACGGCCACGAAGTCTGCCTTGCAGCCAACGTCTCCGCAGCCGACTTCGCCGGACCTGCCGAGGGCTTCGGCGGCGAAGGAGGTGCCCGCGCGCAGGGCCTGCATCGGCGTCATGCCGAAGGTGACCATGCGGGAGAACTGGTTGCCGTTGAGGCCGTGGGGATAGACCCCGGCATCCGACCCGAACACGACCTTGGCGCCGGCCTTGACGGCGGCGGAGAAGCTCGCCCGCTGGCGCGCCGAGATGGAGCGTTCCTTGGCGAGCGATTCTTCCAGGAGGCCATTCTTGGCGCCTTCGGAGAGGATGTATTCGGTGTTGTAGATGTCCATCGAGAGGTAGGTGCCATGCTCGACGGCGAGCTGGATGGTGGCCTCGTCCATGATCGAGCCATGCTCGACCGTGTCGACGCCGGCGAGGATCGCGTTGCGGATGCCGACCGTGCCGTGGGCGTGGCTGGCGACTTTCAGGCCGCGGGCGTGGGCCTCTTCGACGATGGCTTCGATCTCTTCGATGGTGCCCTGGGCGGCGCCGAGCGCCGTGCCCTTGGAGAGGACGCCGCCCGTGGAGCAGGTCTTGATCAGGTCGACACCATACTTGATGTTCTCGCGGACCTTGGCGCGCATTTCCCAGGGGCCGTTGGCGACGCCTTCGCCCTTCAGGCGGTATTCTGAGGGCAGGAGGTTCATATCCGAACAGTGGCCGCCGGTGATTCCGACTGGCGGGCCGGAGACGAGAAGGCGCGGGCCGGGCACTTCGCCCGCCTCGATGGCGTCGCGCAGGGCCACATCGCCATAGCTTTCGGCGCCGAGATTGCGGACCGTGGTGAAGCCGGCGAGCAGGGTCTTGCGGGCATTCTTGACGCCCTTGATGGCCATCCGCTCATCCGAAAGGCTCAGGGAGTAATACGGGCCGTCTTCCGCGTCGCTGGTGAGGTGGACGTGCATGTCGATGAAGCCGGGCATCAGATACGCCTGGCCGAGATCGACCGTTTTGGCGCCGCGCGGGGCTTTGAGGCTGGCCCTGGTGCCGCGCTGGGTGACGGCGCCGTTCTCGATCACGAAGGCGGCGTCGCGCACGGTCTCGCCGGAAACAGGGTCGATGAAATGGCCGGCGGTCAGGTAGACCGTTTCGGCGGCAGCGGGGCTGGCGGCAAGGGTGAGGGCTGCGGCAGCAGCAGCGAGGGCGCGAAGGATCATGGCCGGGCGATTCCTGTATCTTTCGTCATGCGTCGTGTCTGTTGTGGGGCGCGGGGGGCGCTCGCGTCAAGCACCCCGGCACGCTTGACGGACGTTAGGGAAGGCGGGCCTTCTCGGGCGGGAAACACATCACTGGAGGAGACCGACGATGGCCAGACCCAAGGAATTCAAGGAAATCATTCTCGACATCGAGGACGGCATCGCCACCCTCACCCTGCACCGCCCGGACAATATGAACGCCTTCACCGGCACCATGATGTACGAGATGATCGAGGCCTTCGACATTACCGACGCCAATGACGACGTGAAGGTGGTGATCGTGACCGGGCATGGCGACCGGGCCTTCTGCGCCGGGGCCGACCTTTCGGCGGGCGCCAAGACGTTCGACTATGACGCCCGCGCGGGCGACGGCGAGAAGGGCCGGACCGAATCGGTGGACATCCAGCGTGATGGCGGCGGGCGCGTGACCCTGCGCATCTTCCAGAGCCTGAAGCCTGTGATCGGCGCGATCAATGGCGCGGCGGTGGGCATTGGCGTGACGATGCAGCTGCCGATGGATATCCGCATTGCGTCTGACAAGGCGCGGTTTGGCTTTGTGTTCAACCGCCGGGGCATCAACCCGGAGGCCGCTTCCAGCTGGTTCCTGCCGCGCCTTGTGGGCATCCAGCAGGCGCTGGAATGGTGCTATACCGGCCGCGTGTTCCCGGCCGATGAAGCGCTGAAGGGCGGGCTGGTTTCCCGTGTTGTTCCGCATGCGGAGCTGATGAATGAAGCGCGCGCGCTGGCCAGGGAGATTGCCGAGAATACCGCGCCGGTTTCCAACGCCCTGACGCGGCAGATGATGTGGCGGATGCTGGGCGCGAGCCATCCGATGGAGGCCCATATCGTGGATTCGGCCGCCATCTATACCCGCGGCAAGACGCCGGACGCGAAAGAGGGCGTGATGAGCTTCCTGGAGAAGCGCACGCCGACCTATCCGGTGAAGGTTTCCGACGGGATGCCGGGCTTCTTCCCCTGGTGGGACGAGCCGGAATTTGAATGGATCGGCAACAAGTGATGCTGGCCGGCGAGGGGCGATAAGACCATGCAGACACTATTGCCCCTTGCCGCCGAGGTTGGCGACATTCTGAAGGCGCGGCGGGAGACTGTCGCGATTTCGGAATCCTCCGCTGGCGGACTGATCTCCGCCGCCCTGCTGGCCGCGCCGGGCGCTTCGCGCTATTACCGGGGCGGCGGGGTGATCTATACGCCGCAGGCCTTTCGCGGCCTTCTGGGGCTGACCCGGGAAGACCTGGGCGACAAACGCTCGTCCACCGAGCCTTATGCCAGGATGCTGGCCGGGCGCATCCGGGAATTGCTGGAGGCCGATTGGGGGCTGTGCGAGACGGGCGCTTCGGGGCCCACGGGCAATATGTATGGCGACGATGCGGGGCATACCTGCGTGGCGCTGGCGGGGCCGGGCGGCGTGATCGTGTCGCGCACGCTGGAGACGGGGATATCTGACCGGGAAGCGAACATGCGCCTGTTTGCGGCCGAGGCGCTGGACCTGCTGAAGGGCGGGCTCGGCTGAGGCTGGCGGCGGCGGGCTGCTATTCAGTCAAACACACGCCTCTTTCTCTTTCGTCTTCCCGGGATTTGCGAAAGCAAATGCCCGGGATCCAGCGCAAGCGAGAAGGTCTGGGTCCCGGTCTTCGCCTGCGGCGAAACCGGGATGACGCCACATGTGATGTGCGCATGCGGAGCGTTCAGGAGATGGGCCCTCAGATGGCCTACGGCCATCGAGGGTGACGATGGAGGGGAGAGGGCGGGATATGCCTGCGCGATCTGACTTGCGCACAAACGCCTTTATCCTCCCTCGCTGGGCGGGGGAGGTGATCGGCTGGCGAGGCGGGGATGTTCAGGATGTGTTGGGGAGCGCCCTGGCGCGGGCGGCCTGGGTCAGTTCCTTCAGGAGGCTGATGGTATTTTCGCCCAGGGATCTGCTGACGCCGGGGATCTTGACGGGGGCCAGTGCCCTGGCGGCATCGGCGGCAGAGCGCGCGCGGCGGCGGAGCCAGCGGCGGGCATAGGGGGCCGGATCGTCATAGGCAGCGCGCAGCGCCTGGAAGCGGCGGTGAAAGGCAGCGGCAGGATCCTGCGGCGCGGGCGGCGGCCGGGCCGGCGCCGTGCGGGCGCGCAGGACAGACTCGGTGAGCAGCGTGATGCGGGGCATCAGGTCTTCTGAAAGATAATCCGTCTTGCGGTAGTGTGTGGGGCGCGGCTGAGGCTCGCTCATGCGGAAGAGGGGCGCGCGGGGGGCGGCCGGTTTGCCCTTGGCCGCTGCTGCAGGCTGGCGGGCAGCTTTGGAAGGGGCCCGGGCAGGCGCCGGGGGCGGCAGCTTGGTGGCGATCAGGAGGATGGCGCGGCGCAGGGCGGCTTCGGCAGGCAGCAGCGCGCGGCGCATCAGATAGCCGGCAGCCCGCGCATCGAGCGGAGTATCGCCCAGCCGCTCCAGCGCAGTGTCGATAAAGCCGATCAGACCAAGAATGAAATACCGCGCCCTTCCCAGAAGGTCGTTCAGGATGTCGAGGTCATCCGCAGGCTGAAAGGGCGTGTCATCCATGCCGGGAAGAATAGCATGGCCGCAGAGGGGGTGGACAAGTTGGCCGGAATTTCTTTCAAGGGGTTGAAAGAGTTGAGGTTTTTGTCGGGATTTTGGGGGATAAGAGGGCGCGCCGCTTCATCCTTCGGCTTCGCTCATCCTTCGGCTTCGCTCATCCTTCGGCTTCGCTCAGGATGAGTATTGTGGGGGGCCTGGCGAGATCCCCGCCTTCGCGGGGATGAGCGGGAAGGGGGAGGGGATGAGCGGAAAGGGGGGGAGGGGGAGCTTGGCCGCTATTCGTAGACGTCTTCGCCCATTCGGGATTTGTCGAGGTCTCCGAAGCGGGTGACGTTGGCGTCGAAGGCGAGCTTGACTGTGCCGATGGGGCCGTGGCGCTGTTTGGAGACGATGACTTCGGCGGTGCCGTAGACCTGGTCCATCCGGGCGCGCCAGGCGTTCCATTTTTCGTTCGAGGTCGGATCGTTCGGGTCGGCGGGCGGCTCTGTCCGCGCGAGATAGTATTCCTCACGGAACACGAACATCACGATGTCGGCGTCCTGCTCGATCGAGCCGGATTCGCGCAGGTCTGACAGCTGCGGGCGCTTGTCGTCGCGCTGTTCCACCGCGCGGGAGAGCTGGGACAGGGCGACGATGGGGACGTTGAGATCCTTGGCGAGGGCCTTGAGCGCCGTGGTGATCTGGGTGACTTCCTGCACGCGGTTGGTCTGGCCGCCGGAGCTGGAGACCGTGATCAGCTGCAGATAGTCGATCACGATCATGTCGAGGCCGACCGAGCGCTGCAGGCGGCGGGCGCGGGCGGTCAGCTCACTGATGGAAATGCCGCCGGTATCATCGATATAGAGGGGCAGGTTCTGCAGCTCGGCGGTGGCTTCGACGAGTTGTTCAAAGTCTGCCTTGGTGAGGTCGCCCTGGCGGATGCGGTGAGCGTTGATGCCGGTGCGTTCGGCGAGGATACGGGTGGCGAGCTGCTCGTTCGACATCTCGAGCGAGAAGAAGGCCACGACCGCGCCGTCCATCGTCTTCTTCGAGCCGTCTTCCTGGGTTTCGTATTTGTAGGCGGCGGCCGCATTGTAGGCAATGTTGGTGGCGAGCGAGGTTTTGCCCATCGAGGGGCGGCCGGCGAGGATCAGAAGGTCAGACCGGTGGAAGCCGCCAAGCTGGCTGTCGAGATCGCGCAGGCCGGTGGGGATGCCGGCAATCTTGCCGCCGCGCTTGAAGGCGGCTTCGGCGGTGATCAGCGATTCGGCGAGGGCTTCGGCGAAGCTGGAGAAGCCGCGTTCGGCGCTGCCGCGTTCGGCCAGATCGAAGAGGGCCCGCTCGGCCTTGTTGATGAGGACCGAGCCAGTGTCGTCGGGCTCCGGCATGATCGCCTGGGACTGGATCGTGCCGCCGACATTGATGAGTTCGCGCCGGATGGCGAGGTCGCGGATGATGCGGGCATAATCCTTGACCTCCGGCCCAAAGGCGGCCGCTTCCAGCAGGTCTACGAGGTATTTTGCGCCGCCGATCTCGGCGAGCTTTTCGCGCTGCTCGAAATATTCGCGCAGGGTGACGCCGTCGGCCACCCGGCCGGTCTGGATCATGTTGGAGGCGACGGCGTACACCTCGCGGTGGGCGGGGGCGTAGAAATCGTTCGCGGTGAGGATGTCGGCGATGAACTGGTAGACGTTGTTGTCGAACAGGATCGCGCCGAGCACGGCGGCTTCGGCGGCAAGGTTGTTGGGCGGCGTGATCGCGCTGCTTCCCGGCTTTTGCTCAGACATTGGCACCCCCATGGCGCAAACGTTTACTATAGCGGGCCGGGCCGGTTTTGCGACTCGCCGAAGCAGGTTGGGGCCGAATTCCCTCAGCGTTTCCCCAGCCTTTGGGGCAAAGAAAAACGGCGGCCCGTGAGAGCCGCCGTTTGGATTGTGTGGCCGTGGCCGGGACGAAGATTACTCTTCGTCGCCGCCCAGTTCTGCGCGTTCGGCAGCAGCAGCGGCGAGTTCGCCGGCCTGCTCGTCGGCCTGAGCCTGGTTGGCAGCCTGCAGCGCGGCGACGATGTCCTCGCCTTTTTCCTGACGCTCGGCCTCTTCGGTCGAGCGGGCCACGTTCACCTGAACTTTCACGCTGACTTCAGCGTGCAGGCGGACGGAGACTTCGGAAATGCCGATGGCCTTGATCGGCTTGTCGAGGCGAACCGCAGCGCGGTCGACCTTGTAGCCGGCAGCGTCAGCGGCTTCAGCGATGTCGCGGGCCGAGACAGACCCGTAGAGCTGGCCGGTTTCGCCAGCCTGACGGATCAGCACGAAGGTGGCACCTTCGAGTTTTTCCGCTTCGGTCTTTGCGGCGTCGCGGGCAGCGGCGTTGCGGGCTTCGATGGCTTCACGCTCGGCTTCGAACCGCTTGCGGTTCTTGTCGTTGGCGATCAGCGCCTTGCCTTGCGGGATGAGGAAGTTGCGCGCGAAGCCGTTCTTGACGCGGACTTCGTCACCGATCTTGCCGAGGCGGTCGATGCGCTCAAGGAGAATGACTTGCATGGGGGTCTCTCCTTACTTCACTTCAAACGGAATCAGGGCCAGCATGCGGGCGCGTTTGATCGCCTGGGCAAGCTTGCGCTGGTTCTTGAGGTTTACAGCCGTGATGCGGCTCGGCACGATTTTCCCTTTTTCAGAGATGTAGCGCTGAAGCAGTTTCACGTCTTTGTAATCGATTTCCTGTGCGTTCTGGCCGGTAAACGGGTCCACCTTGCGGCGGCGTCCGAACGGGCGGCGGGCAGGAATGTTCGTGATGTTGATTTTCTGTGCCATGTGTCGGTTTCCTTCCCGTTAGTCGCGCGGACGGCGCTCTTTGCGAGAGAGAACCGGCGAAGGCTCGTCGCTCAGCGTTTCAACGCGGACGGTCATGTAGCGCATGACATCTTCGGAAATGCGCTGGCGGCGTTCCAGTTCGTGGATCGCGTCGGCGGGGCCGTCGATGTTGATCAGGGAGTAGTGACCCTTGCGCTGTTTCTTGATCGGGTAGGCGAGGCTGCGAAGGCCCCAATACTCGGTCTTGCCGACAGTTGCGCCTTTTTCCTTGAGGAAGGTGGAAATCTCTTCGATGAAGGTTTCAACCTGGGCGGGCGAGATATCAGGCCGTGTGATCACGACGTGCTCGTATAGTGCCATGTTTTCATTCCCAAAATTACGAAGATGCGGCACCGGGGAGCGGGAAACTCTTCCAGTGATGGCCCCTCTTTCTCCGGCTCATTCCGGATAGTCGAGGACCGCACCTTGCTGTGAAGAGGCGCTCTTAAGCCTATCCTTGTGGAAAATTCAAGCGCTTGCATGCTGGAAGGTGCGCATAGGGCGCATTGCGCTGGGCTTAATGCACCTTACGGAGCAATGAGGCTATACAGCTAGCGTTCATTACCGGTCTGAGGGCTTGCTTCTATGACTTCGGCGTCGGGTAAAAAGCCAGCACAATCCGACAGTTGCGGCTGACCAAGGAATGAGGATCGCAAGAAACCATGAGAGGAAAACTAGCGAAGAGTAAGCAACATCCACGTTTCCGTCGAGAATGAACTCCCCCTGCATGTTGTGCCGCATTCCCGCATAGAGGCAAAAGCTCGCCCAAGCGGTAGAAAGAAGCACTCCCAAAGCTAGGAACTTTTTCATTCTAGATCATGCCTGCTGACAAGTTTCATGGTCGCCAACCAAACAGTTGGGCAAATAGTACGCCGCATTGATTGAAGCGCAATGTGCTTCATCTGGCCTCGGGTTGTACCTTTCTCCGGACCGCTTTAGGTACGCCGGAAAACTAGGGAGACACGGGTAACATGACCCTCGCATTCATCTTTCCGGGGCAGGGCAGCCAGGAAATCGGCATGGGCAAGGCGCTGGCAGACGCCTTTCCGGCCGCCAGAGCCGTATTTGACGAAGTGGATGAGGCGCTCGGCCAGAAGCTGTCCGCCCTGATGTGGGAAGGCGACATTGCCGAGCTGACCCTGACGGCCAACACCCAGCCCGCCCTGATGGCCCATTCGGTGGCCGCGATGCGGGCGCTGGAGGCCGGTTTCGGGATTTCGGCGAAGGACGCCGCCTTTGTGGCCGGCCATTCGCTGGGCGAGTATTCGGCGCTGGCCTCTGCCGGGGCGATTGGCGTGGGCGATACGGCCCGCCTGCTGCGCATTCGCGGCAATGCCATGCAATCGGCGGTGCAGCCGGGCCAGGGCGCCATGGCGGCGCTGCTGGGGGCCGATTACGATCAGGCGGAAGCGGCCTGCAAGGCGGGCCGCGAGACCGGTGGGGTGTGTGACATCGCCAATGACAACGCGCCGGGCCAGCTGGTGATCTCCGGCAGCAAGGCGGCGATTGATGCCGCCGTGGCCTGGGCGCAGGGCAATGGCGTGAAGAAGGCGATGGCGCTGAACGTGTCGGCCCCCTTCCATTGCGGGCTGATGCAGCCGGCGGCGGACGCCATGGCTGCGGCGCTGGCGGACGCCGAGATCAGGGCGCCGATGGTGCCGCTGGTGGCGAATGTGATGGCGAGCGCTGTCACCGACCCCGAGACGATCCGCCAGAATCTCGTAAAACAGGTCACCGGCCGGGTTCGCTGGACCGAGAGCGTGCAGTATATGGTCAGCCAGGGCGTCACCACGACAGGGGAAGCCGGGGCAGGCAAGGTGCTGACCGTGATGCAGCGCCGGATCGAGAAGTCACTCAACGGCTTCACCCTCGGCACGCCTGAGGATCTGGAAGCCTTCGCCACAGCGATCAAAGGATAAGACCCATGTTTGACCTGACCGGCCGCACGGCCCTTGTTACCGGCGCTTCGGGCGGCATTGGCCGGGCGATTGCGCAGGCGCTTTCCGAAGCAGGCGCCAAGGTCGCCCTTTCCGGCACCCGCGAGGCGGTGCTGCAGGAAGTGGCCGCCACCCTCAAGGGCGAGACCGCCATTCTGCCCTGCAACCTGTCTGATCCGGCCGCCGTGGACGCGCTGGTGGGCCAGGCAGAGGCCGCCATCGGCCCGCTGGACATCCTGGTGGCGAATGCCGGCATCACCCGCGACAAGCTGCTCATCCAGATGAAGGATGAGGACTGGAGCGACGTGATCAATGTTAACCTGGGAAGCTATTTCCGCCTGACCAAATCAGCTGTGAGGGGAATGATGAAGCGCCGCCATGGCCGCATCATCGGAATCACCTCGGTTGTCGGGGTTACGGGGAATCCCGGACAGACAAATTATTGTGCCTCCAAGGCCGGCATGATCGGCTTTACCAAATCGATCGCCCAGGAGGTCGCCTCGCGCGGCATTACGGCCAACACGATTGCCCCCGGATTCATCGAATCGCCCATGACGGATGTGCTGCCGGAAGCCCAGAAAACGGCGCTTTTGGGGCAGATTCCGGCCGGAAGGCTGGGGGCAGGCGGCGACATTGCAGCCGCAGCAGTGTATCTTGCTTCGAATGAAGCGGCTTATGTCACCGGCCAGACGCTGCACGTAAATGGCGGCATGGCAATGATTTAAGCCCAGCAGTAGGGCATCAGACTAGGGCTTGGCGCTCATCCGTAGTGTGTGCTAGGCGCAACACCAATGGTTCGCATGAGGACCAGTCATCAGACATATCGAGAGAGGTATTCATGTCTGACGTTTTTGAACGTGTGAAGAAAATCGTAGTCGAGAACCTCGACGTGGATGCGGACAAGGTCGTGGAAAGCGCAAGCTTCATCGATGACCTGGGTGCAGACTCGCTGGACCTCGTCGAACTCGTGATGGCTTTCGAAGAAGAGTTCAACATCGAGATCCCTGATGACGTGCAGGAGTCGATCCGTTCGGTCGGTGACGCCGTCTCGCACATCAAGGCTCACGTCTAAGACGCGGGGCCAAGGATGTCGGAGCGTCGAGTCGTCATTACCGGTATCGGTATCGTGTCACCGCTTGCAAATGGCCGTGAGGCTACGTGGGAGCGGCTGATTGCCGGTAAATCCGGAGCAGGCAAGATTGACGCCTTCGATGCGTCCGACATGCCGTGCAAGATCGCCTTCCAGGTTCCGTGGGCCTCTGGCCGCGGCGGCGGGGCGGGCGATCCGCATGCCTTCGATCCTGACAAGGTGCTCTCCGCCAAGGAGCAGCGCCGGATCGACGAATTCATTCTTTACGGGATCGCCGCTGCGGACGAAGCCCTCGAGGATTCCGGCTGGAAGCCGGAGACCGAAGAGGAAAAGGAACGTTCCGGCGTCATGATCGGCTCGGGCATCGGCGGCCTGGAATCGATCTATGATACGGCGATTACCCTGCACGAGCATGGCCCGCGCAAGGTCAGCCCGTTCTTCATTCCCTCGGCGCTGATCAACCTGGCCTCCGGGCAGGTGTCCATCCGCCACGGCCTGAAGGGGCCCAACCATTCGGTGGTGACGGCCTGTGCCACCGGGGCTCACGCCATTGGCGATTCTGCCCGCCTGATTAAGTATGGCGATGCCGATGTCATGCTGGCGGGCGGCGCCGAAGCCGTGATCGGCCGGATTGGCATTGCCGGCTTCTGCGCGGCCAAGGCCATGTCCACCAATTTCAACGAGACGCCCGAAAAGGCCTCGCGCCCCTATGACAAGGACCGCGACGGCTTCGTGATGGGCGAAGGCGCGGCTGTTCTGGTGCTCGAAGAGTATGAGCACGCCAAGAAGCGCGGCGCGAAGATCTATGCCGAAGTCCTCGGCTATGGCCTGACGGGCGACGCCTACCACATCACGGCCCCTGCCGAGGGCGCCGAGGGCGGCTACCGTGCCATGAAGATGGCGCTGAAGAATGCCAAGATCGACCCGTCGGAGATCGATTATGTCAACGCGCACGGCACCTCCACGCCCAAGGGCGATGAAGGCGAGGCCGGCGCTGTCGAGCGGGCATTTGGCGATCACGCCAAGAACCTGTCGATGTCATCGACCAAATCGGCGGTCGGGCACCTGCTCGGCGCGGCTGGGGCGATCGAGGCGGCGTTCTGCGCCCTCGCGATTCGCGATCAGGTGATGCCGCCGACGCTGAACCTCGACAATCCGAGCTTCGAGACGGTGATCGACCTCATCCCGCACAAGGCCAAGAAGGGCCAGGTGCGCGCGGCCATGTCCAACAGCTTCGGCTTTGGCGGCACGAACGCCTCGCTGGTGCTGCGCAAGGTCGACTGACGCCTCGCGCGAGCGTCTGACGCTTTTGAATAAACCGCTGGCTGTAAAGCCGGCGGTTTTTTCATTTTGCCTGACAGCGCGCCGACTCATGGCAAGGTTCATGACATATCGGTTATTGCCTGATCCGGCTGCGGAGTATGCTTTTCGCAGGCCACATGGCCGGGTTAGAACTCCGCGCTGGGACACGCGAACAAGAGGCCTGCATGGGATTCCTGAGAACGCTCCTTACCTGGGTGTTTGTGCTCGCATTCATTGCGGCCGCTGCGCTTGTGGCCGGCTGGGTGTGGATCAACAACGAGATGACCCGGCCGGGGCCTCTGCAGGACGAGATCGTCTTCATGGTGACGGAGGGCGACACGCTGACGGCGGTGGCCTCGCGGCTTGAAGAACAGGGCATCATCACCGATGGCCGCATCCTGCTGCTCAAGAGCCGGATCGACAAGGAGATGCAGGGCACCGTGCCCCATGTGAAGGTGGGCGAGTATGTTCTCGACCCCGGCATCAGCATGGCGGGCGTGCTGGCGATCCTCACCGAGGGCCGCTCCATTCTCCACAGGATCACCCTGCCGGAAGGGCGCACGACCGCGCAGCTACTGCGCATCATCGAGGCGCATGAGGCGCTGGTGGGCGATATGCCCGAAGTGTTGCCCGAGGAGGGCACGCTTCTTCCGGACACCTATCTTTTCCACCGCGGCATGACGCGCCAGCAGCTGATCGACAAGGTGCAGAAGGCGCAGGCTGATGTGCTGGCAGAGCTGTGGCCGCAGCGGGCTGAGGGCCTGCTGCTGGAGACGCCGTATGAAGCGGTGATCCTGGCCTCCATCGTGGAGAAGGAAACGGGCATTGCGGAGGAGCGCGACGAGATTGCCGCCCTCTTCACCACGCGCCTCAAAAAGGGGATGCGCCTGCAGAGCGATCCGACGATCATCTATGGCATTTCGCAGGGCGAGCCGCTCTACAACAGCAAGGGCCAGCGCCGCACACTGCTCCGTTCCGAGATTGACCGGCATACCGAGTGGAACACCTATCAGATTGACGGCCTGCCCAAGACGCCGATCTGCAATCCGGGCCGGGAGGCGATCGCGGCTGTGCTGAACCCTCCGGATACGGAATATCTGTTTTTCGTGGCGGACGGGAAAGGCGGGCATCTCTTCGCCAGGACGCTGGCCGAACATAACCGCAATGTTGCGGCTTACCGCGCCTATGAGCGCAGAGAAATCGAACGGGAGCGGTCTAACTGATGGGCGCATTGTCTGGGATGACGGGGTTCGCGCGGGTGACCGGCGAAGCGGGCTGGGGCGGATGGGCCTGGGAGGCGAAAAGCGTCAATGGCCGCTCGCTGGATGTGCGGGTGAATGTGCCGCCGGGCGCCGAAGCGCTGGAGCGGGAGGTCAAGGCCATGGCGGCGGCGCGGTTCAATCGCGGCTCGCTGCAGGTGGGCCTGCGGATTGAGCTGTCTGCATCCGGCGCCAATGCCGTGATCAATGACGCGCTGCTGACCGAGCTGGCGCAGGCGGCGCGCAAGGTTTCGGGCCGTGAGCTGTCGTCCGAGGCGATTGCGACGCTGATGGGGGTGAAGGGCGTGGTCGATGCCGGCGCCACCTCCACGCGGGATGTGATGGACGAAGAGACGATCGCGGCGCTGACGGCGGGCGCGGCGCATGCGCTGGACGGGCTCGCCGAAGGGCGCCGGGCCGAGGGCGCGTCGCTGGAGACGCTGCTGGGCGATCTGCTGAATGAGATGGAGCGTCTGAAGGGCGAGGCCGAGACATTTGCGGGCGCCCAGCCAGAACTCATCCGCGCGAAGCTGACCAAGCAGCTGGAAGACCTCGACCGGGAAGGCAGGGTGGACGCCGAGCGCTATGCGGCAGAGGTGGCGCTGTCGGCGGCCAAGGCCGATGTGCGCGAGGAGCTGGACCGGCTGGCGGCGCATATCCGGACGGGCCGCGAGCTGCTGAAGGCAGGCTCGCCGGCGGGGCGGAAGCTGGATTTCCTGGCGCAGGAGCTGAACCGGGAAGCCAATACGCTCTGCTCGAAATCCCTCAGCCTCGATTTGACGAATGCCGGCCTTGGCCTCAAAGGGGTGATCGACCAGTTCAAGGAGCAATCGGCCAATGTCGAATAGCGGACATCCCAAGGACAGCGGCCACCGGCGCGGATTGATGCTGGTGCTGTCGAGCCCGTCGGGGGCGGGCAAGACGACGCTGTCGAAGATGCTGCTGGACGAGTTTCTCGATGTGAAGCTGTCGGTTTCGGCCACCACGCGCCCGCCGCGGCCGAACGAGGTGGACGGGAAGGACTATTACTTCAAGACGCCTGAAGAGTTTCACAAGATGATCGAGCGGCGCGAGTTTCTCGAATGGGCGCAGGTGTTTGACAAGCATTACGGCACGCCGAAGGCCGACACGGTGGCGCGGCTTGAGGCGGGCGAGGACGTGCTGTTCGATGTGGACTGGCAGGGCGCCGACGCGCTGCATGACCAGATGCCGAATGATGTGGTGTCGGTATTCATCCTGCCGCCGAGCATCGAGGCGCTGCAGGCGCGGCTGATGGGCCGGGAAGGCTCGACACCGGAAATGGTGGCCCGCCGCATGGACGACGCCAAGCGCGAGATCATGCACTGGCGGCGCTATGACTATGTGATCGTCAATGACAAGCTGGAAGTGGCCTATCAGCGCCTCAAGCGTATTCTGCTGACGGAGCGTCTGAAGCGGCTGCGCCAGCTCGACCTTGAGGATCATGTGCGGGCGCTGCTGGGCGAGGCTTAGCGTAGTAGCCCCTTCTCCCGAGGGAGAGGGGCTTCAGGGGCTAGGCGAGGCTTTCGGCGAGTTTGCGGAATTCGGCCTGGGTGAGCGTTTCGGCGCGGGCGGTGGGGTTGATGCCGCAGTCTTCCAGCCAGGCTTCAGCCTTCATGCCGCGCTTCTTGGCGAAGGGTTTGAGGGCGGCGCGCAGCATCTTGCGGCGCTGGCCGAAGGCGGCGCCGGCGATCTGTTCGAGAAGCGCGAGATGTTCGAAGCGTTCGCCGGGCGGCAGCGGCTCGAACTCCACCACGGCGCTGTCCACCTTCGGCGGCGGGCGGAAGGCGCCCGGCGGCAGGGTGAAGGCGATGCGGGGGCGGGTGACGGCCTGCGAGATGACGGCGAGGCGGCCATAGGCATCGGTATCGGGCCTCGCGCAGATGCGGTCCGCCACTTCCTTCTGGAACATCAGCGCCATGCGCCCGCGCCAGTCGCCGGCTTTGAGCCAGTCGATCAAAAGGGGCGTGCCGACATTGTAGGGAAGGTTGGCGATGATCATCACGGGCGTCTTCGCGCCCGCTTCGGTCAGCACCTTTTCCCAGTGAACCTTGCGGGCGTCGCGCGCGATCACCTGCAGCTTGCCGGATTTCGCTTCGGGCCAGCTGAGCAGCGCTTCGGAAAAGCGCGGATCGGTCTCCACGGCGATCAGCAGGGCGGGTTCCTCGTTCAGGATCGCGCGGGTGAGGCCGCCGGGGCCGGGGCCGACCTCTATGACGGTTTGCCCCTTGAGGGAGCCGGCGGCATTGGCGGCGCGCTTCAGGATGCTGGGATCAAACAGGAAGTGCTGGCCGAGCGCCTTGCGCGCCGGGGCGTCAGTGAGGGCGGGCGTTTCCCCGGTGTCCTCATCATAACTGTCGGTGTTGTCGCTCATGCGGCGTTCCTTGCGCGGTGGGCGGCCTGTTCGCGGGCGGCGTGGAGGGCCGCGATCAGGCTGTCAGGTTTGGCAGTGCCGGCGGCGGCCGCGTCATAGGCGGTGCCATGGTCCGGGCTGGTGCGGATGAGGGGCAGGCCGAGCGTGGTGTTGACGCCGCCCCACATGTCCAGCGTCTTGACCGGGATCAGGCCCTGATCATGGGTCATGGCGATGACCGCATCAAACCGCCCGGAGAGGGCTTCGGCAAACACCGTGTCGCCGGGGCGGGCATCGGAGATGTCGATGCCTTCGGCGCGCAGCCGGGCGGCGGCGGGATTGATGATCTCGATTTCCTCGCGGCCGATCGTGCCATCCTCGCCCGCATGAGGGTTGAGGCCGGTGAAGGCGAGGCGGGGGGCGGGCAGGCCGAAATTCTGTTTCAGGGCGGCGTGCGTGATGCGGGCGATGCGCGGCAGGCGGCCATCGGCCAGCGCGGCGGGCACGGCAGTGTAGGGCATATGGATGGTGGCGAGCGCCACGCGCAGGCCGCCGCCGGTGAGCATCATCACAGGCTCGGGCGCGGCCCGGCCTTCCGGCGCGCAGAGGTCTGCAATGAATTCGGTATGGCCGGGAAAGCGGAAGCCCTGGCCATAGAGCAGCGCCTTGTTGATCGGGTTGGTGACCACCGCGCCGGCAAGGCCGCGCAGGGCGTGACCGGTGGCCAGCGTGATGGCGGCGATGATGCCGGCGGCGGTTTCCGGATCCGGCGTGCCGGGAGTGACGGGGCGGGCGTTTTCCAGCGCCAGAACCGGCAGGGCGCGCGGGAAGACGGCGGCCGCCTCTGCGGGCGCGGCGATGATTTCCACAGGCACGCCGGGGTAAAGCCCCGGCCAGCCGATGACATAAAAGGTGTTGGCGGGGTCAGCGTGCAGCGCCTTCCAGGCAGCCATGGTGATCTGCGGCCCGCAACCGGCCGGGTCGCCCATCGACAGGGCAAGGGGAAGTGCAGAGGGCGTGGTCACGCGCCGGGGTGTCGCGCCAATTGCGCGGCGGATCAAGCGGTTTCGCCTGTCCTAGCGGTAGATGATGGTGGCGAGGCGGCGCGCGTTGCGCAGTTCGCGCTCGGAAATCATGTTGAGTTCGCGCGATTTCAGCGAGCCTTTGAGATCTTCGCGGGAGGGCAGCGCCTCGGCGCCATCTTCGCGGCGGCAGACATACATCACGGCGAGGCCGGAGCTGACCGCGAAAATCTCGGTCGGGCTGCCAACGTCTGCGGCCAGAACCAGGCTGCGGCCTTCGGGGCCAAGTTCCTCGACATTGATGTCGGTGATGTCCTGAGCGCGGAGGGTGGAGCGGGAGTTGGCGACGGACTGGACCTCATCGCAGCTTTTGATGCGGCTGATGGCTTCGGTGAGGGTGGCTTCGGCCCCGTCGGTGGCGACAAGGCGTTTGAGGTCCACGCGGGTGACCGGCTCGGCCGGTTCACGCTTGCCGCCGACCAGGATGATGTAGATGCCGTTGTCAGTCTGGACCGGCTCGAGAAGGCCGTTTCCGGAAGACGCGCGCACGGCGGCCGCAATGGCCGGATCAAGGTCGTCGGTGGTGACCCAGCCCATGTCGCCGCCAGCAGCCGAGGTGGGGGCGGAGGAAATACGCTGGGCGGCGACGCGGAAGTCGGCGCCCTGATTGAGCTGGGCGATGATGGATTGCGCTGCCGGCAGGGCCTCGGCCTTGGTGGCCTCATCGGGCGCATAGAGGAAGATTTCGCCGAGCCGGTACTGGGTCTTCCTGGAAGCGGCGCGCAGGCGGGAGAGCTGGTCGTCGACCTGATTCTCGGAGATGCGGATACGGTTGCCATAGAGGCCGCTCATCAGGCGGTTCCAGGCGATTTCGGCGCGCATCTGCTCTTCCAGGCTGACCGGGTTGACGCCCGAGGCCGTCAGCTGCTGGCGCAGAACTTCGCCGGAAAGGCCCGCATCGGCGGCCATATCACGCACTGCGGCGTCGATTTCGCGGGGATCCACCTCGACCTTGTATTCCGCCACGCGATCAAGCTGGAGCTTTTCGTCGACCAGCTGTTCCAGCGCCTGGCTGGTGATCTGCTGCACCTGTTCCTGGGTGGGGTTGGCCGCGCCGATCGTCAGCAGCAGCAGACGGGCGCGCTGGCGCACATCGGAATAGGAGATGGGCTTGTCATTCACGATGGCGGCAATGCCTTCGAGGGTCTGCCGGTCTGATTCCTGCGCGCTGGCGGGCGACACCGGGGCGCTGAGCGCGCTGATCGCCGCAAAAGCTGCTGCCAAGAACACAACACGTACCATACGACGTCTCCATGGCCCCCAGAACCGGGAAATTAAGCCTGTTTTTCGCTTGCCGACCTTACAAGTCTCGTCTCATCGCGCAACGCGCCGCTACAGTCATCAGCGAAGTTTGCTGCAGTTCGTTTTTTGTGTGGGAACCGGTTCAGAAGCCGTTGGAGCCGAAATTGCCGAGCGACAGCAGCGAGAAACGGATCTGGAAGCTCTCCTGCGGCCCGAGCGTCCGGTCGCGCACCTCTGAGCGGTCATAGATGATCTCGAAACGGGCGCAGTCGTCGGTATAGGCCAGGCCGATTTCCTGACGTGTATCGACATTGCGGCTGATGTCGCGCAGCTGGCCGAAAATGATCGAATAGCGGCTGGTTATGTCGATTTCGCCGCGCAGGTAGATGCCTTCATCGGAGGTTCCGGCCGGGCTGATGCGTTCGTCGATCTTGTAATACTGGCCGACCCCGCGGAAGCGGTTGAAGGAGGTGGAGGCGCGCATATCGAGCCGGCTGAGCGACAGGTCGTCCTCGTTCAGGCGCACGCGCGAGTTGAGCTGCAGCGCCTGTCCCATCTTCAGGCTGGCGGAGGCAAGCCAGTCTGAGGAGGTGCCATTGAGGTTGCTGGCGACATCAAAGTTCGGATCGACGCGGGAGCGCCAGCGGCGCCCGACCGTGGTGGAGATTTCCGTGCCGTTCTTCCAGATCGCGCGCGCGGTGATGCCGGCGCTCAGCTTTCCGTCGCCTTCGTAAAGGTCGTAATTTCCAACGCCATTGGGTTCAAACAGGCTGGATTCGTCGAATTCGTAGAGCAGGCTGTCTTCCACCGGGATGGCGGGGTCGTTCACATTCGAGAAGCCCCAGGCCGCCATCACGGCCGGTTCAAGCATCAGATCCACGCTCTTGCCCCGGCGGATCAGCGGATAGGCGAGCGTGGCGCCCGTATTGCCCACGGCGCGGGCCACCGAATCCTTGCCGCTGACGGCTTCGTCCAGCAGGTAATAGTCGCCGCGCAGCTCTGCGAAGGGCTTGAAGGTGAAGCCGCCGGGCAGGATTTTCATCGTGCTCCAGTCCCCGCCGAGGCTGACGCGGTGGCTGTCGGCGCCGACTTCCCGGGTGAGGATGGCCGAAGAGGCGTTGACGGAGGCAAAGCCCAGATCGCCCATATCCCAGTATTTCTCGGCATAGGCGAGGGGCGCGACATTGGGCAGGCGGGCGGCATCATCCTCGCCGCGCAGGCCCTGGAAGTTCAGGACAGCCGCGTCTGTGTAATAGCTGTCGCCCTGGCCGGTGACGAACACCTGGGAGAGCAGGCGGCGCGGCTGGTTTGAATAGAGGCCCCGCTTGGCGTTCTGATTGCTGATCCGGTAGCGCAGGTCGTAGAGGTCGTCCGTCTGGGTTTCCAGGCCGAAGCCCCACTGCCAGCCCGGCGTGATCGTGAACAGGCCATTGCCATAGAGGTGGCCGCGGAAGGACTCTTCGCCGAAGGTCTGCCCGTTGCTGTCAAAATCCGCTTCGTGGGTGAAGCTGCCCTCCAGACTGACGGCGCCGGAATAGAACCGTTTGCGCGCTTCCACCCCGATCAGCGGGTTCACCTTCTGGTAAACGGTGGGCGAAATCGTGATGTCGGAATAGTCTGAAACGGCCCAGTAATAGGGCTGTTTGTAGAAGCCGCCCACCATCGTGGAGAGGCCGGCATTGGGCATCAGGAATCCTGAGCGGCGCTCGGAATTGGGATCGGGGTGAGACAGATAGGGCAGGTAGAATACCGGGACGCCGGCCACTTCGAGCACCGCGTCACGGTAGGAGATCATCTGCGTTTCTTCGTCCAGCACCGCGCGGCGCGCCCGGATCTGCCAGGTAGGCTTCTTGTCTTCGCAGACAGGGCAGGCGGTATAGACGATATGCTCCATGGCATTGATGCCATCGGAGCGGCGGATGGCGGATTTGGCGGCGACGGAGGCATTGCCTTCCAGCCGGGCCGAATAGCCGATGGCATAGCCATCGGAGAGGTTGGGGCCGACATCGACCTCATCGGCGAATTGCTGGCTGCCATCGGCCTCGATGATGATGACATTCCCCGAAGCGCGGGCGCGCTCGGTGGTGCGGTCATAGATCAGCCGGTCAGCGCGCAGGATGCGGCCCTGATAGAGGGCTTCGACATTGCCTTCGGCGATGATCGTGTTGTCGGCGGAGTTTTCGTAGACCGTATCGGCCTCCAGAACCACGCGTTCGTCCGTGGTGGCTGCAGGCGTGCCGGTTTCAGGGCCACTCTGGGCATGGGCCGCGACGGGCAGGACCGCCGAAAATCCGGCGAGCAGCGCATAGTGAGACCATTTCACCACAGATGGCATCCTGAACAACCCGTACACAACGCCCCACCCGGCATCCGGCGCCGCGTTTTTCCCGAAAGGTGAGGCTTAGAGAGGAACCGCCGGGGCGTCCAGCCATCCAATTGCCGGTATATGCTTTCGGGCCATTACAGTGCTGTCAGGCCACAGCCGAACCTTACCATTCCCTGACAATTCAAGGCGCGAGCAGGCACAGACAAGGACAGGGCGCGGACATTTGCGGACAAATCCGGACATTTCCGGACAGGTTTCAGACAGCCCGCGCCGCCAGGCCGCCGGGGAAGGTGATCGCCTCGCCGGCAAGTTCCAGCTCCATCAGGATGGCCCCGACACGGGCGGCGTGGATGCCCGTGGCGCGGGCGATCTCGTCCAGCGGCATGGCATGGGGGCTGAGCGCTTCGCGGACGCGGGCGGTTTCAGACGGCGGGATGGGATCGCCGCCGCCATGGACCGGATCATACATTTCCGCCGGGGGCGCGGAGACCTGCAGCAGGGGCAGGCTGCTCAGCACTTCCAGCACATCGCCGGCATGGCGGACCAGGGCCGCGCCGTTGCGGATGAGGTTGTTGGTGCCTGCCGCGCGCGGATCGAGCGGGGAGCCGGGGACGGCCATCACCTCGCGGCCCTGTTCATTCGCGACACGGGCAGAGATCAGCGAGCCGGAGCGCTCGGCCGCTTCTACCACCACGGTGCCGCGGGCAAGGCCGGTGATGATGCGGTTGCGGCGGGGGAAGTCCTGCGCCTTGGCGCGGTGGCCGAAGGGCATTTCGGAGAGGATGAGGCCCTGCTGGGCGATTTCGGCATAGAGCCGGTCATGCTGGGGCGGGTAGACGTGATCGATGCCGCCGCCGAGCACGGCGATGGTGCCGGTGGAGAGGCTGGCGGCGTGGGCCTCCCCGTCAATGCCGAGGGCGAGGCCGGAGACGATGGTGTAGCCGGCCTTCCCAAGGCCAGCGGCCATATCCCGCGCGATCTTGCGGCCGGCGGCAGACGCATTGCGCGCGCCGACGATGGCGCAGCTGGGCTGGGCAGCGAGGGCGGCATTGCCCAGCAGGGTGAGCGCCGGGGGCGGGGGATCAAGCGCGCGCAGGAGGGCGGGGAAGTCCGGCTCGCAGCTCGCCACGATGCGGGCGCCATATCGGGTGGCCGCGTCGATCTCGCGGGCGATACTGTCCGCAGACGGAATGGCGACGGATTTGCCGCGCAGGGCGCGGCTGGCGATTTCCGGCAGGGCGGTGAGCGCGCGCCCGGCATCGCCATAGCGGCCGATCAGCTGGGCGAAGGTGACCGGGCCGACGTTTTGTGTGCGCGCCAGGCGCAGCCAGTCAAGGCGTTCCCCATCGGTGAGGGGACGCGCCAGCGTCATTCTCCGGCGGCGTCTTTCTTCTTGGCGCCGAAGCGGGGCTCAGTGCCTGCAAGCAGGCGGCCGATATTGGCCCGGTGCGTCCAGAAGACGAGTACGGAGAGGGCGGCAAGGCCGCCGAGGATCACCGGGCTGCGCTCTCCCAGAAGATACGCTCCCGGAGGAACGGCGACGGCGGCGGTGAGCGCCGAAAGCGAGGAAATGCGCGTGAGGGCGAACATGCCGAGCCAGACCGGCGCGCCTACGACGAGGCCGTGCAGCGGCGTGATGAAGAGGAGCAGGCCGGCATAGGTGGCCACGCCCTTGCCGCCCTTGAACTTTAGCCAGAGGGGATAGCAATGGCCGAGGAAGGCAGCGGCGCCCGCGACCATGCCCGCTTCGCGCCCCGCGATCAGCGTGAAGGCGAGGGCGACGAGGCCGGCCTTCAGGCTGTCGAGCAGGAGGGTGGCGAGGGCCAGATCCTTGCGGCCTGTGCGCAGGACGTTTGTGGCGCCGATGCTTTTCGAGCCGATCTCGCGGATGTCTCCGAGGCCGGCGGCCTTGACCAGGACGAGGCCAAACGGGATCGACCCGGCGAGATAGCCCGCCACCGCCGCGACTGCGTAAATTGCCCATTCCGGCATGTGTGCTGGTTCCTCGCCCGACCCTGTTGAGGGCAAGGTTTAGGGGGGCGGGGGGGAAGGGGCAAGTGGGCAGGCGTTGTGGTCTGCTGAGAGCTGCCCCACCCCAACCCTCCCCACATCCGTGGGGAGGGGGCCTGTTGCTCTGTGGGGATAGGTAAGCTCTCCAACGGCACGACCTTACCCCCTCCCCATGACTATGGGGAGGGTTGGGGTGGGGGTCGGGGATTGGGAAAGCCTACTTCAACAGCCGCATCCCCGCTTCCTTTGCGGCGTTGCGGTCGAAGGTGACGGTTTCGCTTGCGCCGGCGAGGCTGGCGGTTTCGGTGATGAGGGCGTCGGCGAAGTCGGCCGAGGAAGACGCCATGTAGACGCCGAGCGCCCGGTAGGCGGCTTCGGCGTTCTCGACGATGAGTTCAGACGAGCGGAGCAGGCCTTCGAGGACGCGGGCAATGTCTCCGCGCGGGGCCTTGTAGGCACGGGCGAGCACCCAGCTGATTTCGGCCAGGACGACGGCGCTGATGAAGCCGGGGCGGTCTTTCGTCAGGCGCGAGATGAAACGTGTGGCGGCGGCAGACTGGGCGGCATCATCCTGCACGAGGAAGCGGATGACGATATTGGTGTCGAGGCCGGTCATGGACCGGTCATCCGCCTTTGGCGCCGCCCGCGATGGCGGCGTCCATGTCTTCCAGGGAAACAGGCTTCTTCGGTTTCGGGATGATGCCCTTGAGGCGTTTGACCGGCTGGGTGGCAGGCAGGACGGCGAAATTTCCATCGGCCATGCGCACGAAATCCACCCGGTCTCCTGGCCCAATGCCAAGGGCCTCGCGCACGGCCTTGGGCACGGTGATCTGGCCTTTGGAGGTGATCGTGGCGGTGGACATGGGCTTGCCTTAAGTCTGGTAAGGAGAAAAGTAAGGCGTAGGGAAAGCCAAGTCAAGGAAAGCGGCTGTCCAGCTTGCGCCCCTTAGCCTCCCCTCCGCAGCGGGGGAGGTGGATCGCGCTGCAGGCGCGAGACCGAGGGGGCGATTGATTGTGGAGAGCTGCCCCACCCCGTCATTCGGGCAATCGCAGTGCGATTGCTGATCCTCATGACCCCCATAGTCATGGGGAGGGGGCCTGTTGCTCTGTCGGGAGATAGGGAAGCTCTCCAACCGCACGACCTGACCCCCTCCCCATGACGATGGGGAGGGTGGGGGTCGGGGGTGGGGGCGTTAGCTGGCCGCGCCGATTTCTTTGATCAGGGCGCTGACATCGCCGCCATTCTTGTCCAGCATGGCCTGGAACTGGGCGCGTTGTTCGATGGCGAACCAGAGGCCCATGGCTTCGATGTCGGTGACTTTCCAGCCATTGTTCTCATTGACGCGCCAGCTGACCATATGTTCCTTGTTGTCGACGCCGCTGACTTTGGTGGTGACGATGGCGTCGCCCGGCTTGCGCTCGACGGTGCGCAGGATTTCCACTTCGGCTTCGGAGAAATCGGCCAGGTGTTCGCGCAGCTGGACGCGGGCGAAGCTGTGGAAGGCTTTCATGAAGTCTGCCTGCGTGGCTTCGTCCATGCCGCGCCAGTGGCGGCCCATGGTGAACTGGGCAACGCGTTCCACATCGATCACTTTTAGAATTTCATCCGCCTCCTGATCGGAAATATGCGCGTCCTGCAGCGCCGCGAGGGTGCGGTCGACAGCGGTTTCAACGACGGCTTCGGGGGTCGCGCCTGTCGCGGCTGCAGGCTGGGCGAGGAAAGCGAAGGAGAGCGCAAGGCCGGTGAGGGCGTGGCGCGTCTTGAGGGCTGGGAGGGACTTCAGGACTGGCATGTTCGGCTCCATCGGGTCTGTGTCGTATCCGGAAGGAATTCGACTTCGCTGATGAACGCCTCGCCGGGTCTATCGGTTCCCGGCGGCACTGAGGGTGGGATCAGGGGGTGTGGCTTTCAGGCATCAATGCAGACCTGCTTCTGGTCGCCAAGGCCTTGTATTCCAAGGGTAACCACGTCGCCGGCGCGCAGATAGCGGGGCGGGGTGCGCGAGAGGCCGACGCCGGGGGGCGTGCCGGTGGAGATCACGTCGCCGGGCTGGAGGCTCATGAATTGGGAGAGGTAGCTGACGATGTGGGCGACGCCGAAAATCATCGTCGAGGTGGAGCCGCGCTGCATCGCTTCCCCGTTCACGTCGAGCCACAGGGAGAGGGCGTGGGGATCGGGCACTTCATCCCGCGTGACGAGCCAGGGGCCGATGGGGCCGAACGTGTCAGCGCTCTTGCCCTTTACCCATTGGCCGGTGCCTTCCAGCTGAAACGCACGCTCGGAGACATCATGGATGACGCAATAGCCCGCGACATGATCCAGGGCATCTTCCCGGCTGACATATTTCGTCTGTTTACCGATGACGATGCCGAGTTCGACTTCCCAGTCTGTCTTTTCCGAGCGGCGGGGAATTTCCAGATGGTCGTTCGGGCCGCAGATGGCGCTGGTGGCCTTGAAGAAGACGACGGGCTCTGCCGGGACGGCGGCGCCGGTTTCGGCGGCGTGATCGGCATAGTTCAGCCCTATACAGATGAATTTGCCGACGCCCGCGACGCAGGGGCCGATGCGGCTGGCGGGCGGGAGAATGGGGAGGGCGGTGAGGTCCTCCTTGCGCAGCTGGTCCAGCACGGCATCGGCGAGGGCGGGGCCGTCCCAGTCATCCACCAGGGCGGAGACATCGCGGTAGTTTCCGCTGGGATCGAGGAGGGCCGGCTTTTCGCGCCCAGCAGGGCCGATTCTCAGGAGTTTCATCTCATCGGTTCCTAATTGGTCCAGCCACCATCCACGACATGGATGGCGCCGGTGGTGAAGGAGGCCTCATCCGAGGCGAGATAGACGGCCAGATGGGCGATTTCTTCGGCTGTGCCGAGGCGGCCCATGGGCTGGCGGGCGATGAACATCTGGCGGGCTGTGTCATAATCCCCCTGCGCCGACATGCGGCCCTGCAGGGAGGGCGTATCGACCGTGCCCGGACAGATGGCGTTGCAGCGGATGTTGCGGCCGGCATAGTCTGCGGCGATGGCCTTGGTGAGGCCGATGACGCCGGCCTTGGTGGCGCCATAGGCGAAGCGGTTTGGCGCGCCGGTGACGCTGGAGGCGACAGAACTCATGTTCAGGATGACGCCGCGGCCATGGGCCAGCATGTTCGGCAGGGCGGCGCGGCAGGTTTCGTACATCGAGGTGAGGTTGATCAGCAGCGAGCGGTCCCAGTCTGCGCGGCCGCATTGCTCAATCGTGCCGTGATGGACCCAACCAGCGACGTTGAAGAGGATGTCCAGATCGCCATGGGCCGCAAGGAGGCGGGCGATGGCGGCGGGGTCTGTCACGTCCAGCACCTGCGTTTCAATGTTCGCGGCGTTGAGCGCCGAGAGGGCGTCTGCGTTGATGTCGGTGGCGATGACATGGGCGCCTTCGCGGGCGAACGCCTCGGCCGAGGCGCGGCCGATCCCGGCGCCTGCAGCGGTAATCAGTGCTTTCTTGCCTGTCAGACGGCCCATGTCATGCTCCTGATCGGTTGAGATAGATGCGCCGGGCATTGCCTGCCCAGACGGCATCCTGATGCTCCGGGAAGAAACGATTTATCAGCCGCGCGCTCTGGGCGGCCCAGCCGGCATAGTCTCCGGCCAGATTGAGCACCGGCCAGTCGCTGCCCCACATCACGCGGGACGGCCCGAAACAGTCGCGGATATGGGCGGCCACCTCACCGAGGGCGTCGTCGCTGGTGCGGGGCCCGGCTTCGGTGAGCAGGCCGGAGAGTTTGCAGGCGGCGTTGGGGCGCCGGGCGAGGGCGGCAAGGTCTGTGCGCCAGGTGGCGAGATTGCCGCTGGCGATCTGGGGTTTGCCGCCATGGTTGAGGACGATCTGCAGGGCGGGGTGGCGATCGGCCAGCCGGGTCATGAAGGGGATGAGATCGGCGCGGGCATGGCCGTCGAAGACGAGGCCGTGCGCGGCCATCGCTTCCAGCAGGGGCGAGAAGGCGGGGCGGAGAATCCATTCCGGGTCCGGAAGGTCGGCGATCATGGGGCGCAGGCCGAGCATTCGGCGGTCAGCTGCGCGGCGGGCGATTTCGGCGGCGGCATCAGCTGCCTCGAAATCCACCCAGCCGACGACGCCGGCAACCCTCGCGTCGGCTTCGGCGAGGGAGAGGAGGTAGTTCGTTTCGGCGGCGGTGGCGGCGGCCTGGACGAGGATGGTGCGCGAGATGCCGGCCGCGCGAGCGGCGGGCCAGGCGTCGTCGATCTCAAAGTCACGATAGATCGCGCCGAGGTCTGGCGTCATCCAGTCATAATCGCCGCGCGCGAGGCGCCAGACATGCATATGGGTGTCGATCTTTTCCATCAGGGCACCGGCGCCTCGGCGGAAATGAGGCCCTTGTCTTTCAGCGCGGTCCAGAGGGCAGGATCAATCGTCTCGCCGATCCAGCTGGCGATCTGGTTTACCTGCGCCGCTGATTGAGCGCCGGGGACAACGGAGATGACCGCCGGATGGGCCTTGCAGAAATGCAGCGCAGCGGCCGGAAGGGACGCGCCGAATGATCCGCATACGTCCCGAAGGGCGTTGGCGCGCTCGACCGCCCAGCCAGGCGCGGCGGCGTAGTTATAATGAAGCGCGTCCCCCGGCGCGGCGGCGAGGAGGCCGGAATTGAAGGCGCCGCCGATGATGACTTTAACGCCTGCGCGGTGGCATTCATCGAGGAAGCCGAGGGAGGCGGCATGTTCCAGCAGCGTGTAGCGGCCGGCGAGCAGCAGCAGGTCGAGATCGAAATGTTCCAGCACGTCCCGGCAGACATCGATTTCGTTGACGCCGAGGCCGATGGCGCGGGTGAGCCCTTCCCATTTCATGGCGGCCATTTCCGGCAGGGATTCTTCCAGGGCCTGCGCCAGGATTTGCGGATGGGCGGCGCCATGCGTCATCTCGCCAATATCATGCAGCAGCAGGACATCGACCGACGGGACGCCGAGGCGGGCCTGGCTGCCCTCAAAGGCGGCTCGGATACCGTGGGCGGAATAATCGAAGACGGGGACGAACGGGGCCGGATCGGCAAAGCCATTGTCTGGAACAGGACGCCCGGCGGCCGGCTCCAGCCGGCGGCCAACCTTGGTGGAGAGGAAAGGCTGGGCGCCTTCGGCCCAGCGATGGGCGCCGACGCGCTGCTCGCTGAGGCCGTGGCCATAGAAGGGGGCGGTGTCGATATAGGTGAGGCCCGCCGCCTGCGCTGCCGTCAGTGTATGACTGGCCTGCGCATCAGAAACCGCCGTATACAGATTGCCGAGCCCCGCAGCGCCGAGGCCGAAATCCGGCAGGGAGAAGGGGGCGGGCGCGGCTCTCATCCGGCGACGGGCTCCTCCGCCCAGACCTTGCCATTCGGAAACTCATGATCGGCCATACTCTGGGGCCAGAGGTCTACCGAATAGCCCGGCGCGAGCGGGGCAAGATAGCGCCCGTCGCGGATTTCGATGGGGTTGCGGAAATGCTGGTGAAGGTGGGCGGCGTGTTCGATGACGCGGCCCTCCATCGTGCCGGAGATGCAGATATAGTCGATCATCGAGAGGTGTTGCACATATTCGCAGAGGCCGACGCCGCCCGCATGGGGGCAGACGGGGATGCCGGCCTTGTCCGCCATCAGCATCACGGCGACGACTTCATTGACGCCCGCAAGGCGGCAGGAATCGATCTGGCAGAAGCCGATGGCGCGGGCCTGCAGGAATTGTTTGAACATGACCTTGTTATGGGCGTGTTCGCCGGTGGCGAGCTGGATGGGCGCAACCTGGCGGGCGATTTCCTTGTGGCCGAGCACATCATCCGGGCTGGTGGGTTCTTCTACCCAGTAGATGTCGTAAGGGGCAATCGCCTTGATGGCGGCAACGGCCTGGTCGATGTTCCAGACCTGGTTGGCGTCAACGCTGAGCTTGACGTCCTTGCCGAGGGTTTCGCGGAAGAGGGCGCAGCGGCGCACATCGGTGGCGAGATCGCCGCCGACCTTGATCTTGAAATGGCGCCAGCCTTCGGCATAGGCGGTTTTCAGCAGGCTGACGATCTGGGCATCAGTGTAGCCGATCCAGCCGGCGGATGTTGTGTAGGCCGGATAGCCTTCGCTGAGCAGGCGTTCGATGCGGGCGGCCTTGCCGGGCGCCTGCGCACTCAGGCGGGCGAGGGCTTCTTCCCGGCTGAGGAAGTCTGCGATGTGGCGGAAATCGATGGCGGAGACGAGCTTCTCCGGCGAGAGATCGGCCACATAGCGCCAGAGCGGCTTGCCGGCGCGCTTTGCCAGCGCGTCCCAGACGGCATTGTTCAGCGCGGCGGCGGCGAGATGGACCACGCCCTTTTCCGGGCCGAGCCAGCGATACTGGCTGTCATTCAGCAGGAGGCGCGAGGCAAGGCCGAGATCGGCTTCGAATTCGTCGAGGCTGCGGCCGATCAGATGCTTGCCGAGGCCATGAATGGCGGCGACGCAGAGATCATTCCCCCGGCCGATGGTGAAGGTGAGGCCGTTTCCATCCGGATCGCCGCCGCGCATCTTCAGCGTGGCATAGGCGCAGGAATAGTCCGGGTCCGGATTCATGGCGTCAGAGCCATGGCTATCGCGCGAGGTGGGAAAACGGATGTCGCGGGCCTCGATGGTTTCAATCATGCCTTGGGTTCCAGTGTGTCAGGGAGGGGGAGAAGGCCTGCAGGGCCGGGGCGCTGCAGGGGCGCGGGCGTTTCGGCGCGGGGGCGCGTCCGGAGCGGGGCGTCATGTTTCCTCCCTGGAATCATTTTTCACGGCCGCCTCTTGCCGGGTGGCCTCTGCGGAGATTGTTAGGTAAAGAGTGTTTCATATGCAAGCGGGATGTTTGTATATGAACCTTAAATGACCTCGCGTCAGGCGGCGCGAAGTGGCAGGCTGAGGGCGGGAACGCGGGAGGAAATGATGCAGCGCAAGGCGATGATGATCCGGCTGAAGCCGGAAAAGATTTCGGAATACAAGGCGCTGCACGCCAATGCCTGGCCCGCGATCCTGCGGCAGATCACGGCCTGCAATATCCGCAATTACAGCATCTTCCTGCGCGAGCCGGAGAATCTGCTGGTCGGCATGTTCGAATATCACGGCAGCGATTATGAGGCCGACATGAAGGCGATGGCGGAGGATCCAGAGACCCGGCGCTGGTGGGCGCTGACCGATCCGTGCCAGAGCCCGCTGGAGTCAGCCGCGCCGGGCGAGTGGTGGGCGCCGATGGAAGAAGTGTTCCATCACGATTGATTCTTCGCCTTAGCGGGGCGCGTGGCCCAGCGTGGCGGAGATGCGCGCGGCGGTTTCGGCCACGAGATGGGGCGCCTCTTCCAGCGAGACGCGGGCGCGGCGGGTGACCACGAAGGGTACGGTGAGGCTGGCGACGGCGCCGCGGCTGGTGGCATCGAAGATCGGCGCGCCGATATCGGTCACGCCATCGACCATGCGGGAGGGCATGCAGACAAAGCCCTTCTCGCGCACGTCTCTGGTCTGCGCATAGAGGGTTTCAAGCTCTGCGGCGGTGGCGCCGGCGGCTTTCAGGTCTTCCACCATCTTGGCCTCATGCACGGGGGAGGCGAAGGCAAAGAGCACAAGGCCAGAGGCGGATTTCATGATCGAGCGGCGATGGCCGAGGCGGACGCTGAAGCCGACATCATCCGGGCTTTCCGTCCGTGCAATGACGACGATCTGATCGGAGCTGACCACGGCGAGCTGAATCGACTGCATCATGCGGGAGGCCAGCGCCGACATTTCCGGCAGGGCCGCCTCATGCAGGTCCATCTTCGGCGGCGAGCGCATGCCGACTTCGAACAGGCGGTTGGACAGTTGCAGCTTTTCCGGATCGTCCGTACGCTCCACATAGCCGCGCATTTCGAGCACGACGACCATGCGGTAAATCTCGCTGCGGGAGCGGCCGAGATTGCGGGCGATATCGGAGATGGATTGCGGCGTGCGCAGGCTGGCCAGGCATTCGAGAATATCGAGGCCTTTTTCCAGGGCGGGGGCTTTGTAGGGCGCTTCCGTCATTGATCGCCAGTATCCTCAGATTGCTCGGGCTGTTTTATATATGAACGCAATCTGTAAAAATATCCATGGGTGACTGGGGCAAATTTCGCGGAAAAAGCAGGCCTGGCCGCGCGGGTCAGGCGCCGGTCACATCCTTGGCGGCCAGCATCTGGCGGGCGGCATTTTCAGCCAGGTCCACGGCCTGTTCGATTTCATCGGCCAGTTTGCGCTTTCCCGGGGCGGTGGCCCATCTTTCGTGGGGCAGGATCAGGCATTCCACCATCAGGGCGGCGGCAAGATCGGCAAGATAGCCGGCGGCGCGGTCCAGTTTGAAGTCTGCGGCGATATATTCCGCATAGACATCTTTTTGTCCGTGTTCGTACTGTGTCCAGGCAAAGGCGAGTTCCCGGTCATGGCGCAGATTGTTCCAGAGGGCCGCGTCGGACTGCTGGGCGCTGCGGCGGATGGCGGCATAGGCGAGGGCCTCTTCCCGGAAGAATTCAAAAAAGCCCTTGCTGGCGCGCGCGGCCCAGGCGCGTTCGCGCAGTGTGTCGACCGCGACGGCGGCCAGGCTGCTGGCGAGGTCATTCTTGGAATTGAAATGCATGAACAGGGTGGTGACGTGAATGTCCGCCTCATCCGCGATGGTCTGCATCGTGGTGGCGGCAAAGCCTGTCTTGCTGAACTGTTCGAAGGCGACGTTGAGAATCTTTTCGCGCGTGCGCCGGCGCCGCTCTGTGCGCCGGGGATACTTCACCTCTGCCGCCGTTGCCGGTCCGGCCCCCTGGACGGGCTCCGGCTTTTCGGTTTTGGGAGTTTTGGCCATTGAAAGTCTCTTGTCCAGGATCAGGGTGGTCTGCGGGTTAGTCTAGGATGGAACGCCGGGGCGTCAAAGTTGTTCGGCCCTTTTGCGCGCCAGTGTTTCAACAGCCCTTTCATGATCCTGCTTTGATACGGGATAAAAACTCATGATGATGAGGGCCGCCGAAGTGAAGATGAAGGTTGCCACTGTCAGCGCCAGTGCCAGATCATTCACCGTCGTGAGGTCTACGGCGCCCGGTTTAGCGTCATTCGGGAAGCCTACAAGCGTCAGCAGCAGGCCGGACACCAGAACGCCCATTCCCGACACGGTCTTTCCAATGAAGGTGGCGGCCGAAAACAGGAGGCCTTCGGATTGCCGGCCGGTGGTAAGCTGAATCTGGTCGGTGGCGTCAGCGATCATCGAGGCTGTGAGGATCGCCGCAGCGACCACCGACATGGCCACCACCGCCTGGAAGAGGAACAGCGAGGGCAGCAGGGCAGAGTTCCCATTCTCCGGGAACAGACCACCGAGCCGCAACAGCACGGGAACCACGATGCCGGTCAGCGTGACGGCGAACAGCGTCAGCGTGGTCCATTTCTTGCCGAAGGTTCTGGACAGGGGAAGCGCAATCACCAGGGCGAGAACGACGCCGAGCAGGCCGGCCGAGGTGAGCACCGCGATCTGGTCGCTGGTCAGCTCCCAGAAATAGGTCTGCATGTAGATGGTGAGCGCCGCGTTGAGGCCGCCGGCCATGGAGCCGAAGATGCTGCCGATGAAGATGGGCGCGTTCACGCGGTGGAAGAGCGTGGCAAACATCTCCCTGATGGTTTGCAGGAAGGGTTTGCGCTCAGGCGGCGGGGGAGTGAGGAGGCTGGATATGCGGCTGTGCGTGCCGAGACTTGAGGCGAAGATGGCAGTGGCCATCAGGGGCGCCGCAATCCAGGCATAGGTGTGATAGCCGGCGCTGTCGAGCAGGCCGCCGGCCGAAGCGGCCTCGGGCGAGAAGATGACCGTGAACACGAATATGCCCATCAGGATGCCCCCGGCAACGCCGAAGAAATACCTGTAGGAAACAAGTTCCGTGCGCTCGTGATAGTTCTGGGTGAACTCGGCCAGGAGCGCCGTAGACGGAATTTCATAGATGCCGATGAAGGTCCGCGTGATGGTGGTCAGGATCAGCAGATAGGCAAAGAGGACAGTGTAGGAGGCCTCAGCAGGCGGGAACCAGAGGAGAAGATAGAAGATACCCACCGGCAGGACAGAGGCATACATGAAGGGATGGCGCCGCCCCCATTTGCTCCGCAGGCTGTCAGACCATTGGCCGACCACGGGATCGAGAATGGCATCCGCGACCATGGCAATCATGATCGCGGCGCCAACCCAGGCGGCCGGGAGGCCCATCACCTGGTTGTAATAGATCATCAGGAGGGCGTTGAAACCATGGTCCTTGATACCGAACGCAATGGTTCCAACGCCGTAGACGAGTTTCGTCCGCCAGGGCAGTTTTCCAGCCTTGTCAGCCACAGACAACTCCCCCAGCCGCCGGATCAGAAACGCACTTGCAGCTGAACGCCATAGGTGCGCGGCGGGGTAAGGTAGAGCGTTGTGGACGAGCCGCCAGCGGGGATCGCCGTCAGCGTGCCGGTTGCCCCGTCATAACCCTGCTCGTCGAACACATTCTTGACGTAGCCCACGACACGGTATCGGTCTGCCGGGCTTTTCCACACGCCGATGAGGTCTATCTGATCGAAGGCTTCGGTCTCCGAATACGGACGGTTGAAGACGCCGTGATAGGTGGCGTCCTGCCAGGAATAGTTGCCCGATACGGTCAGATCGCCATTTGCCCCGAGCGGGATGTCATAGCTGATGTTGAGGCCCACCTTGTTGGGAATGGTGCGCGGCAGCATCTGGCCTTTGAGGTCCTGCGGCTGGTTGCCGTTGGCATCAATCGGGCCTACGGGCTGGGCATCCGGTTGCAGGCCGAGCGGGTCTACAACGTCGATGAAGCAGCAGGCGCTGCGCACTTCGGAGTCGTTATAGGCATAACTTGCCAGGATGCGCAGTTGATCCGTAGGCGTCCACATGGCCTCCAGCTCGACGCCCTGGGCGCGGGAATCCTCAATGTTGAAGAAACGCGTGAGGCGCACGCCATTTTCCACCACATCCAGCGGCACCTGCAGGCCATCGTAAGCATAGTAGAAATAGCTGGCGTTGAGTTGCAGCTGATCGCCGAAGGATTTCTTCAGGCCCACTTCATAGGCATCAAGCGTTTCCTTGCCAGTCAGCGGGAACTGGCTGATGCCGCCGGCATTGAAGCCGCCGGATTTGTAACCGCGGCTGTAGCGGGCATAGTAGTTCGTGGCCGCATCCGGCTGCCACTGGATGCCGGCCACACCGGAGAGCGCGTCCCAGTCATGGGCAAGGCGGCGGCGGGCAAGGCCCGTGGCCGGATCAATTTCCACACTGCTGGCCACACCGGGCGCATCGGCATAGGATACTGTGGCCGCCGTGAGGTCGATCACCGGCGCCAGGGCGCCCGAGCCGCCGAGCGAGATGCCCGGAATGATGCCATAGCCCAGCACGCGCAGCTGTTCGGAGCCGTATTTCTCGTCCTGCGAATAGCGCAGGCCGCCCGTCAGTGTGATCGTGTCAGTGACCGAATAGTCGGCCTGGCCGAACACCGCGTAGGATTTGGTGTTGAGGTCCGAGATCGCAGTGACGTAATCGCCGCTGGGATTGGGCGCTGCGCCAAAGGGGGCGAGCATCTGGGGTTGGGCCGCATTGCCGAAATGCGATTCCTGGTGGGCATCCTCATAGTAGGCATAGGCCCCGGCAATCCACCACAGATCCGAATCGGCCGTGGACTGAACAGTCATCTCATGGCTGGAATAGGCCCGGTCCTCGATATAGCCGAAGGTGCGCGCGGGAAAGACGGTGGCCGGGGCGCAGATGGGGCCGATATTCTCGATCAGCCAGGCGCAGTTCGGCCCGCCGGTGAAGAGTTCCCCGGCTGCAATGTTGGCCGGGTCCAGCGGATAGGTGTAGGAGATCATGTCCGTGTTGTCGTCATCACGGATCGAATTGTAGTCGAACGTGCGGTAGCCGCCCTGATACTTGATGTCGACGGTGGGCAGGCTCCAGGTGGCGATGGCGGCAAAGCCGTAATTGCCGTCCACATTGGAGCGAGTGGGCGTGTTGGCGTTGAACTTGCGGATGTCGCTGGCGCCGGGATTGGTGGTCGCCGATCCGGCCTGGGTGAAGCCCGGCATGTAATAGCCGAAGGCGTTGCCCGGCGTCAGATAGCCCGGCGGGAAGGGGAAGGGATCATAGGGCGAGGCAAGATTGGTGCTGCGATTGCGCAGGGAGGCATCGAGATAATCGGCCTTGAGCCACAGGGAGAAGCCCTCGGCGGGGTCCATATCCAGCTGGAATTCCGCATACGTTGTTTCATTGGCGCCGCCCTCGCTGGGGCCGCCGGCGACATTCTTGTAATAGCCGTCTTCCTGATTGCGGAACGAGCCGCCGAGCTTGGCGCGGACCTTGTCGGTCAGCGGGCCGGAAATGGCGGCTTCGACTTCATAGGTCTGATAGTTGGCGATGCCGGCGCGTGCTTCGGCGCTGAAAGTGTCGGTGGGGCGTTTGGAGATGACGTTGATCGCCCCGCCGATGGAATTGCGGCCATAGAGCGTACCCTGCGGGCCGCGCAGGATCTCGACGCGCTCGACGAAGAAGTCGCTCTTGCCGACGGCGCCGGTGGAAGAATCATAGATGCCATCGGCATAGGTCGCCACGCCGGGGTCAGAGCCGTTGGTGTTGGTCTGGCGGCCGACGCCGCGGATGAACACCCGGTCGTCGCCCGATGAGAAGGCAAGGCTGGGCGTGAAGCGGGCAAAGTCTGCGAGGCTGTCGAGCGCGAGTTCCTGGCGCATCTCCTCGGTGAAGGCGGTGACGGAGACAGGTACATCATTGAGGCTCTGCTCGCGCTTTACGGCGGTGACAGTCACCTGTTCCAGGCGCTTCACTTCGGCGGTGTCGGTGTCTTCCTGGGCGATGGCCTGCCCTGCGGCAACAATGGCCAGCGCGCTTGCGGCTGCCCACAAAGATGGTCTCTTCATTGTCGTATTCCTCCCAATCATCCTTTTTTTGAGTCAGCCGGGGCCTGGATGATTTTCGGCAGGATATGGTCGATTAATCTATTTGCATAGTGCTATCTTGAGCTTCCGCTACGTCCAGTGGGCAGGCCGGCGTCCGCCGGGCCCGCTTGCGCCGGCGGGCTGCCTGCTGTTACCCCTCGGGAAGGCCGCATCACGGCTAGATAACACTCAGAGGACAGGGGAGTGCCGGGCATGAGATATGGGATACTGGCCGCTGGCCTTGGCCTGCTGGTGCTGGCAGGGTGCGGGCCGCAGGCGCCCGGCGGCGTGCCCACTCAGGAGGCCGAGGTGCAGACAGACCCGCTCGCCGATCTGCCCCCGCCGAGAGAGGGCGTGGTGATAGACCGGTTCGCGCGCCTGGCCCTTTCCTGCATCCACAAGGAATATCCCAACAAGATCAGCCATGTGCTGAACTCGGCCGCCGATGCTGCCCCGCCGCGCCAGCTCTATCCGGCTTTCTATGGCTGCTTTGACTGGCACTCCTCGGTGCATGGCCACTGGCTGCTGGCGCGCATCCTGAATACCGATCCGCAAACGCCTTATGCGGAGGCCATCAAGGCGGCGCTGGCGCAGAGCTTCACGGCGGAGAACATCGCTGGGGAGGTCGCCTATTTCCAGCAGCCCGACCGGGCCTCCTTCGAGCGCCCCTATGGCACGGCCTGGTTCCTGCAGCTGATGACGGAGCTGCGCCAGGCGGACTATCCCGAAGCGGCGGGCTGGGCCGAGACGCTTGCGCCGCTGGAAACGCTGATTGCGGACTATACCAGCGCCTGGTTGCCCAGGCTCGTCTATCCCATCCGCGCGGGCACGCATAACCAGACCGCCTTTGCCTTCGGCCTGATGATCGACTGGGCCGACGCCACCGGCAATACGGCCTTCCGTGAACAGATTGCCGCGAAGTCTCTGGAGTTCTATGCCGGGGACGTGTCCTGCCCGCTCGCCTATGAGCCTTCGGGGGAGGATTTCCTCTCGCCCTGCCTGATGGAGGCCGACCTGATGCGCCGTATCATGCGCCGGGAAGACTTTGCCGCCTGGCTTACCGCCTTCCTGCCGCTGATCCCGCAGGATGGGCGCGGGGACTGGCTGGCGCCGGGCGTGGTGCTGGACCCCTCCGATGGCAAGCTGGTGCATCTGGATGGCCTGAACCTTTCCCGGGCCTGGGCGATGGAGGGGATTGCTGCGGCCCTGCCGGAGGCCGATCCGCGCCGCCCGGCACTGCTCGCCTCGGCGGCGGTGCATAAGGAAAGCGGCGTGGCCGCCGTCAGCGAAGAGCACTATGCCGGCAGCCACTGGCTGGCGAGCTTTGCCACCTATCTGGAAACCCGCCGGGGCATTTCTGCCGAATGAAAGCCCGGCTCTCCTTCGGTCCCGGCGCGCTGGTAGCGGCTGCCTTCATTGGTCCGGGTACGGTAACGGCTTGCACGCTGGCAGGGGCCAATTTCGGCTTTGCGCTGGTCTGGGCGCTGGTGTTTGCCACGCTGGCGACCATCATCCTGCAGGAAATGACCGTGCGCCTTGGTATTCTGGGCGGCGCGGGGCTCGGCGAAGCGCTGGTGGCGCCCGGCACGCCAGCGGCGCTGAAATGGGGCGCGATCATCCTTGTGCTGGCGGCGCTGGCGCTGGGCAATGCGGCGTATGAAGCGGGCAATATTACGGGCGGCGCGCTGGGCATGCGCGCCATCCTCGGAGAGGGGGACGGTGTGCAGCGGATCGCTGCCCTCGCCACCGGACTCATAGCGGCGCTTGTGCTGCTGCTCGGGCGTTACAAGACGCTGGAGCGGTTCCTCATTGGACTTGTCATCCTCATGAGCCTCGCCTTTGCGGCCAGCCTCGTGCTGGTGCGGCCTGACCTTGGCGCGATGCTGGGGGGGCTGCGCCCGCAGCTGCCAGATGGCAGCCTGCTGACGGCCATGGCGCTGATCGGCACGACGATTGTGCCGTATAACCTCTTCCTCCACGCCGCCGCCGTGCGTGAGCGCTGGAAGGAGAATACCGAGGCAGGCCTTGCCGCCGCGATTGCCGATACGCGCGTCTCCGTTGGTCTCGGCGGGCTCATATCCATCCTTGTGCTGAGCACGGCGGCCGCAAGCCTTTTTGGTGCCGGGCTGGTCATCAGCAGCGGGGCGGACATGGCCTTGGCGCTGGAGCCGGCCTATGGCCCGGCCGCGCGCATCCTGGTTGGCGCGGGCCTCTGCGCGGCGGGGCTTTCCTCCGCCATCACGGCGCCGCTCGCCACCGCCTATGCCGTGTGCGAAGTGACAGGCCGGCCAAAATCGGGCTGGCTGTTCAAGGGCATCGCGCTGACGATTGTGGCGATCGGGCTCAGCGTGGCGCTGCTCGGCATCCGGCCGGTGCAACTGATCCTTGTGGCGCAGGTGGCCAATGGTCTGCTGCTGCCCATTGTGGCCGTCTTCCTGCTGATCACCATGAACCGGAAGTCGGTGCTTGGGGATCATGTCAATGGGCCGGTGCGCAATGCGCTCGGCGGGCTGGTTGTCCTCGTGGCGGCGTTTCTCGGACTGCGGCTTATCCTGCGCGCGGTGGGCATCTGGCCATGACGCGCCGCATCTGTCTCAATGCCGATATTGGCGAGCTTCCGGGTGAGGCGGGCAGGGCGCTCGACCGGGCGATTCTCAGGGTTGTGTCCCGCTGCAGCATCGCCTGTGGCGGGCATGCGGGCGATGCGGCGTCCATGGCGCAGACGCTGGAGATGGCGCAGGAGTTTGGCGTGCTGGCGGGCGCGCATCCCTCTTATCCCGACCGGGCGGGATTTGGCCGTTCCCGGAACAATATGTCTGGGGCGGAGCTTGCCGTTTCGCTGAAAGATCAGGTGTCTGAGCTTCAGCGTATCGCGGCGGCGACCGGCGCGCAGGTCCGCCATATCAAGCCGCATGGGGCGCTGTACAATGATGCGGCGAAGGACGAAGGGCTTGCCGGTATGGTTGCCGCGCTGTGCGTGGAGACGGGCATCCCGGCGCTGCTCGGCCCGCCGGCTTCGGAGATGGAGCGGGCGGCGCGGACAGGCGGCCTCACCTATATTGCCGAGGGCTTTGCCGACCGCGCCTATGAGGCCGATCTCAGCCTCACCCCGCGCAATCTTCCGGGGGCGGTGTTTCATGATCCCGAAACCCAGCGCGCCCAGGCGCTGTCCATCGCCCTGCGCCATGAGGTCACCACGCGCACTGGCGAAACCATTCCGCTCCACGTTCAGACGCTCTGCCTGCATGGCGACACGCCGGGCGCGGCGGAGAATGCCGCCTTGCTCCGCGCCGCGCTGGAAGCGCAGGGCATTGCCATCTGCCCATGAACGCGCCGGAGATATTCTTCGTGGGGGATGATGCGCTCGCCGTGAAGGTGGCGGCGCGCGCGGCGCGCCACGCGCTGGCGGCGGCGCTGCGCGCTTCGGGGCAATGGGTGGACGTGGTGCCGGGCAAGGGCGAGGTCACCGTTCAATTCGATCCTCTGGCCATCCCTCCCAGCCAGGCGGAGGCCTTGTTGCGCCAGCAAGCGGAAGATATTCCGGAGACAGAGGACATTCCGGCGCAGACTATCACCCTGCACATGCAGGCGGACGACGCCGCCGCGCCGGATCTTGCCCGTATCGCTGCAGAAAATGGCCTGACGCCGGAGGCCTTCCTTGCGCGCATAGCGGCCTCGCCGCTGATTGTCGACATGATGGGTTTCACCGCCGGTTTTGCTTATGTTGCCGGGGTAGACCCCGCGCTGGTTGCGCCGCGCCTCGATACGCCCCGGCAGAGGGTCCCGGCGGGTTCGGTGGGCATGATTTCCGGCCAGCTGGGTCTCTATGCGCTCGCGGGGCCGGCAGGCTGGCCGGTCATTGGCCGCATTGCGGAGCCGCTGTTCGATGCCCGGCGGGAGACGCCCTTCACCCTGGACGCGGGCGTCCGCATCCGGCTGCTGATAGAGCGGTGAGCATGGCGCTGACGGTCCTCAAGCCTGGCCCATTGGCCACCCTTCAGGGCAGCGCCCGCCAGGGCCTGCGCTATCAGGGCATCCCCGCCAGCGGCCCGGCTGATCCGCTCTCCATGGCGCTGGCCAACCGCCTTTGTGGCAACGCTTCGGAAGCCACCGCAATTGAAATCACCTTCGGCGGCGCAGCCTTCGAGTTTCATCAGGATACGGCATTTTCCTTCGCAGGCGCGGCGCTATCGGCTGCGCTGTCGGGCATGTCTGTGCCCGCCCATGAAGCCCTGGAAGCAAGGCGCGGTGATGTTCTGACGTTTGATCATCCACCTTCCGGGGTGCGGACATATCTTGCCATACCGGGCGGCTTTCGCGCCGAGACGATGTTCGGGAGCGCATCGACCTTTCTGCCTGCCGGGTTTGGCGGTTTTTCCGGCCGCGCGCTGCGGGCGGGTGATCAGATTGAAAGGGCAGGCGCAGCGAACAAGCCCCCGCCTCTCGCCACGCCTGCCCCCCTGCGGCCGCACATGGCGCGGGCCCACAGTCTGAGAGCGGTTCCCGGTCCGGACTTTGCGGCGCTGACGCCCGCTGTCTGGCGGGAAACCTTCCAGACAACCCACCGGATGGACCGCACGGGCCTCGAACTCGCCGGCAACTGGCCAAGGCCAGAAGGCGGCGGACATCGTCCGAGTGCGGCATTGTTTACCGGCGCCGTACAGCTGACACCGTCGGGAAACGCCTTTGTCCTGCTGCCGGACGCGCAGACAACCGGAGGCTATCTGCACGTCCTGCAGGTTATCCGGGCAGACCGGCATCTGCTTGGCCAGATCGCGCCGGGGGATCGCATCAGTTTTCTGAGCAGATCCACAGAAGACGCTTATCAGGATCTCCGGGCAAAAGCCGGATACATCGCAGAATGGCTGCCGGATTTCCGCTTCTAGGGCGGTGGTCCGTCTGTAGGCGAACCATCTGAACTATAGCAGCGGCCGTCCATTTCCCGCTCGCGCGCATGCGCGGCCACCCACCACGCACCCAGCACGAAGCCGAAACTCGTCCCGACCCAGAACATTACAAGAGAGATAAACCACGTCACAATCCACACCTCCTTGGTGATCCAAGGCTTAGGAAAATGATCTCCGATGAACTATCGCGCAGCGCCGTTTTCCAGCGCCTATCCCCAGATTGATGGCCGGGCCTGTGGAAAATCTGCTTATGTTCGCAGCGCGGAACCGTCAGTATACGTGGTTATCACAAATTAAGCAAGAATTGCGTTACAAATAAGTCATGACACGGAGGATGTATATTTCCCTCCTGTCGTGAATTTCGCGATGAAAGGCTCGAAAATGGGGGAGGGTGTGCCGCCATGAGACGATACGGATTGATCAATCCTCGTGGGGAGAGAACTGCCGCCGGATCGGTCGCCCAGCGCTTGGGTAGAGCTTCTGGCGAGGCGCGGCTTTCGGTGGCGTGTGTGAGAATTTCAGGGGTCCCTATCAGATAGACTCCGCCGGGAGAGCGGGCCTGCGTGCCGCTGGGGAAGGCGGTGGGCGCCCGCGAGTCCGGGCAGGTTGCCGTGGCTTCCTGCGGCGCGCGACCGGAACGGGTAGGCTCTTGACAGAAATAATAGATGGATGTCCAACAAACATTATATGGCCCAAGAGGCGATAAATAAGACATCCTGGGAGGATACATTGTCATTCAAACGTAACGTGCGGCTTCTGGCCGGTACGGCCCTTGTCTGGTGTGCGGCGCTCGAAGGCGCCTGGGCACAGGAAGCCACCACCCCCGCTGAGCCCGAAGCTGCCGAGCCTGCCGCGCAGGAAAATGATCGCCGCCTGTCCACCGTCACGGTGACCGCGCAACGCCGCGAAGAGAGCGTTCAGGACGTGCCGCTCGCCGTCACCGCTGTCACGGGCGAGCAGATGGCCGCCCTTCGCGTGGAGAATATCGAGAATATCAGCCTCGTTTCGCCCAGCATCACGTTCAGCAAGACCAACTCTCCGGCTGCTTCCTCCAACATCCAGATCCGCGGCATCGGTACGACCGGTCAGTCGCGCGTGTTTGAAGGCGCCGTGGGCGTGTTCATCGACGGCGTTTACAGAACGCGTTCCGGCCAGGCCCTGTCGAGCTTCCTTGACATGGATGGTCTGCAGGTTCTGCGCGGCCCCCAGGGCACGCTGTTCGGCAAGAACACGTCGGCTGGCGCCCTGCTGCTCAATTCGGCTGCGCCCAATCTTGATGAAGTCTCCGGCTTCGTCTCGGCCAGCTATGGCAACTATAATGCGTTCGACGTTTCGGGCGCTGTGAACATTCCTGTGTCGGACACGTTTGCGCTGCGCGTTGCGGCCAGCCATTCGGAGCAGGACGGTTTCCTTGAGAGCCCCGCTGGCAAGAGCGAGGGCGACCAGAATATGGACTCGTTCAAGATCAGCGCCCTGTGGGAGCCGACCGACTCCCTCTCGCTGAAGCTGATCGCGGACTATTCCAAGCAGGATGACGAAGTGGGCTATGCCACCGTCAACGTTGTGGATGGCCCGCTGACGCCGCTGATCAACGCGCTCACCCTGGCAAACGGCCTTGCCGTTCCGTCCAGCAACATCAAGGACTATCAGGCCAGCATCAATACGCCGACCTCCAACAAGGTCGAAGACAAGGGCATTGCGCTACTGGTGGATTGGGATGTCGGCCCCGGCACGCTGAAATCGGTCACTGCGCTGCGCGAGTATGACACCGTTCAGACCGCCGACGCAGACTTCACCGGCGCAGACATCCTGAACATCAACGAGCTATTCAATTCGCAGTTCTTCTCGCAGGAATTCACCTATGGCGGTGAACTCTCCGGCACGGTGAATGCCAACTATCTGTTCGGCGTCTTCTACTCCGATGAAGAACTGGACATGGGCCGCAACCTGTCGCACGGCACGCAGGCTCAGGCTTTCTGGAACACGCTTCTGGGCGCGCAGGGCGTGCCCTCGGCCATCATCAATGCGGCCCCTGGCGAATGGGCGCGCGAAGTGCTCATCGGCAAGGCTGAATCCCTCGCGCTCTTCACGCACTGGGATTTTGCCCTCACCGAGAAAGTCAACCTGATCACGGGCCTGCGGTACTCCGAAGACGACAAGACCGGTTCGTTCAACTACGATCTCTTCCGTGATCCGGTGTTCGATCCCTTCGCCATTGCCGGCTCCGGCCCTGGCCCGGAATATGCCCGCAAGTTCTCCGACGAGGCCATCTCCGGCACGCTCAGCCTGCAATACCGTCTGAACTCGGACGTTATGTATTACGCAAGCTACAACCGCGGCTACAAGGCCGGCGGCGTCAATGTCGATGCCAGCGGCGCCGGCGTTCCGGGCAGCTCGCTCAACCCGCTGGATACCGGCTCGTCAGCTGATCCGGTGTTCGCGCCCGAAACCATCGACGCCTATGAAATCGGCGCCAAGGTGGACTGGATGAACGGCGCAGCCCGTACCAACGTCGCGGTCTTCTATAACGACATTCAGGACCTTCAGGTGGCTCAGTTCCTCGGGCTGATCTTCACCATCCTGAACTCGCCGAAAGCGGAATCCTACGGCGCAGAGTTCGAGCATACCCAGGCGCTCAACGACTATCTGACCTGGAATGCGTCGGCCACCTGGCTGCCGGAAGCAAGCTATGGCGAAGATGCCGGCATCGGCGTTCTCTCCGGCCGCCGCTTCCCCAACGCCCCGGAACTCTCGGCAAACACCTCACTGAACCTGAACTATGAACTCTCCGGTGGCAAGGCGCTGACGGGACTCCTGCAGGTCCAGTATATGGGTGACCGGTACACCAACACCGCGTCAAACCTGAAGGAAGATGCGGTCACGTTGGTGAACGGCAATCTCGGGCTCACATTTGACTCCGGGCTTTCGGTCTCCGCCTTCATCCGCAATGCGTTCGATGAGCGCTATGTGATGCAGCACTTCAACACGCCGATCCAGGACACCGACCGGAACGGCTATGTCGCCGCGCCGCGTACCTTCGGTGTGGCCGTCCGCAAGACCTTCTGATCCCATTCCCTCTGCCGCGGCGGAAGAAACCGCTTTCGCCGCGGCCAACTTTATTACGCAGGCGCACAATGAGGCGCCTTGTTTCCTCCCCGAAACTGGCGCGCTGCACGCTTTGTGCAGCGCCGCATTTTCCAGCGGTCCTGTCATCCATTTGACAGGCTGTGGCAAACACGCATCAATGTTCCCGATGCGTACAAAAAATAAACGGGCAGCCCAAAAAAGCTGACCCTGAATCTCGGGGGAGATAATGAAACAGCACGAGCGCCGGCAGCAGTCGTCGGACAAACTCATCAATGCCTGCCTGGAGCTAGCCTCCGAGCAGGGCGTCTCAGCACTCACATTTGACAATATCGGTCTGCGGGCCGGATACAGCCGCAATCTGGCCTTCCAGAAGTTCGGGTCCAAGAGCGGCCTGCTGGAGGCGGTCATCAACCATCTGCACGAAGTAATGTCGGAACGCCGCCGCCGTCAGGATCTCGATTCTCTGGCGGGTCTGGACGCGCTGCTGCTCTATTGCGACGTGCATATCGCCGCGCTCGACAAGACGCCGGAGATGAAGGCCTATTTCATCCTGATGAGCGAGGCCATCGCGGCCATGTCCGACATGCGCGGGCAGTTCGTCGGCTCCCACCAGCGCTCGGCCACAGAGCTCATGCGCATCATCCGCCTCGGCCGCGAGGACGGGTCCATCCGCAAGGATGTGAATGTCGAAATGGCCGCGCGCCTCATCGGCACGCAGCTGATCGGCATTTCGTCGCAATATCTGATCGAGCCAAGCTTCAATCTGAAGAAGGCCCGCAAGGAACTTCACCAGATCATCCGCGCCGCCTATGGCACCGGCCAGGAAGCCGCTTCCTCGCGGAAATCCGCGGTGGCGGTGTCGGGCAGATAATTCCTCCGTTCACGGCAGGGAAAGCTGGCGCTCCGGTTGACGGTCATCCACCGCGCTTATAGCGTTGCGTGCAGCTAATCACCGGAGAGAAAGATGAAAACCCAGGCAGCGGTCGCCTATACCGGACAGCCCGGTTTCAAGTATGAAACCGTGGAGATTGAGGCGCCGCGCGCCGACGAGATTCTCGTCCGCGTGCTCGGTGTCGGCCTCTGCCATACCGATCTGGTGTTCAGTTCCGGCGCGGCGCCCTATCCCTTTCCGGCGGTGTTTGGCCATGAAGGCTCCGGCGTGGTCGAAGCGGTCGGCGCGGATGTGACCAAGGTGAAGGCCGGCGACAGCGTGCTCATCACCTTCCGCTCCTGCGGCGCGTGCGACCGGTGTGGCACGGGCGACGCTGCCTACTGCCGCACCATGCCGCTGCTGAACTATACCGGCCGGCGCACCGATGGCACCTCGGCGATCAGCAACGATGCCGGCCCGGTCTCGTCAAACTTCTTCGGCCAGTCCAGCTTTGCCGGCCATGCCATCACCTATGAGCGCAATGTGGTGAAGGTCGATCCGTCCCTCCCGGTGGAGATCATGGGCCCGCTCGGCTGCGGCATCCAGACCGGGGCCGGCGCCGTGATGCGCTCGCTCGCCGCGAAGAAGGGCTCAGCCTTCCTCGTCACTGGCGGCGGCTCGGTGGGCCTCAGCGCCGTGATGGGCGCGAAGATCCAGGGCTGCGCCATTATCATCCTGGTTGAGCCGATGGAGTCGCGCCGCCAGCTGGCGCTGGAACTCGGCGCAACGCATTGCATCGATCCCGCCGCCACAGCGGACGTGCCTGCGGCCGTGCGCGCAATTGCGCCGATGGGGGTGGACAATGCGCTGGATACGACCGGTATTCCGGCAGTTCAGGCGGCTGCGCTTGCCTGCCTTGGGTCGAAAGCCACCCTCGGCCTTGTCGGGGTCAGCGCGCCGGGCACGCCGATGCCGGGGGATGTGAATACCGTCATGACGTTCGGGCAGGCGGTGAAGGGCATCATCGAGGGCGATTCGGACCCTGATGAATTCATCCCGGAACTGATCGAACACTTCAAGGCAGGCCGCCTGCCGTTTGACAAGCTGGTGAAGAAATACCGCCTCAGCGAGATCAGCGAGGCCATCGCCGCCCAGCATCATGGCGAGTGCGTGAAGGCTGTCCTGATTCCCTAAGGGCGGTGCAGATCGGCCTGGCGGATGTCCGCCAGCGTCCGGCAGCCCATCAGCGCCATGGTGATTTCCAGCTCCTCGCGCAGCGTGCGCAGGAGGTGGGCGACGCCGAGGGCACCTGCCACGCTGAGCGCCCAGATATAGGGCCGCCCGATCATTACCGCGTCTGCGCCCAGCGCGATGGCCTTGAAGGCATCGCTGCCGCGCCGGATGCCGCTATCAAAAAGGATCGGCGCGGCTCCCTTCAGGCGCTGGGCAATCGCGGGCAGGGCGGTGATCGCGGCGGGCGCGCCATCGAGCACGCGGCCGCCATGATTGGACACCACCACGCCCGCCGCCCCGGCATCCATGGCGCGGGCGGCATCATCCGCCTGCAGAATACCCTTCACGAATACGGGCAGGTGGGTCAGCCGCGTCAGCCACTCTATATCGGCCCACCCCGGCGCGGCCCGCATCATGGCGTCAAACACGGGGCTTTCCCCGGGTTTCAGCGCGGGCGGCGGAGTCTCGGGCGGCAGGTTTGCCGCTACCATGCCGGGCGGCAGGGCAAAGCCCGCGCGCTGGGCCCGGTTGCGGATGCCGCCAATCGGCGCGTCCACCGTCACCAGCAGCGCGCGGCAGCCGGCCGCTTCGGCCCGGCGCACCAGTGCCTCGGTTTCCGCCCGCGTTGGCTGCATGTATAGCTGAAGCCAGACCGGTCCGCCTTGCCCGGCAATCGCCTCGACGGTTTCTGTCGCCATGCAGGAGACGGCAAAGGGCGCGTCCATCAGGCGGGCCGCCTGGGCACTTGCAAGCTCCCCCTGCGGATGAAACAGCTGCTGCCAGCCAACCGGCGCCAGAAGGAAGGGGTGTGACAGCGCCTCGCCTGCCAGCGTCAGGCGCGTATGCCCACCGGCCACATCGGCCAGCACGCGCGGCGTCATCATCAGGGCGTCCAGCGCCGCGCGATTGGCGCGCAGCGTGATCTCGTCGCCCGCCCCGCCGGCCAGATAGGCCCAGATGCACGGATCGAGAATTTTCTCCGCATACCGCTCATAATCGCCCGCGCTGACGATGTCGGGCGGGATCGCCGCAAGGGGGATGCCAGCGCTCATGCTTCTGCCCATTGGCGCACAAGATTGTGGTAATGGCCCGTCAGCGCCACCACTTCCGGCGCATCAGCGATCTTTCCCCGCAGGGAAAGGATGGTCATGTCCAGCTGGAACAGCATGCCCCGGCGGGCATCATCGCGCACCCGGCTCTGCGTCCAGAGGAAAGAGGCCAGCCGCGTGCCGCGCGTGACCGGCTCAACCCGGTGCAGGCTGGTGGAGGGGTAGAGGATGGCATCACCGGCGGGCAACTTCACCTCATGAACGCCATAAGTGTCCTCGACGATCAACTCGCCCCCATCATACGCATCAGGATCATTCAGAAAGACAGTAGTCGAAACATCCGTGCGTACACTGATGCCTGTGTAGGGGTCGGTATGGATCGCGCTGTCGACATGATTGCCGTAATGCCCGCCGCCTTCATAGCGGTTGAAGCGCGGCGTCAGCACGGTATGGGGCAGGGCGGCAGACTGGAACAGCGGATGGCGCAGCAGCGCCGCCTTCACCAGTTCGCCCATTGCCCTTGCTTCGGGGGCGTCGGCGGGCAGTTGCAGGTTCTGCTTCACGCGCGCTGCTTGCGCCCCGGCGGTGGCGGCGCCATCGCGCCAATCCGCCGCCGAAAGCGCGGTGCGGAGTATGGCCAGCTCCTGAGGGTTCAGGATTTCCGGAATATGCAGGAGCATGGCCGTTTTCCCTAGAAGCGGACGTTCAGCGCCAGGTAAGCCGAGAGCGGCTGACCGGGCGTCAGGCGCGCGCCGGAATTGTTCAGGGTCGCGATATAATCCTCGTCAAAGAGGTTATACACGTTGAGCTGAAGCGCCAGCCGCTCGCTGAACTCATACCGGGCCATCGCGTCCACCACCCAGGCTTCCGGGATCACCGGAACGTTCTGTGTGGAAAGATCCGTTCCGGGAACAACCACGCGTTTCTGTTCCCCCATATAGCGGGCGCCGCCGCCGAAGGTGAAGGCGGGCGTAAGGGCATAGGTGGTCCAGATCGTGGCGGAGATATCCGGCGACCAGCGGGCCGCGGCGCCCTGGCTGTTATTGCCCGTGGTGCCTTCGGTCACTTCGGTATCCATGGTCGTCAGGCCGGCGGAAATCTGCCAGTTCTGCGTCAGCTTGCCCACGGCAGAGAGCTCGATGCCTTCCACCTTGCGTTCGCCCAGCTGCTCATAGGTGTTCGATCCGGGATCGAGCACGGCCAGCTCGTCCTTGTTCGTGGTCGAATAATAGGCGGCCGCCACGGCAAGGTGTTCGCCGAAGAGTTCCCATTTCGTGCCGATTTCCAGATTCTCCGTCTCCTGAGGATCGAAAGCCGGGTTGTTGATGCTGGATTCCGAAGACGACAGCGAGAAGTTCGCTCCGCCCGGCGGGGTCAGCGAATTGCCATAGCTGATATAGACGCTGCCATTTTCCCGTGGCTTGTACAGCGCGCCGAGTTTCCAGCTCACGAGGCTGCCATCGGCGCTGATGGAGGTTGGCACCAGGGTGCCCACCGGCAGGGTGGGATGCGAGGTGGCGGTCGACACGGAAACCGCATCATAGTCGGTGTCGTAATTCTCCGCGCGCAGACCGGCGGTGAAGAACCATTTCTCGTCCAGCTTCACCGTGTCGAACAGGAAGGCAGCCAGCGTCATTGTGCTACCATCGGTTTCAGCGCCGGTGGCGTAGGGGATGGGCAGGCTGACATTCGCAGACGGATTATAGAGCGGCGCGGCCGGAATGGTCAGGCCCGTTGTCGAGAAGGTGCGTGCCTTCTGGTTTTCATAGAGCGCCTCGATGCCGGTCGAAAAATCATGCACCAGGCGGCCGGTATTGAAGCTGCCGGTGAGGATCGTCTGGTTGGCGAGGATTTCGTTTGTCTGGTCCACGCGCTGGCGCGAACGGGAAACCGTCCAGGTCGCCGGGTCAGAGGAGGGGGCAGACAGTGCGTTGATGCCCGTCAGCACACGGTCCATCTGCGTCTTGCCATAGCGGGACGTATTGGTCAGCGTCAGGCCGCCGCCAAGATCATGGATCACCTTGGCGGTGATCATATTGGCTTCCACATCTTCATAGTCGCTGCTGCTGCCATAGAAGTTTGACGGATCAACCGCTGCGCCGGCGCGCAGATCAGCATTCGCATTATAGAAGCCTTCCAGGCCGATGGAGGGAATGCCGCCATCGGGCACATTGTCCTGAACGATGTGCTGGCCGAACAGCTGGAATTCCGTGCCCGTGCCGATGCCGAAGGCGATGGAGGGCGCGATGCCGTATCCGGCATTCTTCACTTCGTTGCGGCCCGGCACGGGCATGTCCTGCACCATCACATTCAGGCGCACGCCCGTCGTCTCGCCGAGCATCTTGTTGGCGTCGCCCGTCACGCGCACGCCGCCTTCGCTGGTCGCCCCGGCATTGAGGGTTGTGAAATCGTCTGCCTCCGGTGTTTTGGAAACCTGGTTGATATAGCCAGAGGAGGCGCCCCGGCCGATGTCCGATCCGGCGGGTCCCTTGGCCACTTCAATCTGCTGGAGATTGAAGCTGTCGCGCGTCACCGCGCCCAGGTCGCGGATACCGTCCTGGAAGACCGAGCCTTGCGAGGAAAAGCCCCGCATCGAGAAGGTATCGCCCGAGGAGGTGTTGCCATTCTCGCCCAGCTGCATCGTGATGCCGGGCGTGTTGCGCAGCGCTTCCATGAGGCTGACCGCGCCCTGATCGGCGATGAGCTGGCCAGAGATCACAGTGATTGTCTGGGGCGTGTTGACCAGTTCCTGGGTCAGTTTCGGGGAGGAGACCCGCGGCACGATGTAGAGGCTTTCGCCTTCCACAACCACCGTCTCCTCACGCTTCTCCGGCTCGGTATTGCGGGCCTCGTCGGGGTCCGCATGGGCGGCAAGCGGGGCGCTCAGCGCGGCGATGAGGGCGAGGCTAGTAGTCAATCCATGTTTGCGACTGCGTATCATTATCGTCTCCAGAATGTGGGGGCGTCCGGGCGGCGCAGGTGCTTGCGCCAAGCGCGGACGGGGTTGGCTGTCAGAATGCCCGCGCGGGGGCGGGATTGGGCAGGCCATGAACGTGCCGGGGAGGTCCGGGTGTCCCATGCGGCCGCTTCGGGCCGCAGGCGGAAATGGGCAGAACCTCCCGAGAACGGCCATCGGGCCGGGTGAAAAACCTCTCCTCTTTCTTCTCTCGGGGGCGCAGGAGGCTGCTCCCTGCGTCGCGCAGCGGACTTCAGTTTCTCCAAATCACCCCGGTTCAGCGCCTAAGCTTATTGAGAATGATTTGCAACATGAATCTTGCAAATGCTTCACATTCTCGATTTATGTGCCCTTCAGGCAGCAGGACCGGCCTCTCAGAATGCCCCGGTGGCCGCAGATCCGGGCGCGATATGACAGAAACCGAGAGGTTCTCCGGCAGTTTCCCGTCATCTGAGGGTGCACCCAAAGGCTCCCTCTATAGGTCGCCCGCTAAAAATTGATTGGATCAATGGTTTCGCCTGGCGCACTCTCTCCGGATAAGTTCACACGCGAGGAGAGAAACAATGGACGGCAACGACCTGCCCCCCCAAGACAAATGCCCTGTCATGCATGGCGCCATCACGGTGGCCGGCAATTCCAACACGGCCTGGTGGCCGGAAACGCTGAACCTCGACATTCTCCACCAGCACGACACCAAGGTCAGCCCGCTCGGCAAGGACTTCAACTATCGCGAAGCGGTCAAGACGCTCGATTTTGAAGCCCTCAAGAAAGACATGCACGACCTGATGACCAACAGTCAGGACTGGTGGCCGGCAGACTATGGCCATTATGGCGGCCTGATGATCCGCCTCGCCTGGCATTCTGCCGGTTCCTACCGTCTGGCGGATGGCCGCGGTGGTGGCGGGTCCGGCAACATCCGCTTTGCGCCGCTCAACTCCTGGCCGGATAACGGCAACCTCGACAAGGCCCGCCGCCTGCTGTGGCCGATCAAGAAGAAATACGGCAACAAGATTTCCTGGGCTGACCTGATCCTGCTGTCGGGCACCATCGCCTATGAAAGCATGGGCCTGAAAACCTATGGCTTCTCCTTCGGCCGGGAAGACATCTGGGCACCGGAGAAAGACGTTTACTGGGGCGCAGAGAAGGAATGGCTCGCGCCGTCTGACTCGCGCTACGAAAACCTCGACGCGCCCGAGACGATGGAAAACCCGCTTGCCGCCGTGCAGATGGGTCTCATCTACGTCAACCCGGAAGGCGTCAACGGCAACTCCGACCCGCTGAAAACGGCGCTGCATGTCCGCGAAACCTTCGCCCGCATGGCCATGAATGACGAGGAAACCGCAGCCCTCACCTGCGGCGGCCACACCGTCGGCAAGGCCCATGGCAATGGCGACGCCAGCAAGCTCAGCCCGCCGCCCGAAGGCAACGACCTGGAAGCCCAGGGCTTCGGCTGGCTGAACCCGCATATGGACGGCAAGGCCACCAATGCCGTCACCTCCGGCATCGAAGGCGCCTGGACCACCCACCCGACGAAATGGGACATGGGCTATTTCAAGCTGCTGTTCGGATATGACTGGGAACTGACGAAATCGCCTGCCGGTGCCAGCCAGTGGCGCCCGGTCAACATCAAGGAAGAAGACATGCCGGTGGATCCGACCGATCCCACCAAGCGTGTCATGCCGATGATGACCGATGCCGACATGGCAATGAAGATGGACCCCACCTACAACGCCATCTGCCAGAAGTTCATGGCCGATGAAGCCTACTTCTCCGACTGCTTCGCGCGCGCCTGGTTCAAGCTGACCCACCGCGACCTTGGCCCCCGCGTCCGCTACATCGGCCCCGACGCGCCCAAGGAAGACCTGATCTGGCAAGACCCGGTTCCTGCCGGCAACAGCTCCTATGATGTGGGCGCCGTCAAGGCGAAGATCGAAGCCTCGGGCCTGTCGATCTCCGAGATGGTTTCCACCGCCTGGGACAGCGCCCGCACCTTCCGCGGCTCTGACCTGCGCGGCGGCGCCAACGGCGCGCGCATCCGCCTTGCCCCGCAGAAGGATTGGGAAGGCAATGAGCCCGCCCGCCTTCAGAAGGTGCTTTCGGTGCTTGAGCCGATCGCCAAGGAAACCGGCGCCAGCGTGGCGGACGTGATCGTCCTTGCCGGGAATGTCGGTATCGAGAAGGCCATCAAGGCGGCCGGTCTCAATGTCGCCGTTCCCTTCGTGCCGGGCCGGGGCGACGCCACGGCAGAGCAGACCGATGCGGCCTCCTTCTCCGTGCTGGAGCCCATCGCTGATGGCTTCCGCAACTGGGTGAAGAAGGAATATGCCGTGAAGCCGGAAGAGCTGCTGCTCGACCGCGCCCAGCTCCTCGGCCTCACCGGCCCGGAGATGACGGTTCTCCTCGGCGGCCTGCGTGTCCTCGGCGCCAACCATGGCGGCACCAAGCATGGTGTGTTCACGGATAAGGTCGGTGTGCTGACGAACGACTTCTTCGTCCACCTCACCGACATGGGCTATCGCTGGGTGCCGAAAGGCAAGAATGCGTATGACATCGTGGACCGGAAGTCCGGCGCCGTGAAGTTCACCGCAACCCGCGCAGACCTGGTGTTCGGCTCGAACTCCGTCCTGCGCGCCTATGCCGAAGTCTACGCTCAGGACGACGCCAAGGAGAAGTTCGTGAAGGACTTCGTGGCCGCCTGGACCAAGGTGATGAACGCAGACCGCTTCGATCTGCACTGATCGGTCAGCGGATTAAAAACGAAGAAGGGCGGCTCGCAAGGGCCGCCCTTTTTTCTTGCCGTTGACGGAGGGCGGGTTGAGCGCAGCGATACCCGCCATCCACGCTCTCACCGGTAACGCCGCCCGGCCGCGCCGCCAGCCCCTCAAACGGGGGAGGTCAGAGCGGCTTTACCGCCAGGCGGATGATCTCGGTGAACCGCTGTTTCATTTTCTCGCGCAGCTCAGGATCATCCGTCAGCTTGCCGGAAATATGCTGACTGATCGACATCCCGAGCAGGATGGAGCCGAAAAGCTGCGAGCGCTCCTTGGCATGTTCCCCGCCGATCACCACCGCAAAGGGCTCGTGAAACCGGTCGTCGATGGAAGCGCGCACAATCGGGCCGGCAATCGGGGAATTGCCCGAATGCAGCATGACGAGGATGTCCTCCATCGGCTTTCCGTCATCGTCCGGGTCGAACATCAGCTCGCCCACCCGCTCGGGCAGGCCTTCCAGCTCATTACCGATTACGTCCACGCCGCGCTCGCCCGAATTCATCACGGCGGCAAACAGCTCTTCCTTTGATCCGAAATAGCGTGACACCAGCGCCGCATCCGCCCCGGCCAGGGAGGCGATCTCGCGGATGCCGACATTCTCGTAACTGTCCCGCGCAAACAGGGTTCGCGCCGCGCAGAGGATGGCGTTTTTCGTGCTGGCGGCGTCCCGGCGCCGGATTGGCTGACTACATTTCATACGTTTTCCTACCCCATAAAAATTAATTTGTCATCACCTGTTGACTTATGCTTCCCGCGACGTCACATGCGGTCAACAGCTGATGACTTACAGGCGTTGCTCCACCGGTTCGCCTTGTTTATGAAGGAAAAATGAATGCGTTCGCGCCATTTTGCAACCGTTTCCGTGCTGGCAACGGCACTTGTCGTGGGGGCATGCAGCGCGCCCCAGGCACAGCAACAAGGCGGTCCTCCCCCGCCTCAGGTTGATGTCGCTGTCCCCCTCTCTTCCCAGGTTGCGGACTGGAACGGCTATACCGGCCGTTTCGAGTCCGTGGAACGCGTAGATGTACGTGCCCGCGTCAGCGGATATGTCAAATCGGTCGCGTTTGAAGATGGCGCCCGCGTCAAGGCAGGGGACCTGTTGTTCACCCTGGACGACCGTCCGTTCCGCGCGACGCTCGCCCAGGCTGAAGCGCAGCTTGCCCAGGCCAGGGCCCAGCTCGGCCAGGCCCAGTCTGATCTGGAACGCTCCGAGAAGCTCGCTGAATCCGGCGCCGTGTCGGTTGAGGAGCTTGAGCGCAACCGCACCAGCCTCGCCAGCGCGCAGGCCACTGTTGCGGCCGCCGAAGCCGGTGTCGAGGCCGCCCGCCTCGATCTCAGCTTCACCCGCGTCACCGCGCCGATCGATGGCCGTGTCTCGGCCCGCAATGTTGACCCCGGCAACCTCGTCGCCGGCGGCAACTCGGCCGGGGACATCCTCACCACCATCGTCCGCGACGAAGAACTCTACTTCACCTTCAACGTCTCCGAAGCCGACTATCTGCGCTACATGCGCACCGAACAGGCCGAAGGCGCCGTCAAGGCAGAGGCCCGCCTGCAGGATGAAGCCACCTTCACGCGTCCCGGCGAAGTCATCTTTGCGGATAACCGCATGGGCGACACCACCGGCTCGATCCGCGTCCGCGCGCTGGTCGAGAATGAAGACGGTCTGATCCGCCCCGGTATGACCGGCGAAGTGCGCATCAACGGCTCGGCGCCCTATGCCGCGCTGATGGTGCCGCAGGGCGCCGTCCAGACTGACGGCACCCGCCGCACGCTGTTCCTGGTCAATGAACGCAATGAGGTCGAGGTCGTCCCGGTCCAGCTTGGTCCGCTCAGCGGCAACATGCAGGTCATCACCGGCGGCATCGAGGCGAGCGACCGCGTGATCGTCAACGGCCTGCTGCGTGCCCGTCCGGGCGCAACGGTGAACCCCGTTTCGGTCCAGCTTGACTATGAAACGGCTGCCGAAGGCCCCGTCACGGTTCAGAGCCGTCCCGCCATGACGGCCCGCCGCATCACAAACTGACACGCGGCGGCCCGCCAGCTGCCAGCCCATTCCATTCTCTTCCTCCCAGAGAGACGAACCCATGCGCCTGTCCCATTTTTTCATCAAGCGGCCCATTTTTGCGGCTGTTATCTCGGTCGTGATCACCCTGCTCGGCGCATTCGCGTTCCCGCGTCTCCCGCTTGCTCAGTATCCTGAAATTGCCCCGCCCACCGTGGTCGTCAGCGCGTCCTATCCCGGCGCGTCCGCCGAAGACGTGGCCAACCAGGTCGCCGCCCCGCTGGAGCAGGAAATCAACGGTGTGGAGGGCATGATCTACATGACCTCCTCTTCCACAGCCGATGGTGTGGTCAGCCTGACGATCACCTTCGAGCCGGGAACCGATCTTGATACCGCCCAGGTCCAGGTGCAGAACCGGGTGTCGCGCGCAGAGCCGCGCCTGCCCGAACAGGTGCGCCAGACCGGCGTTTCGGTGAACCAGCAATCCTCCGGCTTCCTCCTGCTCGTGGCGCTCACCTCGCCGGGCAGCCAGCTTGATCAGGATTATGTGGCCAACTACGCCGCTTCCACCATCAAGGACCGTCTGCTGCGGATCAACGGGGTTGGCGGCGTCGAAGTGTTCGGGGGCGGCAACTATTCCATGCGCGTCTGGATCAATCCGGAACGCGCCGCCGCGCTGAACCTCACCTCCAGCGACATCGTCGCCGCCCTCCGTGCCCAGAACATCCAGGCCGCCGGCGGCACGCTCGGCCAGCCGCCCTTTGCAAAGACGGGGGCGCCCGAATTCCAGATCCCGGTTCAGGTCCGCGGCCGTCTGATCGAGCCGGACGAGTTCGGGGATGTCGTCATCCGCCGCGATGCAGACGGCTCCGTCGTGCGCCTGCGGGATGTCGCCCGTGTCGATATCGGCGCGGAAACCTATCTGATGCGCTCCTATTTCGATGGCCAGCCCGGCCTTGGCCTTGCCGTCACCCAGCTTCCCGGCTCCAACGCTCTGGATACGGCAGAGCAGGTGCTGGCCGAGATGGAACTTGCCCGCCAGGAATTCCCCGAAGGCCTGGAATACTCGATCCCCTACAATCCGACAGAGTTCGTTGAGGCCTCGGTGTCGGCGGTGGAACATGCGCTCGTCGAAGCCGTGTTCCTGGTGATGATCGTCATCCTCGTCTTCCTGCAGACATGGCGCGCGGCCCTCATCCCGATCCTGGCGATCCCGGTCTCCATCATCGGCGTGTTCGCCGTGCAGCTCGCGCTGGGCTATTCGATCAACTCTCTGTCGCTGTTCGCCCTCGTGCTCGCGGTCGGTATCGTCGTCGATGACGCCATCGTCGTGGTGGAGAATGTCGAGCGCTCGATCCGGGACGGCAAGAGCCCGATGCAGGCGGCCCTCTCCTCGATGGACGAGGTCGGCGGCGCGCTGATAGCCATGAACCTTGTGCTGGTGTCGGTGTTCGTACCCACCCTGTTCATGGGCGGCATTCCCGGCATCTTCTACGAACAGTTCGCCGTCGCCATCGCTTCGGCTGCGGTCATCTCCCTGGTGGTGTCGCTCACCCTGTCGCCCGCCCTCTGCGCGCTGCTGCTGAAGCCGCACGAGGAACACGGCCACAGGAAGGGCAACCCCATCCTCGCCCCGCTGCGCTTTGCCGGCAACGCCTTCAACAGCGGCTTTGACTGGCTGTCGAATGCCTACGGGTCGCTGGTCGCCAAACTCGTCCGTATGCTGGTGATCGTGATGATCGTCTATGCAGCGCTCCTGGCCACCACCGGCTGGCGCCTGTCGGCCACGCCCACCGGCTTCATTCCGGAGCAGGATCAGGGCTTCCTGATCGGCGTTGTCCAGCTTCCCGCCGGCGCCTCGCTTGAGCGCACTGACATCGTGATGACGCGCATCGTCGAGGAACTCCGCGCTACCGAAGGCGTCCAGGGCGTCGCCGCCATGGTCGGCATGGATGGCTCCAGCTTCTCCTCGGCCTCCAATGCGGGCACGATGTTCATCCGCCTGGCAGACTTTGAAGAACGCAAGGGCCGCGAAGATCTCTCCGCCGTGGCCATCTCCCACCGCCTGACCGGCCATTTCATGGCAGCCCTTCCTGAAGGCAACGCCTTCATCATCGCCCCGCCGGCTGTGCAGGGCATGGGGCAGGGCGGCGGTTTCAAGATGATGATCCAGGACCGCGCCGGTGTCGGCACCGCCGCCCTCCAGCAGGCCACCTATGCCATGATGGGCGCCGCTGCGCAGGACCCGCGCGTCACCAGCGTCTACACCACCTTCGACACCAACTCGCCCACCGTGCGGGTGGAGGTGGACCGCGACCGCGCCCAGCTCCTCGGCGTCGAACCGGCCGATGTCTACGCCACCCTCGGCACCAATCTCGGCTCCACCTATGTGAACGACTTCAACTTCGTCGGGCGCACATTCCGCGTCACCGCCCAGGCAGATGCTCCGTTCCGTGAAACGGCCGCCAGTATCGGCCAGTTCCAGGTGCGCTCGTCCACCGGTGAGATGGTGCCGATCTCGGCTGTGGCCAAAATCATCGACGGCTCCGGCCCGGTCCGCATGGTGCGCCACAACATCTTCCCGGCCATCGAGCTCAACGGCCAGACCCCGGCGGGCGTCTCCACCGGCGAATCCCTGAAAGCGATGGAAGAGATCGCCGCCCAGGTCCTGCCCGAAGGCGTCAGCTATGAGTGGACCGAGATGGCCTATCAGGAGAAAGCCGCCGGCAGTTCCATTCTGATGGTCTTCGGCATGGCGGTCATCTTCGTCTTCCTCGTCCTGGCGGCGCAGTATGAATCCTTCACCCTGCCATTCGCGGTGATCTTCATCGTCCCGATGTGTATCCTCGCGGCCACCATCGGCATCAACATCGCCGGCATGGCCAATGACATTCTCGCCCAGGTCGGTCTCATCGTCCTTGTCGCGCTGGCGGCCAAGAACGCGATCCTTCTGGTCGAGTTTGCCAAGCAGCAGGAAGAAAACCATGGCGTCACCCCGCGGGAAGCCGCCGTCTCCGGCTCCCGGATGCGCCTGCGCCCGATCCTGATGACGTCCTTCGCCTTCATCTTCGGGGTGATGCCGCTGGCATTCGCCACCGGGGCAGGGGCCGAGATGCGCCAGTCGATCGGTATCACCGTGTTCTCCGGCATGATCGGGGTCACGCTGTTCGGCCTGATCTTCACCCCGGCCTTCTATGTCATTGGCCGGATGATCTCGAAACTGCTCCCCGGCTCAAACCGCAGCCATGACGATCACACTCCCACGCCGGTCGAAGGAGGCCAGGCATGACCCATTTCAAACTCACCGCCTTCACCACCGTTGCCGCCCTCGCCCTTACGGCCTGCGCCACGGCGCCTGCCGCCCCAGACAGCACGGTCACCCCGCGCGTCGAAGGCACGCTGATCTCGGCAGAGACTGCCGGTGTCGCCGATGCGGCCGTGCCGAAAGACTGGTGGCGCCTCTACAACAGCCCGGAACTGGACAGCCTCGTCCAGACCGCGCTCGCCAACAACCGCACCCTGGCCGGCGCGGCGGCAAATCTGGAACAGGTCCGCGCAGGTCTCACCGAGGCCCGCTCCGCCCTCCTGCCGTCCACCACCGCCACCGCCAGTGGTCAGTATACGCGCGATCCGAGCTTTGCGCCCGGCGATGTGGAAACCGATGTCTATTCCCTCGGTTTCCAGACCAGTTATGAGGTCGACATCTTCGGCCGGGTCGCCGCCAGCATTGATGCCGCCCGCCAGGATGCCGCCGCTGCCGAAGCCGCCTATCAGGCCGCCTCGCTGATGGTCGCCGGTGAAACCGCCCGCGCCTGGATCGATTATTGCTCGGGCAATATCCAGCTTGAAACCGCCGAGTCGAATTACCGCCTGCAGGAAGAGACCCTCGGTCTCACCCGCACGCTGTTCGATGCCGGCCGCGGCATCCGCCTGGATGTCGTGCAGGCCGAGGCCGCGCTCCGCCGCGCCGAAGCCGACATTCCGTCCGTGCGCGCAGCACGTGACGCCGCCTTGTTCCGCCTGGCCCGCCTGACTGGCCAGACCCCGCGCGAGATGAGTCAAGCGGTCCCCGCATGCGAGAGCATGCCGCAGCTCGTCTCGCTTCTCCCCACCGGGGAAAGCGCAGCCCTCCTTGCGCGCCGTCCGGATGTGCGCCAGGCGGAACTTCAGCTTGCCGGCGCGGCTGCCCGTGTGGGCATCGCCACGGCAAATCTCTACCCCTCGGTCAGTATCGGCGGCTCGGTCAGCACCGCCTCGCTGGGCGGCACGGGCGACCTCTTCAAGGAAGACGGCCTCAGCTTCGGCATCGGCCCGCTGATCAGCTGGAACTTCCCGAACGTCGCCGCCTCCCGCGCCCGGCTGAAATCGGCAGAGGCCGGCGTTGACATCGCCCTCGCCAATTTCGACGAGACCTTCCTCACGGCGCTGGAAGAGGCCGAAGTCGCCCTCACCAACTACGCCGCCGAGAAAGAGCGCTACGCTGCCCTCGAAGCTTCCGCTGCCGCCGCCGAAGAGGCCGCCGAACTTGCCCGCACCCGCTACCGGGCCGGCTCGGCCAACTTCCTCAGCGTCCTCGACGCAGAGCGCACCTTCATCGAAACCCGCACCTCGCTCGTCCAGTCCGAAGCGGCAAGGGCCAGCGCCGAGATCAACGTCTTCATGGCCATGGGTGGCGGCTGGGCTGACTAGCTCTGGCTCCACCAGCGGCCCAGCACGGCGCGGGATGGCACCAGCTGTCCCGCGCCGTGTCCTTTTGTGTCCGGATTTGTCCGGATTTGTCCAAATCTGTCCCTGGAGCGCCGTTGGAGTTTTTTGGAGTCCCGTTGGAGTTTTCCGGAAAAACCTCCAACGGCATTTCAAGCGGATAGCGCCCCCACCCCAGCCCTCCCCGCCAGCGGGGAGGGGGCAAGTCACTCTTCACCGAAACCGTCCCTCTCCCCAAACGCAACAGGTCCCCTCCCCACGGAGGTGGGGAGGGATAGGGTGGGGCCCCTCTCCGCAAAAACGAAGCCTATCCAACAAATTTCCCCCCAAACCTGCAGCAAACACGCAGAAAAAACTTTCTTTTCCCACCCCCTCCGGGAACGGAGCTATACTCCTCCCCATGTCACCCCAGATCGCCGCCCGTCTTTATGCTCACGTATTGCCAGTCTTCTGGCCATACCTCTGGCTGCAGCTGCGCTGGATCTTCAAACGTCAGGACAAGGAACTCAGAACCCTCCTGATCTCGGTCTCCAAATGGGGCCACGTCCATATCGTCCAGGTCGGCGACCATTGGAGGGCTTACAAGAAACCCAAGGCGGTGAAACCGAGCTGGGACGATCCCGTCTGGGAATCGAACATCTCCCCAAACCTCGTTGGAGTTTTTCTGGAAGAGTCCAAAACCCTTCTGGCTGCCAATTCCTCAACCCCCAACACGGGTATCCTCCCCTGCGAAGCGGGGGAGGTGGACGCGAAGCGGACGGAGGGGGGAGCCCCACACCCCGACACCTCCTAGCCGCGAGCAGCTCCACCCCCACCCTCCCCATTGTCATGGGGAGGGGGCAAGTCGCGCCCTGGGGAAAAGTCGCCCTCCGCTGAAACCTCCCCTCACCCCACAAAGCAACAGGTCCCCTCCCCCAGACATGGGGGAGGGCTAGGGTGGGGCACCTCTCAATAAAAAAGCAACACCGGCCGCGCCCCCCCGCGCGTTCCGGCCCTCCGTGCTGGGCGCTACTCCACCTGCTTGCGATCGGGAAGCGGTTCGTCCGGTGAAATCAGGATGCGCGCTGCCGCGCCATCAGGATCATCAAACTGGCCCGACCGGACCGCCCAGAGAAAGCCGGCAAGGCCCATGGCGCCCATCATCAGGGCGATCGGGATCAGGAATACAAGGCCGCTCATGCCTGTTTCTCCGTGTTCAGAGTAAGCCGCAATGCGTTGAGGCAGACGATAATGGAAGACCCCGACATGGCAATGGCCGCCACCAGCGGGGTCGCATGGCCCAGGATGGCAATCGGCACCGCCACCACATTGTAGACAGCCGCAAAGCCGAAATTCTGCAGCATCACCGCCTTGGCCGCCCGCGCGGTTTTCACCAGGCCGGGCAGGGGCGAAAGGCCGCCGGAATAGACCGTATCAGAGGCTGACTGGCTCACATCCAGCGCGCCGCCGGGCGCCGCCGACGCATGGGCGAGCGCCAGCGCCCCGGCATCATTCAGGCCATCGCCGATCATCAGCACTTTCCGGCCTTCGGCCTGTAGCGCCTCCAGCCGGGCCACCTTGTCCTGCGGGCTCGCGCTCGCCGTCCACTGATCAATGCCAAGGCTGCGGGAAACTTCCGCCACCGCTTCTGCCCGGTCGCCGGAGACGATTTCCATCGTCATCCCCATCGCCCGCAATTTCGCCAGCGTGCCGGCGGCATTCGCCTGGATGTCGTCCTCAAAGCGCAGTTCCACCGGCCTTTCCTGCCCGCGCGCAAAGAACAGCGTGGCGCCGGTATGGCCGGTTGCCTTCGCGCCGGTCCATTCGGCCGAGCCAAGCCGGCAGGCAATTCCGTTCACCTCGCCTTCCAGGCCAAGGCCGGGGCGTTCCTTCACGTCTTTCGCCAGGGGGCCGGGGCCGGCAGCGGCGGTGAGCGCGCGCGACAGCGGATGCCGGCTTGCCCGCGCCAGCTGCGCAGCCTCCGCCAGAAGCTCGGTACTGATCTGCGTGGAAACCAGGCGCGGCGTGCCAAGCGTCAGCGTGCCGGTCTTGTCGAAGATGATGTGGTCGCAGGCGGCAATCCGTTCCAGCGCGTCGCCGGATTTGAGATACGCCCCGCCCTTGAACAGGCGCCCGGCCGCCACAACCTGCACCACGGGCGCGGCCAGCGCCAGCGCGCAGGGGCAGGTGATGATCAGCGTAGAGACGGCAATCAGGATCGCCTCGCGCAGGCCGCTGCCGCCCACCAGCCACCAGCCCAGAAAGGTCAGGAGCGCGGTGGAATGCACCACCGGCACATAGAGGGAGACGGCCTTGTCGGCGATCTGGCGATAGGTGGAGCGTTTCTGCTCGCCCGCCGTCAGCATCTGGCTGATCTCGGAGAGCAGCGAGTCGGCCGCTGCCGCCGTTGCCCGCCCGGTCAGCGGTTGGGAAAGGTTGATCGAGCCGGCCATCAGCTTCATGCCCGCCCCGGTCCAGCGCGGCAGGCTCTCGCCGGTGACGAGGCTCTCGTCCACCTCGGACTCGCCGCCCTCGATCACCATGTCCACCACGGCCCGCTCGCCGGGCGCCAGAAGGATGCGGTCGCCAGGCTTCACCTCTTCGGAGCGGATCGATTGGGGCGTTCCGTCTGCGGAAATCCGCGTCACCGTCCGGCTCGCCAGCGCGGCCAGATCCCGCGCGGCCGACCAGGCCCGGCGGCGCACGCGCGCATCCAGGAACCGCCCGATCAGCAGGAAGAACAGCAACATGCACGCGGCATCAAAATACGCATGCTCCCCGCCCCGGATCGTTTCGGCCACGCTGACGGAGAAAGCCAGGATCAGCGCCAGGGAAATCGGCACATCCATATTGGTGCGCTTCTTCTTCAGCACGTTCCAGGCGGACTTGAAGAAAGGCCGCCCCGAATAGATAAGTGTCGGCAGGGCGATCACGCCTGAAAGCGCATGCAGGCCCTGGCGGGTCGCCTCCCCCATCTCACCATGCCCGCCCCAGACCGAGACCGACAGCAGCATGATGTTGGCGGTCGCAAATCCGGCCACGCCCATGGCGAGCAGAAGCGACTGCTCCTCCTTCTTGTGGGCATCATCATCCGTGCTCGTATCGAGCGGCGCAACGCCATATCCGAGGCGGCTGACCGCTTCGCTTATCCGCCGGGGTTCCAGGGTGCCGGACCATGCAATGTCCAGCTTCCCATTGGAAAGGTTCAGCCTTGCGCTCTCAACCCCCGGCAACGCCGTCACCGCCCCCTCGATGCGCGAGAGGCAGCCGCCACATTTCGCCCCGCGCACGGTCAGCGACAGGCGGCTCTGCTTGCCCACCTTGCGCACGAAGGCGGCGGGGTCGGAAGCATCCGAGCCGCTCGGCGGCGCCAGTCCGCTGGGGCATCCGTTGGCGTCGAGGGGCAGGTCGGTCATGGCACGATGATTTCCCGGCTGGCGCGGAATTCGTAGCCGTCCGTTTCCGGATCGACATCGGCCGAAATGTTGACGCTCCAGGCGCCGGCATGCAGGTCGCCAAGTTCAGCCACATACTCGCCGCCGCCAGCGGGGGTGAGGGTGATCACGCGGTCGAACGCCCGGTCGCTGGGATGGCGCAGCTGTGCCTGCGTGCCGAACACGGGCAGGGCAGTGCCCTCGCGCGTCAGCAGGCGGGCGGTCAGGAGAAAGCCCTGATTGGTGCCGCTGAGGCCGATTTCGGCATTCCAGCCGGCCTCTTCCTGATGTGCCCGGCGGGCAAGTTCCCGGTTATAGTCAAGGCCGGTGAGATAGGACTTTTCAACATCCTCGCCGGGGAAGCTCGTGATTGCGGCCCAGAGGAAGATGCCGTTCACGACAAACATGAAGCCGAAGAAACCGAGGAACCAGAGCAGGGCATGCCAGCCCTTCATCTTGCCTTTGCCGGAGTTCTCGAGTGACAGGGAAGCAGCCATTATTGGTCTCCTGTTGTAAAGGGGGCGTCAGCCTCGGCGATTTCGCCGGTGAGGACATCCTTGATCTGTACCGTGAGGGTTGTCCGGCGGGGCAGGCTTTCCGGGGATGCTGTCACCAGCAGCCGGTAGCGGGCCACGCCATGCGCGTCTGTGGTCACCTGCAGCGTGCCGCCATCCGGCGCCGAGCCGAGACCGATGATCTCGAAATCTGCTTCCGGCAGGCCTTCCACGGAAATATCAACGGCGCGCACATCGGTGGACTTGTTGACGAGTTTCAGCGTGTATCCGTTGCGGATGCGGCCATCCGACAGGCGGATGAAGGGCGGGGAACGGTCTTTCAGAACGTTGAACTCATAAGTGGATTTGGAGGTGTAGCCCCACACCATCAGCAGGCTGATGGCGGTAATCAGGATGGCATAGAGCACCGTGCGCGTGCGCAGCAGCTTGTAGCGCGGCTTTTCTCCGCAGGCGCGGGCGGCCACGGCCGCATCGGTGTCATAGGCGATCAGCCCCGTCGGGCGATCGACCTTCTTCATGATGTCGTCGCAGGCATCGATGCAGAGCGCGCAATGGATACACTCAAGCTGGGCGCCGTCGCGGATGTCGATGCCCATCGGGCAGACCTGGATGCACTGCTTGCAGTCAATACAGTCGCCCCGGCCTTCCCAGCTCTGGTCTTTCCGGTGGGGCCCGCGCGGTTCGCCGCGATCATAGCGATAGGTGACGTTGAGGGCGTGTTCGTCGGTCAGGGCGCCCTGAATACGCGGCCAGGGGCAGAGATAAGTGCAGACCTGTTCCCGCATCGTGCCGGCCAGGGCATAGGTGGTGAAGGTCAGGATGCCGGCGAAGAAATAGGCCGTGAGCGGTGCTTCGCCCGTGAAGAAGGTGCGCGCAATGGTCGGCGCGTCGTGCCAGTAGAGGATAAAGGCGCCGCCCGTGAGAAAGGCAATCAGCAGCCAGACGAGATGCTTGCCGGTCTTGCGCCAGGCCTTGTTGAAGCTCATCGGCTGGTGATCGAGCCGCATGCGGGCGGCGCGGTCGCCTTCAAAGGCGCGCTCCACCCAGATGTAAAGGTCAGTCCACACCGTTTGCGGGCAGGTATAGCCACACCAGACGCGGCCGAAGAGAGAGGTGACCAGGAACAGGGCCAACGCCGCCAGGATCAGCAGGCCGCCGAGATAATAGATTTCCTGCGGCCAGATTTCGAGGAAGAAGAAATAGAACTTCTCCCCCGAAAAATCTGCCAGAACGGCCTGATCGGGGATGCCCTCACCGCGCGGCCACCGGATCCAGGGGATCAGGTAGTAGATGCCGAGCGTGACCGCCATCACAAGCCATTTGAACGAACGGAACTTGCCGTGCGCCAGCTTGGGATAGATCTGGTTGCGCTTTTCATAAAGCGAGGGGGGATGCTCCGGCTTTTGCCCCGGAGCATCCCTTCCGCCCGCCTTGATGAGCGTGACTTTTGTCACTTCTCACCCCCGCCGAGCGAGTGAACATAGACAGCCAGGGCCTTGATGGTCGGATCATCGAGGCGGCCCTGCCATGCGGGCATATGTGCGTTCCGGGCACTGTAGATCGTCTGCTGAATGTCGCGCGGTTCGCCGCCGAACAGCCATTCATGATCGGTCAGATCCGGAGCGCCAAGCTGGCGGTTCCCCTTGCCGTCTGCGCCGTGGCAGGAGACGCACTGGGTGGCAAAGATGGGCGCCGCCCGGCCGACCGCGGCCTTGTTGGCCTCGCGGCCCGACAGGTTCAGGACATACTGCACCAGGTCATCAATCTCCCTCGGCGTCAGCAGCCCGTCCCGTCCGAAGGCGGGCATGCTGTTGCGGCGCGTATCGGGATCCTCATTATGGCGGATGCCGTGGCGGAGCGTGGTTTCGATCCCCTCCAGCGTGCCATCCCAGAGCCAGATGTCATCGGCCAGCATCGGATAGCCCTTGGCCCCGCGCCCGCCTGCGCCATGGCAGGTTGCGCAGTTGTCGCCAAAGGCACTCTCGCCCATGGCAAGAGCAAACTGCTGCAGCGACATGTCATTTTCGATCTCGCTCAGCGAGGCGCTGACGAGGCGGCTGGCAGCGGCGGCACGCTCCGTGTGCAGCGCTTCCACCTTCCGGGCCACTTCGGCGCGGTCGGAATGGCCAGCGATACCCAGCGTGTTGTTCATGCCCGTGCCCGGAAGCGCCGGAATGGCGGGCATGACGATCATGTAGCCGATGGCCCACACGATCGTGGCATAGAAAATATACAGCCACCAGCGCGGGAGAGGATTGTTGAGTTCCTTGATCCCGTCCCAGCTGTGCCCCGTCGTCTCAACGCCGGAGACTTCATCAATATCCCGTTTATGGTCAGTCATCTGACGGGTCCTTGTCGATCAGAGGTTGGTGAGCGGCCGCGCGGAATTTCTCGCCATTGCTCGGCCAGAGGGCGTAGGCGACGGCCACGAGGAACATCAGCACAAAGAAGCCGAGACCCCAGGTCTGTGCGAAGCTTGAAAGTGTTTCATACATCCTGCCTGCTCCTAGCGCCGGTTGCTGAGGTCGTTGGCCTCATAGGTGGAGAAGTCGACCAGGGTGCCGGTCATCTGCAGATAGGCGATGAGGGCATCCATTTCGGTGACGGCCTTCGGATTGTGATCGAAGTCGGAGATCTTCACCGTGCCTTCGCGGCCCGATGCCTCGGTATAACGGGCGACAAGCGCGTCTTCGGCATCGAAGTCAGCATTGGGCGAAGCCTGGGCGACAAGATCGGCCTTTGCGTTGGCAATCATGTCGTCCGTATAGGGCACACCCGCCAGACGCAGCGTCTTCAGATGGTCCTCGATGTCGTCATACTTCAACTTTTTCTTCGCGAGGAAGGCGTAGGGCGGCATGATCGAGTCCGGAACAACCGATTTGGGGTCCTTCAGGTGGTCGAGGTGCCATTCGTCCGAATACTTTCCGCCAACGCGGGCAAGGTCCGGCCCGGTCCGCTTGGAGCCCCACTGGAAGGGGTGATCGTACATGCTCTCGGCCGCCAGCGAATAGTGGCCATAGCGCTCCACCTCATCCCTCAGGGGACGTACCATCTGCGAGTGGCAGGTATAGCAGCCCTCGCGGATGTAGATGTTGCGGCCCTTCAGTTCCAGCGGCGTGTAGGGACGCATCCCCTGAACCTTCTCGATGGTGTTTTCGAGATAGAACAGGGGCGCGATCTCCACGAGGCCGCCGATGGCGACAACCACAAGGATGCCGACGGTGAGAAGCAGCGAGTGGCGCTCAAGCTTTTGGTGTTTGTCCATGATAGCCATGTTCGATGCTCCTTATTCAGCAGGCTGAAGCGCGGGGGTTGCAGTCTTGGGCGCGTCGGCAGCGGTGGCTTCACCGGCCTCGCCATGACCCAGGGCAGTGCGCACCAGGTTGTAGGCCATCAGCAGGGCGCCGGTCAGGTAGAGCAGGCCGCCGGCCACGCGGATCATGTACATGATATGCTTGGCTTTGACCGTCTCGATGAAGGCATACTCAAGGAAGCCGAACTCGTTATAGGCGCGCCACATGAGGCCCTCGGTGATGCCCGCCACATACATCGCCACGATGTAGAAGAGGATGCCGAGTGTCGCGAGCCAGAAGTGCCATTCCACGAGGGCTTTCGAGTAGAGCGCCTTGCGTTTCCACAGCCAGGGCGTGACGCAGTAGAGCGCGCCGAAGCTGATGAAGCCGACCCAGCCCATCGAGCCGGAGTGGACGTGGGCGATGCCCCATTCGGTGTAGTGGGAAAGGGCGTTGACGGCGCGCACGCTCATCAGCGGGCCCTCGAAGGTCGACATGCCATAGAAGGCGAGCGCGACGATCATCATGCGGACGATGGGGTCGGTGCGCAGCTTGTCCCAGGCGCCCGACAGGGTCATCACGCCGTTGATCATGCCGCCCCAGCTGGGCATCCAGAGCATCACCGAGAACACCATGCCGAGGGTCTGGGCCCATTGCGGCAGGGCAGTGTAGTGGAGGTGGTGCGGACCGGCCCAGATATAGATGAAGATCAGCGACCAGAAGTGAACGATCGACAAGCGGTAGGAATAGACCGGCCGGTTCACCTGCTTGGGAATGAAGTAGTACATGATGGCGAGGAAGCCGGTGGTCAGGAAGAAGCCCACGGCGTTGTGGCCATACCACCACTGGGTCAGCGCGTCCTGCACGCCGGCGAACAGCTGATAGCTCTTGGAACCCGTGAGGCTGACAGGGATCGCCAGATTGTTGACGATATGCAGCATCGCGATGGTGACGATGAAGGACAGGTAGAACCAGTTGGCCACATAGATGTGCGGCTCTTTCCGCTTCCACAGCGTACCGAGGAAGACGAGCAGATAGGCGACCCAGACGATGGTGAGCCAGAGATCGGCATACCATTCGGGTTCGGCATATTCCTTCGACTGGGTAACGCCGAGCAGGTAGCCCGTGCCGGCGACCACGATGAAGAGGTTGTAGCCCCAGAAGACGAACCACGGCCACATGCCGCCGGCAAGGCGCGTGCGGCAGGTGCGCTGGACGACATAGAAGCTTGTCGCGATCAGCACGTTGCCGCCGAAGGCAAAGATCACGGCAGAGGTGTGCAGCGGGCGGAGGCGTCCGAAATTCGTCCATCCCAGATCCGGGAAGTAGAAGATGTTCGGGAAGGTCAGCTGCAGGGCGATGATGACGCCGACCAGGAAGCCGGCAATGCCCCAGAACATGGAGGCAGCCACCCCGAACTTGACGATCGTGTCTTCATAGATCGCCGGATCGAACGGGTTGCGCCCGTTCAGGCTGCCCGCCCAGAGGCCGGTTATCAGCAGGCCCAGAACGGTAAGGAAAAAGAAAGTCCAGGCATGGGCGGCCATCATCGGATCGGCAGCATTGCCGGCGATGATCAGGACGCCCAGGGCAACAAGACCGGTCAGGGCACTGACTGTGCCTATGCTGAAGCCCGGTCCTGCGCCTCTGGATATGTCAGCGCGTGTATTCATTGGGAAAGCCCCCTCCAGTGCTGAATCGCAGTGATCGATACTGGTGCGTAACTGCCGGAGTGACGGCGCGAACTGTATAAGGGGATGTACGGATGGGCCTGCCTGTCGCACCGGGGGTAATCGGGTAGGACAGCAAAGGAGAGAGCTCATGTGGAAGACGGCAGCTCTGGGCACCGCCCTGACCGCAACTGGCGCGGTCAAATTCACCAATCATGTCGGCGAGATGGGGCGTCAGGCGACGCTTCAGGATTATCTCGCCATGCGCTGCGGGGGCGGGGCGCCGCTGCCGGCGCCAGGCGCAGAAACCAATGAAATCATGGCCTTGGCGGCCATGCACTGCTGGGGCTGCTATGCCATGGCAGCGGGCGTTGCGATGCTGGCCTATGCCCTATGGCAGGCCGCGCAACCCCGCTTGAAGGCGCTCCGCCGCCGGGGATAAAAGACGCCGCCTTGCGCCGCCTGGCGGCAGAGGGCAGTGAAAGGGGGCATTGCCGGATGGATCTTGACGGATGAGCGACACGCCGAAAACGACGCAGGCGCCTGTGAACCTGCTGGACGGGGAGACCCTCCAGCTGCACCTGGCGTCCATCCTCGCCTCTGTGCCCGATGGCATGGTAGTGACCGACGAGTCCGGGAAGATCCTGGCGTTCAGCCGCGCCGCAGAGGCGCTGTTCGGCTTTTCCGCCGAGGAGGTCATCGGCCAGCCCGTCAACATGCTGATGGCGGGCCGCGACAAGGTGAATCACGACAATTACATCGGCAATTACCTGCGCACCGGCGAGCGCCAGATCATCGGCAAGGGCAGGGTGGTCATCGCGTCGCGCGCTGATGGCACGCAGTTCCCCATCGATCTGAAGATCGGGGAAGCGCGAATCGGGGATCATTTCCTGTTCACCGCTTTCATCCGTGACCTGACAGAACAGCAGCGTTCGGAGCTGCGCATGCAGGAAATGCAGTCGGAACTGGTGCATTTCTCGCGTCTCAGCGCGGTGGGCACGATGGCCTCCGCGCTGGCGCATGAACTCAACCAGCCGCTGACGGCGGTGGCCAACTATCTCGAAGCCAGCCGCGATCTGATTGAGTCGCCCGACCCGGAAACGCGCGAAATCCTGCGGGAAGCGCTTACCGAAGCGGCCCGTCAGGCTGTGCGGGCCGGAGAAATCGTTCGCAAGCTGCGGTCCTATGTCTCACGCGGTGAGGTGGACGCCCGCCCGCTGAGCCTCGGCCCCTTGCTGGCCGATGCCATCGCGCTTTCCAAGCTCTCGCGGGATCTGGCGGATATTCCGATCAAGTTTGATCAGGATGAGGAGGCCGATCTGGTGATGGGCGATCCCATCCAGATCCAGCAGGTGGTCATCAATCTCATCCGCAATGCGATGGACGCCCTCTCCAACACCCAGGACGCCCGCATCACCGTGCGCGTCTTTCTCGCCGACGAGCCGGGTTTTGTGGCGGTGGAGGTCTGCGACAATGGGCCGGGGCTCACCCAGGAGCTGCGCGAGAACATCTTCAAACCCTTCGCCACCACGAAATCCCAGGGCATGGGGCTCGGCCTCTCGATCTGCCAGACCATCGTGGAAGCACATGGCGGAACCATCCGCGCCATTACGCCGCCCGAAGGGGGCACCTGTTTTCGGTTCACACTGAGAAAAGATGCTGCTAAATCAGGCTCATGACCGATACCCGCCTTATCCATCTGGTCGATGATGATGAAGCCATCCGCCATTCGGCAAGCTTCATGCTGCGTCATGCCGGATTCCGCGTGAAAACCTATGTCGATGGAGTCGCCTTCCTCGACCAGGTTGAGGAGGCCGAGAAGGGCTGCATCCTGCTCGATGTCCAGATGCCCAAGATGGATGGCCTGCAGGTGCAGGAAGTTCTCAACGAGCGCGGGGTCGCGATGCCGGTGATCGTGCTGACAGGGCATGGCGATGTCGCCGTGGCTGTTCGCGCGATGAAGGCGGGCGCCGTTGATTTCGTTGAAAAGCCCTACGCCAAGCAGACGCTGGTAGAGGCGCTGACCCGCGCTTTCGAGCGCCTGGAGGCCCGCCGCAAGGAAGAGGTGCTGGCCGATGAGGCCCGCGGCCTGATCGAACACCTCACCGCGCGCGAGAAGGAAGTTCTGCTCGGCCTTGTGGACGGGCAGACCAACAAGGAAATCGCCATCTCGCTGGATATTTCGCCGCGCACGGTCGAAATCCACCGGGCGAATGTGATGGAAAAGATGGGCGCGTCCAATCTTTCAACCGTTCTGCGAATCGCCTTCGCTGCTGGCTTCGGCATTGAATAAACAGCAGCTTTAGGGGCTTCTACTTAAAGACTGCAGGGGGAATCCCGTGCACATTTCAAGCTCCCGGAGTCCCGGAGAGTGATGTGAGCGCCACCGCAAAGCCTTTGCCAGTTCATCCCCCCCGCCGCATCGCTGTTGTCGATGACAGCCCGGCGGTACGCCAGTCCCTGCGCCTGCTTCTGGGCGCGCGGGGCTTCTCCGTAGACACATTCACCGGGGCAGACGAACTGCTGGTGGACGTGAAGCCCGGCGACTTTGACTGTTTCGTCATCGACCTGAAGCTGGATGGCATGGATGGCTTTGCCCTGCTCACTGCCTTGCGGGAGAGGGGGATCGATACGCCCGCCATCATGATTTCCGGCTGGGAGCTTCCCACGCTGGAAGTCTCGGCGCACCGGGCCGGCTTTGTCGCGCTCGTCCGTAAACCGATGATGGACACCTCCCTCGTCCGCGTCCTGCGCGACATCCTTCCGGAGTGAGGTGCGGTTCAGCCAAGCTCATCAAATGGGATCGACATCAACGCGCCGCCCATCTGGCGCAGTGAAGTTTCGTACTCTTCCTCGCTCAGCCGGCGGATTTCGCACAGGCACCAGATTTCCCCGCCTGAGCAGATGTGGGGTGTATCCATGCCCCGGAAATAAACCGGGCCGGAAGGTGTGACGATCCGGTTGAGGGACACCGTCATGGCAAGCTCACCGGAGAAGATCCCTGAACGCTCCCAGGCGAATACCTGCTCATCAGCCTCCTCACCGAACTGGCCATAGAGGCTTTTGCCTTTCAGCAGCTTTTCCACCGAAACTTCGGCAGGGACTCTGCGGCTCATTTCGAGAAGAATGGCCCCCTGCCGCAACAAGGTGGATGGCCAGTCCGACATCTGCACCCGGAGTTTTGCCAGAGTATCCAGTTTGTTGGCTGGATTTTGGCGCATCATGTCACGCATTCGTCGGCGCAGCTTTGCGCTGGGAAGCCCGGCGCCGCGTTCCCAGCGTGATACGCTTGTCTGGTCAACTTCCAGAAGATTTGCCAGCGCCCGCTGGGATAATCCCTGACTGCGGCGCAGATTGACGATCATTCCGGCCCAGCCGGTGTGCGGCGGCATCTCCATGGCTTACCTCGGCCGGAAAAATTTACGCGGCTTCAGGCTGTGGACATAGCGCCTGCTGCAATCATTTTTGTGACGGTCAGGTGATTTGAGGCGCCGCAATTATGGATTGTTCACGCAAATGCAAAATCACCGTCGCGCCGCCCCTGTAATCGGCACCCCAGAAATTCAGCTTCTGGGGTGTCAACCATGTCTGCCTTTTCCTTCCGAACATCGCTTCTTTGTGCCTTGTCTGTTTCAACCTTGTCTCACGGTCTCGCTCAGGCCCAGGAGGACGAGATCCTGAAGATGCAGGAGGTTATCGTTTCATCTTCGCGGTCTGCAGTTCCGGTCAGCCAGATGGGCGACGCGATCAGCATTCTTGATGCCGCCGAGATCGAGTTGCAACAGCTGGCAACGCTTGACGAGGCGCTGGAACGTATTCCCGGCGTTGCAATCACCCGCTCGGGCGGGGTGGGCCAAAACACGCAGGTCCGCATGCGGGGCTTTACCACCAAGCATGTCCTTGTGCTGATCGATGGTGTGAAGGTCAACAATCCCTCTGAAGCGGATAATCAGTTCGGTATCGACCACCTGTTCCTGGACAATGTGGAGCGTGTGGAAGTTCTGCGCGGGCCACAATCGGGCGTGTATGGAGCCGATGCCGTGGCCGGCGTCATCAATGTGATCACCAAGCGTCCGAACGGGCCTCTGGAGGTGCGTGGCTCTGCGATGGTTGGCGATAACAGCACCTATGAGCTGACCGCCGGAGCACAGCAGGGCACCGATACTTACGGCGTCTCCGGCAGCCTTTCCTATTATGATACAGCCGGTATCTCGCTCTCCAGCCGCCCGCCCGGCAATGTCGAGCGTGACGGCTATGAAAACTTCACAGCGCAGCTGCGCGGTGAAGTGCGGCCAACCACGAATACCGAGCTGAGTGCATGGGTGCGCTATACCGATGCGATGAACGAGATCGACGCTAATTATCTGCCGGCGAACAATCCTTTGGGCCTGCCGGCATTCCTTTTCCAGGACAGCGAAGGGCAGAATGAAAGCCAGCAGCTGTTCGGCGCGGTCAAGGGGGTCTGGAAGACCTTTGACGGCAAGCTGGATCACACGGCGCAGGTGTCCATTGTTGATCTGCAGGATGTCTATACTGCGCCGGGTACGGAGCAGGAAAGCGAAGGCCGCACCGTTGAGGGCATCTACTACGCCACCTGGCGGCCAACCGAGCGCGTCACCTTCGTCGGGGGGGCAGAGTACCGAGATGAACAGGCCGTGTTCGAACAACCTGTTGGCGCTGGTTATGCGCTGATCGATGATGGCATCTCCAACACTGCGGCTTTTGCAGAGGTAAACTTTGAAGTCCTCAAAGGTCTCTTCCTTTCCGGAGCGGCGCGCTATGACGACAATGAGAAGTTTGGCGGTGAATTCACTCACCGGCTGACGGCCGCCTACAACCTGCCGGACCAGATGGACCTTCCTGGCATCGACACGAAACTGCGCGCGTCATACGGCGAAGGCGCCGAAGCCCCCGGATTGCGCCAGCTGCTCGGCTCTTCAGCGACCTATGAAGGCAACCCGGACCTCAAACCGGAGTCGAGTTGGATGATGGACATCGGCATTGATCAGCGCCTGGAGAATGGTCTGGCCGGCTGGAGCATTACCTATTTCGACGGGGTTGCCGATGACGGCATCTTCTCCATCTTCAATCCGCTGACGGGCAAGTCTTCCCCGCAGAATATTCAGAGCCCTGTCGACATGTCCGGGGTCGAGCTTGATCTGCGTGTGTCACCTGCTTCCTGGATCGATCTGCGCGGCGCCTACACCTATATGGATGTCTCCCAGCGTTCCGTTGGCACGCAGCTTTTTGGCCGCCCCAAACATGAAGCCAGTGCTGCTGTAACTGTCCGTCCAATGAGCAAGCTGGCATTGACCGTGGATGGCTATTGGCGTGACGAATTTTTCAGCGATTATCCGAGCAGCTATGTCATGCCCGGCTATTCGCTTTATAGCGTTTCTGCGGTGTGGAATATTACCGAGCGGGTGAGCCTGGCAGGGAAGATCCACAACATCACCGACAAGTTCTATGAGGAAAAGCTGGGCGATTCGACTTATGGCCGCACCGCTCAAATCCGCCTGTCAGTTCGCTACTGAGGGAATGATCATGTTTAAAAACAGCTTCTTCCTGGTCTGCGCTGGCCTGCTTTCAAGTTGCGCCAGCACGTCGGCCCCATTGCAAGCGATGACGGGGACGCCTGCCAACTTTCCGCTGGTATCGGCGGCGGGCGATATGCCCGGCTTCTTCGACTGTCTGCGCGAAAACGACGCCGTAATCATCAGTGGCCATCGCGGCGGACCGGTGCCGGGCTATCCCGAGAATGCGCTGGAAACCTTCGCTCACACGGTTTCCGAAGTGCCCGCCCTGCTGGAGGTGGACGTACAGAAAAGCGCCGACGGCGTCCTCGTCTTGATGCACGATGACACGCTCGCGCGTACAACCGATGGCGAGGGTGAGGTGCGTAGCCTGACATATGAGCAGCTGCGCGAATTCTTCCTCGTGGACAATGATGGGACACTGACGCAGTTCCGGATTCCGACGCTAATGGAGACGCTAGGCTGGAGCGAAGGGCGCGCCATGCTTGCGCTCGATCGCAAGGCGGAAACAACCTATGAAGATCTGGTGGATGCGGTGAGAACGCAGGATGCGTTTGGCCGCGTCGTCTTTGCCACTTACTCCCTGGAGGACGCAGCACTTGTGTACCGGCTCGCGCCCGACGCGATGATCGTCACGCCGATAGAAACGCTCGCCGACCTCGATGCGTTGCGTATAAGCGGTGTCGATCTCTCCCGTATCCTTTCTTGGGGGGGTACGGAAGTTCCGAACCCGGATTTCTATGCGGCGCTGGCGGAAGAGGGTGTTGAGTCCGCCTTTGCGCCCCTTGGATGGTGGACGGGATCCTGGGACAGCCGCATCCGGATGCTGGGCGATGACACGCTTTATCGCCGCATCACGCAAGGGGTGCAACTTGTTGCTACGGATCGCGTTCGCGAAGTGGCAGCTGTCCTGCCGGGTGTTGCGCGCGCCAAGGCTTGCGTAAAGCCCTAATCGTCCTGGAAGCGGTAGAGCGAGATGCCGCGGGCGCGTTCGTCGAAGACCAGCTTGCGGCTCAGCGGGGCATGGGCGCGGGAGGCGCAATTCTGCCGCTCGCAAAGGTAGCAGTTGACGCCGATGGGCGTGGGCTCGGCTTTCTCCAGATTATGGTCGGTCGCATAGACGAGGCGTTTGGCGTAGGCAATGTCGCAGCCAAGCCCGATGGCGAGCTTCGGCCCTGGCTTGTCATAGAAGCCATCGGTGCGGGTAATCGTGCGGGCGATAGAGAAATACGTCGTATCGTCCGGCATCTGGATAATCTGTGTACGGATACGTCCCGGCGATTCAAAGCATTCGTGGATGTTCCAGAGCGGGCAGGCGCCGCCGAACTTCGAAAAATGGAACCGCCCCGCGCTGAAGCGCTTGGAAACGTTCCCCGCCGTGTCGATGCGTACAAAGAAGAAGGGAATGCCGCGCGCATCCGGCTTCTGCAGCGTCGTCAGCCGGTGGGCGGTCTGCTCGAAGCTGGTGTTGAAGCGGTGGCTCAGCAGTTGCACATCATATTTCGTCTTCTCCGCTTCGCGCAGGAAGGAATGATAGGGCATCAGCACGGCGGCGGCGAAATAGTTGGCAAGGCTGACCCGGGCCAGGCCGATCGCGTCCCGGTCGGTAAAGCCCGCCTTCAGCACATAGGAATCGATCAATTCGCCGAATTCCAGCATGCCCAGCTGGAAGGCAAGCTGGAAACGCCGGCCCGATTGGGGCAACAGCTCGGAAAGATCAATCCCGCGCTTGTGCCGGTCATAATAGCGCAGCGTGTTGGGCATGATGTCATACGGCACCACGCGCACGCGCAGCCCATGCTGGCCTTTAAGCCGCTGGATCATTGCCGCATACGGATCTTCATGGATGGTCGAAAGCTCCACCGAAAAGGATTCCGCCGCCTCGTCCAGCTCCGGGAAATAGTTCCGGTGGTCCTGCAGCATCTGGCGCACGGATTCCACGCTGCGCGCCGATTCCTCCAGCAGCTCCACCTTCTCCCGGTCCGTCAGCGGATTATTGTCCGAATAGGTGCGCAGCGCCAGTTCGCGGTATTTGTCATAGAGGTGCACGAAGGCGCGCGCGATGTCCGGGCTCGCATTGACGATATCCTCGACATCATTCTTGCCGACCTGCCCGGCTTCCAGAACCGGGTCGCGGATCACCTCCATCAGTTCCGACACAAGCCGCGCATCGCCCATCCCGCCGACATCGGAAATGTCGAAATCGTAAACCCGTGCCAGAGTTAACAGGAGGTTGGCGCTGATCGGGCGCTGGTTGCCCTCGATCAGGTTGATGTAACTCGCCGACACGCCGAGGTCTTCGGCCATCTGCGCCTGGGTGATGCCCAGCGTGCGCCGCAGCCGCCGAATACGCGGGCCGATAAGGGTTTTTTCCTTGCGCTCGGCCATCAGGCACCCCGGCTGAATTTACAAACGTTACAAGTGACACAGGGTTCTTGTTACAACGTAAACATAAAAACCCAATGGAAACAGAAAGGTACTCGATCCCGCGTCAGTCTGTAAATAAGGTTGTGTCAAGTTTTAAGACATCCAGGGAGAACCGGCCATGTCCATCGCTGCCACGCTTGAACAGCCTTCCGCTGCCCGCGCGCAGATCGAAGTGAAGGGCAAGGCCGCCGGTGTAGACCGCGTGCTGACCCCCCAGGCGCTTGCCTTCATCGAGGCGCTGGAGCGCCGCTTCGGCGCCCGCCGCCGCGATCTGCTCCGCCTGCGGAAGGAACGCCAGGCCCGGTTTGATGCCGGCGAACTGCCCGATTTCCTCCCAGAGACGAAATTCATCCGCAATGGCCATTGGGAAGTCGATCCGGTTCCCTCGGTGCTGCTCGATCGCTCGGTCGAGATCACCGGCCCAGTGGACCGCAAGATGATGATCAATGCGCTGAACTCCGGCGCCAAGATGTTCATGGCCGATTTCGAGGACGCCTCCTCGCCGACCTTTGCCAATATGATCGATGGCCAGGTCAACATGCAGGATTTTGCCCGCGGAAAGCTCGCCTATACAGATGCCGCTTCCGGCAAATCCTACACGCTGAACGAAAAGGTCGCCGTGATGATCGTCCGCCCGCGCGGCTGGCATATGGAGGAGGCGCATGTTCTCGTCGAGGGCCGCCCGATCTCCGCGAGCCTGTTCGATTTCGGCCTGCATTTCTATCACAATGGCAGGATGCTGTTTGAGGCTGGCATCGGCCCCTTCTACTACCTGCCCAAGATGGAAAGCCATCTGGAGGCCCGCCTCTGGGACGACGTGTTCGAATACGCACAAGGCGAAATCGGCATACCCACCGGATCGATCAAGGCAACCGTCCTTATCGAGACATTGCCCGCCGCCTTCGAGATGGACGAGATTCTCTACGAACTGCGCCGCCACATCGCCGGCCTCAATTGCGGCCGCTGGGATTACATCTTTTCCTATATCAAGACGCTGCGGAAAAACCCCGATTTCGTGCTGCCGGACCGCGCGCAGGTCGGCATGGACCGGGCCTTCCTCAACGCCTATTCGCTGCTGCTCATCAAGACCTGCCACCGGCGCCGCGCCCATGCCATGGGCGGCATGGCCGCGCAGATCCCGGTCAAGAATGACGAGGCGGCCAATGACGCGGCCTTCGCCAAGGTGCGCGCAGACAAGCTCCGTGAAGTGAAGAATGGCCATGATGGCACCTGGGTTGCTCACCCTGCGCTCGTCCCCGTCGCCATGGAAGTGTTCAACGAGCATATGCCGCTCGGCAACCAGGTGCTCGGCCAGCGCTGTTTCCCGCCGATCAGCCAGGCAGCGCTCTTGAAGCCCCATACCGGCGAGATCACCGAAGCGGGCGTGCGCACCAATGTGTCGGTCGGCATCGAATACACCGCCGCCTGGCTGAACGGACGCGGCGCCGTGCCGATCCACAACCTGATGGAAGACGCCGCCACCGCCGAAATCTCGCGCAGCCAGATCTGGCAGTGGATCCATCACGGCGCGCAGGTGATCGCTGCAGACGGCGCAGCCCGCACCTTCACGAAGGCATGGTTCCAGGAAATCCTCGCCGATGAACTCGGCAAGGTGCGCGCCGCCCTCGGCGAAACCGGTTTCAAGGCCGGCCGCTATGACATTGCCGCTGAAATCTTCACCAATACGGCGACCTCCGAAGACCTCGCCGACTTCCTGACGCTGCCCGCCTATGAAGCGCTGCGCACCCTTGCATGATCCGTCAACAAACTAATCAGAAAATTCTCCAAGGAGACACTCACATGTCCAAACGTCCTACCTACGCAGAGCTGCGCGCACAGGTTCAGAAACGTTACCCCACCGGCCAGGCGCCGGGCGGCGTCACCGTGGATGATATCGTCCAGCTGAAGATGCAGAACACCTACAACACCCACCTGGATATCGCCCGCGAGATGGCCGGTGTGATGCGCGCCGACATGGCCGCCTATGACAAGGACCATTCCAAATTCACCCAGTCGCTCGGCTGCTGGTCGGGCTTCCATGCCCAGCAGATGATCAAGGCCGTCAAGCGCATGAAGGGCACGGCCAAGGGCACTTATGTGTATCTCTCCGGCTGGATGGTCGCCGGTCTGCGCAACCGCTTCGGCCACCTGCCGGACCAGTCGATGCACGAGAAAACTTCCGTGGCAGACCTGATCGAGGAAATCTACGTCTCCCTCCGCCAGGCTGATGAAGTCGCCCTCAATGATCTCTTCCGTGAACTGAAATCTGCCCGCGAGAAGGGCGCCCCCGCTGACGTGATAGAGACGATCATTCAGCGCATCGACACCTTCGAATCCCATGTCGTTCCGATCATCGCTGACATTGATGCCGGCTTCGGCAACGAGCACGCGACCTATCTGCTCGCCAAGGAGCTGATCAAGGCCGGTGCCTGCTGCATCCAGATCGAGAATCAGGTGTCGGACGCCAAACAGTGCGGCCACCAGGATGGCAAGGTCACGGTGCCGCGGGAAGACTTCATCGAGAAGCTGCGCGCCTGCCGCCTGGCGTTTGAGGAACTCGGCGTGGATGACGGCGTCATCGTCGCCCGCACAGACAGCCTCGGCGCTGGCCTGACGCAGAAGGTGCCGGTCTCCCAGCATGCCGGTGACCTCGCTTCGGAATACACCAAATGGCTGGAAGTGGAGGAAATCACCCCCGCCAATCCGCTGAAAGAGGGCGACCTCGCCCTGCAGCAGAATGGCCGCCTCGTGAAGCCGGTTCGCCTGCCCAACGGCCTCTTCAAGTTCCGTGAGAACACCGGCGCTGACCGCGTGGTGGAAGACTGCATTGCCAATCTCACCCTCGGCGGCGCAGACCTTCTCTGGATCGAAACCGATACGCCGGACGTCGACGTTATCGCGGGCCTGGTAAACCGCGTGAAGGCCGCCGTTCCGGATGCCAAGCTCACCTACAACAACTCGCCCTCGTTCAACTGGACGCTCAACCTGCGCAAACAGGTCCGCAAGGCCTGGGCCGCTGAAGGCAAGATTGCGGAGGGCGAATATCCGGAAGCCGAGCTTATGTCGGCCAAGTATGACGACACCCCGCTCGGCCAGGAGGCGGACGCCCGCCTCAAGCGCTTCCAGTATGACATCTCCGAGCGCGCCGGCGTGTTCCACAACCTGATCACGCTGCCCACCTTCCACATGACGGCCTTCGCCACCGACCAGCTCTCCCGCGGCTACTTCGGCGAAGACAAGATGGCCGCCTATGTCAAAACCATCCAGCGCCAGGAAATCCGCAACAACGTCTCGGCTGTCAAACACCAGCACGAAGTCGGCTCGGACCTTGGCGACACGTTCAAGGAAATGGTTGCCGGTGAACGCGCCCTGAAAGCCAGCGGCGAGCACAACACCATGAACCAGTTCGAGAACGTCTGACACCTTTCCTGCTGCGTAGGGAAAACTCTGGCCCCATCTGCCTCCAGGCAGGTGGGGTTATTTTTGTTCAGGGCGCTTCATTGAGATGACGACTACCGGCTCGTCGCCAGCGAGCATATAGCGAAGCAGCAAGGTGCTTGCTGAAGGCGGGGGCGCGAGAGCTTCTGCGCGACAAATGTAGTCGTAGCCGGACTTGGTGCTGACTGTCACTTCGCCAAGAGTGTGCGCCGGATTTAGAATGATGTTCCTGAAAGCAGCGCGACAGCTCTCTCTCACGGCATCATCTCCCATCAGGGTTTCGTCCGGACCCGGCGCTTCCATGGGGAGACGCATGACCTGGCCGTCCGCTTCTTTCAGGGGCGGAGCCAATGTTGCGCTGCCCCCTTCCTGTGCCTCTGCAACAATCGGGCAGACGGCCAGTGCAGCGGTGAGTAGTACAAAGCGCATCCTGTTCTTCTCCCATGCCTGCAAACAGGCCGACCCTACCATCATCTACCAGTACGGGAAACCCTGGCTCCTCAAAGTGACCGTCTAATCATGCTCTGGGTTACGGCTCACCTACCGCAAATGTCACCGCTGTCGGATAGGACCGCGCATCCCTCTTGGCGCCTTCCGGCGCGGGGCGATGTGGCGGATGAGCACGGCATAGACCTCCGGCGCCAGGTCCTCCAGCCCGATCTCGCTGCCAGGCGAAACGATCATTGGTGCCCCGTTATGAACGCCAGCAAGGGAAGCATAGGCTGGGATCAGGAACGCCTCGCGGGCGGCGAGCGGCGCGCCGCCGAAGGTGACCCGGAATGTCCGGAAGTGTCCGGAATTGTCCGAAACTGTCCGGGATCTGTCCCGGCCTGTCCGCGCGGTGACCCGTCCGGGGCGTCTCCTGACGCTCTCCCTTTCAGGAGAAGGGGCGTCCGGGTGACAAATTTTTCATCCGCAGAAAGAATGAGAATAACTTGCAAAAAGGACAAATCTTTGCGACACCAGTATTGAGAATCGTTCTCATATAGGTTCTGGCGCGCCGGGCCCTGGTGAAGGAGAAACCCATGATCTGCATGCCCATCGATGACAGCCAGATGCTGTGCTGGCTGCGGTCGCAGCTGAAAGTGCTGTCGGCCTGGCGCGAGGAACTCGTCTGCCGCAACGAGACCGACCTTGAGGCGGTCACGCGGCTGGAACAGCATCATCAATGGCTGAATGCCGAGCTCGAACGGCTCGATCCCGGCATGCGCCATCACGGCTGAGATCAGATATCCAGCACCACGACGCGGTCCAGAAGGGCTTCGATGGCGGCGGTGGAGGTCTTGCTGTGAACCATCATCTGGCGGAATTCGTCGGGGATGAACCCGCCTTCGATGATCCGCTCAAGGAGGTCAAAGAAGGGCGACCAGAAGTCGTCCTCGTCCAGAAAGGCCATCGGCTTGGCATGCAGGCCAAGGCGCGCCCAGGAGAGGATTTCCACAGCCTCCTCCAGCGTGCCGATGCCACCGGGCAGCACGATAAAGGCTTCGGACTCCTCAAACATCATCTGTTTGCGGGTGTGCATGTCCTCGACGATGCGGTGTTCCACATCCTTGTAGATACGCTCCTTCTGCAGGAGGAAGCGGGGCATGATGCCCAGCACGCTGCCGCCGGCCTCATGCGCGGCGCGGGCGCAGGCGCCCATCAGGCCGACGCCGCCGCCGCCATAGACGAGGCGCATGCCCCGCCGGGCCAGTTCCCGGCCAAGGTCTTCGGCCAGCCGGATATAGCGCGGGTCCACCGCGTCGGAGGCGCCGCAATAGACGCAGATCGAGCGAATTTTTGTCATTTTATCAGTCTCTCGGCTCATTCTTTCCCTTAAGTGATAGGAGGCCGGAGGCAACTTCGCCAGACGGTTTCGCAGGGCGAGCGGGTTTCACTTCCGCGCAAACAGCGCCATATGGCAGGCATGAGCCCGCCCCATGCTGCCGTTCCGGCCCCTGAGAACCACGACCGTATCGACAGCGCCGATGGCGGGCTGTGGAAATCAATTTTACGCATCCTGACCCTGCTGGGCCGGCCGGAACTGGCCAAATGGCGGCCGGTGATGGCGCTGGCGGTGATCATCACGCTGGCCGCTTCCGTTCTAGAGGTCATCTCGCCCCTGGTGATGGGCCATGCGATCAACCAGGCTGTGCCTGAAGGCGGCGTGGCGGCCAGCTTCGCGACGGCGGCCCTGTGGCTGACCTATGGGCTGGCTCTGCGGTTTGCCGCAGCGGCCCTGCCGCAGATCCGTGACTGGTTGTTCTCGCCGGTCAGCCAGGACGCCCAGCGCGTGGCGAGTGTCGATGCGTTCGGGCATTCCCTGGCGCTTTCCCTCGGCTTTCACCAGACCCGCCGGACCGGCGCGCTCAACCGCATCATCGAGCGCGGCGCCAGCGCGATCGACTATCTGATCCGCTTCCTCGCCTTCAATATCGGGCCGACGCTGGTGCGTCTGGTGCTGGCTTCGGTCGCGCTCGGCATTGCCTATGACATCCGCCTGTCGCTGATCGCGGTGGCAACGATTGCGCTTTATGTGATCAGCACGGTGATCATCACCGAATGGCGCGTGCGCCAGCGCCGGAAGATGAACGAGGCGGACACGCATTTCCGCGCGACCTCGGTGGACATCCTCACCAACTTTGAAACGGTGAAATCCTTCGCCGCCGAAACCCGCGAAACGCGCCGGTTTGACGACGCGATGGCCAATTACAACCGGCATTATGTCGACACCAACCGCAGCATGTATGTGCTCAACACGGTGCAGGCGCTGGTGATGAATCTCGGCCTCTTGGCGGTGATGGTGCTGTCGGCCTGGAACGTCATCCAGGGCACGATGCAGATCGGTGACCTGACGGCGGTGATGCTGATGCTGCTGTCGCTGTATGCGCCGCTGAACATCCTCGGCTGGGCCTGGCGGGAGATCAAGCAGGGCGCGGTGGACCTTGAGAAGCTGCACGGCCTGATGGGCATGGTGCCGGAAGTGCAGGATGCCCCCGATGCCAAGGTGCTGACGGCGCCGAAGGGGCATGTGACCTTCGAGAAGGTGGCCTTCAGCCATGAAGGCCGGGCGGTGGGCGTTTCCGATGTCAGCTTTGATGTGGCGCCGGGGAAAAAGGTGGCCTTTGTCGGCACATCCGGGGCAGGCAAGTCCACCCTGCTGAAGCTCCTGTTCCGCTTCTATGATGTGGACGCGGGCGCGGTGAAGGTGGACGGGCAGGATGTGCGCGGGCTGACGCAGGAATCGCTGCGGGCGGCCCTCGGCCTCGTGCCCCAGGATGTGGTGCTGTTCAACGACACGCTGCGCGCCAACATCGCCTATGCGCGCCCCGAAGCGACCGAAGCGGAGCTGCGCGAAGCGGCCCGCCGGGCGCAGCTTCTGACCTTCATCGAAAGCCTGCCCGATGGCTGGAACACCCGCGTGGGCGAGCGCGGCCTGAAGCTCTCTGGCGGGGAGAAGCAGCGCGTCGGCATTGCCCGCGTGATCCTGGCGAACCCGGCGATCCTGGTGCTGGACGAGGCGACGAGCGCGCTCGACAGCGCCACCGAAGCCGCCGTTCAGGAGGCGCTGGAAGAGGCCTCGGCCGGACGCACGACGCTGGTTGTGGCCCACCGCCTCTCGACCGTGGTTTCGGCAGACGAGATCCTGGTGCTGGAAGCAGGCCGGATCGTGGAGCGCGGAACGCATGAGGGGCTGCTGGCAAAAGGCGGCAAATATGCTGATATGTGGCATCGTCAGGCGCACCGCGCCGATCCCGCTGAACTTCTCAGCGAAAACAGACCTGTAGAGGAGGCGAGCCGATGAGCGATGACTTCGAGCGCCAGTCGCTGCCCTGGATGAAAACCGTGTTCGACTGGGAAGCCGTGGCCGCAGCGGCCGGGGCCTTCCTGGCGGCGCTGCTGCTGGGCTGGATCTGGGCGCCGCTGTTCTGGATCGGTTTTGCCGCAATGGTGATCGCGCTCGCCGCCGGGCGCTGGGCGAGGCGCACGCCGCCGGACCTGGCCTATGGCGTGGTGGCCCCGTGCGACGGGGTGGTGGTGTCGGTCGGCTATGGCGACGCGCCTGCGGCGCTGCGCCTGAAGGGCGAGAGCCTGGTGCGCGTGCGGATCGCGTCCTCGCCGGTTTCGACCAACAAGCTTTACGCGCCGATGGCCGGGGGTGTGGAGATCGTGTCGCTGCAGCAGGGCGAACCGGGCCAGCCGATCTCTCCCAAGCCCGACCAGGAAGGGCTGACGAGGGCCTTTGTGACGTTTGAAAGCCAGGGCGAGCAGGCCGGCATCGTGCTGACGACCGGCGGGCTCGGCCCCCGGATCGAGCTGGCGGTGGACCATGGCGATGTGGTGCGCCTGGGGCGGAGTTTCGGCACGCGGCGCCTGGGCGGCTGGTGTGATGTGTATCTGCCGGCCGATATCCGCACGCATGTCTGGGCCGGGCAGACGCTGACGGGCGGGGAAACCGTGATTGCGCATTTCCGCTCTTCGGTGACGGAAGACTATGAAGACGCCGAAGCGGTGTTCTCCGGCGCGGCGGCGCCGGCGCGGCAGGCTCAGCGGGAAGGGGTGCCGGCGGCTGCGGCTGCGGGCGCGGCGAGCGGGCTGGCCGAGGAAGCCGATGAAGAGGCCGATGCTGTTCTCGGCGAGTTCTATGAGGATGATTATCCCGAGCCGGATGAAGTGTCAGCGCCGGAAGATCCGGCAGCGATCTTCGCGCGCCTGAGAGAGGCCGCCCGAAAACACGGCGAAGGCGACTGAGACTGAT
>NZ_PNMA01000010.1 GCF_013823385.1 Hyphomonas sp.
TGTCGATGTAGGAGGTGAAGACCTGCAGGAACCGGTCAATGACGCCAACACCGCCCATATCCTACTCCTTCTCGGGATCGTCGCCGGGAAGCCCGAGAAATCGGCGGCGTTGCTCTGCCCAGGCGGCGCGACACATCGTGTCGATTTCCAGCTCTTCCGGCGTCACCGTTCGGCAGCGAGAAAGTTCCGCCTGCAAAGGATTGTTGGTCACGGGAGGAACCGATGGCGTTTCCGGAGTGACCGTATTCGCCAGCTCAACCGCGGCGAAGAGCGCAGCGAGCCCGCCCAAGGCGATGGCGACGGGCCTGATGATTTGGTCGGGAGAATTGCGCACGGGTATTACCGGAACATGCTGACGGCGGTTGGCGTGTAGCCGGTCCCGTAGTCGAGGAAGCGATTGAGGTTCTCGCGCCCCTGCGCTTTAGCGGACGCGCGCCGAGCCGCGTCCAGCGCGTCCGCGCGGTTCTGCGCGGTGATGGCGGCGGTTAGGTCCGTCATCTGCTGGCTTTGCAGGGCGAGAAGTTGATTGCCGGCCTGCGCCGCCTGCAAGGTGCCGACCGCACCCTGGCTTTGCGAGACGAGAGTGCTCAATTCCGTGCGCGTCGCTTCAATATTGCCGACGACGCCGGCCTGGACCTTCAACGCGTCTTCATAGCCTGCAACCGAGGTCCGCCAGCGCGCCTCGGCATTGGCGTTCATGGCGGCGAAATCGCCGGTTGCTGCGGCGTCTCCATATTGTTCTGAGAAGACGCGTTCGATTTCGGAGACGACGTATCCAACGCGCTGCGCTTCGCCCAGCAGATCTTCCGTCTGCTGCATGATCGACCGCAGACGCGCCAGCGATGAGTGCGGCAGGTTTGCGAGGTTGCGTCCCTGGTTGATCAACATCTGCGCCTCGTTCTGAAGCTGCGTGATCTGATTGTTGATCATTTCGAGGGTGCGTGCGGCGGTGAGAATATTTTGCGCGAGGTTGGTCGGATCGATGACGACGTCGCCGACGCCGAATAGCGCATAGGCCGGTTGCATCGGCGCCAAAGCGATGGCTCCGGTCAGCATGAGGGCGGCGAGTTTCTTACGCATGAGTAGTCTCCGTGGTTTGAGGGGATGGGATCGGATCAGGTGTTTGGCCGAGCAGTTCGACGGCCCAATCGAGACCGCGACGGGCGAGCCAGGCTGCGGCGAAGCCGTCTCGTCCGTGTTCGGAGAGGATGTCGGTGATGGCGGCGTGATCGGTCTTCGACGATGCGGCCGTGAAGGCGAGCGCGACCTCGCCGAGACCGAGCGAGAAGAGCCGATTGCCGCGGCGCGACTGGCAGTAATAGTCCCGCTTCGGCATGGCCCGCGCGACGATCTCGATCTGGCGTTCATTGAGGCCGAAGCGGCGGTAGATGTCGGCGATCTGCGGCTCGAAGGCACGCTCGTTCGGCAGGAAGATGCGCGTTGGACAGCTCTCGATGATGGCGGGCGCAATCGCGGAATTGTCGATGTCGGCGAGCGATTGCGTGGCGAAGAGGACGGAGGCGTTCTTCTTCCTTAGAGTCTTAAGCCATTCGCGGAGCTGGCCGCCAAATGTCCCGTCATCGAGCGCGAGCCAGCCTTCATCGACGATGATGAGGCTCGGACGTCCATCGAGGCGATCCTCGATCCGGTGGAACAGATAGGCGAGCACGGCCGGCGTCGCGGCCGATCCGATCAGCCCTTCGGTCTCGAAGGCCTGGAAATCGGCTGTTCCGAGTTCTTCTGTTTCGGCGTCGAGCAAACGCCCGAAGGGGCCGCCAAGACAGAATGGCGTGAGCGCCTGTTTGAGTTCGGTCGACTGCAACAGGACGGATAGCCCCGTGAGCGTTCGTTCTGCGACAGGCGCCGAGGCGAGCGAGGTCAGCGCCGACCAGAGATGATCCCGCGCGACCGGATCGATGGTGACGCCTTCTCGCGCGATCAGGCCGGACAGCCAGTCCTGCGCCCAGGCGCGTTCGCCGATATCGTCGATGTTGCGCAGCGGCTGAAGCTGGACGGCGGCTTCGTCATCCGAAAGCGCGCCGGCGAGATCCTGCCAGTCGCCACCACAGGCGACGGTCGCACAGCGGATCGAGCCGCCGAAGTCGAAGGCGAAGATCTGCGCGCCCGCATAGCGACGAAATTGCAGCGCCATCAACGCCAGCAACACGGATTTGCCCGACCCGGTCGGACCGACGACCAGCGTGTGCCCGACATCGCCGACATGGGGTGAAAAGCGGAACGGAGTCGAGCCTTCCGTCTCCGCGTAAAAGAGTGGAGGTCCGTCCAGATGATCATTGCGCGCCGGTCCTGCCCAGACTGCCGATATCGGGATCATGTGGACGAGATTGAGCGTGGAGACCGGCGGTTGACGGACATTGGCGTAGAGATGGCCGGGCAACGAGCCGAGCCACGCCTCGATGGCGTTCAAAGTCTCGGGCATGCAGGTGAAGTCACGACCCTGAATGACTTTTTCCGCCGCCTTTAGCTTGGCGTCCGCGACGGCTTCGTCCTCATCCCAGACGGTCAGCGTAGCGGTGATGTAGGCGGCGCCCGCTATGTCGGCGCCGAGCTCTTGCAAGGCTTCATCGGCGTCGGCGGCCTTGTTCGCCGCGTCGCTATCGAGCAGCGTCGACGCCTCATTGGTCATCACCTCTTTCAGGATCGCGGCGATGGATTTGCGCTTGGCGAACCATTGCCGGCGGATGCGCGTCAGCAGTTTGGTCGCGTCGGTCTTGTCGAGGCAGATAGCGCGCGTGACCCAGCGATATTCGAAGGGTTGGCTATTGAGCTCATCCAGCAGTCCCGGCCATGTGGCCGTGGGGAATCCGATGATGGAGAGGCTGCGCAGATGCGCCCCGCCCAAACTCGGCGCCAACCCGCCGACAAGCGCGCTATCGGCCAGGAGCGCATCGAGATGCATCGGCGTTTCGGGCAAGCGCAGGCGTTGACGACGCGTCGACACGGTCGAATGCAGAAAGGTCAGTGTCTCTTCGTCTGAGAGCCAGGCGGCCTCCGGCATGAAGCCGTCGAGGAGATCGAGCAGGCGATCCGTTCGCGCCATAAAACTCTCGACATGCTCTCGCGGGTTGAGGCTGCTGTCGGGCGCGTCCTCATAGAGCCATCGTCCCGCGCGGCTCGTATCGTCGAGCGGCGGCATCCAGACGAAAGTCAGGAAGTAGCTGCTTTCGAAATGTCTGGACGCATCTTCAAACTGGGCGCGTCGTTCCGCGTCCACGAGGGCGGAAACGGCATCGGGAAAATGTGAGAGCGGATAGTCGCGCGCCGGCGCCCGCTGCGCTTCGACGAACACCGCCCAGCCCGATCCGAGCCGGCGAAGGGCGTTGTTGAGCCGGCTGGACACGGCGACGAGTTCTGACGGTGTCGCGGAGTCGAGGTCAGGCCCCCGAAACCGTGCGGTGCGTTGCAGACTGCCATCCTTGTTGAGGATGACGCCCTCCGCGACGAGCGCCGCCCACGGAAGAAAATCTGCCAATAGCGAGGCGGTCGAGCGATATTCGGCGAGGCGCATCATCGCTCAGACTCCGAACCAGGTTGGGAAACGAAGATGCCGGCGCGCAACATCGACGATCTGGGCATCACGTTTTGCGGCCCAGACCGCGAGGAGATGGCCGACAAGCCAGAGTGCGATCCCGACCACCCAGAGCCTAAGGCCAAGTCCGACGGCTGCTGCGAGCGTGCCGTTGGCGATGGCGACCGTGCGGGGCGCGCCGCCGAGCAGGATCGGTTCGACCAGGGCGCGGTGGACGGGCGCGTAAAAGCCCGGAATGTCGGCCAGCTCGCGCATCAGATCAGCGCTCCGCCGCCGAACGAGAAGAATGACAGGAAGAAGCTCGACGCCGCGAAGGCGATGGAGAGGCCGAAGACGATCTGCACGAGGCGGCGAAAACCGCCGGAGGTGTCGCCGAAGGCGAGCGTCAGTCCTGTGACGATGATGATGATCACCGCGACGATCTTGGCGACCGGCCCTTCAATGGATTCCAGGATTGACTGGAGCGGCGCCTCCCAGGGCATGCCCGAGCCCGCCGCATGGGCGGGCGCGACGAGCAAAAGGCTGAACGCGAGCGCCGTCGCGTAAAGCGGCCAGCGCGGATAGAGAATTGTGGTTTTGGTCATGGATGGTCTCCTGTCCTGGGGTGAAGAAGCGGTTGGATCTGGTAGTCCCCGGTCGCATCGAGGCCCTCGACGCGGGCGAGTTCGGAAAGTCGGCGCGCCGATCCGCGCCCCGAGAGGACGGCGATCAGGTCGATTGTCTCGGCGATCATCGCGCGGGGCACGGTGATGACGGCTTCCTGGATGAGCTGTTCGAGGCGGCGCAGCGCGCCGAGCGCTGAACCGGCATGGATGGTGCCGATGCCGCCGGGATGGCCGGTGCCCCAGGCTTTGAGGAGATCGAGCGCCTCAGCCCCGCGCACCTCGCCGATGGGGATGCGGTCAGGCCGCAGGCGCAGCGAGGAGCGAACGAGATCGGAAAGCGACGCGACGCCATCCTTGGTCCGCAGAGCGACAAGGTTCGGCGTCAGGCATTGGAGCTCGCGTGTGTCCTCGATCAGAACGACGCGGTCGGAGGATTTGGCGACTTCCGCCAGCAATGCATTGGTGAGCGTGGTCTTGCCGGTCGAGGTGCCGCCAGCGACAAGGATGTTGGCGCGGGATGTGATGGCGTCGCACAATGCCGCCGCCGCATCGTCTGGCATGATCTCGGCGCGGACATAGTCTTCGAGTGTGAAGACCGCGACGGCCGGCTTGCGGATCGCGAAGACCGGGGCGGCGACCACAGGCGGCAGAAGCCCCTCGAACCGCTCCCTTGTTCCCGGCAGCTCCGCGGACACACGCGGAGCGCCAGCATGAACCTCTGCGCCGACATGGTGCGCAACCAGACGGACGATGCGTTCGCCGTCAGCGACGGAAAGCTCTTCGCCGGTGTCGGCGAGGCCTTCGCTCAGGCGGTCGACCCAGAGGCGGCCATCCGGATTGAGCATCACCTCGACAACCGCAGGGTCTTCGAGCCATGCGGCGACGTCGGCCCCCAGAGCGGTTCTGAGCATGCGCGCGCCACGGGCGAGCGCTTCGGATTTGAATGTATGGACGGTCATTGGCGGCCCCGCATTGGATTACGGGGTCGATCAAGAAGACCTTTAAAGGCTGATCGGCAACAGCCTTGAAGGCGTAGTAGTACTACGGCGCGCAACGGCAGGAGAAAGCGAAAAACGGTCGAAACAGTTCACTTCAAAATACCTGGGAAACAGGCTGTAGATTTACTCTTTCGGTGTGAAATCTTGCGACACTTCTTTGGCGAAGGTGTTACCCTTTGCGAGCCGCCGACCGAGCGTTTCTACAAAGCCTTCATACCGCTCGCGGCCTTTCGCCTGCGCGGCATCGCGCATCGTATCTGGCAATGGCGGAGTCGTCGTGAGCCAGAACCGGATGAACAAGGCTATCGCATCGTTGCCGATCGTCACGTCGCGTTCGAGCCGTTCGACGGCGCGGGTCAGCCGGTCGAGACGTCGCGTAATCGCAGCCTCGCGCTGATCCGCAGCGTCGGGGGAAAGGTAGGAGGCAAGCGCCGCTTCCACGATCTGGGATTTCGAAACTTTGCGCCGCGCCGCCAGCGTGTCGAGCTCCGCTGATAAAGCTGGATCGAAATACACATTGAGCCGATCTTTCTTCATGGCGGGCCTCAAAGTTCGATGCCGTCATCGGGATCAAGCGAGGCCTGCCGGGCGATGCTGCGGAATCGGCCCTGCATCTGGCGAGCCCGCTGAGCGTCATCATCCGTTTCATCATCGAGACCCGCGAACTCTTCTCGCGCAGATGGTGCCGGCTCCGGCGCGATGTCTTCATGCTCGGGCAGTTCCGGCTCACGGCGAATGCCGCCGTCTGCATCTTCGCCCGCATCGCTGGAGGCCCTCTTCCTTGGCTTTGGCGCGGCGACGGGTGCGCGGTCACTCCAATCATCTGCCTGCAACTCTTTCGATACGGTCGGTTCGGCCATCAGTTTGGGCGGTGACAGGATGCGTGTCTTGAGCTGTGGGTCGGTATAGTAGCGCGCCTTTTTGCCCCGGACCGGCGGCGCGCCGGAGACGAGCACGATTTCATCATCCGGCGGTAATTGCATGATCTCGCCGGGAGTCAGCAAAGGCCGCGCGGTCTCCTGCCGGGAGACCATGAGATGGCCAAGCCAGGGCGACAATCTGTGCCCGGCATAGTTCTTCATTGCCCGCATCTCGGTCGCCGTGCCGAGGGCATCGGACACGCGCTTGGCAGTACGTTCGTCATTGGTCGCGAAGCTCACCCGGACATGGCAGTTGTCGAGGATGGCGTTGTTCTGGCCATAGGCTTTCTCGATCTGATTGAGGGACTGCGCGATGAGGAAGGCCTTCAATCCATAGCCCGCCATGAACGCGAGCTGGCTTTCGAAGAAGTCGAGCCGCCCGAGCGCCGGAAATTCGTCGAGCATCAGCAACAGGCGATGGCGCTTGCGATTGGCGTTCAACTCTTCTGTCAGCCTACGTCCGATCTGGTTCAGCACAAGCCGGACGAGCGGCTTTGTGCGGCTGATGTCGGAGGGCGGCACGACGAGATAGAGCGTGGTCGGCCGCGCGCCAGAGACCAGATCCTTGATCCGCCAGTCGCAGCGGCTCGTGACCCTGGCGACGACGGGATCGCGATAGAGGCCCAGAAAACTCATCGCCGTAGACAGAACACCGGAGCGTTCGTTTTCCGACTTGTTGAGGAGTTCGCGCGCCACCTGCGCCACGACCGGATGCGGCCGGTCGCCAAGATGCGGTGTGCGCATCATCGCCGCGAGCGTCGCCTCGATCGGCCGGCCCGGATCAGAGAGGAAGGCGGCGACGCCGGCGAGCGTCTTGTCCGCCTCGGCGTAGAGGACATGGAGGATCGCGCCGACGAGCAGCGAATGGCTAGTCTTCTCCCAATGGTTCCGGCGTTCGAGCAGACCTTCCGGATCGACGAGGATGTCGGCGACGTTCTGGACGTCGCGTACTTCGCTGTCGCCGCGCCGGACTTCGAGCAGTGGATTGTAGGCCGCGCTCTTCGCGTCGGTCGGATCGAACAGGATGGTGCGGGTGAACCGCGCCCGCCACCCGGCGGTGAGCAGCCAATTCTCTCCCTTGATGTCATGGACGATGGCCGAGCCCGGCCAGGTCAGGAGACTCGGGACGACGAGGCCGACGCCCTTGCCCGAGCGGGTTGGCGCGAAGCAGAGCACATGCTCCGGGCCGTCATGCCGGAGGTAGTGGTTCTCGAAGCGGCCAAGCACGACGCCGTCCGCGGCAAGCAACCCGGACGATTCAACGTCCTTCCGCTCCGCCCATCGGGCTGAGCCGTAGGTGGTTACGTCGCGCGCCTCGCGAGCCCGGAGGACGGAGAGGAAAATCGCGACACCGATCGCGGCGATCCCGCCGCTGCCGGCAATGATCGCGCCTTCGACGAACACACGCGGCGCATAGGCGTCGTAGAAATACCACCAGACGAAGAAGCTCCAGGGCGGATAGATCGGCCATCCGAGAATGTCCGTCGTCGGCGCGCCGAGCTGAGGCTGAAAGCCGAGCCGCCATGCGGTCCACTGTGTTGCGGTCCAGATGAAACCGACCACAACGAGCGAGACGATGATGATCTGGCCCCAGAGGATTTTGGTGGCCTGTGTTGGCTGTGTCTTGATCGGCATGTCTTTTCCTTCCGGGGTGATGCTCAGATGCCAAGCCCGCGCTTGCGGCCGAGGCTCCAGTCGATCCCACCACCCGGCGTCATCGTTCCCGTCACGGTCTGGCCGAGATGGCGTTCGAGCTGGGGTTTCCACGGGACGAGTTCGAAGCCGAGGCCGCTATCGACCATGGCGAAACGGCCTGAGGCGAGATCGAGACGCCGGCGATAGGTTCCCGAGATGCGATCGCCTTCTGCAGAATTTCTGCGAAGCAAGCCTGTCTCGGTTTCGACACGCGCCGCCGCAGCGTCGAGCTCTCGTTCGCGCAGCGTCTTCAGGAGGTCGCGGGCGAAGGTGACGCGCCGACCATTTCTGGTCGCGAGCCCCTCGGCGACGAGATGATCGGCGCGCCGGTCGAGCGCTTCGCGAACTTCGGCGCCGAAGCCGCCCATGCTGAGCGGCGCCTGGGTCTTGGCGAGTTGCAGCCGATCGAGCCAGGTCGCACCACTCGCGCCGATTTGGGTTTCGAGGTTGAGGTCGGAGCGGCCGACAAGGGCCATGCGCTGACGGCCGCCATTGTCCGAGCGCCAGACCCGCGTCTCGACAATCCCGCCTTCGGGCGTGTCGCCCGTGGCGTCGAGATCGTTGAAGCGCAGATGATGGACGCTGCCGTCCACGGCGTCGATCACGGCATAGGCCTCGCCGCGCAACTCGTCATGCAGCCCGCGCTCGACCAACCGTCCAAGTACTGGGGCAGTCGGTGTGTCCTCAATCGCGAAGTCCGTTTGTGCGCGCCCTGGTCCGCCGGACATGGCGCGGTGCATGGTCTTGATGATGTCGCCACGCTCGGCGAGATCGCGCAGCGTTTCCTGTGCGCCCGGTTTCAGAGACCAAACCGCCGGGGCGAGCCTGTCGGCGAGGCCGAGCCCTTCCAGCGTCTGGGCGCGACCAATAAGGAGTTTGCGCAGCTCCGGATCGCGCGGTTCCGGGGAGCCGGGACGCAGATCAGCAACCCCGGCACCGTCATCGGCGAGCCCCTGGAGCGCGCGGTCAAGACCCGTCCAGCGTTCGGCTTTCACCTCCGCCTGAAGTTCGGATGCGATCTCCTGCTCGGCGCGCGGCCCGAGCTCCAGTTCGACCAGTTGCTCGGCGCGGCTGCGGAACCCTCGGCTGATATAGTCGCGGGCGATGACGAGGTCCTTGCCGTTATCGGCTCGGCCCCGCACGAGAACATGGATGTGCGGATTGTCGGTGTTCCAATGATCGACGCCGATCCAGTCAAGCTTCGTGCCGAGATCGCGCTCGGCCTGGCTCATCAGGTCGCGTGTGTAGGCGCGCAGGTCTTCGAGGCGGTCGGCGTCTTCAGGCGAGACGATGAAGCGGAAATGATGCCGGTCCTCTTCGCATCGCTCTGCGAAAGCGCGATCATCGACGCTGTCTGCTTCGGCGTTGAACATGCCCGCATCACGCCCGTCACGGGTCACGCCTTCACGCTTCAGATAGGCGATGTGTTTGGCGAGCGGGGCGGAACGGAAACGTGCGCCACGATGACGGACGACGCGCGCTTTGATGACGACGCGCCGCTGGGTGCGTGACAGTCCGCGCGCTGCGCCGGCGAAACGGCCCCGGCCGAATTGCGATCCGCGCCCGCGTCCTTTCGAACCGTTCAGCTTGTATCCGGTGTGTCCGGCCTTGCGGGCGGCGCCCATTACCTGGCCGACAAAGCTTTGCGCCTTCCGGGCGCTTGTCCCCTTGTTGCGGATGCGGCCGGGCCGGATGCGCATGTCATTATCGCGGTCGCTCATGACAAAGCGCCCGCTTGAAAGCGCGCGGCACGGTGAAACCCGCATAAAAACAGTGGGTTGAGCCGTGGGGCGGCACTGTGCCCATGACCGCAGCGGGCGAAATACCCAACAACAACAACGACATAGCGCGTATCCGTGCCGCGCCTTTTATCTCGCCCTCCCGTTGTTGTTGCGCCTTCCGTCCCCGTCCTCCCTCCCGGAAACACGCCATCGCGCGACGGACCGCGCGAGAGTGCGATCAGCGGGATCATCGCCGATCCCCGTTTCCAGTTGGCGGGAACAGACCGTCCGATGCGCCGGATGTGTGTGAAGGAAAAGTGCCTGCGCCACTGCTCAGATGCGTTTCATCAGCAGGCGTTTGTCGGTCGGTACGAGCGGAAAAGAGCGGCGCCGCGCGCCAGTCCACGGTCAGAATTGCGCTCGGTTCTCGCCGTTCTGCTGCAACCGACGCGCCGAGGAGCGGCGCCAACGCCGCAACATAATCGCGGGTTTCTCGGGGCAACGGTCGGCCTGTAGCTAGATGCTCGGCATAGCGTGTCGGTCCCGCATTGTAGGCGGCGAGGAAGCCCGGCGATCCGAAGCGGTCATGCAGTTCACGGAGATAAGCGGCGCCCGCCAGAATGTTGTCGCGAGGATCGAACGGGTCGCGCCCCAGACCGTAACGCGCGCGCAGCTCATCCCAGGTATCGGGCATGATCTGCATCAGCCCCATCGCGCCTTTTTCGCTGACGGCGCGCACGTCGCCGGCGCTTTCCCTGCGCATGACAGCGAGGATCCAACGCGCCGGGAAGCCGAAGCGCTGCGCAGCTTCGGCGATATAGGCAGCATAGGAATTGCCGCCTTGTTCCGTCCTGGAGGACGCGGTCTCTGCTGATACGGCGTGAGAGACAACCACGCCGGAGAGCAGACCGCAGAGGAGGAACTTCGCCATAATAGCGCAGCGCCGAGACGGTCTAGCCGCGCTCATCGCGTTTCTCGGGGCGCTTTGCGGGGCGGTTCCAATAGAGCGCCCAATGTCCGTCCTCGGCGTCGGTCTTGAAGAGATTGGCGCGGATCGGAAATGCGAAGGTCGGGTCGTCGATCTGCAAAGAGATGTATTCACCAGCCTTCTCGCCGGTGCGTTTCCAGCCGGCGCCGATCTCCGGTCCGTCGTGATCGCCGTGATGGATGCGATAGTCGGGCGCGTTTTCGCTGTCCGACGATGTTGCCGGGACGAGGGTGAGTTCTCGGTAGAGAATGAGCGTGTGAAGGCGTCCGGTGAAGCCGGTTTCTGTGCGGGTGAATTGACCGATCTGAGCCATGGGGCAGTTCCTTTCATTTGCGGTCGGAAGAATTTTCGAGAGCGTCGGCGTCGTGATCGGCGCGCCAGACATAGTGGCCGTCGCCGTCTTCATCGGTGAGGATCGGAACGGCGCGCCCGATCACGGCGTCTGCCGGGAGTGCGCCGAAATAGCGACCGTCGAGACTGTCGGGATGGCTTGGATTCAGGAGGAAGAGTTCCGTCTTGGCGACGAAGTGGCAGCCCTGCCAAACGGGCAGGTCGCGTCCGAAGCGGTCGCTCGGCTGGGCCTGCGCCAGGGGGATGTCGTCGACAGCGACAGCGGCGCCATCGCGGCAGACACGTTGTCCGGGAAGCGCAGCGACGTGCTTGAGGAGCGGTACGCCCTCGGGCAGATAGCCGCGCTCGGCGAGATAGGTCGCAAGCGATTCCGGCGGATCGACGACGACCAGATCGCCTACGGCAAGATCGTCGTCCGACGCAACGGCGTATAGCCCGATGGGCGCGCTTGCGGACGCGTTCCAGATCAGCTTGGGGCTCACATGAACGAAGGCCAGTCCGCCGATCGCGAGCACCGAGAAATAGGTCGTCATGACGTATCCGAACCGGGTCATGACACGCTCCCCGCCGACGCGGCTCGCAATGTCAGTGGATCGGGTGGACAGGCTTGGCGCAGGAGCCAGGCGCGATGTTGAGCGGCTGTGTAGCCTCGCGGCTCCAGGCCTGCTGACAGCCTGTTGTGAACGTGGCGCCAATAGTCCGGCGCGGCGTCGGCCGGGTCGATGCCGAGCGCTTCGATCGCATCGGCGAACTGAAGAACCCGTTCGACCTTGAGCCAGCCGGACTGGCGCAGCAGGCTATCGCCGCCGGGTGTCACCTGCGGCACGGTCGCATAGGACTCACCCGGTCGGGGCGCACGCAGGATGTCGATCCGGCTTTCCGTAGTCCCGAAGTCGTTCGCCTGCCAGCGGACGAAGGCGAAGACGGCGCCGGGATCGAAAGCGACGGTGCTGCCACTGCGGCTCTGGATCGTTGTCCGCACGATCCGGCCGAAGCGAATCCAGTGCTCGATCTGCTTCTCGATCCAGACGAGTTCGACAGTGGCCCCGCCGCTCATGAGCGGGCCTTCCGTGCATAGGCGGGCGAGATCGCTGCATGCCGCTTGGCGGGCAACACCTCGTCGCCCGTGTCGTCCGAGGTCGAGTTCTTCTCTCCCCGGCTGACCCAGGCTTGCAGATCCTCGATCGCGTAGACGACGCGCCCGCCGATCTTCGAGTAGCGTGGCCCCGTGCCATAGGTCCGGTGTTTTTCGAGCGTCCGCCCCGAAAGGCCGAGAAAATGGGCCGCTTCCGGCGTTCTCAAATAGCGTGGGGGAAGTCCGGCATTGGGATCGGGCATGGGTCGCGTCTCCGGTTAGGCCATCCCGCTTCGGGAAGCGCGGGACTGTCGGAGACGAGAAAAGCGTAAGATGCGCGCCGGGAGGGATGACGATCAGCGCGCGGCGAAAACGTCACTCCCCTTTGGGGGGCATGAGAACGGAGTGTGAAGAGGTATCGTTTGGTGTTAGAAATCTTAAGGTGTAGGACACGGTAATAAGATCGCCCAGTAGGCGCGCATTATGGACGTGAGAAGCATATTTACTGATCAATTTTCCTGCCCCTACCGAGATTGCCCTTTCAGCAAATTCCTGTACCCATGATCGATCATCATTCGTCCGTAGGCAGCAAGGCGGGCGATTTGAGCCTTTAGCGAACTGGTCTTCCATGGCTCAGCGGACACGCGGGCGGCTCCAAAAAAGACTGTGGCGACGGCGCGATAACTGGCCCCGCGCTGGCGGCCGTCGATTGTTCGCAGGGCTCGTTTCAGGCGTTCGCGTCGCTGTCGCGTGATAGGCGGATGCAGGTCGCGCTCCACAAGTTGGTGATATAGGCGATCAGCGGCGGCTAGCCGAACTGCCCAGTCGTCATCTAGCGGAAGTAGCAGGCCAACGGGGCGATCACTGAGCAAATTACCAACGAGATTAACGCCGTTTTTAAGCCGAACCCAAGAAATCCCGTCGTCGTCGATCTTCTGATATGCGATGCGCGCGGCTGGATTGGCAGAGGTCAAGCCCACGTCCGGAAGAGCATCGATCAGTTGAACGACGGCGGGTGCTGCGGTTGGAAGCCAGAAAATCGGAGCGCTGAGTGCGTTGAGCTGTGGGTTTACAGCGAAATCGTAACCCCCAGTCTGCTGGAGCGCCGCCGCCCTCCCGCATTAGCTCGTAGTCATCACGATAGCGCGAGTTCCGACGAAGGCATTCCCAAGCGAGCCCGGAGACACCGAGATCATCGAAGTGATCATACTGCTTGTCGTCGCGCCAATCTGACGGCATTGCGAAATCCTCCCAATCGCAAACTGGCGCATGGAATTGCGTCAGTCAGTCGGGATATTACGCTTTATACCAGCGGTTGCGCTGTGTGGCCACTGGCGTCGTCTTTTACGCATGGTGCCCGCACGCCGATCAACCTGCGGGAAGACCATTCTTGAGAAGATCTCGGTAGCCTTGTTCGGTCATCCAACGAGCGCGGGATAGATGACTGTCGTGGACCTGGCGCGCACGTTCCGGCTCCTTGTTGGCGTCGATACCGAGCAAGAGCGACGCCACATCTTCAAGCGTTGCACCGGCCTCACTTGCATCGAGCAGGCGCATATAGAGCTTCAGGTGATTGCGATCATAGACCGTCACAGCCGCATCGTTCGGTGGCGCGTCGGCGATCCTGTGCTGTCTCGAGGGCATGCGAAATCCTTGCAAGTTGGCCCATATTATTAATGAACTGGAAACCATAACCTAGCAAGCGCAGGCGGCGCAAACGTCGCCGGGTTGGTTGCAGCTTCGTGGCGGCCGCGTCGTTCGCCGCGTATTATAGTGCGTCGCATTAAAATACGCGATCCGCATTTTACTGGCGGATGGATATTCGGGAAGTATTTGGCGCGAACCTTCAGTATTTTAGGGAAAAAGCCGGCCTCAGCCAGGCCGCTCTGGCGGATAGGATGGGCGTTGACCGCGCTCATATAAGCGCGATGGAACGCGGGCAGCAGAACGTCACTATCATCACCCTCTGGCACGTGGCCGAGGCACTTGACGTCAAACCGGCCGAACTCTTGGACGATCAGCGGAAAAGCCGAGAGGCATGATGGCAGCCCCGCCTGGGAAGACCGGGCGGGGCTGTCGGGGCGTCAATCGCCGCTCTGGCGGCGTGACCGCGACCAGATAAGGCTGTAGCTCTCTTCGCCTTCGATGACGGTGTCGTCGAAGAGGTTGGCGTAGATCGGAGCGGTGAAACTCGGATCGTCGAGCTTGAGGCTCAGATAGTCGCGGCCCTCATTCGAGCGCTTGGACCAGGCGGCGCCGATCTCGACTCGGCCGACGAAGACGCGGTGGCTGGGTGCGTTGTCGTTCGCGCGATCCTCTTCCGGGATGATCCTTACATTCTTCGCTTGAACGCTGAGGGTGACGATTTCGCCGACGTACTCGTTGGCGGACTTCTTGAAGGTTCCGATGGTGGCCATGTCAGTTCTCCTTTTGGCTTTCGAGCCCGCGCCCGTCGCGGCCTCGATGGAGATCGACAAGGCCGGGACGACCGCCGACGCAGTCCGGAGGACCCGGAGCGTATGCGGAGGACAGCGGAGACGGAGTTTCTTGTTTCGCGAGGAATGGGCGTAGCCCAGGGGAAGAAAGTTCGGCTCCGCCGTTGCGGCCAAGGCGGTCGAGGCGTCAGCCGATACCGGCCAGATCAGTCCATGAGAGGCCGTGTCGGGCGTGGGTGATGAGGCTCAGGAGAAGTTCGTCACCGGCCAGCGCGACAGTCGAAAAACGCCGGCAACGAGCGTAGGCGATGAGCGATCGACATCGTTTCAGAGAAAAAGTTAAAACCACGCCGGATAGATTTGAACGAGACCGCTCCATTCTGACCTTGCGCGCCAAGGGCCGGATTGGGCATGTTCCTTCAACGCACGAAAGTGGCTGCGGAACGTGTCAAGCACGATCCCGGTTTCCACTTATCTGAACCTTAACCGTGGAGTGAATCCCCATTGACGTGAGCGATTTAGCCGTCTGTGGCTGCGTATCAAGCATGATGCGAATTGACACCGCCGGACTGCGTCTCTGGTCCTGCAAGGGATGCGATGCGCACCCATGCTGTCGCGCCGACGATGATTGCACCGATGCTTGCGAAGATGAGGGTCCACGTCTCGCCCGCGCCGCCGGTCTCAGAGAGACCCTTGACCGCGTGAAAACCGGCCAACCCGGCCGGCAAGGCATAGAGCGCGCCGATCGCCAGGCGGATGGTCGGTGACCGTATCGTGGCGAACGCGACTTGCCCGAGGATAAGAGCGACTGCGCCGGCGAATAGTGCGACAGCGATGGCGCCGATCGGCCCCGCGCCGTTTTCAAACGCATAGTAGCCGACAGTAACGGCGACGAAGAACGGAAGCGCATAGACGGCCAGGCTGAATAACAGCCAGCAGAGAAAGCCGAGGCCGACAACGCTCAGCAATGCGGACAGAAACATGGGCGGTCTCCTTCATGGATGGAGCGCCTCCACCAACCGCCACGGCGCTTTTCGAAGTATAGCGCAAAGCAGCGCACGCCGAAACCTTCCGGCGCGCGCATCAGGTGATGCATCTCAGGCATCACGCTGCCTGCGCTTTGTTGTTCTTCGGCCTGAAATCGAAGAGCGGGACGCCGAGCTTTTTGGCCTTGTCTGCCAGATTGTCCGTAATTCCCGACCCCGGAAAGAGGATGAGGCCGATGGGCATCGCCTCAAGAAGCGCGTCGTTGCGCTTGAACGGCGCCGCCTTGCCGTGGCGCTTCCAGTCCGGCTTGAAGACGATTTGCTGGCATTTGCGGTTATCGGCCCAGCACGCGGCGATCTTCTCGGCGCCTTTGGGCGATCCGCCATGCAGGAGCACCATGTCGGCGTGCTTGGCCTTCACACGGTCCAGCGCATCCCAGATCGCCCGATGGTCGGTGACGTCCAGTCCGCCGGAGAACGCAACCCGTGGTCCGCTTGGCAGGAGGGGTTCGATCTCCGCGCGCCGCTTCGCCGAGAGATAGTCGCGGCTGTCGATCATGGCCGCCGTCAGCGTCCGGTGACTGATCCGTGATCCCGAGTGCGGTCGCCAGGTCTGACCGATATGGGTCTCGAAGTGGTCGGCGGCGATATCGCGCATGAGCTCGTAAGCGTTGCGCCGCTCGATCAGCGTGGTTCCTTGCGCCGTCAGGGCTTCAAGTTCGACCGAGCGAATTTCCGACCCGTCCTGTTCGCGCTGCGAGCGTTTCTGGGCCTGCTCATTGTCGTCCAGGTCGCGGTCGACGCGGGCCGCTGTGCGATGAAACAGGTTGGTCACGGACCAGAGCAGGTCTTCGAGATCCGGTTCGAGACGCGTGTCTTCCAGCGTGGCGGCGAGCGCGTCGAAGATGTCGGCTATCGCACCCTGGAGGGCGTCGGCTTCGGGCAAGGGTCTCGGGTCGGGTTCGTCGGCGAAAGGCCGATAGCCATAAAGCTGCAATTCTTCGAGTACGGCCGCGGTTGCGGAGCTGGCCATTGGTTCGGTGGTCTCGGCGGTCATGGGATCGTCTCCTGTTCGGCATGAGCCGCGCCTCTCGCGGCCTTCCCGAGCGACGGGAAAGCGGGGGCTGTCCGGGACTGCACCGCCACGGCGGCCGAAGCCAGAGGCGGAGGACGGCGAAGGCGGCGCTCTTTTGTTTCGCGATGCAAAGCCGGGCCATTACGCCCGGCGGCGGAAAAGAGTGTCGCCGTAGCCGTTGCCGGCCCGGCCAGTCTCCGCTCCGTCTCGCTCCTCTCGGAAGGCCGAAGGCGAGGCTCTCCAATTAGGAGGTGATCTGACGATAGCGACCAGACTAATGACGGGCCTGCTCAGCCGCTCAGTGTTCGTCGGAAAGCAGCCGTGAGAAATCGGCCGTGGCCAGTTGCTGACCCAGATGCGTCCTTAGGTCGTCCCGTCCGAGCTTGCGGAGGTCTTCGTTGAAGTCGCCGCCAAGAGAAATAAGCCGGATCGTTTCGATACCGACGGCTCCTGCGCGTTTGATCAGATTGGCGGTGGCCATGTCGCCTGCTTCGTCGGCGTCGGCAGCGATGTAGAGACGCTGAAGCCCGGTCGGCAGGATCAGCGCGGCGAGATGATTGGCCGATAACGCGGATATGACGGGCATGTTGGGCAACGCCATGCGCACGGAGAGCGTGCTTTCCAGCCCTTCGCCAGCAGCGAGGATGTCGCTCGCAGTTCCGATCCGCACGCCATGGCCGAGCAGGTTCCCCATCGCCTTGCGTGATGGATCGAGGGGCGCCTTGCGAGCCGTCGCCGGATCGAGCCATGTGCGGTGAACGCCGGTGAGATTGCCGTTCACGTCCGTGACCTTGGCGAGCAATGCAGGCCAGGTCTCCGGTGGGGTGTCCTTGGGCTGACCTTCTCGCCAATAGTAGCAGCACGGATGAAATCGCAGCGCTGGCGCGTCGCCAAGCCCGGAAAGACCGCGTCGACGAAGATAGCGCTCGGCGAGCGTTCCACCGACCGGTCTTCCCATGGCGAAGAGGCGCCGTGCAGCCTCCGGCGATCCGGTGGGCGCGGATTGACGCTCACGTTGTGGCGGTTCGGGGCGTGGCAAGCTCAGGAATCGTCGCGCCTCATCGAGCGTCTCGCCGAAGGATTGCAAATGATGCGCAGCGGCAATGAGGTCTAGCAGGTCGCCATGTTCGCCTGTGGCGGCGTCTGCCCATTTGCCGGCAGCGCCCGGACCGTGGGCTGGTCCCGTCAGGCGAACATAAAGACTGCGTCCGGGCGTGTTCTCGATGTCGCCGACGATCCAGTAGCGGCCCTGCTTGCGACCGTTGGAGAGGTAATGGCGGCAGACGGCCTCCGCCTCGCGGCCGAGCCGTCGTGCGATTTCGGATGCTGCGCTGTTCATTTGCGCCTCCATGGTGAGAGCAAAAAAGAAGGAGCCCGCCACATTGGGCGGGCTCCAGGGGCGGCTGCGGGAGCCGTTGGGGGGCTTGGCTCCCGGTCACTCGGCCGCAGTGGCGAAGGCGTTGCCGGTGACAGGTTCATCATCGGTGATGACGGCGTAATCGCCCATGGCCGGTTCGCCGCCGTTATCCGCCGATTGCGCTTCGCTGTCGGGAAGAGCCGGCATGCGCAGCACTTCGGGCAACCAACCGGTTCCTTCGAGAAGCTCTTCGGCAGCCGCGACCATGTCCGGTTTCTTGAGGCCGGCGATGCGGTCGGATGCATTCTCGCCCTTCGCTTCGCGCACGGCCTCCAGAATGCGGGCCTTGGTGACGCGAGCGAGATAGCTCTCGCCCGTCGGCGCCCAGCCCGTCGCCGCCATGTCGAGCCCGAGCGTCGCCGCCAGCACATCGGCATGGGCGAGCGCCCGCGGACGGCGGTTGTACGGTTCCTGGACGGCGTTGACGGTCATGGCGACGCAATGCGCGAACAGCGCCTCGCGGCTATCGTTGTCGAACCCGACCAGCGCCTCCCACAGATCCTCAGGCGCTTTCGGCAGCGCCCCTAGCCAGCTCGTCGTGCGATCGTCGATGCTGAGCGCGTAAGCCGTGTCGCCAAGGCCCGGCGCCTGGGCGCCGAAACCGGCGCTGTGCGGGGTGATCTCGACGCAGCTATCCAGCGGATAGTGGTAGAAGAGCCGCAGCGCCATCGCGTGCAAGGCGGCGAGGAACGCCGTCTGCGGATCGTTGGCAAGCGCGTCGCGCAGAGCGAGCGTGCGATGCGCCGTCAATTCCATGACGAGGCGGTCGGAGAGAGGCTTCAGGCCATCGTCTTCCTCTTCCGCCTCGTCGCTGGCATCAGGGGGCGTAGCGTCGTCGACGTCCTCCTCGTCAGACGCGTCGATCCCATCGACCTCGTCCTGTCCGTCGGATTCGACGGAAGGTTCATCCTCGGGGCGGACATAGCCGCGCTCGACACGCAGGCGGCCGTCATGGCCGATGCTGACGAAGACGCCGGCCACGGCGATTTCATCCGGCTCGAAGCGGACGGGACGCTCCTGCAAGGCTTCCATCGCCGTTTCGATCTCGCCGAGCCGGGTGTCGATATCTTCCGGGAACTCCTCGGCGTCGGCGTAATCGTCCTCAAGCTGATCGTATTCGGCTTTCAGTGCGTGGAAGTTCGCGATCTCGTCCTCGCTCATCGGCTCGGTCTCGCCGATGATCCGGCGCAGACCGTAGGTATGGCCGTAGGGAAAGTCCGTGCCGATCTCGATCCATTTCCAGCCCTCGGCGCGGATCGCTTCCGCATGGGTTTCGAGCTTTTCATCGACGAGTTTCGCAAGCAGGCCAGCGTCATGGAGCCATCCGCCGTCGTCGGATTGGAAGAGATCGCGAAGGATGGCGCCGCCGGCCACCTCATAGGCGTCGAGCCCGACGAACTGCGCCCGCCGGTCGGAGGCGCGCACGGCGCCTTCGGTCAGCATGCGGCGGATTTCATAGGGCTGTTTCGCATAAGTCCGTTTGATCGACTCCCAGACCTGTTCCTGGCGCTCATGGTCGGGATTGACCGTGAAGGCCATGAGTTGGTCGAGGGTCAGTTCCTCCTCGGCATAGGCGTGGAGAAGCGATGGCGCGATAGCGGCGAGCTTGAGCCGCTGCTTGACGACGTTCGCCGAGACGAAGAAGGCCGCCGCGATCTCTTCCTCGCTCTTGCCTTTCTCGCGCATCGCCTGGAAGGCGCGGAACTGGTCGAGCGGATGAAGCGGCGCACGCTGAACATTCTCGGCGAGACTGTCTTCTTCGGCGAGGCCGTCCGTGCGCACGATGCAGGGCACGGGCGCCGTGCGGTTCAGACGCTTCTGCTTGACCAGCAGTTCGAGCGCCCGGTAGCGGCGTCCGCCGGCCGGGATCTCGAACATGCCGGTTTCAGCGCCGTCCTCATCCAGCACCGGCCGGACGGTGATCGAGGACAGAAGCGTGCGCCGGGCGATGTCTTCGGCGAGCTCGTCGATCGAGACGCCGGCCTTGACGCGGCGGACATTGGACTGGCTGAGCACCAGCTTGTTGAAGGGGATGTCGCGCGAGGCGCTGAGGGTGATTTTCTGAGACTTGGTCATGTCAGTTCTCCGTGGGCGGGCTGGCCGAAAGCCTCTCTCTCGACCTCCAAACCCGTCACGGAGAACCCGGCCCGCCTCTTCCTCTTGAGGAAGCGACGGACCGGAAAGGCGGAGCGCCGGCCGCAGCTACGCCGCGCGCTCGAGGAGCTTCTTCGCCTTGCCCTCCATTTCGAGCCGGGTGTCCTGCTGCGGCTTCGACCGGGCGACGGCGGTGATGCCCTGCACGAAATCGAATACGGACTCCGGCGGCCGACCTTCTTCGGCGAGGACTGTCTCGACGATTCTGGCCGTCTCCGCCTTGGAGAAGCCCCGTTTGCGGAGGAAGTCGGTGCGGTCATCGTCGCTGTGGGCGACGATGCGCTCGCGCGCTGCTCGAATGCCTTCGACGAAGGGTCGCGGCGAGGAGTCAGCGAAGCGGGTCAGCGCCGGCGCCGCCTCGTGCGCGAAGCGATTGGCGGCGTATTTGGAATGTCGGATGCTAATTTCCTGGAAGTCCTCAACGCCCCAGAGATTGCGGTTCTGGCAGACGGCGCGCAGATAGAAACTGGCGATGCCGAGCGTCTTCGCGCCGACTTCAGAATTCCAGCAATAGAAGCCCCGGAAATAGAGATCGGGAGATCCGTCGGACAGCTTGCCCGCCTCGATCGGGTTCATGTCGTCGACCAGGAAGAGGAAGACGTCTCGGTCGGAGGCGTAGAGCGTGGTCGTGTCCTTGGTGATGTCGACCATCGGATTGTAGACGCCGCTCGACCAGTCGAGCGTGCCGGGCACTTTCCAGCGCGTATCGCCAGTTCCGTTCCCCGCGATCTTCTGCACGGCCGCCACGAGTTCGTGGTCGTAGATGCGGCCATAATCCGGGCCGGTGACGGCGCGCAGTTCCGTGCGCCCGTCTTCGGTTTCCAGCGTCTTGATCTGCTCGGCTCGGTGCGAGGTGAGCCCGTATTGCAGGTTGATGCCCGCAAGCGGCGCCGGGAGCTGGCGCAGATAGGCCGCCGGCGCGCTGACTAGGCTGGCGAGCTGGCCGAAGCTCCAATGGGTCGGCGCGACCGGCGCCTCGGCGTCGGGCAGGATGAGCGCCAGGTTTTCCGGATCGTCGCGATGGGCTTCAACGCGGATCGCCGCGCTCTCGACTGTCCGCGTGCGGCTGCGCTCGGCGCGGCCCTTCACCGACGCGTAGAGCTCCGACAGGGACAGATAGCGCTCGTCATTCGGCCGGGAAAACCATTCCGAGGAGACGCGGCCGATCCGCTCTCCGCGCGAGATATCGACTTTGTAGCCGCCGCTCGCGTCGCGCCGGCCGTCCAGGGTTTCAAGGTTGGTCATGGGTCAATCTCCGCGACAGGTCGGCCGAGAGCCTCTCTCTCGACCTCCAAACCCGTCACGGCGAAAGCCGCCGAACTCTTACTCTTTATCGGGGAACATGTTCGTCTTGATTGGCCAGGCATTTGGCGCAGCACCGCCGAACACCTGTCTTCGCCGCCATTGACGCTTCACCCGGATGCGGAGCATTTCTCCGCGTACTACGGGGCGGCACAGTCGCTTCATGTCCAATTCCGTACCCAAACGCCGGCAGCGTTCGCGCGCGGCAAAAATTGATCTTTACGACTACGCGCAGATTCCGGAACCGAAGCCGCGTGGACGTCCCGAACCAGAGTTGACCGACTGGCGCGTCACCGATGAGTGGCTGAAGCGCGTGCCGGTCACTTCGTCCGAAGTGGATGTGTTTGAGGCCTGGTTCGGTGATCTGTTCGACGATTTGTTCGGCCCCTTGGGTTCGGTTGGCTCCTTGACAAAGTTATCATCTAAAGATAACCTAATATGACAGAGGAGACATACGATCCGAGCCTTGACGCCTTGCTCGATCTCGATGGCCAGGTGCTCGTCATCGACCCTGCGGGCAGGCATTGGGTGAAGTTCGTCGTTACGCGCGTGCCCGTTAGCCCGGAGAAGCCCCATGGGCTCGACTATTCGCTGACGCTGCACGGACCTGACGGCGAGCGGCTTGTCGGCTTCGACAATGCTCATCCTGTCGGCCGCCGCAAACGCGGAGAACCGCAGGATCACCGCCACCGGCTCCGGACCGTGCGTCCCTATGACTATCAGGATGCCGCGAGCCTGATCGTCGATTTCTGGGAGACGGTGGATGCAGTGTTAAAGGAGCGAGGCGTACTGCAATGACGACGTTGAAGATCGGCATCGCCGATTATGAGGAGATGAAGGCCCGCACCATGCGGATCGCCCGCGGCGAGCAAAAGCCGGGGCCGGACGATCCGAAGGTATGGTTCACATCGACCGAGTCCTTTGCCCAGGTGCTGTCAGCCGGTAATCGCGAACTGTTGCGGACCATCGCCGAACGCGCACCGGCTTCGCTTGACGAGTTGGCGGAGATGACTGGGCGCGCCAAATCGAACTTGTCGCGAACGCTGAAGAAGATGGCCGAATACGGTTTGGTCGAGATGGAACCGGAAGGGCGCCGGCGGCGTCCGCGAGTCCTCTACGACCGTGTTTCGCTTGATCTGACGTTGACCGGCGAGGAATGGCGAAAGGCAGCGGGAGGCGCATCATGAACGCACCGCAAAACGCCGTGAAGCTCCGCGCCGCGCTTTACCTGCGCGTCTCGACGACGCGGCAGGCCGAGCATGACGTCTCGATCCCTGACCAGAAACGCCAGGGCGAAGCGTGGTGCGAGGCGCGCGGCTACGAACTCGTCGAGACCTATGTGGAGCCAGGAGCGTCAGCAACGAACGACAAGCGCCCCGAATTCCAGCGCATGATCGAGGCGGGTACGTCCAAGCCCTCAGCCTTCGACATCGTGGTCGTCCACTCATTCAGCCGTTTCTTCCGCGACCATTTCGAGCTGGAGTTCTACGTCCGGAAGCTCGCCAAGAACGGCGTCAAGCTCGTCTCCATCACCCAGGAGATGGGCGACGATCCCATGCACGTCATGATGCGCCAGATCATGGCGCTGTTCGATGAATATCAGTCCAAGGAGAACGCCAAGCACGTCCTGCGCGCGCTCAAGGAAAACGCCCGCCAGGGCTTCTGGAACGGCTCGCGCCCGCCCGTCGGCTATCGCGTGGTCGCGGCCGAACAGCGCGGCGCCAAGACCAAGAAGAAACTGGAGATCGATCCGCTGCACGCCGACACGATCCGGCTGATCTATCGCCTCGCCCTGGAAGGGGACGGAACGCGCGGGGCCATGGGCGTCAAAGCGATCGCCACGCATCTCAATGGCAGGGGCATCTTCACGCGAGACGGCGGCCGCTGGGGCATCGGACAGGTTCATCGCATCCTGACCCGGCGGACCTATATCGGCGAGCATCAATGGGGCAAGCATCGCAAGAACAAGGAGCCGACCAAGCCGGAAGACCTGGTGACGGTTCCGGTTCCGCCGATCATAGACCGCAAGACCTTCGACGCCGTGCAGAAGCTGATGCAGGCGCGCAATCCCAAGGTCGCGCCGCCACGCGTAGTGACAGGACCAACCTTGCTGACGGGGATCTGCTTTTGCGGCAAGTGCGGCGGCGCCATGACCATCCGCACTGGCAAGAGCGGGCGTTACCGCTACTACGCCTGCTCGATCAAGGCGCGTCAGGGCGAGACTGGCTGCAAGGGCCGGACAATCCCGATGGATAAGCTCGATACGCTGGTTGCTCAGCATCTGGAGGAGCGTCTGCTGACGTCTGATCGGCTGGAAGAGGTTCTCGTCGATGTGCTCGACCGACGGCAAGAGCGCGCTGAGCGCCGCCGTGAGCACATCGCCGAACTGAACCGGCGGGCAACGGAATCGGAGCTGCGGCTGAAACGCCTTTACGACGCCATCGAGATCGGCGTCGCCGACCTCGACGATCCGGCGCTGAAAGAGCGCATCGCCGGTCTGAAAGTCCTTCGTGATCAGGCGAAAACCGACGCGGAACGCGCCGAAGCCATGCTCGACAGCGCCACTCATCAGGCCGTCACGCCGGAAATGATCGAGAGATTCGCCGCAGCGGCCCGCGAGAAAATGCGGTTGGAGGGCGGCGGCTATCGGCGCGATCATCTGCGCGCGTTAGCTCAGCGCGTCGAGGTCGACGAGCGCGAAGTGCGCATCATGGGATCGAAGAACGAGCTTCTGAGAACCCTAGCCGCCGCAAATAGCGCAGAATCGGCGGCGAACGGCGTGCCCAGTTTTATACCGAAATGGCGGAGGAGGAGGGATTCGAACCCCCGGAGCCCGCGAAGGCTCAACGGTTTTCAAGACCGCCGCATTAAACCACTCTGCCACTCCTCCGGGCCGGTGCTGTTTCCCCGAAGCCTGCCGGGAAGGCAAGAGGGGAAGGGTGCCAAAACTGTTACTGCGCGCTTAATCCGGCGTGTTGGATTACCTGCCGGCGTTGACGGGGATTCCACCAACCCATGGTAAATACCATCCTGAAAGCGGCAGAAGCCGCCCGGACCACCGAATGTGATCCGGTACTCAGAATGAGGAGATTTGCGGCCCATGCCGTTCCAGCGTTCGACTTTTGTGAGCCGTTCCAAGGTTGCCCTTTCCGTTCTTGCCTTTGCCTGCGCTTTTGGCGCGACGGCAGAAGCAGGGCCGCGTGTCGCGCCTATCGTCTACAAGAACGATGCGATGAACGCGCCGGCGCCCGCCACCTATCGCGTTGCGCAGGCGCCGGCCGCTCCCGCGCCGCTGGCCCGCCCGCAAGCCAGCTCTGCCCCGATCGACAAGGCGACTGCCCGCATTGAGTTCCGCTATCCGGACTCCCAGCCTGCAGCACAGGTGCGTACCGCTTCGACCACCGTTGCGCCCCTGGCCGGGCCAACGCGTGAGAGCGCACTGACCGAGGCGCCGCAGATGCTTGTGCCGACCCGTCCGGTCGTTGAAAGCGCATCGCTTCAGGCGATGCCTGAGCCGGCCGGGCAGGGGATGGCTTACACCCAGCCTGCACCTGTCATTGCGCCACCCACTGCCCCTGCCGCCGCCAATGGCGAGTTCGTCGAAACCGGCCTAGCGATTGTGTATGGCGAAGAATTCGCGGGCCTGCCCACGGCCAATGGCGAACTTTTCAGCCAGGCTGAAATGACGGCGGCCCACCCCAGCCTGCCGCTGCCGAGCCTTGTGCATGTGACCAATCTGGATACCGGCCGCGAAGTTGTGGTGCGTGTGAATGATCGTGGGCCGTTTGAGGACGGCGCCAACCTGCAGCTGTCGCGCAAGGCCGCCGAAGCGCTCGGCATGAACGCAGCCGGGAAGGGCAATGTGCGTCTGCGTTATCTCAGCCCCGCGCCTGTGCTGGCGGCCCAGGCCGTTTCGCAGACTTTGGGCGCGCCTGCTCCCGTTCTGCCGCCGGTGAAGACGCCAGCTGCCCAGCCCGCCGCAACGAAAATGGCATCGGCCGCTCCGGTTGCTGCAGAAGACGAATTGCTCGGCGGCGGCCCGGCGGGACAAACCCCGCGCCTGATGTCGATGACGGTGGCCCCGCAACCGGTGGCCTACACGGCCCCTGCAGCGGCAACGGGCGGCGTGTTCGTGCAGCTCGCCTCCTTCTCGGACATCGGCAATGCTGAAACGATGCTGCGTCAGGTCGAATCGCGGCTTCCGGTCGAGATTGTGCCCGCCCGTGTCAACGGCGCCGACTTTTTCCGGGTCCGCGTTGGTCCCTTCCAGGATCAGGCCGCCGCCGAACAGGTGCGCGCACGCCTCTATGCCGAGGGCACTGCGGACGGCCGGATCGTCACCGGATACTGAGGAACCGTCAGCCACCCCATTGACGCTGACCACAAACCGGCCCTTTTTCCTGCCTATGCAGTGCAGAAGGCCGCTGAATATCCTGCGGCCGCCAGAACGGCACAGGAGAAAGATATCGTGGTTCCCTTTCGCAAGGTGTTTGCGGCTTTACTGACCCTCGGGGCGCTCAGCAGCGCCAGTGTTTCGGCTCAGATGATCGACACGCCGGCGAGCCATGCGGTGATCATGGATCACGCAACCGGCAAGATCCTCTATTCCAAGAACGGCGACGAGCCGATGACGCCCGCGTCGATGACCAAGATGATGACGGCGTATGTCGTCTTCAAACTGATCGAACGGGGCGAGCTGTCGCTGACGGACAAGTTCACGGTGAGCGAGGATGCCTGGCGCCGGGGCGGCTTCCCTTCCGGCACGTCCACGATGGGCCTGGTGCCCAAGGATACCCCCACCGTCGAGGAGTTGCTGCATGGCGTAATCACCATGTCGGGCAATGATGCCTGCATCGTGCTGGCCGAGGGCATTTCCGGGTCTGAAGAGGCCTTCTCCCGCCGGATGACCGAGATCGCGCATGAGCTGGGGCTCAAATCGGTGAACTTCGTCAATGCGACGGGCCTTGAAGGCGAAGGCCATGTGGTTTCGGCCGAAGACCTTGCCCGCCTGGCGAAGATGACGATTGATGAATATCCCCAGTATTACGAGTGGTATTCGCTGCCCTCCTACACCTGGCGCCAGTACACGCAGGCCAACCGCAATCCGCTGCTTGAAGTTGCCGGGGCTGACGGCCTGAAAACCGGGCATCTTGCCTCTTCCGGCTATGGCCTGACGGCCTCGGCGGTGCGCGATGGCGTGCGCCGCACGATTGTCGTCAACGGCCTGCCCACGATGGCGGCGCGGGCGCGGGAAAGCGAACGCCTGATGCGGGTTGCCTTCCAGAGCTTCGAACTGAAAACGATCGGGCCGGAAACACTGGCGCTGCCGGATGTTGACATCTGGCTGGGCGATAGCCGCACGGTGCCCGTCTCGCTGGCCGAGCCGATCGAAGTGGCCGGCCACAAGGCCGCCTTCTCCAAGGCCAAGGTGGAGATCGTGCTCGACGGCCCGGTCAAGGCGCCGGTGAAGAAGGGCGATCAGATCGGTAAACTGGTAATCACCATGGAGGGCTCCGAGCCCACCGAAGCCCCCATCATCGCTGAGGCGGATGTGAAGAAGCTCGGCTTCGTCGGCATGGCGCTCGAAGGCGTGCGCACGTTCATTTCCAGCGGCGATGAGTGAGCGGCCAGCCGGACATTTCATCACGCTGGAGGGCGGTGAAGGCACCGGAAAGTCAACGCTGGCCAAGGCGCTAGCCCGGAAGCTGGAGGCGGCCGGTATCCAGGCGGTGCTGACCCGTGAACCGGGCGGCACACCGCTGGCGGAAGCCGCGCGCCATCTCCTGCTGCATCCGCCGGAAGGGGAGGCGTGGTCGCCCCTGTCTGAAGCACTGCTGGTCAATGCGGCGCGCCGGGATCATCTGGAAAAGCTGATCCGGCCGGCGCTGGCACGTGGAGACTGGGTGATCTGTGACCGGTTCGCCGATTCCACGCGCGTCTATCAGTCTATCGATGGCGGCGTGGCGCTAAACACCCTGCTCTCGATTGAACGCGAAGTTCTGGGCGATACGATACCCTCGATGACGCTGGTTCTGGATGTATCACTGGACGTTGCGCGTGAGCGGCGGGCTGTGCGCGCCGGGGCGCTCGACGCGTTCGAGCGCAGGCCGGACGCGTTCCATGAGGCGGTTCAGGCGGCCTTCCTGGCAATTGCAAAGGCAGAGCCCGGGCGATGCCGGCTAATTGATGCCGGGCAGACAGCTGAGGAAGTCGCAGAAGCGTCGTGGGCGCATATCCGTTCGCTGATGGATGACCAAGGCAAGGTGTTGCCGTGAGCGCTGCGCTTCCTCTCTTTGGCCATGAAGCGGCGGAGGCGTCCTTTCTCTCCGCCTATCGCAGCGGGCGGCTGCATCATGCCTGGCTTATCGAGGGCCCGTCCGGAATTGGCAAGGCGCGCCTGGCCGAGCGCATCGGCGCTTATCTCCTGGGCGCGCGCGGGCCCGCCTCGGCGCCCTTTGACGCGCCGGCCGATGACGGCGTGATGCGCGCCATTCTTGCTGGCAGCCATCCGGACATGAGCGTCCAGCGGCGCGAACTCAATGACAAGGGCAAGCTGGCGCAGGACATCACGGTGGATCAGATCCGCCAGATGACCCACCATTTCGAGATGAAGCCGGCCATGGGCGGATGGCGCGTCGGCATCGTGGACGCGATTGACGAGGCCAACCGGAACTCCGCCAATGCGCTGCTCAAGACGCTGGAGGAGCCACCGCCGCAGAGCATCCTGCTGCTGGTCAATCACCGGTCCAGACCGATCCTCCCGACGATCCGCTCAAGGTGCCGCGTGTTGCAGCTGTCCATCTTGTCTGAAGAGGACTGCGCGCGGGCGCTGGACGCCGCCGGGGCGCCGGCAGCCGCCCATGGGCTTGCGCGTGGCCGGCCGGGGCTCGGCCTGCGGCTGTCTTCGCCTGCTGCCATCAATGCCGCCAGCGCCGCGCGGGCCTTGATCAAGGGCATGCCGAAGCCATCTGACAAGCTCGTGTCAGCTGCGCTCAGCGCCGCCAGTGACGGGCCGGAAGCGGAGCTGGCTTTCCGCGATGAGGTGCTCGAATGGGTCGCACAGCGCGCCGAGAACGAGCCGCGCGCTGCCAAGGCCTGGCTCGGTCTTGCGCGGCTTTCGGGCGACGCTGAAACCCTGAACATGGACGCGGCGCAGGTCGCCTCCAAGATCATCGCGGCGATGCACGAAGCGGCCGCGGCCAAGTGAATGATGGATTGATGTTTGATACCCATGTGAACCTTCACGGCGAAGCCTTTGCCGAGGATATTGAAGACGTTCTGGCGCGCGCGCGGGGCGCTGGCGTGCGGCGTTTCCTGGCGATCTGCGACCGGTTTGATAATTTTCCGTCCGTTCACGCCATTGCCAGCGCAAATGCCGATATGTGGTGCTCGGTCGGCACGCATCCGCATCATGCGAAGGATTTTACGCATGTGACCGCGCAGATGCTGATCGACGCGGCGCAAGACCCGAAGGTGGTGGCGATCGGCGAGACTGGCCTTGATTTCCATTATGGGTACAGCCCTGAGAAAGAGCAGGTGGCGAGCCTTCTGGAACACATTTCGGCGGCGCGCGAGACGGGGCTGCCGCTGATCCTTCATACGCGGGAAGCGGACGATCTGATGGCGGATATTCTTGAGGCGGAAATGGCCAAGGGCGCTATCCGGCCGCTGCTGCATTGCTATACGGGCGGCGAAGGCTTGGCGCAGCGGGCGCTGAAGCTGGGCGCTTATTTTTCCGTCTCCGGAATACTCTCTTTCAAGAGCGCGAAGGATGTGCGCGCCGTGATGGGGGATGTACCGATCGAACGGATCATTTTGGAAACGGATTGTCCTTATCTGGCGCCCGTTCCGATGCGCGGGCGGCGCAACGAGCCTTCCTATCTGATCCACGTGGCCGAGGCGCTGGCGGCGCTCAAGGGAATGCCTGTGGATGAAGTGAAAGCGATCACAGAGGCGAACGCCCTGGCACTGTTCGACAAGGTGGGCGCGGCGTGAGCGGTTCCCGGATCATCCTGCTCGGTACCGGGTCCTCCGGCGGCGTTCCACGCGTCGGCGGTGACTGGGGCGCGTGCGATCCGGCAGAGCCCAGGAACCGGCGCCGGCGCTGCGGCGCGCTGGTACAGAAAGAAGGCGCAGGCGGCGCGCTTACCAATATCCTGATCGACACGTCACCAGACCTGCGCGAGCAGCTTCTGGACGCCAGCGTGACGCATCTGGACGGCGTGATCTACACGCACGATCATGCCGATCAGTCCCACGGCATTGACGATGTGCGCGCCCTGGCCATCCGCCAGCGCAGCGCCATTCCGGTCTATTTTGATCCGTATGCGCGCGGCAGTCTGATGACGCGCTTTGAGTACTGCTTTGTCGGCGGGAAGGGTTATCCGGCCATCCTGTCGCCGCACACCATTGTGAATGACGGGCACGCATTCTCGGTCAGCGGGCCGGGCGGGGCTGTGGAATTCTTGCCTGTGGCCATGGTGCATGGCGCCATCCCGTGCATGGGTTACCGGATTGGCGGTGTCGCTTATTGCAACGATGTTAACGCGTTGCCGGCATCCACAATGAGACGTCTTGGCGGCCTGGATGTGCTGATCATCGATGCATTGCGGTATGCGCCGCATCCGTCCCACGCGCATCTCGACCAGGCGCTGGAGTGGATCGAGGCGCTGAAGCCGGCGAGGGCGGTGCTCACCAATCTGCATGTCGACATGGATTACCGGACCTTGCTGGAAACGCTGCCGCCGAATGTCGAGCCAGGCTTTGACGGCATGGAAATCAAGATCAGCGGCTGAGGCGGCCGAGCGGGCCGTGACGTGAGCTGCCCGCCCGCATCCGATTGCGCCATGTGCAGAATCAATTGTGAATTCAGGTGCTTACGCGTCGCCAAGCCCAAATAACAAAATTGCCCATAATATAGATTATGCGACTCGTGGCATAAGGCGCGCGGCTGCGGCGTGGCATCTGGAGCTTCTGGTTTGGGATTGGGCCAGCTTGCGGCGCGGCGACTCTATCGGCGCCGGAGCGGCCGGCACCTACCCCCTTCCCCTCTTTGGGAGACCTGCCTTACGGGCTGATCAGGGTTCGTTAAGACTTTCCGGGCCTGTCAGGTGAAATGCAGGCGGCGGTATTTGCCACGGAAATATAGCAGCGGGTCGCGGCGCGGTTCAAACCGGGCGCGCTCCACCTGGCCGATGAGGATGATGTGATCGCCGCCTTCATGGACAGCATGGCGCGCGCATTCAAATGTGGCCAGAGACCCCGTCAGAACCGGCGTGCCGTTAAGCCCCGGCTCCCAGGGCGTGGCGCCGAACCGGTCCTCGTCCCGGCGGGAAAAGCGGATCGAGGCGGGCTGCTGCCCGATGTGAAGCACGTTTACCGCAAAGCGCTCCGATGCCTGGAAGACTTCCGAGCTCGCCGAGGATTTGGCTATGCACGCCAGCAGGAGCGGCGGATCGAGTGAGACAGAAGTGAAGGAATTGGCGGTTAGGCCGACGGGCTGGCCGGCGCTGTCCCGCGCTGTCAGAATGGTAACGCCGGTGGCGAAACAGCCGAGGGCATCGCGCAGCGTGCGTGCGTCCGAGCCGAGCCGGTATTCGGGCGTTGAGCGCGGCAGGCGGCGCTCGAGAAAATCGATCAGCACGGCGCTGAAGGCATCGAGGCATTCGGCGGCAGACAAAGGCACGCCTGCCCCGATTTCCACAGCCTCGGCATGCGCGATACCCTTGGCAATATGCGCGATCCCGTCGGGTGATCCGCCTCGGGCGGTGGTGATAATCAGGGCCGGAAGGCTTTCCAGAATGACGGCGATCTCAGTAGCCGGATGAATATCCGGCGTGATGAGAACGAGGCCCGTTGCGAGCAAGGCGCCATCCTGGCTGACGGCGCTGATGGCGGCGGCGGCATGATCGCCCGCGGCGAGCAGCACGGGCCGCATCGGAAGCTGACTGAGAACAGCGCGCAGGGTTTCGGTTGTGTACGTGTCCGTGTCACGCCGCTTGGGAGACGGCGGGGCTTCCAGGTGGGCGATGCGGACGACCTGCCTGCCCGCCTTTACGAGGGCGACGGACAGATCCCTCCAGAAACCGGGGCTCTGCTGCGGATGTTCGAGCAGGACAATTGCCGGATCGTCCGGGTGTCCCATGAACTCGCCCTGAAGGGCCAGCCCTCCGATCCCCCTGAATTCCGTTGTCCTGCTCAAATCTTACTGCCTTTGAAGCCATTCCGCAGCCCGTCGTCCCGGCCCGGTTGCGGAAGATATACAGCGGCGCCCCGTTCTGGCCAGTCCGGGCGCGGAATTGGCCATAGCCCCACTTGGCGCAAGTTTCGTGCCATCTGGTCCTTCTGGCCGCCGCTAGGCTTCCAACGCCCCGATCATATCCACGCGCGTGGCATGGCGGCCGCCTTCAAACTGGGCAGAAAGAAACGCATCGACGATATCCAGCGCGAGGCCTTCGCCAATCACCCGAACGCCGAGGGACAGCATGTTTGCATCATTGTGCTGGCGGATCATGCGGGCCGAGAATGTATCGCTGCACACGCCGCAGCGGATACCTTTCACCTTGTTGGCGGCCATCATGATGCCCTGACCCGTGCCGCAGAGAATGATGCCGAAGCGGCAATCCCCAGAGGCGACAAGCCGGGCGGCCGCTTCGCCATGCTTGGGGTAATGCGTGCTTTCCGGCGTCACCGGGCCGATATCGACCGGCTCCCATCCTTGCGCGGCTACATGCGCGGCGATCATCTGGCGAAGGTTGATGGCGGCGTGGTCGCTGGAGAGAACAATACGTTTGTTGTCTGACATAATTTCTGCCCCTATTCCCATTCGATTGTGCCGGGCGGTTTGGAGGTGACATCATACACAACCCGGTTCACGCCCTTCACCTCGTTGATGATCCGTGTCGCGACCTTTCCAAGGAAGGCATGATCGAATGGATAATAGTCCGCCGTCATACCATCCGTGGACGTGACCGCGCGGAGGGCGAGGACGGCTTCATAGGTGCGCTCGTCCCCCATGACGCCGACTGTGTTGACGGGAAGCAGGACGCTGAACGCCTGCCAGATTTCATCATAGAGGCCAGCCTTGCGGATTTCCTCAATGTAGATGGCATCGGCCTTGCGCAGCGTATCGGCTTTCTCGCGCGTGATGGCGCCGGGAATGCGGATGGCCAGGCCTGGGCCGGGGAAAGGATGGCGGCCGACGAAAGCTTCCGGCAGGCCAAGCTCCCGGCCCAGGGCGCGCACTTCATCCTTGAAGAGTTCGCGCAGCGGTTCGACCAGCTTCATCTTCATCCGTGCCGGGAGGCCGCCGACATTATGGTGGCTCTTGATGGTGACGGAGGGGCCGCCGATGGCAGAGACGCTTTCGATCACATCCGGGTACAGAGTGCCTTGCGCAAGGAAATCGGCGCCGCCGATCTTACTGGCTTCGGCATCGAACACATCAATGAACAGGCCGCCGATGATCTTGCGCTTTTTCTCCGGGTCCGTAACGCCGTCGAGCTGGCCGAGGAAGAGGTCCGATGCGTCTACGTGCATGAGCGGAATATTGTAATGTTCGCGGAAGAGGCTGACGACCTGTTCGCTTTCGCCGGCCCGCATCAATCCGTGGTCGACGTAAACGCAGGTCAGCTGGTCGCCAATGGCTTCATGGATAAGAACGGCGGCCACCGAGGAATCGACGCCGCCGGACAGGCCGCAGATCACCCTGCCCTTACCGACCTGGGCGCGGATTTTCTCGATGGCTTCGGCCCGGTAGGCCGCCATCGTCCAGTCGCCCTTGAGACCCGCGACGCCGTGCGTGAAGTTGCGCAAAAGGCGCGCGCCATGGGTGGTGTGGACGACTTCAGGATGGAACTGCGTGCCGTAGAATTTCCGTTCCGGGTCGGCGATCACGGCGTAAGGCGCGCCGGGGGATCTTGCGATAACGCCAAAGCCGGGGGCCATGTCTGCCACATGGTCACCATGGCTCATCCAGACCTGCTCGGAGTTGCCGCCCTCGAACAGGCCCTCCAGGATCGGGTCCGCCTGAACCGGCTCAATGAAGGCGCGGCCGAATTCGCGGCTGGTGCCGCTTTCCACACGCCCGCCCAGCTGGTGCATCATCACCTGCTGGCCATAGCAGATACCCAAGATGGGCAGGCCGCTATCGAATATCGCCTGATCGGCGAGCGGCGCATCTTGCCAGGTCACGCTGGCCGGGCCGCCCGAGAGGATGATCGCCTGCGGGTGATAGGCTTTCAGGAAAGCGCCATCGACCTTGTTGAAGGGGTGGATTTCGCAATAGACGCCGCTTTCACGCAGGCGCCGGGCGATCAGCTGGGTCACCTGGCTGCCGAAATCGACAATCAGGACGCGTTCATGGGAGTTGAGGGCGGAATCGGCTTGCTGTGTCATGGCCCCTATTAGCGGGGGTTTCGCTGACGCGAAAGGCTGTGAAGCGCGCAACCGGCCAATTTGGGCAGCCGAAGGATCACGCTTCCCGGCGCAATATGGAGAAGAAGAACCCATCGGTGCCTGCCCGGCGGGGCGTGAGGCGGACGCTGCCGGTGGGGCCGCGGAATTTGCGGACGATGGCGGCGCCGTGATCGGTCAGAAGACCCGAAGCAATTGCGGCCTCGGCAGCGTCTTCCTCACGGAAGCGCGTATCTGCGGCAAGGAATTCGGCAACGCGGTCCTCGTCTTCCTCGATCAGGAAGGAGCAGGTTGCATAGAGCAGGCGCCCGCCGGGTTTCACATAGTTGGCCGCTTCGGCAAGGATCTGGCGCTGGTCGTCCATTCGCTTGGCGAGCTGGGCAGGTTTTACGCGCCATTTGGAATCCGGCTTGCGGCGCCAGGTTCCGGTGCCAGTACAGGGCGCGTCGACGAACACAAGGTCCATCTGGCCGGCCAGCGGCTCAAGGCTTGTGCCTTCGCTGGGGTGGACGAGTTGAACATTGTGCGCCCCGGAGCGCTTGAGGCGCGGAACGAGCGCGGAGAGGCGTTTTCCGTCGATATCATAGGCATAGATCTGGCCGGTGCCCTGCATCTGGGCCGCCAGGGCGAGCGTCTTGCCCCCGCCCCCGGCGCAATAATCAAGCACCTGCTCGCCCGGCTTTGCATTTGCGGCGGCTGCAGCGATCTGGCTACCGGCATCCTGCACCTCCACCCAACCCTTCGAGAAGGCCGGAATGCCTTCGATGGAGTCTTCCCGTTCCGTCGGATCGCGGGCGGGAATGTTGTAGGCGTTGGTAAGGAGCCTTGAAGGCACCGCGCGGACGGATTTGAGCGGCAATGCGGCTTTCTCGGCATCCGATTTCAGCGTGTTGACGCGCAGGTCCACATCCGCCCGCACGGCCATGGCTTGCGCCTCGATCACGGCATCGGGCCCGAACACACGCTCCATATGCGGCGTCATCCATTCGGGAAAGTCGCCTTGAACATGGATCGGCGCGGTTGGATCGGGCGCCATGATGAGGGCATCGCGCTCTGCATTCGTCAGGGGCGTGGGGCCGTGATCGTCATAGCAGGCCTGTTCGATATCGCGGGCGGGCCAATCCCAGGCAAAGCGAAGCGTGCCGAACACCAGCGCGCGCGGATCGTCATGACCCATATGATGGGCCGTGGAATTGCGGCGGCGGAGCGCGTCCAGAACCAGGCCCGACACCCAGGCGCGGTCCTTGGAGCCGGCATAGCGAGCCCGTTTGCCCCAGTCGCGCACGGCAATCTTCACCGGTTGATGGCGTTGCAGCACGTCCGTCAGGACTGAAATCGCTGCGCTGATGCGTCCGCCATTGCGCATGTGTCGGCTCTCCGGTTGCGAAAGCGAGGGTGTTAGCGTCCTATAGGGCTGCTGAAAACAACAAAGGGCTGAACATGCTTGAGATTCACCTGCCGGAAGGTATGCAGGCTGCAGGCGCTGCGGATTGGCGGCGGCTGGGCGAGATCACCGGCGAGGCGTTTGCCGAAGACCCGGTGAACCTGTGGGTATTTGGCAGGACGGAAGCGCTGACCCCGGTTTTCTCGCAACTGGCGCGGCATCTCTATATCCCCAACGGAATCTGCCATCTGGCCGGGGATCGCGGGGCAACGATGTGGTGCCTGTCGGACCAGCGCCGGGAGCTTGGCGCGCTGGCCACGCTCGGCCTTGTCTGGACGTTGATGCAAAAGGGCTCAAAGGGCGCCGCCAAGCGCGCGCTGACGGCGGGCGAAACCATGGCGCGGGAACATCCCAAGGACCGCCACCTTTACCTCTTCACCATCGGCACGCGAAAGGCCGAGCGCGGCAAGGGGCTGGGCAAGCAGCTGATCAACCCTGCCCTGGCAGCCGCTGACAAGGCGGGCCTGCCCTGCTATCTGGAAAACTCCAATCCGGCGAATACGGGCTTCTATATGAGCCATGGCTTCGAGCGGATGAAGCTGTTCGAACCCGGTCCCGGCGCCCCGCCGCTCGAAGCGATGTGGCGGGAGCCGAGACCTCAGGATGGGATCTGATCAGCCGCGCGACAGCGAATAGTTCGGCGCTTCGCGCGTCATCATCACGTCGTGGACGTGGCTTTCGTTGAGGCCAGCGCCGGTGATCTGGACGAACTCGGCCTTCTGGTGGAGTTCGGCAATATCCTTGGCGCCGACATAGCCCATCGCTGCGCGCAGGCCGCCGACCATCTGGTGGATGATGGCGCCGACCGGTCCCTTGAAGGGCACCTGTCCTTCGATGCCTTCCGGCACGAGTTTTTCGGCGGCGGCGTCCTTCTGGAAGTAACGGTCGGCTGAGCCGCGGGCCATGGCGCCGAGGCTGCCCATGCCGCGATAGGCTTTGTAGCTGCGGCCCTGATAGAGGAAGACCTCGCCAGGCGCTTCTTCAGTTCCGGCAAACATGGAGCCCATCATGGCGGTCGAGGCGCCGGCAGCAAGCGCCTTGGCGAAGTCGCCGGAGAACTTGATGCCGCCATCGGCGATGATCGGAATGCCGGACGCCAGCGCAGCGGTGGCGCACTGTTCGATCGCGGTGAGCTGCGGCACGCCGACGCCCGCGACGATGCGCGTGGTGCAGATAGAGCCAGGACCGATGCCGACCTTCACGGCGTCTGCGCCCGCATCGATGAGGGCCCTGGTGGCCTCAGCCGTAGCGACGTTACCGGCGATGATCTGGACGGAGTTGGAGATCTTCTTGGCGCGGGTGACCGCTTCTGCCACGGAAATCGAATGGCCGTGGGCGGTATCGATGACCACCGCGTCTGCGCCCGCCTCGATCAGGGCGAGGGTTCGCTCGAAGCCTGCATCGCCCACGGTGGAAGCGGCCGCAACGCGCAGGCGCCCTGCCCCGTCCTTGGCGGCGTTGGGGTGAACGGCGGCCTTGTCCATGTCCTTGACGGTCAGCAGGCCAAGGCAGCGGCCCTCATGATCGACGATCACCAAACGCTCGATCCGGTGCTTGTGCAGCAGGCGGCGCGCATCACTGGGCGCCATGTCCATCTGGGCCGTGACCACTTCGCGGGTCATCAGGCTTGCGACCTTTTCGTTCGGGTCATCGGCGAAGCGGGTGTCCCGGTTGGTGACGATGCCCACTACCTTGCCGTTCCTCTCCACGACGGGGATGCCGGAGAAGCCCGTGCGTTTCTTGAGTTCCTGAAGCTCTCCGAGCGTGGCCTCGGGGCTGATGGTGACGGGGTTCATCACCACGCCGCTCTCATACTTCTTAACCATCGCCACTTCACCGGCCTGCTGCTCGATCGTCAGGTTGCGGTGAATGACGCCGATGCCGCCAGCCTGGGCCATCGCAATGGCGAGGCGCGCTTCGGTAACCGTATCCATGGCCGCCGAGAGTAGCGGGATATTGAGGGGGATGGACTTGGTCAGCAGGGTCGAAACATCGACATCTGCGGGTAACACCTCACTCGCGCCGGGCTGGAGCAGCACGTCGTCAAAGGTGATTGCTTGTCGGATTTTCATGTGGGGAGCTCCCTTTTTGGCCTCCTAAGGGAGTCGTGAAGGCTTGTGAAGTCCCCTCATGCTGCGTTTTCGATCACATTCCCGGAAAGCGCGGAAAAGCCCGCACACCTTCGGGTATATGATGAAAGGCCTGCGCATCGGCGGTCTGCAGGATGACCTGCGGCCCTTCGAAAGCCGCCGGATTGTCGAGCGCGCCCACCTTGAGGATCAGCGCGCCCGGTAGCGCCGGCGACCGTGTCAGCAAGGGCGTTCCGCAATCCGGGCAGAACTCGCGGGTGGCGGCGCCGGGAAAATCCGGACGGGTGTATCCCTTGGGCGCCCCCTGGGTGAAGCGGAAGCCCGCTGCGGGCATGGCGATGAAATCATTCCCCTCCCCGCCGGTGAAGTATTGGCATTCGCGGCAATGACACCGCGCGCGCATGAGCGGCTCGCCCTCCGCCTCATACCGGACGTTTCCGCAATAACAGCCGCCTGACAGGTGCATTTCCTATTCCCCGTATCGATGTTGATCACCGGCAGCTAAACATGAGCGGCCCCGTGAATTCAATCGTCCGACCTTGAAGCGAAGGTGAAATCGACCTACGACCGCCAGCGGTACAGCACAAAGCGGGATTTGAGACAGATGCAGAGACCACTCTCCTGGGCGAAACATGCTGTTTTCAGCGCCCTGTTCCTCGCTGCAGCCTGTGGACAGCCCGCCCAAAAGGGAGCGGGCGCTCCGGAAGTTGTCGCCGCTGAGACCGAAACCCAGGCCTCCGACCCGGCCAAGAGTTTCATGCCCTCCATCCTGGCGATGCTGGACCAGGAAATGGCCGCTGTTGTCCGCGACAAGAAAGTCGCCAGCCTGTCCTATGTCCTGATAAAAGATGGTCAGCGTGTGGCCAGCGGCTTTCACGGCACGCGCACATTGGACGGCGCAGATGCGGTGGACGACCGGACGATTTATCGCATCTACTCTATGACGAAGCCCGTGACGGCGGTTGGCCTTCTGATGCTGTATGAAGAGGGCAAGTTCGAACTCGACGACCCGATCTCCGAATTCCTGCCAGAAATGAGCAAGCTCGTAGTGTTTGACGGACAGTCTGCTGGGGCCGTCCGTACACGGCCGGCAAACCGGGTCCCGACCATACGTGAACTGCTGCTGCACACCGCTGGCTTTGGCTATGGCGATGGCCGGCAGGATTATGTTTCGCAGCAGTTCCTGGCCCGCCAAATCGACAACGCCGCCTCCTCCGACGACCTGGTGAAAAAGGTCGCCGGCATACCCCTCAAATACCAGCCAGGCGAAGCCTGGTCCTATTCCATCGCATCTGATCTTCAGGGAGCTATCATCGAGCGGATTACGGGGCAATCGCTCGATCAGTATCTGCAGGAACGGATATTCGCCCCTCTCGGCATGGCGGATACGGGATTTACCGTTGATGAAGCGGACAGTTCGAGACTGGCAGTACTCACGGGCTGGACACCAGAGGCTGGCATGCAACTCGTGCCGGGCCCGATACAGACACTGGGCGCCTCAGATGTTCCACGTTATTCAGGTGGACACGGACTTGTTTCGACCATCGCCGACTATGAACGTTTTGCAGCGATGCTGCTGAATGGGGGCACTCTCGGTGAGGTTTCATTGCTGAAACCCGAAACGGTTTCCATGATGGTGACGAATGGGCTTACATTCGTGGATCCCGCCACCGGTCTCCCCCTCCATCGGCCGGGCCGAGGAGTTGGCTTCGGTTTTGGCGTGGGTGTGATTGACGACACCATTGCCTCTGGGCTTGGCGCGCCGGAAGGCAGCTTTTACTGGGATGGGGCCGCAGGAACATGGTTCTGGGTAGATCCAAGGCATGATCTGATATTCATCGGCATGCTGCAGAATATGTCCAGTTCACCGATTACCATGAGACGGTCAGCCATGCAGCGGGTTTACCATGCGCTGATCACGGATTATTTTCCGACTTCGAAGTGACGGGCAGTGCGCAGCTATTTGCGGAAACCCTTGGCAACGACATAGATCTCGGGGCTCCCGGCGCGGCTGGCGGCTGGCTTGATGTGCTTCACAGTACGGAAATGCTGTTTCAGCTGGTCGAGCACGTCCTTGGTCGTGCCGCCCTGAAACACCTTGGCACAGAATGCGCCGCCCTCGGCGAGATGCTGGATGGCAAACGCCACGGCCATTTCCACGAGCGCAACGGTGCGCAAATGGTCGGTCTGTTTGTGGCCCGTCGTGTTGGCGGCCATGTCTGACAGCACAAGATCCGGCGGGCCGGAGAGGCCGGCGAGCATTTTCGCTACATCCTCCGGATTGTTGACGTCCCCCTCGATGATCAGTGCACCCTCAATCGGAACGAGCGGCAAAAGGTCGATCCCCACCACCTCTGCCGCGCCCTTCTGCAGCGCCACCTGAAGCCAGCCGCCGGGCGCGCAGCCAAGATCGACAACGCGCTGTCCCTTGCGCAGGAGCTTGGCCGTCTCATCGATTTCCAGGAGCTTGTAAGCCGCGCGCGAGCGATAGCCCTCGTCCTTTGCCTTGCGGACATACGGATCCTGAAGCTGGCGTTCGATCCAGCGCTTGGAACTTTCCGTGCGGGCGTTGCGGGCGATTACCTTGCGTTCGGTCGTGCGGCGGCCGGAATCCTGTTTCTCCGGCCCCGGACCTTTCCACCGCCGCCTGTCGTCATCACTCATCTGAAGCCTCCTGAGGGCTGGGGCGGCCACCGCGGCCTTTCCGGCGGCGGTTGCGGTTTCTGGGTTGACCATACATCATCGACAGCAAAAGTCCCTCCCGCAGGCCACGGTCGGCCACGCGCAGGCGGGTGCCTTCAAAGGATTCCCACACAGCTTGCATGATCGAGCAGCCCGCAAGCATCAGCGGCGCGCGCTCTTCCCCGATGGTTGGCAGCCTGGCGCGGCCGGTGACACCAAGGTCTCGCAGCATATCAATCGTTGCGCTGCCTTCATCGCGGCTCATCCAGGCGCCGTCCACCTTGTCCCGGCGGTAGCGATCCAGCTTCAGATGCACGCCGGCAAGACAGGTCACCGTTCCCGACGTACCGATAAGGTATCCTTCGTCTGCGGCCAGCCTTTCCTGAACGGCTGCCAGCCCTGGCCATGAGGCGACAATCTCCCGCGCGCGTGCCAGCATCAGCGGCCAGGCTTCCGCCTCCTCGTGCTCACGGAAAGCGTCGCTCATCGTGACCACGCCCATCTTCAGGCTCGTCCAGTCGATGATGGGCGCGCGGTTCAGCATTCCCTTCAGGCCCTGGCCCCGCGTGGTTTCCGCATCAAGGAGCGAGAGTTCGGTGGAGCCTCCGCCGATATCGACCACCAGCACGGATTTGGCTGGGGCAACCAACAGGTCATGGCAGCCGATCGTGGCCAGCCGGGCTTCTTCCTTGGCGCCGATTACCTTGAAGGTAAGCCCCGTTTCGGAATGCACCCTCTGGATGAATTCGGCGCCGTTCTCGGCCTTGCGGCAGGCTTCGGTAGCGATGCACCGGACGCGGCCGACGCCATGATGGCGCAATTTGCGCCGGATCACATGCAGGGCGTCCAGCGCGCGTTCGATCGCGGCCTCGGAGAGCCGCCCGGTATCGTGAAGCCCTTCCCCAAGCCGCGCGATCTGGGAATGGGAATCCACCACGCGGAAAGTCTGCCCGCGCGGCTCTGCCACCAGCAGGCGGCAATTATTGGTGCCCAGGTCGACCGCAGCATAAAGCGGCCGGCTGGTGGTGGGGCGGGCCTGCGCGCGTTTGGGCGGCCCTCCCCTGTCTTTTTTGTCAGCCATGGTGTGGCCCGAATGGAAAACTTGAGGCAATGTCTACCACAGGAGCTGAAAATGACCAGTAGACGCGGCCGAACCGCATGGTTGAAAAACATCTTCCGTAAACGGGGGCGCCCGGCGGAGGCCGAACCGCTTTTGCTGACGGATCCCGTCGATACCAACTACTTCTATAACGCCATTTCCCGCCATGAAGCCCGTTTCCAGATCGGACAGGTGGTGCGCCACAAGCTGTTTCCGTTCAGGGGCGTGATTTTCGACGTCGATCCGCAGTTTGCAAATACCGATGAATGGTATGACTCGATCCCGGAGGAAGTGCGCCCGCGCAAGGACCAGCCTTTCTACCACCTCTTTGCGGAGAACGACCGGACCCATTACATTGCCTATGTCTCCGAACAGAACCTGATCCCCGACGATTCCGATGTTCCGCTGAGCCATCCCGACATTCCGGAATGGTTCACGATGACTGGAACGGGCACTTATGAGCTCAAGAAACACGCGACCAACTGAGGGTCTTCGAGCGGCTAGTTTCCTGAATTGCTTCGGGCGATTGTGGCCGTTGTCGAATGGCCCGGAACCAGCGGCACGATGATCACTTCGCCGCCGCGGGCTTCGACGATATCGGCGCCCACGATGGTCTCTTTAGTATAGTCCCCGCCCTTGACCAGCACATCCGGCTTCAGCGCCGTGATGACTTCCAGAGGCGTGTCCGTGTCGAAGATGGTGACCCCATCCACAGCGCTGAGGGCGGCAAGAACGTCCGCGCGGGTCTGTTCGGAGTTGATCGGGCGCTGGGGCCCCTTGAGGCGTTTCACCGAAGCGTCCGAGTTCAGGCCGATGATCAGCCGGTCACAATGGGAACGGGCCTGTTCTATGACGCGGATATGGCCAGGATGCAGGATGTCGAAACACCCATTGGTGAAGCCGACCCGAAGGCCCGAGGCGCGCCAGCGTTCTGCCTGACCGATCATGGCGTCTATCGGCAGGATCCCGGCCCGGCCGGCGGGGCCGAAATCCGTCAGGGCCGATTTGACCTCTTCTGCAGTGACGGTTGCAGTTCCAGCCTTTCCAACCGCGATGCCGGACGCCGCGATGGCCATGCTGACAGCTTCCTCCAGCGTGCCCCCACCCGCGATCGCGGCGGCCAGCGCCGCCAGGCTGGTATCGCCGGCTCCGGAGACATCGAACACTTCCCGCGCGCGGCCGGCTTCATGGTGAACCTTGCGGTCAGAGCCGATGAAGGAAATGCCTCTGGCGGCGCGGGTGACGACGACGGCCTTTGCCGGGAGGGTGTCCAGAGCGCTGCGCAGCGCCCAGCTGGCTTCTTCGTCGGTGCCGACGCTGAGGCCGGTGGCGGCGGCGAGTTCGGATGCGTTTGGCTTGAGGATGTCGACGGCGCCGTAGCGGGCAAAGTCCCGGCCCTTGGGATCTGCGATGACGGGTATCTGGTGGTCTGCCGCGATCTGCAGGATTGCCTGCAGAAGGCGGTTGGTGAGTAGGCCCTTGGCATAGTCGGAGATGAGGATGACGGCCGCGCCTTCGGCCTCCGCAGCGACGATGCCGATCAGGTCGTTTTCAATGGGTTCGCTGATGGGGGCGGCATTTTCCGTATCGACGCGCAAAAGCTGGTGACCGCCTGCCACAAAGCGGCTTTTGAGGGTTGTGGGGCGGCCTTCCAGGGTCACCAGATGGACAGAAATGGACACATCCTGGACAAATCTGGACACCAGCTCCCTACCCGCGTCATCATCCCCGCGCGCACCGACCAGAACGGGACGCAGGCCCAGGGATGCCAGATTGCGCGCAACGTTGGCCGCTCCGCCCGGCATGGCCGCGTCGCGGCTGTAACGAAGCACCGGAACGGGCGCTTCCGGAGAGATGCGGTCGACGGCCCCATAGATGAACCGGTCGAGCATGACGTCGCCAATGCAGAGGACGCGTTTTCCGGCAGCCTGGTCCAGAAGCCCTGAGAGTCGGGATGACATGAAGCGTGGGCCTCCGGTGAAAACAAACTGCCTCTGCAGCAGGCTATAACGGGGCGTCCGGGGGAACGAAAGCGCTGGCCGTCATCTGGTGATCCAATCGGCGATTCAAGGCGTAAGACCGATGTTACCAGATATATCCTCAAACCGGTCAGTTCATGCCTTCTCCCGCACCCGCAATTCTATGGTTCAGGGAAGACCTGAGACTGGCGGACAACCCGGCCCTGGATATGGCGGCAAGCAGCGGCCGGCCCCTGATCTGCCTCTATATCCGGGAGACTGGCGACAGCGCGCCGCGTCCGCTTGGGGGCGCCAGCCGGTGGTGGCTGAACCGGAGCCTTGCCGAACTCGCCGCGTCCCTGGAGGCGATCGGGGGAACCCTCGTTTTGCGCACCGGGCCAGCCGAGAGCGTGCTTGCCGCGCTGGTGCAGGAGACGGGCGCAGAGGCTGTATTCTGGAACCGCCGCTATGGCCTGCCGGAACGGGAGACTGACGCGGCAATCAAGAAGGCGCTTAAGGACAAGGGCGTAAATTGCCAGAGCTTCAATGGCCGCCTGCTGGTGGAGCCCTGGGAGCTGAAAACCGGCAGTGGCGGCTGGTACAAGGTGTTCACGCCTTTCTGGCGCGCGCTGCAGGCGAGTTACAAAGCCCCTGCCCCATTGCCGGCGCCCAGACAGATCAAGGCTGCCTTTGCCGATAGCGAAGCCCTTTCCTCCTGGAAGCTGCACCCGGAAAAGCCGGACTGGTCTGGCGGTCTCGCGGAGGCCTGGCAGCCTGGAGAGAATGGCGCAATGGCGCGGCTTGAGGCGTTTCTCGACGGGCCGGTCAGCCGGTATGCCGAGACGCGCAATCTGCCCGGAGAACTGGACGGCACGTCCCAGCTTTCCCCGCATCTGAGATTTGGCGAGATTGGCCCGGCGCAGGTCTGGCGGGCGGTTCAGGCGCGGCTTGCGGCGCAGAAGGCGGATGAGAACTCCGCCCGCGTCTTCCTGTCAGAGATTGCGTGGCGGGAGTTTTCCTACACCCTGCTCTATTACAATCCGGATCTCGCCACCGCCAATTACAACGCCGCCTTCAACCGTATGGGCTGGCGGCGCAGCGATGCCGATTACACTGCCTGGTGCCGGGGCCAGACGGGCTATCCCATTGTAGACGCGGGAATGCGGGAACTGTGGCATACTGGCTGGATGCATAACCGTGTGCGGATGATTGTTGCCTCGATGCTGACCAAGCACCTGCTGCTGCCCTGGCAGGGTGGCGAAGAGTGGTTCTGGGATACGCTGGTGGATGCAGACCCGGCCTCCAACCCGGCAAGCTGGCAATGGACAGCCGGCAGCGGCGCTGACGCAGCGCCCTATTTCCGGGTATTCAACCCGATCAGCCAGGGGCAGAAGTTTGACGGCGCCGGTGACTATGTGCGCCGCTGGTGCCCGGAACTGGCGCGCCTGCCCGACAAGTATCTGCACGCGCCCTTTGAGGCCGATGCGCAGACGCTGGCGAAAGCCGGCGTAAAGCTTGGCACGACCTATCCCAAACCCATCATCGACCATGCCATGGGCCGCCAGCGCGCGCTGGACGCGTACAAGGCCCTCAAAGAGGATCAGACCGCAGAATGAAGAAGATAGCGATCATCGGGGCCGGCATTTCCGGCCTGGGGGCAGCATGGGCGCTTAAGGACGTGGCGGATGTGACCGTGTTCGAGAAGGACGCGCGCGCAGGCGGCCATGCCAGCACGCATGTGTTCGACTATGACGGTCATCAGACGGCGGTCGATCTGGGTTTCATCGTCTATAATGCGCTGAACTATCCAAACCTCATTGCCTTCTTCGAGGAGCTGGGCGTCCAGACGCAGGCATCGGACATGAGCTTTGCGGTGTCTGATCCTGCCGGCTGGGAATGGGCCTCCACCCTGCCCGGCCTGTTTGCGCAGAAGCGCAATATCCTCAATCCGGACTTTCATCGTTTCTGGCAGACCATCCTGAAATTCAACGATACCGCACGGGCAGAACTGGCAGCGGGCAAAGTGCTCGAAACCTCGCTGGGCGCGTGGCTTGACCGCCACAACTATGACGAAACGTTCCGCCGCAACTACATCCTGCCCATGGGCGCAGCGATCTGGTCCACGCCGGAACGCGAGATGCTGAACTATCCGGCGCAGAGCTTTTTTCAGTTCTTTGACAATCACCGGCTGATGCACAAGGAGCGCCCGAAATGGCGCACGGTGACCGGTGGCAGCCAGACCTATGTTCGAAATGCCGTGGACGGATTGGGATCGCGCGTGCGGACCGGCGTTGGCGTTAGCCGGATATCGCCCTTCGGGAGCCGGACAGCCGTTGTTCTGGAAACCGGGCATACTGAAGTTTTTGATGACGTGATCCTCGCGGCGCACTCCGATCAATCGCTGCGGATGATCGAGGAGCATTATGAGGATCAGGCGTTCCCGCTCCGCTCCATCCGGTATCGCCCCAACAGTATCTGGCTGCACCGGGATCCTTCGCTGATGCCGAAACGGCGCAGTGCCTGGGCGAGCTGGAATGTTCTCAAGCAGGAAGGCGACGACATCTGCCTCACCTACTGGATGAACCGCCTTCAGGGGCTCGATCCCTCGCGGCCATTGTTCATTACTCTCAATCCCGTCACGCCGCCGAAGGAGGAGCTGACCTTCCTTCACTATACCGCCGATCATCCCCAGTTCGATGCGGCCGCAGAAGCGGCGGTGCGCAGCCTGAAGCGCATTCAGGGCAAGGACAATCTCTGGTTTGCCGGCGCCTGGATGGGGCGCGGATTTCACGAGGATGGGCTGAAATCCGGCCTTTCTGCCGCGCTGTCTCTGGGGGGGTGTGTTTCCTGGAATGCGGACGGCCTTGAAACCTGGACTCCTCCCCACAGCCCGTCTGTGGTACAGATTGCGGCGGAGGTATCTGCTTGACCGCGCCTGCTCTCAGGCTCTGGACCGGCAAGACGGTTCATCAACGTTACGCCCCTTTCGAGCGGCGCTTCACGTATGATATTGCTCTGATTGATCTCGACATTGACAGGCTGGCGGAAGCTGGCGCGCAATCGCGCCTGTTTTCCGTGGGGCGGCCGGGCGTGTTTTCCTTCCGCCCGGAGGATCATGGAGAGAAGGCGAAAGGCGCGCCGCTGCGGCCCTGGGCCGAAGGGATGTTCCGCAAGGCCGGCGTGGAGCTGGCGGGCGGCGCCATCCGGCTGGTGACCTTCCCACGGCATCTTTTCTACAAGTTCGCGCCGCTGTCGCTCTGGTATGGATATGGGCCGGACGGCGCCCTGCGCGGCATCATCTATGAAGTGAACAATACATTCGGCGAGCGTCATTGTTATGTGGCCGCAACCGGCCCTGACCGGTCCGAGCATGAGGCCGCAAAGACTTTTCATGTGTCGCCCTTCATGGACGTTTCCGGCCGGTATCGCTTCACGCTGCGCGCCCCGGACGGAAAGCTGCGCGTGATCGTGGAGAACTGGAACGAAGGCGCGCGCAGCCATATGGCGAATATCAACGCGGTGGAGAGGACGGCAACAACGGCGAACCTGTTGCGGCTGGCGCTGATGCAACCCTTTTCGTCCTTCGGCGTTATAGTTGGGATTCACTGGCAGGCACTCAAGATCTGGATCAAGGGGGCCGGCTACCGCAGGAAACCCGAGGCGCCCGGAAGGGCAGAAACGATCGCCACGAGCGTGCCCGTTAAAGCATCCCTCCGCAGCGGAGAGCCAGTATGAGCCAGACCATCATCGCATCCCCCAATACCCTCCGCACGCTGAGCGGCGTTCCGGCCTCCTTCAGGATCGGGGCACTGCTGCTGCTCCGGACCGAGCGTGGAGAGTTGCGCTTCCTGCTTCCCGATGGCCGCATCCTGGTTTTCCAGAACGCGGAAGACGGCCCTTCGGCGGTTATCGAGGTGCATGACTTTGACTTCATCAAGCAGGCGATGGCGGGCGGCGATGTCGGATTTGCGGATGCCTATATCGATGGGCTCTGGTCGACGCCGGATCTGACAGCAGTGCTGCGTTTCTTCTCGGCCAACTTTGAAGCCGCCGGGAAGCTGGCGCGGGGCGGATGGATCGTCCGTTCCATGAACATGATCCGGCATGCCTTCACGCGCCGCAACTCACGCGAAGGCGCGCGCAAGAACATCATTGCCCATTATGATCTGGGGAATGAATTTTACGAGCGCTGGCTGGACCCGAGCATGACCTATTCCTCGGCCCTTTTCGAGAACCCGAACCAGTCTCTGCAGCAAGGGCAGATGAACAAGTATCGCGAGATATGCGATCGCATCCAGGCGGGCCCGTCGAGCGAAATTCTGGAGATAGGCTGTGGATGGGGCGGCTTTGCCGAATACGCGGCCAAGCAGCGGGGCGCGAAGGTGACGTGCCTGACGATCTCGCCCTCCCAGCGGGACTACGCAGCCGCACGGATGCAACGTGAGGGGCTGAGCGACCGGGTGGATATCCGCCTTGAAGACTACCGCGATCACAAGGGGACCTATGACGGCATCGCCTCCATCGAGATGTTTGAGGCGGTGGGAGAAGCCTATTGGCCGAGCTACTTCGCCAAGGTCTCTTCGTCCCTGAAGACGGGCGGGCGGGCCGCGCTGCAGATCATCACCATCGATGACGCTCTGTTTGACCGGTATCGTCAGCGTGTGGACTTTATCCAGCAGCATATCTTTCCGGGCGGCATGCTGATCAGCGAGGAAGTGCTCAAGCAGCAGTTTGCGAAAGCCGGGCTGCGCCATGATGGCGTGAAGTATTTCGGCCAGGACTATGCGCGCACCTGCCGGGAGTGGGCGCGCGCCTTCAATGACAGCTGGGATGATATCCGCACGCTTGGCTTTGACGAGCCGTTCCGCCGCCTGTGGAACTTCTATCTCAGCTATTGCGAAGCCGGGTTCAGCGACGGCCGGATCAATGTCGGCCACTTCCAGGTGACCCGGCCAGCCTGATGCCCCCTGCCCGGCTTGTCCTCAGACGAGCCGGGATTGCTTGACGGCGGCGGCGATGAAGCTGGCGAACAGCGGATGGGGCTCGAACGGGCGCGACTTCAGTTCCGGGTGGAACTGCACGCCGATGAACCAGGGATGGTCCTTCAGCTCCACGATCTCCGGCAGGCGGCCATCGGGCGACATGCCCGAGAAGATCATGCCGGATTTTTCCAGCGCCGGGATGTAATCGGTGTTGACCTCATACCGGTGGCGGTGGCGTTCGGAGATGTCGAGCGTGCCATAGACCTGCGCAACGAGGCTGCCTTCCCTAAGGCGCGCCGGATACGCGCCGAGGCGCATGGTGCCGCCGAGATCGGTGTTGGCGTCGCGCGTGACCTTTTCGTTGCCCTTGGTCCATTCGCCCATCAGGCCAACGACAGGCTCGCTGGTGGGACCGAACTCGCTGGTGGAGGCGTCCTTGATGCCGGCGAGGGTGCGGGCAGCCTCCACGACCGAAAGCTGCATCCCGTAGCAGATGCCGAAACAGGGCAGCTTGTGTTCGCGGGCATAGCGGGCAACGCGCATCTTGCCGTGCGCGCCCCGCTCTCCGAACCCGCCGGGCAGAAGAATGCCGTGGACGCCTTCAAGATCGTCGAGAGTGGCTTTCGGATCGTCGAACTTTTCAGAATCGACGAAGCGGATATCCACCTTCACCTTGTTGGCGAGACCGCCATGTCCCAGCGCCTCGGACACCGATTTGTAAGCGTCGGGCACATCGGTGTATTTGCCGACGAGGGCTATCGTCACATGGCCATCAGGATGGCGGATGGTCTGGGCGATCTTCTCCCAGGATGAAAGGTCCGGCTTGGGCGCGTCCATGATCCCGAAATGGGAAAGCACCTCAGAATCGAGACCTTCCGCATGATACGCCATCGGCACATCGTAGATGTGGCCAACGTCCCGCGCCTCGATCACGCTGGTCAGGCGGACGTTGCAGAAGCTGGCAATCTTGCCCTTCTCATTGACGGGGATTGGCCGATCGCAGCGGCACAGCAGAATTTGAGGCTGGATACCGATCGAACGCAGTTCCTTGACGGAGTGCTGCGTCGGCTTGGTCTTCATTTCGCCGGCGGCCGGAATGTAGGGCAGCAGCGTCAGATGGATGAAACAGGCGCGCTGGGGGCCGAGTTCCTGGCCAAGCTGGCGGATGGCCTCGAAGAATGGCAGGCCTTCAATGTCGCCGACCGTGCCGCCGATTTCGCAGAGAACGAAGTCGACGCCCTCCCCCGGATCGGAGAGGACGAATTCCTTGATGTCGTTGGTGACGTGCGGAATGACCTGAATGGTGGCGCCGAGATAGTCGCCGCGGCGCTCTTTCTCGATGATGCGCTGATAGATCCGGCCGGTTGTGATGTTGTCGGACTGGCGGGCCGAGACACCGGTGAAGCGTTCATAGTGCCCGAGATCGAGGTCCGTCTCCGCGCCGTCATCGGTGACATAGACCTCGCCATGCTGGCGGGGGCTCATCGTGCCGGGATCGACATTGAGGTAGGGATCAAGCTTGCGCAGGCGCACGCGATAGCCGCGCGACTGCAACAGCGCGCCGAGGGAGGCGGAGGCAATGCCTTTTCCGAGCGAAGACACCACGCCGCCAGTGATGAAGATATAGCGGATCATGGGGTTATACTCATGAAATGATTCGCGCCTTGCGGGCGACCTCCACCAGCCGTTAGCGGAAAATTACTGGGGATTGGCGCTTTCCGGAACAGATTCCGTAGCCGGGGCTGCCTCTTCGGTGGGTTCTGCCGGCGCCGGCTGGGGCGCAGGTGCGATTCCAACGTCTGGCGAAGCCGGTGCGGTATCGTTCAGCAGCGGAGCGGTCGGATCGAAGAGATCCACCGGGCCCTGCTGCGGCGCCGTTTGCGGGCTCGACTCATCGAGAATGCGCTCGATGCCCGAGCGGTTGTCAGCCTGACGGTTGGCAAGCGAGGTGAGGATCAGGCTCGTGGCAAAGAAAATCGCCCCGAAGATCATGGTGGTACGCACCAGAGCGCCGGCAGCGCCGCGGCCCGACATCAGCGCATTTCCAGCGCCGCCACCGATCCCAAGGCCGCCGCCTTCAGATTTCTGGACCAGAACCAGACCAATCATCGCCAGACAGGCGAGAATGTGGATAACAAGAATGACGTTCTGCATGGGCCCGACCAGCTTTCCTGAATTTAAGGCGCCGGCATAACCCCGATCAGGCCGTTCGCCAAGTCAGCGGTTCCACACGACTTATTGCGCCGCCAGCCGGTAGATGGCGAGGAAATCGTCTGCCTTCAAGCTTGCGCCGCCTATAAGGCCGCCATTTACCTCAGCCACACCGAGGATTTCCTCAGCATTTCCGGGGTTCATGCTTCCGCCATAAAGGATACGGGTGCCCCTGCCCGCTTCACCGAACCGCTGTGTCAGCAGCGTGCGAATGAAGCCGTGAACTTCTGCAATCTGGTCCGAATTTGCCACCCGCCCGGTTCCGATGGCCCATACGGGCTCATACGCCACAACAATCGTCTCCGCTGCGGCGTCAGAGGGAAACGATCCGGCCATCTGTTCGGAAATGACCTTGAGAACCTCCCCGGCATCTCGCTGCGCCAGAGTTTCGCCAACGCAGATGATCGGCGTGATACCGGCACGAAGGGCGGCGGAGGCCTGGGATGCGACGGCCGCGTCTGTCTCCCCATGGTCTGCCCGCCGCTCCGAATGGCCCACAATGACATAGGCCGCGCCCGCATCCATGAGCATTTCGGCGGAAATATCGCCGGTATGGGCGCCCTTTTCCTTGGGATGGCAGGTTTCTCCCCCAATTTTGAGGGCGGAGCCTGCAGCTTTTGCCGCAGCGGGGTGAATCAGTGTGGCCGGTAGGCACAGCAGGATTTCAGGCCCGGCCTGGGACGGCGCAACAGCGGCAGCCACCCGTTCGATCTCGGTGAGGCTCCCCACCAGGCCGTTCATTTTCCAGTTTCCGGCGATCAGCGTGCGCGTCATGCGGCCTTCCCTCTCTTGCAAGTCATAAACCGGTCGCCTAGCAAGCTGTGAGCCACCCGGCAAACCCCAGAAATAAGAGAAGCGCCGTATGCTCGCACTTATGAAGAAGCTGACCCGTTCCCCGTTGGGGAAGCTGGTTCTGATGATCGTCGTTGTCGGCATGGCGCTCTGGGGTGTGGATCAGATCTTCAGCCAGGTGCGCAGCGGCCTTGGCGCGAACATCGTCAGCGCCGGCACACGCGGCCTTGATCCGGCAGACCTGGATTTCCGCGTCGAAACGGTCCTGCGGAACATCAACGCCACGGCCGAGCGCCCGATGAGCAAGTCAGAGGCCCTGGAAGAAGGGCTCATCGACCAGATCGTGGAAGTCGAGAAAGCCCGCATCACGCGCCTGGGTTATGGTGAAAGCATCGGCATTTCCCCCTCGCCCAAGGCGGTGGTGGAAGAGATGAACAACATTCCGGCGTTCCAGAACCCGCTTACCGGCGAACTGGACGCGGCCATCTTCCGGGATCGCATCGCCCAGCTGGGCATGACGCCTGCCCAGTTCGAGCGCCAGCTGCAGGACGATATTCTCATTCGCGCGCTCAGCCGGGCTGCGGGTTCGGCGGTGTATGCGCCCGACATCCTGTCAAACATTCAGGCCAATTACCTCGGCGAAACGCGCGAGGTGGCCTGGTTCCTTTATGATGCCTCGAAAGCGCCTGCCCCCGCCGCCCCCACGGATGCGGATATCAAGGCATATTATGACGAGCATATCGAACGCCTGAAACACCCTGAGCGGCGCGCGCTGGATGTACTGCGCATGTCGACCGATGACTTCACCGGCAAGGTCGAGGTCACGGATCAGGAAGTGGCCACGGTATATGAGGCGACCAAGTCGGAACGCTTCGCCGCGCCAGACCAGCGCACCTATGCCGAGTTGATGTTCCCCAGCCGCGATGCGGCGCGCACAGCTTTCGGCCTTCTGGCCGGCGGCGCCGATCCCAACAGCGTGACCGGCGCCAACTCAATTCAGATGCGCACGGCGAGAGCTGAAGAACTGTCCGACACCACGCTGCGGGACGCGATGTTCGGCCCCGGCAAGCAGAGCGGCGCCATGTTTGGGCCGCGCGAAGTGAACGGTCAGTGGATGGTGGCGCGGCTGATCTCTGTCCAACCCGGCGCTGTCAAACCGCTGGAAGAGGTCGGCGAGGAAATTCGCCTTGGTCTCGCCCGGGAACGCGCCCAGCTTCTGTTCTCGGCGGCTCTGGATACGCTGGATGAAGCGCTGTCTGCCGGGCATGATCTCCATCAGATCGCCGAGGATATCGGCGTTCCGGTGTTCAGCCTGGCCCCGATCGATCAGAATGGCATGACGGCGGACGGCCAGCGCATTTCGATGCTGGCAGACGTTCCCGAAGCGCTCCCCCAGGCTTTCCGCCTGCCGCAGAATGAAATCAGCAGCCGGTTCGATGTATCGAGTTCGGTGGTGCTTGTCTCTCCGCGCCGCATCGTTCCGGCCGCGACGCCGGAGCTTGAGGTGATCAAGGAGCGCGTTCGAGCGATGATTGTCGCCGAGCGGGCGGCCAATGCGGCGCAAGCTGCTGTCGATGCCCTCACGGACCGGATCCGCAGCGGCGCGCTGACACTGGAAGCAGCGGCGGCGCAGGCGGGAACGGAAGTTGACCGTCTGCCGGAACCTGTCTCCCGCGCCAACGCCCAGGCCATGGGCATTCCCGGACCGCTGATGCAGGCGACCTTCAACAACCCGGCCGGCAGCGTGATCAGCCTGCCGACAGGCAACGGTTCGATGTTTGCCATTCTCAAGGTGTTGACCGTCACGCCGCCCAGCGCAGACGTGCTGGCCAGCATGAGCGCGGCCTCTTCGGCAGATGTGACCAATTCGCTGGTATCCGATCTCGAAACGGCGGTGGATGACGAGATCCGCCGCGCCGTGAAGGTTCGGGAAAATGCGGCAGCGGTTGCGGCCTACAAGCGAACGATCACGGCGGCCCAATGACAGCGCGCCTGATCGTAAGGCGGCGCATCGGCGATATCGAAACGCCGGTTGGCGCCATGATGAAGCTTGGATCGGATGATCCGGGCAGCTTTCTGTTCGAGTCCATCGCCGGGGGCGAGCGGCTTGGGCGGTATTCCTTCATCGGTCTGAAGCCGGAGGTGTGGTTCCGTATCAAGAACGGCGTGGCCCAGACCAGCCGCTCGGCAGATTTTGCGGAGGCGCGCACGCTTGCAGAAGCTCCGGTAGATGCCCTGCGGAAGTTTGCGGAGACTGCGCGGGCGGAAACCTCAGAGGCCCTGCCCCCCATGGCATCGGGCGCATTCGGATATGTTGGTTACGACATGATCCAGCACGTCGAACCTGTCTCGATCACAAAGCCCGATCAGCTGGATGTGCCCGAGGCGCTGCTCGTTATTCCGCAGGTGATGGTGATCTTCGATCACATCTATCAGGAGCTGCTGCTGATCGGCCGCATTGGCGGAAGCGATGAAGCGGCCGTGAATGCCCTGCTGGACGAGGTTGAGAAGCGGCTGGAAAGCCTGCCGTCACTGCCCCCGAAGGACGGCGTGGCGCAGCAGGTGTCGCTGGTGTCTGATACGCCGAAGGAGCGCTATTTCGAAATCGTCGAGACCTGCCGGGACTATATCAAGGCGGGCGACATCTTCCAGGTGGTGCCGAGCCAGCGTTTCTCGGCGCCGTTCCGGCAGAAATCGATCAGCCTTTACCGCGCCCTGCGGCGGCTGAATCCCTCTGCCTTCATGTTCCATATCAATCTGGGCGATGTTCGCCTGGTTGGGTCAAGCCCCGAAATCCTCGTGCGGCTGCGCGAGGGGCGTGTCGCGATCCGCCCCATTGCCGGCACGCGTCCGCGCAGCGGCAATCCGGCGGAAGATGCCCTGCGCGCTGAAGACCTGCTGAATGATCCCAAGGAACGCGCCGAACACCTGATGCTGCTGGACCTTGGCCGGAATGATGTGGGCCGGGTGGCAGCCTATGGTTCTGTGGAAGTGACAGAGCAGTTCATCGTCGAGCGCTACAGCCATGTGATGCACATCGTCAGCCATGTGGAAGGCAATCTGCGCCCCGGCCTGGATGCGGTTGATGCCCTGTTCGCCGGGTTCCCGGCTGGCACCGTCTCCGGCGCGCCCAAGATCCGTGCCATGCAGATCATCAATGAGGTGGAAACCCACCGCCGCGGAATTTATGGCGGCGCGGTTGGCTATTTCGGCTGGAATGGCGATCTCGACACCTGCATTGCGCTGCGCACGGCGGTGCTCAAGGATGGCATGCTGCACATCCAGGCGGGTGGCGGCGTGGTGCTGGATTCCGACGCGCAGTATGAGTTTGACGAGACCGTCCACAAGTCCGGCGCCCTGAAGCGCGCCGCCGAACTCGCCGCAGCCTATGAGCACGATCAATGATCCTCGTCATCGACAATTATGACAGCTTCACCTGGAACCTCGTTCATTATCTTGAGGAACTCGGCGCCCATACACATGTCGTACGCAATGATCAGCTGACGGTGGAAGAAGCGCTCGCGCTGAAGCCGGATGCCGTCCTGCTCTCCCCCGGCCCCTGCACGCCGAATGAGGCCGGCATCTGCCTCGACCTCTTGAAGGCGGCGCCCGAGAGCCTACCCATTCTGGGCGTCTGCCTTGGCCACCAGGCCATTGGCCAAGCCTTTGGCGGCGCCGTGGTCAGCGCGCGCGAGATACGCCATGGCAAGATTTCCGAAATCTCGACCAATCAGACCGGCCTCTTCGAAGGATTGCCGGAGCGGTATCGGGTCGTGCGGTATCATTCCCTCGCAATCCGCACGGATGACCTTCCAGACAGCCTCCTCGCCGACGCCTATACCGACGACGGAGAGATCATGGCCGTCCATCACAAGACCCGCCCCATCTACGGGGTCCAGTTCCATCCGGAGAGCATCCTGACTGAGCATGGCCATGCCCTCCTCAAGAACTTTCTCAAGCAGGTGAAGCAGTGAGCGAAAGCGCTCTCAATTCGGCCATCCAGGCAATCGCGCGCGGTCTTCCGCTTGAGGAGGGCATGCTGGAGGGCGCGTTCGATACGCTGCTTTCCGGTGAGGCCGCGCCGGAAGAAGTCGGCGCGTTCCTGGCTGGCCTCACGGTGCGCGGCGAGACGGCAAATGAACTCACCGCTGGCGCCCGCATCATGCGGCGCCATGCCCGCCGCGTCAGTGTCGATGGCCCGCTGCTCGACACCTGCGGCACCGGCGGCCTGCCCTGGAAATCGCTCAACACCTCCACCGCCAGCGCTATCGTGATTGCCGCTTCCGGCGGCCGGGTCGCCAAGCATGGTAACCGCTCCGTGCCGCCCAAGACAGGCTCGGCGGACGTGCTCGAAGCCCTCGGCCTTCAGCTAGAGCTCAGCGACACAGCCTTCCGGGCGTGTCTTGATCAGGCGGGTGTCGGCTTCCTCTTTGCCCGCAGCTATCATTCCGCCATGCGGCATGTGGCGCCAATCCGCCAGAAGCTTGGTATCCGCACGATTTTCAACCTCCTCGGCCCGCTCTCGAACCCTGCTGGCGCCGAATATTCCGTGCTCGGTGTATATGACCGGCAGTGGGTTATCCCGATGGCCGAAGCGCTCAAGGCGCTCGGCACCCGCCGCGCCTGGGTCGTGCATGGCCTCGCCGGCATCGACGAAATCTCGATCTCTGGCCCCACGGAAGTCTGTGAGGTCACCCCGGACTCCGTCCGCCATTTCCAGCTGACACCTTCGGACGCTGGCCTACCTGTCCATCCGATCTCAGCCATCGAGGGCGGCGCGCCGGAAGAGAACGCGGCGGCCATCCGTGACCTGCTCGACGGCCGCGAAGGGCCTTTCCGCGACATCGTTCTTTTCAACGCCGCAGCGGGCCTTCTGGTGAGCGGACTTGTGTCCGATCTGCCCGCAGGCGTTGCGCGCGCCGCCGAAGCGATCGACAGCGGCGCCGCCCGCGAAACGCTGAACACGCTCGTGCGCACCTCACGGGAAAGCGACTAGGCCATGAAAACTGCGCTCGACCGCATCATTGATTACAAGCATGACGAAGTGCGCGCGCTCAAGGCGGCCCGCTCGCTCGCGGACCTCGAGGCAGCGGCCAGGGCCGCCTCTCCTGTTCGCGGTTTCGCTGCGGCGCTGACTGATGTAGCAGACGCAGGCCAGAATGCGCTGATCTGCGAGATCAAGCGCAAGAGCCCTTCGGCGGGCGATATCCTGCCGGGCGCGGATCCTGTCGAAATCGCGCAGGACTATGAGCGCGGTGGCGCTGCCTGCCTTTCCGTGCTGACAGATATGCCGAGCTTCGGCGGCAGTCTTGCCGATTTTGAAGCCATCCGCGCTGCCGTCAGCATGCCGATGCTTCGCAAGGACTTCATGATCGATCCCATACAGATCATCGAAGCGCGGGCACATGGTGCAGACTGTATCTTGATCATCATGTCGGCCGTGGACGATACTCTGGCGGCAGAGCTTCATCACTGCGCGACGGATCTTGGCATGGATGTGCTGATCGAGACGCATGACGAAGCGGAAATGGAGCGCGCCCTGCGTCTCCCTTCCCCCCTGATTGGCGTCAACAATCGGGACCTCAAGAAGATGGTTACGGATCTGACCACTACCGAGCGCCTCGCGCCGATGCTTCCTGCCGGCCGGCATCTTGTTTCAGAAAGCGGCATTGCCGACCCGGAGAGCATCATCCGCCTGCGAAAGGTCGGTTCACGGCGTTTCCTGATCGGCGAGTGGCTCATGAAACAGGGCGCCTCGCGTTCCGAGCAGGTAAAGCGCCTGAAACTCGCCTGTTGAGATTGACCCGAACAGGGAACGCTTGTAGAACAAAAGCGAACAGAGATTCGCATCGGGAACCGCTCCATGCTCACAACCAAGCAGAAAGAGCTGCTGCTCTTCATCAATGATCGCATCAAGGAAACCGGGGTTTCGCCCTCCTTTGATGAAATGAAGGAAGCGCTTGATCTCGCTTCCAAGTCCGGCATCCACCGGCTGATTACGGCGCTGGAAGAACGCGGCTTCATCCGCCGCCTGGCAAACCGGGCGCGGGCCCTTGAAGTGTTGAAGCTGCCCGAGTCCGCCATTCCGCCGCCCAATGCCCGCCAGCGGCGGGATTTCCGCCCGGCCCTGGTCACCAATCAGGGCGTGGAAACGCCCCGCATCGCCGGCATGATCCCGCTCGTCGGCCGCATCGCGGCAGGGTCACCCATCTCTGCCATCCAGCAGGACAATGGCCAGGTGGCCAGCCCCGGCGGGCTTCCGGAAGGCGATGATTATTTCGCCCTCGAGGTTCAGGGCGATTCGATGATCCAGGCCGGTATCCTCAATGGCGATACCGTCATCCTGAAGCGCACCAATACGGCGCAGACGGGCGACATTGTTGTGGCGCTGATCGATGGCGAGGAAGCGACCTTGAAACGCCTGCGCCGCAAGGGGGCGTCTGTGGCGCTTGAGGCGGCAAACCCCGCCTTTGAAACCCGCATCTTCGGGCCAGACCGGGTTGAGGTGCAGGGCCGTCTCGTCGCGCTTATCCGGCGGTACGAATAAGCCGCTCGAAATACTCCCGAGCGCCGCCTGAGGGCTGCGCCAGGCCATTCTCACTGCACCGGCGCCAGGGGCGTTCGGTGCAGTTTTGTATCTGCACCACATAGAGGTCTTCATCCCGTGCATAGACGGTGATGCCGCCCGCCTCTCTTGCCTGCGTCCAGGTAAAGGTGAGGTCACCGCTTGCCGCGCCTTCTCTCAATATCTGGATACGGATCGTATCGGGTGCCTGCTCCGTATCGGCCTTTTTATTCCGCTCTGCCGGGCCGAGGGCTGTGATGCTCAGACCTGAAAACGAGGGGTATTGGCACGCTTCAAGGCCACACCCTTCCCTGTCGGGAGCTTCGGAGAATCGCAAGGGCGGCAGACCATCCCCGTCGACAAATTCAAGGCGCGAAACCATGCCTTGCGTATCTGCGATGAAGACATCGCCGGAAGCAGACCAGTGGAGCACCACTTTCGGCGCCGTACTCCAGAGCCAGATGGCTGGAGCCAGCAGGCATGCTGCGCCGATCAGGCGGGCCCAACCAGCGAAGGCCATCATCGCCCCCAAGGCCAGCGACAGAAACACCAGCGCCAGCGGCGGCATGGGAACCGGCATGCGGATGACGCCGGGGGAGAGATTGTAGAAAAAATGCGTCATGTTGAGCACCAGTTCGAGCGACTGGCCCAGAAGCCGCAGCCCGAGTTCGGCTTGCCCGAACAGTGCAAGGATGACCGTGAGCGCCGCCGCCGGCGCGGTGACAAACGTGACCACGGGCATGATGGCGAAATTGGCGAAGAGCCCGACGGGAGACAGCCGGTCGAAGTGAAAGAAGGAAAACGGCGCCGTCGCTGCGTCCGAGACAACGGAGGTCATGATGATCGAGGCCCAGGCAAAGCCGATTGGTCCAAGAACGCGCTCTCGGCTGGACCGGTGATTTCGCCAGACTTCATAAGTGGCGATAAGGCCGCCGGTGGCCGCGAAGGACATCTGAAAACCCGGCGTCACCACGCTTTCGGGCTGGAGCAGAACGATGACGATCAGCGCAATCGCAAAGGTCCGCAGGCTGATGGCGGCGCGATCGAAGATGACTGCGAGGAAAACGATCGCGGCCATGATGAAGGCCCGCTGCGTCGAAACGCTTGCGCCGGAAACTATAAGATAGGCTGCGCAGGTGATCAGGGCGATGACCGCAGCAATTTTCTGCACGGGCACCCTCAAGGCCAGCGGTTCAATCAGTACCAGCGACCGCCGGATGAGGAAAAAGGTCAGCCCCCCGACGATAGAGAGATGGAGACCGGATATGGCCAGCAGATGGGCGAGGCCGGTATCCCTCAGAGCGTTCTGATCCTCCGGGCGCAGAAAGCTCCGGTCCCCGGCGATCAGGGCTGCGGCGAGGCCGCCTGCCCGCTCCCCGGCCGCCTCATTCACATAGCTGGAGAGCAGCCTGCGCTGGGCAGATATCCAGAGCGCTGCCTGATCCCTCACGCTGTCCGGCGCCCCGAGAACCCCGCCCCGGCAGCGCCCCTGCACATAGCCGACCGCGCCAAGCTTCTGGAAATAAGCCTGCCGCCGGAAATCATAATCCCCCGGCAGGGTGGGTGAAGGCGGTGGGCGAAGCACCACCCAGCACCGCACGAACCGGCCCGATGATACCTCCAGCCGGGCGCGGTGGGTCACCCTCACCAATTCCGGCTGCAGGTCTGCAGGAAAGCCTGCGATGGAGTGAACCTTGATCTTGAGGCGCGCGCCTTTTTCGCCGGGTTCGATATTCGCGACCCACCCTTCCAGCATGACGGGGCGGGTCTCTGCGGTAATCACGGGCGCCTCCACCCGCCAGGTGCGCAGAGCCCCCGCCGAAAAGCCAATGACAGCCCCAAACAGGCAAACGGCGAGCGCGTATGTGAAGTCTGACCGGTGCGCCCAGCGGACAAGCAGAAACATCGGCGCTACCGCACCAAAGAGCGTAGCCACTTCGATACGCGTAGGCTCAAACGGCACTGACAGGTAGGCGGCAGCGCCCGCGCACATGGCAAATGCCAGCAGCAGCGGCCGGGAATCCACGCCCACAACGCTGGCCGTATCCCGCATGAGCTTCCGGAAGAAACCGTCCCCCTCTTGCACTTCGCCCCGTCCTCGTGTTTGACCACCCCAACAGCGGCCACAGCGCCGGTCAGTCGGAGCGTGCCACAGGATGTCCGTCGTTACTCGATTTGCCCCATCCCCAACGGGAATGCTGCATATTGGAGGCGCTCGGACGGCACTTTTCAACTATTTGTTTGCGCGCCGTAATGGCGGGCGGTTTCTCCTGCGAATTGAGGATACTGACCGCGAGCGCTCCACCCAGGCGGCAACCGACGCCATTCTGGACGCCATGCAATGGCTGGGCCTGACGCCGGATGAGCCGCCGGTGATGCAATCAGCGCAGGTGGCGCGTCACGCCGCTGTAGCGCATGAGATGATCGAGCGCGGCACCGCCTTCAAATGCTACGTAACGGCCGAGGAGCTTCAGGCCCGCCGGGATCTGGGCGAGGAGAAGCGCCTGGCCGCCCGCGAGGAAGGCCTCAGCGAAGCAGCGCGGGAAGCCCTGCTGGCGGAAGCATCGCAACTTCTGGCGCCCTTCCGGTCGCCTTACCGGGATGGCGCGCCAGCGCCCTCTCCCGACGCGCCCTTCACCGTGCGCCTTCGCGCGCCTGAAAGTGGCCCGCGCACCGTGGAAGACGGCGTTCAGGGCAGCGTGACCATCGACGCGTCGGAAATCGACGATCTGATCATGCTCCGCGCTGATGGCACGCCCACCTATATGCTGGCGGTGGTGGTCGACGATCACGATATGGGCGTCACCCATGTCATTCGCGGCGACGACCATCTGCGCAACACCTTTCGCCAGGTACCGATCTACGAGGCCATGGGCTGGGATGTTCCCAAATTCTCCCATGTTCCCATGATCCACGGCAATGATGGCGCCAAGCTCTCCAAACGCCATGGCGCCCTTTCCACCACGGCTTACCGGGACATGGGCTATCTGCCTGAGGCCATGAAGGCCTACCTCCTCCGTCTTGGGTGGAGCCATGGTGACCAAGAGATATTCACAGACGAGGAAGCCATCGCCTTGTTTGATGTCTCCGGCATCAACAAGGCCCCGGCCCGGCTGGACCTCGACAAGCTGGCAACGGTCAACGCGCACTTCATCCGCCTGGCCGACGATGCGCGCCTGTTTGACCTGATTTGTCCGATTTTGTCCGCGAATGGTCCTCTGAGTGACAGCGATCAGCACCGGATTCGGGCCGCTCTGCCGCACATGAAAGACCGGGGAACCACCCTCATCGAACTGGCGGCAGCGTTCGATTTCCTCAGGGTAAAGCGCCCCCTTGAGATGAATAAAAATGCACGTAAAGCCTTGTCTGACGAAGGGAAACTTCGTCTTAAGGGACTGTATGATGAACTGCAGCGAATGTCGCAGTGGTCAGGCGCTAGCATTTCGGAAACGATAAAGTCATATTGCGCCGCAACAGGCCTATCTATGGGGCAGATAGGCCCGCCACTCAGAGCCGCACTTACCGGCGGACTTCCTGCACCGGACCTCGCGCCGGTGATGGAATGGCTCGGCCGGGAAGAGACGCTCGCACGAATTGACGACCAACTTGCCAGCTGACACGCAAGTCGACGCCGGCCAACAGAAATGGAACAGGGTTAAAGGCTGATGGAAAACAAGGTTAAAGACGCTGGAACGGCCAAACTTGAAGTCGCAGGCAAGACGGTCACGCTGCCAGTGTATTCTGGCACGCACGGCCCGAATGTAATCGACATCCGGAAACTCTATGCAGAAGTTGACCACTTCACGCTCGACCCTGGTTTTACCTCTACAGGCAGCTGTGAAAGCCAGATTACCTTCATCGACGGCGATGAAGGCATCCTGCTCCACCGCGGTTACCCCATTGAGCAATTGGCCGAGAAATCAAGCTATCTGGAGCTCTGCTACCTCCTCCTGAACGGCGAACTGCCGACCAAGGAAGAATATGAGGCATTCGGCAAGGATGTGCGCCAGCACACCCTGCTCCACACCCAGCAGGACCGCTTCTTCGACGGTTTCCGCCGTGACAGCCATCCGATGGCGATGCTCACCGGCACCGTCGGGGGCATGGCAGCCTTCTATCCGGGCGCCATGGGCAATGAAGACCCCGAAGAGCGCCGCCGCGATTCCATCCGCCTGATCGCGAAGATGCCGACCATCGCAGCGCGCTGCATGAAGTACAATTTGGGCCAGAAGTTCGTCGATCCGCTGAACCGTCTGTCCTACTCCGAAAACTTCCTCAACATGTGCTTCTCGGTGACCGCCGAAGACTATGAAGTGAACCCGGTTCTCGCCCGCGCGATGGATCGCTTCTTCATGCTCCACGCCGATCATGAGCAGAACGCATCGACCTCAACCGTCCGCCTCGTGGCTTCCTCCGGCGCTCACCCCTTCGCGGCAATTGCGGCAGGTGTTGCCAGCCTATGGGGCCCCAGCCATGGCGGCGCCAATGAAGCTGCCCTGCGCCAGCTGCGCGAAATCGGCGACATCAGCAATGTTCCGGATTTTGTGAAGAAGGTGAAGGACAAGTCCAGCGGCGTGCGCCTGATGGGCTTTGGTCACCGCGTTTACAAGAACTACGATCCGCGCGCGAAAGTGATGCAGAAAACTGCTCACGAAGTGCTCGACGCGCTCGACCTGCGTGACCATCCGCTGCTCAAGGTTGCCATGGAGCTGGAGCGCATTGCCCTCCAGGACGAATATTTCGTTGCCAAGAAACTCTATCCGAACGTCGATTTCTATTCGGGCATCATCCTCGAAGCGATGGGTTTCCCGACCAAGATGTTCACGGTGCTTTTCGCCGTGGCGCGTACTGTCGGCTGGGTGTCTCAGATGAACGAGATGCTGGAAGACCCCACGCAGAAGATCGGCCGTCCGCGCCAGATCTATACCGGCGCGGCGATGCGGGACTACAAACCGATGGATGGCCGCTAACCGGCTTTGAATTCGTCCAGAATAGCCCCGGCAGCGAGCACCGCTGCCGGGGTTTTTTCTTTCAGGAGCCGCGTCAGCGCTTGCGCCTGCGCTTCCCGCTGGCGCTGCAGGGCGCCAGGTTCCTTGATCCAGCTGATAGCCTGAGCGGCGATCAATTCGGGCTTCTGCTTCGTCTGCACGAATTCCGGCACCACCGAGGTATCGTCGTTCAGGATATTCAGCAGCGTGATGTGGGTCTTCTTGTAGAGCAGCCCGCGCGCCAGGGACCAGGTAACCCAGCCGGTCTTGTAGGCGACGATCATCGGCGCGCCCTGCATGGCAACTTCGCTGGTCACCGTGCCAGAACAGGCCAGAACCACATCTGCCGCGGCCATGGCATCGAATCGTTGGCTCCCATCTGTCAGGACGGTGAACTGTTCGGGCGCCTCCGGAAACGCCTCGCGGAACGTCTCGGCTGCGTTCTCGGCCGGCTCGACAAACAGCCGCGTGCCGGGCAAGGCGCGCTTGACGAGCGCGGCGGCCTCCATGAGCGCGGGGGCGACGCGGGCAATTTCGCTTTTCCGGCTGCCAGGCAGGACCAGGAGCGCGGTGTCTCCATCGGTAAGGCCGTGGCGGCGCCTGAAGCCCGCGCGATCCCCCTGCCCCCCCCGAGAAAGCGCAGGGTTACCGATCACGGTCGTCTTCAAACCGAAGGGTTCGTAATAGGGAACCTCAATGTCGTGCATGCAGAGCAGATGATCGACTGTGGCCGCAAGCGTCTTTGCGCGGCCAGGCCGGGTTGCCCATACTTGCGGGCCGATCAGCTTGACCAGGCGGATGTGCGGCGCTTTCGCCCTGACCCTCTGGGCGACGCGAAGCATGAACCCCCAGGAATCCACCAGAACAACGACCTTTGGATCGGCTGCCACGATTGCTTCTGTTGCCGCGTCAGCCAGTTTGACCACATCGCCGTATGCCTTGATGCCCTCCAGAAATCCGAGGACGGACAGAGGGGAAATATCAATGGGCGAGGCAATACCAATTTCAGCGAGATGTTCCCCGCCAATCCCCTGGATACGAAGGCTCGTGTCTGATCGCCAGAGCGCGTCGATGACTTCTCGGGCGAGCAGATCGCCTGAAGCTTCCGCCGCGACAAAATAAATGTCTGAAGTGCTCACGAGACACCCATTTCAGGCGGAAAGCCGTAAATGAAGATACCGAGTTCCGCCGCACGCTGCTCCATCCGTACACGGTTGAGCATCAGTGCGCCGCCGGCTTCTATCGCAATGCCGGCGAGACCGGCTGCGGCCGCAAGCTCGACCGTAGAGACACCCGTCGTGGGCAGATCAATCCGCCGCTCCTGAACCGGCTTGGGCCGCTTTGCGAGGACGCCGCGGCGCTGCTCCGGCGTTCCTCTGATTTCAGCAGGCAAATCCGCGCAGCGGCGCAGCATTTCGTCGGTGCCTTCCTGAGCCTCCACGGCTAAGACAAGCCCATCACAGACAACACACCCCTGCCCGATGTCCAGCGTTCCGGTGGCGGCCGCCACCTTTGCGGCAACCAGTACATCCTGCATCATGGCTTCAGTGGGCTGAGGACCCGCAATGAGCCCTGCGGGCGCCAGAAGGCTGGCATGGGCGACATCACTACCGATAACGCGGAAGCCGTTTTTTTCAAACTCACCCACAAGCACACGCAGCAGGGCATCATCGCCCTTGCGCGCCTCGGAAATGACCTTCGGAAGTAGAGAAAGCCCTTTGAAATCGAGCTTCAGGTTCTTGAAGTCCGGCCGGCTGACATTCCCGGCAAAGACAACATCCTTGCACCCCGCAGCTTTCAGGCGATCCATTACTGCGCCGATCTCACCGAGCCCGACAACGCTGCCTTCGAACTTCTCAAGGCGTGGTTCCTCAAAGCCCTTGAGACGCAGAACGTAAACGCCCTGTCCCGTGGAAACCGCGTTCTCCGCAATCGCGACCGGCAATTCTCCCAAACCCGCGATAAGTCCCAATGGCGCCGTCATCGCGTCACGCCGGCTTGCAGATGGGGCGGTCTCCGCCCTCAAGGACAAAGTTGATCAGTTCCATTGCCAGCGGCTTTCCAGCGAAGTTGCGGGCCGCCTGGGTCAAACGATCCTTGAACAGACCTTCTCCCTCGAACACAGCCTTGTAGGCCGCCCGGATCTCGTGAAGGTCTGCCTTGGTGAACCCTCTGCGCTTCAGGCCAACGGTATTGAGGCCCGCCAGCTTCGCGTGATTGCCGACGACCGAGCCGAATGGGATGACGTCATCCACAACGATGGCCCCCCCGCCGATGAAGGCGTTCCGGCCAACCCGGCTGAACTGGTGGACAGCCGAGAGGCCTCCGAACCAGACATTGTCGCCAACCTCGATATGCCCCGCGAGGGAGACATTGTTCGCCATCACGACATTGTTCCCGATGATGCAATCATGCGCGATATGGGCGCCGATCATGATGTAACAGGCGGTGCCTACCTTGGTGACCCCCCCATGCTTGGGGATGCCGGAATGCGCTGTTGCATATTCGCGGAAAACGCTTCCGGCGCCGATCTCCAGTCGGGAGTCCGGGGTTTCTCGCATACCCAGAACCTGTGGCCCGCATCCCAGGACCGCGTGGGGATAAAGCAGGCAGTTTTCGCCCAGCTTTGTATTCCCGACGACCGAGGCATGGGAGATAAGTTCTGTTCCAGCCCCGAGCTCTGCCATAGGCCCGACATGACAGAACGGGCCTATGCGTACGCCATCGTGCAGAACGGCGCCGCTTTCGACCACTGATGTGGGGTGCACCTCAACGCTCATCGCGAGGACCTTCCTGATCTTCTGACGGCAACTCCGTCAATCAACCGCTTTTCTTTGGATTGGCCTGCTTTTGCAACCATGCGACTTCTCGCATCCACTGACGGATCGGTTTGGCGGGCGTACCACCCCAAGTCTCTCCGCTCTCGATATCCCTGAAAAGGCCGGCCGACGCAGCAAGGCTCACGCGCTCGCCTACCTGAACATGGTCGGCGATACCCACACGGCCTCCCAGCATCGAGCCATCGCCCACACGTACCGAACCCGAGATGCCGCCAAAGGCAGCCACGATAACGCCGCGCCCCAGAACAACATTGTGCGCGATCTGGCAGAGATTATCGATCTTCGTCCGCTCACCAATGATTGTGTCTTCAAATACACCGCGGTCCACGCAGCTATTGGCACCCAGCGTCGCATGATCCTGTATGATCACCCGTCCGAAGTGAGGCGCATCTTCAGCGCCATTCGGCCCGACCAGTACGCCAAAACCGGTTTCACCGATACGGGCACCGGCGAGAACGGTCACATGATCGCCGAGCAATGCGCAATGGACCGAGGCATTCGCGCCAATTGACGTGTTGCGGCCAATCTGCACGCCGGCGCCAATGACGGCGTTAGAGCCTATGACCGTCCCTTCCCCGATGGCCGCGCCGGGGCCGATCACCGCGCCAGGCTGAACCAAAGCGCCAGGATGGATTTGCGCCAGCGAAGAGATCGGCTCAACACCATAAGCTTCAAAATGCCGTGGACGGAACAACGCGCTGGCAACGACGCTGTGCGCATGCCGCGGAAAGGAAGTTTCCAGAACGGCTACGCCCTCCGGCACAAAACCCTTCATTGCCGTATTGGCAAAGACGGCTTGGAGGTGAGGGCTTAGGGATGGCGCAGCTTTGCCGTCTCCATCAAGGAAAGCAATTTCGGCGGCCTTTGCATTGGCCGCCGAAGCTATTCCGGAAATCTCTAAACCAGCATCCCCTGTAAGCGTTGCTCCTGTCCGGCCGGCAATCTCTTCCAGCGTCAATGCCCCCAATGGTGCATAGAATCGAGTGTCGACCGTCACAGCAATACCTTATCAGTTACCGCCCTGAGGCGCTGTCGGCAGTTTCTGACGGGTGACAGCGATCGCGGCAGTCTTCGCGTCAAGTTTCTGGATAACAGCTGCCGTTGCATCGACGGCATCGGCGGAGAACACAACCTGGCTCTTCAGAAGAACAACCTGGGCATTCTTTTCACGAATGACTTCGGTGAGAACCGGGTCAAGCGCATTGTTGAAGTCGATGATGGCTTTTTCTGCGGTCATCGCATATTCGCGCTCAGCGATGGCACGCTTCTGGTTCAGTTCGTTGTTCTTCTTCTGAAACGCAGCGAGCTCGTTTACGAGCGCCGTATCAGCGGCAATCGCTTCGCGGGTCTTGCCTTCGAGTTTGGGCTGAAGGGTCTTGGCTTCGGTCTCGAGCGATTTGCGCGTGGGCTCGAGCTCGTTGTTGATCTGCTTCTCGATGTTCTGAAGCTTGGTCTGGATGTCCTTGCCTGCTTTGCTGTCAAGGAAAATCTTGTTGTCGTCGATGACCATGACGCCCGAGGTCTGCGCTTGCGCTGCCTGAACCGCCGAGACAGAAACGACCGCCGCCAGCATCATGGCGGCAACGAGAGTTCTGATGAATGACATAGTTAGTTCTTCCTACTCTGGGGCTTGCGATATCAGAATCGCGTTGAGGTGGAGAACCGGAAGGTTTCTGTCCGGTCGTATTCTTCCTTGCGGAGGATTTGCGAGAAATCGAAGCGGATTGGGCCGAAAGGCGAGTTCCAGAACACGCTGAGACCAGCGGAAGCCCGCAGCGTTGCCGCGTCCTTTGTCATCCGGATCGCCGTCAGGCCTGGGTAGCCGAACGGAGCGCCATCCTCAAGAATGACTGTGGCGCCCTTGTCGACATCTTCAAGCAATCCAAGAGAGCCGACGTCCAGGAACAGCGCGCTCTTGATGCCGTATTCTTCCGGAATGAAGTTTGGAACCGTGAGCTCGAATGTACCTTGATAGTACGCGTTGCCGCCCATTGAGTTGAGTCGCTGGGTGGAGACAACTTCGCCCGTATCCGGATCGATCAGGCGCAGAATTTCACGGGGACCAAGGCCCGCCACATCAAAGCCGCGGAATGTACTGCCACCGCGGAAGAAGCGATTGTTGATGCGCACGCCCTGCTCATCATCCAGCGGCACCACGAAACCGCCGGAGAAGTTCGCGCTGGCCACCACGTCCCGCCAGATGCCGCGATAGAAAGATGCGCCAGTTTCCGTACGAATGTATTTCACATCGCCGCCAACACCGGCGAGATCCTGACTAAAGCGGAAATTGAAACCGCGCGTTGGCGAAATCGGATCGTTGGTTTGATCCCAGAAGAAATCATACCCAACAATGCTGGAGATGTCGCTGCGTTCCGAACGGCAAATCGTATTGCGGAGCAGGTAAGCGGGGTCACAGATATCAACCACAGCCTCGCCAGGACCTTCGTCACCTGGCTCCGGAAGTCTGTAGATGTCATCGGTGAGATCGTTCGGTGTATCCTGCCCTGCAATCTGCGTGCGGCTGCGCAGAAGCATGCCGCTGGAATCGATGATGATATTCTGGTTGGCAATACTGACATCATCAGACTGCAGACGGTAACGGACACCCATCTGCATGCGATCCGTGAGCGGGAACGCCATTCGCACACCGCCGCCGATCGTGTCGCTGGTGAAGCCTGTGTATTCTTCAAAATCCTGGCGGGTCGCGAACAGATCAACGCCGGCCGACAGGTTCCGATCCAGGAAGCGCGGCTCCGTAAAGCGCAGATCCACGATCTGCTGCCGGCTTGAGAGGGACGTTCTGGCGACGACGGACTGGCCGCGTCCACGAAGGTTCCGCTGAGATGCGCTTAGATCAAACAGATAGGCATCGACCGAGGAGAAACCGGCAGCGAAGGACAGCTCGCCCGTCGATTGCTCTGTAACCTTGACATCAACGATGGTCCGGTCCGGCTGTTCGCTGGGTGTTTCAACGACTTCAACATCCTTGAAGAAGCCAAGCGCGCGGACGCGGTTGCGCGAGCGGTCGAGCAAAATCCGGTTGAATGCATCGCCCTCGGAGAGACGGAGTTCGCGGCGGATAACGCGGTCCAGTGTCTGGGTGTTCCCAACGATATTGATCCGGTCGATGTAGACACGCGGGCCTTCATCGATCGCGAAGGTGATGTCGATCCGGCCGGACTGTTCGTTTACACTGATCTGTGGGCGGACATCCACAAAGGCGTAACCGGCGACGCCAGCTGCATATGTCAGACTATCGATCGTTGTTTCGATCAGGCTGCCGCGGAAAAGCTCGCCCTCCTGAATTGGAACAACCGCCTGCAGAACATTTGCGTCCAGCTTCTCAAGTGCAGTCTCTACCTTGATCACGCCGAAATCGTACTGGCGCCCCTCTTCCACCGTGTAGGTGATGTAGAAGTCTTTCTGATCCGGCGTCAGCTCTGCGACAGCGGACGAAACGCGGAAGTCATAATAGCCGTTATTCTGGTAGAACTCGCGAAGGCGTTCGCGGTCATACTCGAGACGGTTTGAATCGTAGTTGTCGTTGGAACTGAAGAAACGCCAGAACCGCGATTGCTTCGTAACGATCTCATTGCGCAGCCGGGAGTCGGAATAAGCTTGGTTGCCGATGAAGTTGATCGAGCGAACGCCGGTAACGGGCCCTTCGGTGATCTCGAAGATCAGGTCCACACGGTTCTGTTCCAAAGGTTTATACTGCGGTTCCACCTTGGCAGCAAACCGGCCCGACCGCCGATAGAGCTCCATGATCCGCTGCACGTCTGACTGCACGCGGGCGGCGGTAAAAATTCCACGCGGCGCAGCCTGGATTTCCTCGCGAAGCTTGTCGTCCTTGAGCGCGCGGTTGCCCTCAAAAATCACCCGGTTGATGATCGGGTTCTCAACGACCTGTATAACAAGGTCGTTGCCCCGGCGATCAATCGAAACGTCGGCAAACAGGTTTGTTGCAAACAGTGTTTTCAGAGAAAGGTCGATCCGGTCGGGATCGAATGCGTCGCCGGGCTCGACCAGAAGGTACGACTGGACCGTGCGCGCCTCGATACGCTGGTTGCCCTCAACCAGAATCGATCGGATCGTTCCCCCGTAAAGAGAGTCTTCCTGCGCGCTGGCAGTGGCGCCGAAGTTGCTCACGCCCAATGCAAGGGCGCTGGTCGCAAGAAATGTGGCCGCGAGGAACTTACGCATTATGGATATCACTCTCCGTATCGGGCTGACGTCTCATCAGCCACCTCCTCGTCCAAATACGCCCGTTTCAATCACATCTCCCCATGTGATAACCACCACCATAAGCAGCAGAAGAAACACGCTCGCTCTCAATGCGAAAGCTTCCACCTGGCTCGGCAGTTTCGCTCCAGTGATGGCTTCGTATGCATGAAACACAACACGTCCGCCATCCAGCACTGGCAGTGGCAACAGGTTGAAAAAGCCGACGCCCACAGAAACTGCCGCACAAACACTCATGAGCATCCAGAACAATTGCTCTGTCTTCTGCCATGACGTCAGCTGAGTCTGCTCCATTACCCGATTGACCGCGCGGCGGGAGATGTCCCCTACCCCAACAGGCCCGGACATCGTGTGAACAGACATATTGCCGGTGGCGATTCGGCTGAGCATTTTGACGGTCTGATCGATGGTTCGGCCGGTTTGCGCCGTGCCGGCGACGAGAGACCCGATTGGGCCATATTGAACCCGCTCTATGAGCTCAGTGTGGGCCAGATTGAACCCCGCGGTGCTTTGGGGCACGATCTGTCCAAATTCGTTGGGCCGGACTATTTCCAGCGGCGTGACGGCGAGGTTCAGCGGTTGCCCATCCCGCTCCACCACGAAGTTCATCGCCTTGTTGGGACTGACGAGAACCATGGATGTCACGTCAAAGCCGCTGAATATATCGCGGTTGTTGATCTGACGAATAACATCGCCGGGCAGAAGCCCGGCTTCTTCGGCAGGCATGCCTTCAGCTACATGGGTAATCTGAACTTCGAATTTCGGCGTCCCGAACACACCGACGGCCAGTGCGAAGATGAGCGTCGCCAACACAAAATTTGCAAATGGGCCCGCAAGGCTGACCACAATCTTTGGAATGGGTTTCAGGTCATCAAACGACTTGCCGACAATATCAGCGTTAGGGCCATCCTCTTGGCGTGCAGCTGCCGGTAAAAAACTTACGAACCCGCCGAGCGGTATCCAGTTGATGCGCCAACGGGTGCCCCGTTTGTCACGGGTCTCCACAAGAGGTTTTCCAAAACCAACGGCAAAGGATTCTATCGCCACGCCATACATGCGGGCGGCCAGATAGTGACCAAACTCATGGATGACCACCACGATGCCCATCATGAATATCAGGCAAGCGAGGAAGAGTGGCCCCTGGCTCAGAATCTGATCCACTCGATCATCCCCCTGCCCGGCTTGGGGCGTTGCTTAACCAATCGGACGCTAGGAAATGCCCGTATCGGCTTAATTCTGCTATCTCTTCAAGCGTTTCGCATTTGCTAGAGGCAAAATTACTGGATGAAAAGCGCTCCAGTGCGGCTGCCACCACTCTTGCGATATCTAGAAACCCGCATTTTTCAGCAACAAAGGCTGAAACTGCCGCTTCATTAGCGCAATTTAATATCACGCGCGCGCCTGGACCGGCGCTCATTGCCTCGCGCGCGAGACGGATCGAAGGGAAACGATTTTCGTCAACCTCGGTAAATTCCAGCTTCGAAATTTGAGCAAGATTGAGCCGGGTGACGCTTGTAAGGATCCGGTCTGGCCACCCCAAAGCGTAGGCAATCGGCGTTTTCATATCCGGAATGCCCAGCTGCGCGATCACGGAGCCGTCGCTGAAATGAGCCATCCCGTGGATAATGGACTGCGGGTGAACCAGAACGTCGATCTCCGATGCCGGCATATCGAAAAGCACAGCCGCTTCGATGAACTCCAGGGCCTTGTTCATAAGGGAAGCGCTGTCGATTGAGTTCTTTATGCCCATCGACCAGACAGGATGTGCTGCGGCCTGCCCCGGAGTGGCCCGCTCCATCTCGTCCAGGGTCCATGTGCGAAACGGCCCACCGGACGCCGTAATGGTCAGCCGCTCAAGGTTTTTGCCGTCCCCCAGGCTTTGGAAGATCGCGCTGTGCTCGGAATCAACGGGAAGAATTCGGGCGCCAGACTTTCTCGCCTCCTGAAGCATGAGCGGGCCGCCACAGACGATGCTTTCCTTATTGGCGATGGCGACGTCATTGCCGGCGCAGATGGCTGCCAATGTGGATTCCAGGCCCGCTGCGCCCACAATGGCTGCCAGAACCCTATCGCATGGCCGGGCCGCCGCTTCGTTGAGTGCCGCAGCCCCTGCTGCGACCTCAATGCCCGTGCCGCCCAGACGGGCTTTAAGTTCGTCGAAACGGCCCTCATCGGCAATAACCGCAATGCGGGGACGCAGGACGCGCGCTTGTTCGGCGAGCTTCTCCGCATCTCGGCCTGCAGCCAGGGCCTCGATTTCAAACTCAGCCGCGCCGGTCTCGATCGCATGGCGAATCACGTCGAACGCTGACTGGCCAATGGACCCTGTGGATCCAAAAACGGAAACCCTGCGCACCATCAGATCACAGCCCCAAAGACGCCGCGAAACCGGGAATGGCGCAAAGCGCAATGCTTCCGGCAACGCTGACCGCCCCCAGGCCGTCCACGCGGTCCAGAAGACCGCCATGTCCGGGAAGTATCTTTCCCGAATCCTTGACCTTGAAACGGCGCTTCAGCCCGCTTTCGAACAAGTCGCCCGCCTGTGCCACGATTGATATCGCTATCCCTGTTGCCATCCACACGAGGGGATCGCTTTCTTCTATCATCGCGGCGAAATAACCACAGATTGCGCACACGATGACAGCAGCAATTGCACCACTCCACGTCTTATTCGGACTCTCACTCGGCAAAAGCTTGGGGCCGCCGATCGCCCTGCCGAAGAAGTACGCCGCCGCGTCCGACGCCCAGACAAACGACATGAAGTAAAGCGCAGCCGAACGGCCCTCCCAACTCCCTTCCCGGAGCAGGTAAAGGCCAGCGACCATTGCGAAAACGTAGACGACACCAAAGCCAGCCGCTATCCGCGTGTGGACACCGGGGCGAGCGGCCACCAAGGCAAGTGACAATGCTGCAGCCCCTATTGGAAGCGTAATGACGAGGTTATCCAAGGGGAACGAAGCTGCGAAGAGCCCGCCAAGCACCGCGAGAAAATGAGGATGCGGTGTAGCGCTCATCGCGCACCATTCCAGCATCATGACATATCCGAACAAAGCGCACGCCGCCGCGAGCCACCATCCCCCCATCCAGACAGCGCCAAGTGCCATCGGGATCAGAATGAACGCAGATGCCAAACGGGCAGGAAGTTCGGAAAACCGCCTTTCGGTCGGCGTCCAGTCGCCCATCAGCCTGCTCCCGGAGTCACCGCGCCATACCGGCGCTCCCGTTCATTGTAGCTTTTAAGGGCCTCTTCAAGATGGGACCGGCCAAAATCCGGCCAAAGAACGTCACAAAACAGCAATTCAGCGTACGCCGCCTGCCAAAGCAGGAAATTACTTATGCGAAACTCCCCGCTTGTACGGATCAGGAGGTCAGGGTCCGGAAGGCCACTCGTGTCCAGATAGGCCGCGAAATCCGATTCGGAGATGTGGTCATCGCGAATTCCTGCCTTCACGTCGCGCGCAACGGCCTGCACGGCGCGGAGTATTTCGTCCCGCGCCCCATAATTGAAAGCGATCGTAAGATTGAACCGGGTGTTTGCGCTCGTCTCCAGCTCCGCCTTCTTGACGAGACTTGCGATATCCGGCGGCAAGCCTTCACGCTGGCCGATTATCCGTATCCGAACACCTTCAGCCTTAAGACGCCCGAGATCCCGCTGAACATAAGCTTTCAGCAGTGCAAATAAGGTATTCACTTCTGCTGGCGGTCTTCGCCAATTCTCGGTCGAGAAGGAGAATACGGTGAGATACCGGATCCCGAGCTCGCCGGCTGCATCAACTGTCCGGCGCAAGGCCTCAACGCCCCGCTCATGTCCGGCGGACCGGGGGAGATGGCGCGCCGTAGCCCAGCGGCCATTTCCATCCATGATTATCGCCACATGGCGAGGGGCGGCGGGCTGTTCACCCGCCGGCACAGGGTCGAGAGGGGCAGCTGCCCGCGACATCAGACCTGCATGATCTCCGCTTCCTTGGACTTCAACGCCTCGTCGACACGCTTTACGAACGCATCGGTGAGTTTCTGCACTTCATCCGAGAGGGCCCGGTGACGATCCTCGCTGATCTCGCCATCCTTTTCGGCCTTTTTGAGGGCGTCCATACCGTCCCGGCGCACATTGCGCACGGCGACGCGGGCAGCTTCGGCATACTTGCCGGCAATCTTTGTCAGCTCCACCCGGCGTTCCTCGTTGAGAGGCGGGATCGGAATACGCAGGTTCTGCCCATCCATAACCGGGTTCAGACCCAGGCCGGACTCGCGGATCGCGCGGTCAACGGCGCCCACGACAGCCTTGTCCCAGACGTTCACCGACAGCATCCGCGTATCGGAGACCGTTACAGATGCCACCTGGCTGAGGGGCGACATGCCGCCATAAGCCGGAACCTGGATGCTGTCCAAAAGATTCACGGAGGCCCGCCCAGTCCGCAAACCTGCAAATTCTGACGCCAGAGACGCGAGCGCGCCTTCCATCCGGCGCTCAATGTCCTGTTTGCTGTAGCTCATGGCTTTTCTGCTCCCTCATTGGTGATCGTCGTGGATGTGCCTCGCCCGTAAAGGACATTCAGCAGCGAACCTTCCTCTTTGAGCGAGAAAACCACGATCGGTACATTGTTGTCTCTCATCAGGCTGACGGCAGAGGAGTCCATGACGCGAAGATCTTTCGCCAGGAGCTCCTGATAAGCCACCTGATGATAGCGAGTGGCGGTCGCGTCCAGCTTAGGGTCAGCAGTGTAGACGCCGTCTACCTGCGTGCCCTTCAGCAGCGCATCGCAATTCATCTCGATTGCGCGCAGCGCGGCGCCGGTGTCGGTGGTGAAAAACGGGTTGCCGATGCCTGCCGCGAAGATCACCACGCGGCCCTTTTCCATGTGCCGCTGTGCGCGCCGGCGAATGTAGGGCTCGCAGATGGCATCCATGTTCAGGGCCGACTGTACGCGCGTGGGCACACCGATATTCTCAAGCACACTCTGCATAGCGAGGGCGTTCATGACAGTGGCGAGCATGCCCATGGAGTCTGCCTGCGCGCGCTCCATGCCCTTTGCAGCGCCAGCCACGCCCCGAAAGATATTGCCGCCGCCGATGACGAGGCAGATTTCCGCCCCGGCCTTCCGGGCCTCAGCGATCGCGCGCGCAAACTTCTCACAGGTCGGAATATCAATTCCAAACTGCCCGTTTCCCATCAGCGCCTCGCCCGAGAGCTTAAGAAGAACGCGACGATATTTCATTTCGCCAGTTTCAGGCTCTCCGGATGGCATAATGAAACCCCAATCTCTTTTATTATGAGCACTGGATACAATAATCCCGGCCGCTCCTGAGGGGGGCGGCCGGGATTGTTCAAAGCCCCTCGCGGGCCGAAAGGCAAGCCCGATCAGGCGCCTTTTGTGAGCGCAGCAACTTCGTCGGCGAAGTTGTCCGCAGCTTTCTCAACGCCTTCACCGAGTTTGTAGTGAACAAACCCTTTCAGGGTAGCGCCCTGCTCTTTCAGGAATTCGCCGACGGTCTTGTCGGGATCCATGATGAAGGGCTGCTCAACGAGGACCACTTCCTTGTAGAACTTCTGCATCCGGCCAACGATCATCTTTTCGATGACCGCATCCGGCTTGCCGCTTTCCCGAGCCTGCTCTGTCAGAATGCGTTTTTCCGATTCGACCAGTGCCAGATCAAGCTCAGCCGTCGTGCCGGCGGCAGGCGAAGTCGCGGCGATATGCATAGCCACTTTGCGGCCTGCATCTTCGAGATCACCCGAGCCATCCAGCGCCACAAGAACGCCAACCTTGCCCATGCCGGGCACAACAGCGTTGTGAACGTAAGCAGAAACGCGACCGTCAGCCGAGAGCTTCCCAAAGCGACGGAGCGTCATGTTTTCGCCGATAGTGGCGATCATGCGCTTGATCAGGTCGTCAACAGTGCCTTCGCCATCCGGCGACGGAGCGCCTGCGAGGGCGTCTACGGCGCCATCCACGTTGAGAGCGGCCTGAGCGATGCCGTCCAGAGACTTCTGGAAGATCTCGTTGCGGGCAACGAAGTCCGTCTCAGCATTCAGTTCGACGATCGCGCCCGACTTGCCGTCGGCCGACAGCTTGACGGCGACAAGGCCCTCTGCCGCAGCGCGGTCGGATTTCTTGGCGGCCTTCGACAGACCCTTGGCGCGAAGCCATTCGATCGCAGCGGCCTGATCGCCATTGTTTTCGACGAGCGCCTTCTTGGCGTCCATCATGCCTGCGCCGGTCTTCTCGCGCAGTTCCTTCACAAGTGCAGCAGTAATCTCAGCCATGAGATTGTTCCTTCATCTTGGGTTAGCAGGAGAAGCGATTAAGCTTCGCCTGCAGCTTCTTCGTCAGCCAGTTTGACGTCGGCATCGGCAAGAGACGCAATGTCCGAGGCAGCACCAAGATCAACGCCGAGACCTGCGGTGGATTCAGCCAGGCCGTCGAGCACAGCATCTGCAAACAAGTTGCAGTAGAGCGAGATCGCGCGGGCCGCGTCGTCGTTACCGGGGAAACCGTAATCTGCGTCAGCGGGGTTGCAGTTGGTGTCGAGGACGGCAACCACCGGGATACCCAGTTTGCGGGCTTCCTGAACGGCAATTGCTTCCTTGTTGGTGTCGATCACGATGATTGCGGACGGCAGGCCACCCATGTCTGCGATACCGCCGAGCGATTTCTGCAGCTTCTCACGGCGGCGCTGCAGGTCGAGCAGCTCTTTCTTCGTCAGGCCTGCGCCACCACCGCTCTCGAACATAGCATTCAGTTCGCGCAGCTGCTTGATCGAATTGGAAACGGTCGACCAGTTGGTCAGCGTGCCGCCGAGCCAGCGATGGTTCATGTAGTACTGAGCGCAGCGTTGAGCGGCTTCAGCGATAGGCTCCTGAGCCTGACGTTTCGTGCCCACGAACAGGATACGGCCGCCTTTGGCAACGGTATCACGCACGAAAACCAGCGACTGATGCAGCGCCGGAACAGTGTGCGAAAGGTCCATGATGTGGATGCCGGAACGCTCGCCGTAGATATACGGCTTCATGCGGGGGTTCCAGCGGTGGGTCTGGTGACCAAAGTGAACACCAGCCTCGAGCAGCTGACGCATCGAGAAGTCAGGAAGGGCCATCGATTTTCTCCATCCGGTTGGCCGTCGCAGGGGGAACTACGGGAAATCCCGTCGCACCGGATGCACCCGCGACATGGTTTAGAAAGCGCGCGTATACTCAATTCAGGCGAAACGACAAGCCCCAAAACACTGGAGATTCAGGCGGCTTGACGCGGATCGACCTTCTCCACACCGGGAACTTCCTTCAGGGCGCGCTGGGCTCGCAGGCCGATGGTGTAGGTTTGGGGCAACCTCATGGTAACGATGCGGCCATCCTCGAGGATCAGCTCGATGAAAATGACGCCCCTGTCGCCGTCCGGAAGCTGCTCAAGGCGCCGCACAACCCCGGCCAGATCTGCTGGATTTGAATCAGGGCCAAGCCGAACCACCAAAGAGCCTGAAGGCTTGGACAGCCTTGCCGCTTCCAGTTCAATCGCCCGGTCGAGATTGAGGCGAAGTTCCTCGCCGTTAAGCTTGGCCGTTACAGTAATGGCCACCGCCTTTCCGGGCTGAAGCAGGTCGCCATACTGCTGAAGGCCCTCATTGAAGACCATCATCTCGAGTTCACCTGTGGGGTCGGAAATCGTCAGAAACGCGAATTTGCCGCCATTCTTGCTGGGCTTGTCATTTCTGGACCGCACAATGCCAATCATTTCCAATGGTTTACCGTCGGCAGCCCGTTCATGGATTTCCATCGCGAGCGTAACGCGGTCCCGGTCAATCGACGTCAGGACATCGTCCAGCGGGTGGCCCGAGAAGTAGAAGCCGATGGATTTGAACTCCTCGTCCAGCTTCTGCTGCGCAGTCCATGGCTTTGAGGGCGGGAAGTCGGGCCGCAGCGCCGGTTCTGCCTCGCCGAACAAGCCCCCCTGCCCGCCCTGGCGGTCATCCGCCTGGCTGGCACAGTACTGCGCCAGCAATGGCACAGCGGCCAAAACACGCGCCCGGTTTGACTCAAGCCCATCCAGGGCGCCCGATTTAGCCAGAGATTCGAGCGCCTTCTTGTTGACGTGCCTGGGATCGACCCGCTCGGCAAAATCATAGAGATCCTTGAACCGGCCGCCTTGATTGCGCACCGCCACGACATGCTTCATCGCCTCGATTCCAACGCCCTTGATGGCGCCAAGCGCGTAGACAATTCCATCCTCATTCACATCGAAATCAGGCTGTGACGCGTTGATCGCAGGCGCCAGCACGCGAATGCGCAAACGCTTGGCCTCCTGAAAGAAAGCGGCGAGCTTGTCGGTATTGCCGATGTCGAGGCTCATCGAGGCGGCGATGAACTCCTTTGGATAATGGCATTTCAGGAAGGCCGTATGGTACCCGATCAGGGCATAGGCGGCAGCGTGGGATTTGTTGAAGCCGTAACCAGCGAATTTCTCCATCGTATCGAAGATCTCGTTGGCTAGTGATTCCTTCATCCCCTTGTTGGCCGCCGCGCCCTCCACGAAGCGCTTGCGCTGCGCGATCATCTCTTCGAGCTTCTTCTTACCCATCGCGCGGCGCAGAAGGTCTGCCTCGCCAAGCGAGTAGCCGGCAATCTCCTGCGCCATCCTCATGACCTGCTCCTGGTAGACGGGCACGCCATAGGTTGCCTCCAGCACCGGTTTCAGGTCGGGATGCTGGTATCGTACAGAGGCTGGATCTTCCTTGCCCTGAACATAGACGGGGATGTTCTCCATAGGGCCTGGCCGATAGAGCGAGATAATAGCAATCAGGTCTTCGATGTTGTTGGGGCGTACCCGGCGGAGCGTGTCCCGCATGCCTGCGCCTTCAAGCTGGAACACACCGAGAGTCTCACCGCTTGCCATAAGCTCATAGGTGGCCGGATCATCCATGCTCCGCCAGGCAGGGCCGACATCACCGCCATCCCGCCGGATGAAGTTCAAAGCCCGGTCGATCACCGTGAGGGTTTTAAGGCCAAGGAAGTCGAACTTCACGAGGCCGGCCATCTCGGCATACTTCATGTTGAACTGTGTGGCCGGTAGATCAGCCCGCGGATCATTGTATAGCGGCACCAGCTCAACCAGCGGGCGGTCTGCAATGACGACCCCTGCCGCGTGCGTGCCGGCGTTCCGGTACATGCCTTCCAGGGCCCGCGCCGTATCGATCAACTCTCCCACGCGCGGGTCTGCCGCGATTTCCTCGTCAAACTTCGGTTCAGCGGCAATCGCCTCGTCAAGCGTCGGAGGCTTGGCGGGGTTGAAAGGGATCAATTTTGCAAGCCGGTCCACCTGCCCGTAAGGCATCTGCATCACCCGGCCCACGTCCCGCACCACAGCCTTTGCCTGAAGCGTACCGAAGGTGATGATCATGGCGACGCTGTCTGCGCCGTATTTCTCGCGCACATAGCGGATCACCTCGCCGCGGCGCTCCTGGCAGAAGTCCACGTCAAAGTCAGGCATCGAGACACGCTCAGGATTGAGGAAGCGCTCGAACAGCAGGTCAAACCGGAGAGGGTCGAGGTCCGTGATCGACAACACCCATGCGACCAGAGAGCCTGCACCCGACCCCCGGCCGGGACCGACCGGAATAGCATTTGCTTTCGCCCATTTGATAAAGTCCGAAACGATCAGGAAGTAGCCGGGAAACCCCATGCGCGCGATAATGCCGAGCTCATAGTCCAGGCGCTCAATGTATTTTTCTCGATCCGCATAAAGACGGTCTGCTTCCGCAAGACGCTGTTCCAGGCCCTCGCGCGCCTGATAGGCCAGCTCTTCTGCTTCCGAGCGCCCTTCCTTGCTGAAGTTCGGAAGGATTGGCTTTCGGGTTTCTGCCCGGACGGAGCACCGCAGGGCGATCTCTTCAGTGTTGGCGATAGCCTCCGGAAGATCCTCGAACAGCGCCACCATCTCTTCGGGAGATTTCAGATATTGATCCGGCTCCACCCGTTTGCGGTCGTCCTGTCCCAAATATTGCCCATTGGCGATGCACATCATGGCGTCATGAGCCGTGACGTCGTCAGGCTTCATGAAGCGCGCATCATGTGTGGCCACAATCGGCAAGCCGAGTTCGTAGGCGAGTTCCACCAGACCCTGCTCGGTCTTGATCTCGTCCTGCGTGCCGTGACGTGTGATCTCGACGTAGCAGCGTCCCGGATAGGCGGCCGCCAGCGTTGCCATCTCGGTTCGCGCGTCCGCCATGCGGCCTTTCAGGATATGCCGGGCTATTTCACCTTCCGAGCCGCCTGTCAGAAGGATGAGCCCTTCGGTACTCTCCAGCAGATACTTCTTGTGAAGACGCGGCACACCATCATCTGCCTCAAGATAGGCCCGCGACGACAGGAACATGAGGCGCTTATAGCCAACATCATCCTGCGCATATGCCGTCAGCCGGAAGGGTTCGGCCTTGGGTGATCCATCGGTTACATCGAAGCAGCAGGCCATGATGGGCTGGACCCCGTAGTCCGTCAGCTTCAGTGACAGCTCCAGCGCGCCGAAGAGACAGTTCCGGTCCGTCACCGCCATGGCGGGCATGCTGTGCTGCTTGCACCATTTTGCCAGATCTGATGGCGTGATCATGCTCTCCAGCAGTGAATAGCTGGAGCGGACAGCAAGATGAATAAAAACAGGTTTCGTCACGCGGCAATCCTCTTCCGCGCGGATCATCTCACCGAATCAGCAAAGCTGGAAGCATCTGCCGCCAGCAGTCCACAAAGGATCACTCTGTGTAATCGACCAGCTTGCCATCCTGCAGGGTCAGAATGCGGTCCATGTGCCGGGTCAACGCCAGATTATGGGTCGCGACAAGCACCCCCGCCCCCTCTTCCCGCACCATCTTGATGAGCGTTGCAAAAACCCTTTCAGTGGTTGCCGGATCCAGGTTGCCTGTAGGCTCATCGGCAATGACGAGTTTCGGGTCGTTTGCAAGCGCACGCGCGATGGCAACACGCTGCTGCTCACCCCCGGAAAGCTGGCCTGGCTGATGGAAGGCGCGTTCTTCGAGGCCCATCTCTCCCAGAAGGCGGGAGGCTTTTTCGCGAGCCTTCGATTTCTTTACCCCGGCAATCATCAAGGGCATGGCAATGTTGTCGATGGCGTTGAACTCGGGCAGCAAATGGTGGAACTGGTAGACGAAGCCGATCTTCCGGCGGCGGATGCCCGTGCGGCCATTGTCGTTCAGCTTCAGGCAGTCAATTCCATCCAGAAATATCGATCCGCCTTCTGGCCGTTCAAGCAAACCGGCGGTGTGCAAGAGGGTGGACTTCCCGGAACCTGACGGCCCCACCAGTCCAACCAGCTCTCCCGGCGACACACGCAGATCTGTGCCCCGCAGAACCTGTAGCGCGCCGGCCGCAGTCCGGTAGGTTCGGTCAATTCCGAGAAGTTCGAGTACGGGCTGTGTCATTCGAACCTCAGCGCTTTCACCGGATCCTGGGAGGAGGCCCAGATAGACGGGATCAACGAGACAACCATCGACATCACAAGCGCATAGGCGCCTGTGCTGAATACTTCTCCCCAGTCCAGTACAGCGGGAAGATGATCCAGCCCGTATTGCTCGGCCGGGAATACCTCTCCATCAATCGCCAGATTGATGAGCGCCTCTATCGGGCCAATGTTGAGGATGAAGAGAACGCCAACAATCATTCCCAGCAGCGCGCCGAGAGAGCCCAGAACGGTTCCTACCATCAGGAATACCCTCAGCACGCCGCCGCGGCTGAGGCCAATTGTGCGGAGGATCGCGACATCACGCGTCTTGTTCTTCACGAGCATAACCACACCGACGATGATGTTCAGTGTGGCGATCATCATAATGATGGTCACCAGAAGACGCACCATGACGCGCTCTGTCTGCAGCGCGCCAAGATAAGTGCGGTTTTTGGTTTTCCAGTCGCGCAAAAGCAGGCTGTAGCCAGTGGCTTCCGCAATGCGTTGCATCACGATCTCTGTCGTGTCCGGATCTTTCACCCGGATATCGAGATATTGGTAACGGCCTTTCGACTGAAACAGGATCTGAGCCTGTTCCATCGGCATGAAGACATATACGTTGTCGAGTTGGGCAGAGCCCGTGCGGAAGATATCCCCAACGATATAGGCCTTGCTGACCGGCGTCTGTCCGATCGGACCTGATCGCATCTGAGACGTTACAATCTCAACACCGTCACCTGGTTGAAGACCAAGATTGGCGGCCAGATATTGGCCGATCATGATGACGTTCCCGCCATTCCGGCCTTCGCCGAAGCCGGCTGCCAACGCCGCCGCGCCGCCATCCTTGAGGATCGGCATGGTTTTGAGGTCTGCAGGTGGCACTGCCCTGACGACACCGCCGGTACGGACACCATTGGCGGACAGGAGCACAAACTGCTCAATGTAAGGGGAAACGCTCACAACATCCCGCGTTTCGGAAATGACCTTGGCAAGCGCCTGCGCCTCATCCTGCGGGATACCGTCCACCGCCGCCGAAATGTGAGGTTCCCCGCCGAGTAGCGCGTCGAGCAATGTCGCCCGGAACCCGCTCATGATCGACATGGTAATGATCAGCGCGGCGACGGCAAAGAAAATGCCGATGAACGAGATCACCGCGATCAGGCTGGCGCCGCCATGCTCGCGGCGTGCCCGCAGGTATCGCCAGGCAAGCGTCCGCTCCAGTTTTCCGAACGGCGTGGCAGAAGGCGTAGCGCTCATCAGGAGCCTTTCAGCTGGGCCAGCATGTCTTCAATTTTGACGTCATGCTTCTCGCCGGTCTTGCGGTTTTTAACCTCAACCTTGCCTTCGGCCACGCCGCGCGGCCCCACTGTTGTCTGCCAGGGCAAACCGATCAGATCCATTCGCGCAAACTTTGCGCCGGCTCGATCATCCGTATCGTCATAGAGCACTTCGCGGCCTGCCGCCGTCATTGCTGCATAGAGGGTTTCACAAGCCGCATCACAGGCCTCGTCTCCGGGGCGCATGTTGATCAGGCCCACATCGAAAGGCGCAACGGCTTCGGGCCAGACGATACCGTTCTCGTCATGACAGGCCTCAATGATGGCGCCAAGCAGGCGGGACACGCCGATGCCGTAGCTGCCCATCTGTACCGGCACCATCTGACCATCGGGGCCTTGCACGACAGCGTTCATGGGTTTGGAGTATTTGGTACCAAAGTAGAAGATATGGCCGACTTCGATGCCGCGGGCCGACACGCGCCGGTCTTCAGGCAATGCAGCGAAGGCAGCCTCGTCATGCATTTCCTCGGTGGCAGCATAGTATCTGGTGCGCTCTTCGACAAAAGGCGTGAGATCTGCATCGAAATCGAGATCAAGGCCAGGAGCCGGCAGATCCAGCAGCGCCTTATCGCAGAACACTGCGCTCTCACCCGTCTCTGCCAGAATGATGAACTCGTGGCTGAGGTCGCCGCCAATCGGACCGGTGTCCGCCCGCATCGGGATCGCCGTCAGCCCCATCCGGTCAAAGGCATTCAGATAGGCGCAGAACATCTTGCGGTAGGCCGCCCGCGCGCCCTCTTCTGTCAGATCAAAGGAATAGGCATCCTTCATCAGGAACTCACGGCCGCGCATGACGCCGAAGCGCGGGCGCACCTCATCGCGGAACTTCCACTGCTGGTGATAAAGGTTCAGCGGCAGCTGCTTGTAGCTTTTCACATAGGTGCGGAAAACGTCCGTGACCAATTCCTCATTGGTCGGGCCATACAGCATGTCCCGCTCATGGCGATCCTTGATGCGGAGCATTTCCTTGCCATAATCGTCATACCGGCCTGATTCCCGCCAGAGGTCTGCCTGCTGCAGCGTCGGCATCAGCATCTCAATGGCGCCGGACCGGTTCATCTCCTCCCGAACGATCTGCTCGATCCGCTTCAGCACTCGAAAGCCTAGCGGCAACCAGGAGTAGATGCCGGCGCCATTCTGGCGGATCATGCCAGTGCGCAGCATCAGCTGGTGCGAAATGATCGCGGCGTCTGCAGGAGCTTCTTTGGAAACAGGCAGGAAAAACTTCGACAGGCGCATGAATCATCCAGACTTTTACGGAATTCTTTCACGCTCACTAGCCGGAGCTAGACCGGTTCCGCAAGCAGCTGAGGAATAACCAACGCAGCAACCAGCGTGATCACGGCCGCCCCAATGGTGGCCCAGATCGCTTTTTTGACCAGCATCGGGTTCTTGGGCGCCCCCTCTTCTGTGCCGGGCGTCGTGGACTCGTCTTCCCATTGCCCCTTAACCCCAATCGGCAAAACGGCGAAGAAGGTGATCCACCACCCCAAAACAAAGACGATTGTGGCGCCCGCGATACCCATCAGTGGTGCCCTTCAAGAGTTTCCATAAGCTCCACCAGAACGCCATTGGAGTTTTTCGGGTGGACAAAAATGATCATGGTGCCGTGGGCACCGATCCGCGGTTTGCCCAGCACAGTGGCGCCACGTTTTTCCATTTCGGTGACGGCCTGATTGATATCCGCCACTTCGAAGCAGACGTGATGCTGGCCGCCTGCGGGGTTCTTCTTAAGGAAATTTGCGATCGGCGAAGCCTCATTCAACGGCTCGATCAGCTCGATCTGGCTGTTGGGAAGGTTGACGAAACAGACTTTCACGCCCTGTTCGGGCATGTCGAAAGGCGTGGTGATGTCCGTCGCGCCGTAAAGCGTCCGGTAGGTTTCGCAAGCCTGCTCGATATTGGGAACAGCAATGCCAACATGGTTCAGCGGCCCGATCTTGAATTCGCTCATGAAAATCTCAGCTCCTCAGCACAACTACTTCAATCATCGGCTTCAGGCCGAAATTGATATCACACGCTTTTCGCAATGCACGGCCCATAACGCGCTCGATCGCCTCATCATCATTGCGGTCCTTCTTCGAAAGACCAGCAAGGGCAGCCTCTGCTGCGTCATCCAGGATTTCGAGACTTTCCTCGGCCACCCGGCCGTCGGTCTCGGATAGCCCTTTGACGACAACGACCGGGCCATCCACAACGCGCCCAGCCTGATCGAGGCTCACAGTCGCGAAGATGATGCCGCTATTGTGAAGACGCTTGCGCTCGATCAGGCCCTGAGCGCCTTCGGGCAGCAGGCGGCTGCCATCCAGGAAGAGGCGCCCGGCAGGCACTTCATCGAGGATTTCTGCTTCGCCCGGTGCAAGGCGGATCAGGCTGCCGTTGCGCGGCGCCACAGTTTCCGGCACCTGGAGGGAGCGGGCGTACGAGGCATGTTCGAGAATATGTCTCCGCTCTCCATGGACAGGGACAGCGATACGCGGGCGTACCCATTGATACATCCGGCGGAGTTCATCGCGGCAGGGATGGCCGGATACGTGGATCGTTTGCGGAACCATTCTAGGATGGATGACCCTGATCCCCTGCTCCGCCAAGGTGTTCTGCAGGCTGTAAACGCTGTTCTCATTTCCCGGAATGAGGCGCGAGGAGAAGATCACGCTGTCCCCTTCGCGCAGCGCCACATGCCGGTGGTCGCCCCGCGCTATACGGGAAAGCGCAGCATTTGCCTCGCCCTGACTACCTGTGCAGAGGTAAAGAATATTTTCGGGCGGCAGGTAGCCCGCCTCAGCCTCATCCACGAAATCGAGACGCGCGGGCAAAATGCCGACCGCTTTGGCTGCCGCCGTGACCCGGTGCATGCTTCTCCCAACGAGGCAGACACTGCGTCCTGCCCTGTTGGCCGCGTCAATGATCGACTTCACCCGCGCGACGTTCGAAGCAAAGGTTGTGACTGCAACGGCCTGCTTCTGCTCGGCAATCAGCTCGATCAGGCCCAGGCGAACGGTTTCTTCCGAACCGGCCTCGCCATTCTCAAACACGTTGGTGGAGTCGCACACCATGGCGAGAACACCCTCGTCGCCAAGCGCTGTCAGCCCCTCAATGTCCGTGGTCGCACCGATCTGCGGATTGGGGTCAATTTTCCAGTCGCCGGTATGCAGGATAACGCCGGCGGGTGTCCGGATAGCAAGCGCATTCGGCTCGGGGATGGAGTGCGTGAGCGTCACATAGGTAACCTCAAATGGGCCGGCCTTGACCGTGGCGCCCATGGAAACCGTCTTCAGCCATTTATGATCCACGCCGCGCTCATCCATCTTTGAGCGGACGAGTTCGCAGGTGAAGGGGGTTGCATAGATCGGCGCCTTGGTGCGCAGCAGCGGATACAGCAGACCTACTGCGCCGATATGATCTTCATGCGCATGGGTCAGGAAAACAGCATCTATCTGCTCGCCCACCAGAAAATCGGGGTCAGCGCAGATCAGGTCAATACCAGGTGTTTCCGAATTTCCGAAGGTTACCCCGATATCGACAATGATCCATCTGCGGGCATGGCGCGGCCCATAGCCATACGCATTCAGGTTCATCCCGATCTCGCCGCATCCGCCGAGGGGAAGAAAGACAAGTTCGTCCTTGGACTGATCGAAGGATTTGTTTGAAATGGTCAACGGTTCCGCTTCCAGACTTCCAGAAGCCCCCGGATGAGGATGTCCTGGTCATAATAGTCAATAGTCTCGCTGGCGCCTTCAAACAGGGAAGCAACACCCCCTGTCGCGATCACCGTCATGGGGCGTCCCCATTCCGCCTTGATCCGGCGCACGAGCCCATCAATCAATTCGATGTATCCAAGAAACACACCTGACTGCATGGCAGAGACTGTGTCTTTGCCGATGACCTGGGACGGCTTCTGGATGGCGATTCGGGGCAGCTGAGCGGCTGCGTCATGCAGTGCTCTCATGGAGAGATAGATACCCGGCGAAATGATGCCACCTTCAAACGCACCATCTGCGGACACAATGTCGAATGTCGTGGCCGTGCCGCTGTCTATCACGACCAGATCGCCCGGATAAGCGACATGCGCGCCCAGCGCGCTCACGATACGGTCTGCGCCCACTTGTTCCGGGTGCCGAACCCTGAGGTTCATGCCGGTCTTCAGGCCCGGTTCGCCTATGAACAGCGGCTCAACATTCAGGTATCGGCGTGCAAGATTCCGGAAATTGAACTGCGCGTGGGGAACCACGGAGGATACAACGCACCCCTTTACTGCCGAGAGGTCGATCCCGTGCATGTCTGCCAAGCGCCAGAGCCAGGAAGCATGATCATCGGCGGTCTTGGTCGAATCCGTTGCGCTGCGCCATTGGTTGACCCAACCCTGCCCATCATGCAGCGCAAATACGGTGTTAGTGTTGCCGACGTCGATGACCAGAAGCATGGTTTAGGCTTGTCCGATGAGGCTGACTTCGCCCGCTCTTATGATGCGCGCACTTCCATCGGGCAACCGCAGACGCAGAGCGCCGTCTGCCTCCAGATCCTCGAATACCCCCTCAACAAACACATCGCCGACGCGAACGGAGACTTCCTGCTCCCTCCCCTCGGCATAATCGAGCCAGTCCTGGCGGAGGCTTTCAAAGCCCCTGCGCGCCTGCGCGAGCCGGGCTTCGAAGGCAGAGTGATAGGCGCCGAGAACTTTTTCCGTTTCAAGGCTCTGGCCGCTAAGCAGGTTGAGACTGGTCGCCGCCTGCCCCACATTATCCGGCACATAAGCCACATTGATGCCAGTGCCAGCAGCGATCCAGAGGTCCGCGCCCGCGCCGCCTGTTTCTACAAGGATTCCGGACACTTTCTGCCGCGCGATCCTGACATCGTTAGGCCATTTCACTTTGACTGGCGCATCAGGAGCAAATGTCCGCACGGTGTCCACCACCGCCATGGCGGCCGCAAAAGGGATACGGAGCGCGACAGGAATGCCGCCCGGCTCCGCGAAGAGCGCCGTGGTGAAGATATTACCCACGGGAGAAGACCAGACCCTATCCTGACGGCCACGGCCTGCCGACTGAGACGCAGCGACGATCCATTGGTCATCAAACCGTCCGGAACTGCCAGCGCGCCGCTTCGCCTCCGTGTTGGTGCTGTCTATCTCTTCAAACCGGTAAACCGGCCAGGAAGCGCTCAAGGGGCCAGACCTGCTGCAGCGTAACTTGCCCAGCCGCCTGTACCGAGTTCGCCGATGAAGATCATGAACACGACACCAGCCACCACGGCGCAGGCGATCACGGTGCCAAGCACGGACACGTCTACCCGCTCGAAAGCCTCCTTGGGTTCATCAAACCACATCACTTTCAGCAGCCGCAGATAGTATCCGAGCGAGACTACCGAAGCGATCACGAGAACGATGGCCAGCGGAACAAGGTCAGCATCCACGCCCGCGCGCAGGACTTCGTATTTGCCGAAGAAGCCCCCGAACGGTGGCAGCCCGGCCACGGAAAGCACGAGGACCGTCATGGCGATGGCAAATACCGGCTGGCGGCGCGCAAGCCCGCCAAGTTCCTGAATGCTCTCAACCATGCCGCCCCGGCGGCGCATTGCCAGAACGCCGGCGAAGAGACCAAGCGAAGAGACAACGTAAATCGTGGAGAAGGTCAGCAGCGCCGGCGCGCCGAGGGCTTGTCCTGCGGCTACTGCGACCAGAGCATAGCCGACATTGGCAATCGAGGAATAGGCAAGCAGGCGCTTGATGTTGGTCTGCGTCAGGCCGCCGAGCGAGCCGACAATCATCGAGAGACCCGCCACGATGGCCACGATCAGCTGCCATTGATGGATCACGCTGCCAAACAGCGTGAACATCACATTGGCGAAGACGACCAGGGACGCAAATTTCGGCGCCGATGCAAAGAACGCCACGACCGGCGTTGGCGCGCCTTCATAAACGTCCGGTGTCCAGACGTGCATAGGCGCGGCCGAAATCTTGAATGCCAGGCCGACAATCATCAGCACCATGCCGAACATGGCGCCGACGGACTCCCCTGCCAGCGTCAGGCCGTCAAAGGATGTGGTGCCCGTGAACCCATAGACCAGGGATGCCCCGTAGAGCAGCATGCCCGAGGCAAGCGCGCCGAGAACGAAGTATTTGAGGCCCGCCTCGGATGATCGCGCGGAGTCCCGATGGAAGGCCGCCAACACGTAGGACGAAAGGCTCAGCGTTTCGATGCCCATATAAAGCGTCATCAGGTCGTTGGATGACAGGGTGATACCCATACCGAGAGAGCCGAGAACCATCAGCAGCGGGTATTCGTAGCGGCTGATGCCGTGACGCTTCAGGAAGCCTTCCGACACAAACACAGCAACCCCGGCCAGCGTGAAGCTGATCACCTTGGTGAAATTCGTGAAGGTGGTGGTCTTGACCAGGCCGTTGAACGCCTCTCCACCTTGAAGGTGGATGGCGGACAGGGCCGCAGCACCAAACAGAACCAGCGCGCCCACTTTGTAGGAAAGGCTGTTGAAGCGCTCACCAACTATGGCACCGACCAGCACAAGTATAAGACCGGACGCAGCGAGCCAGAGTTCCGGCGCAAGGGCCTGCAGGATGGATTGAGTGTCGAGCATCGGCTTACTGGCCTCCCGCCATGAGCGCGATAATGCGCGCGGTAGCACCACTGGTGACGGCGAAAATGAGGTTCGGAGCAATACCGAACAGGATAGTCAGCGCCGCAAGCGGTGCAATACAAACCCATTCGATGCGGTTCATGTCCTTGATGTCCTCAAGGTGGGGATTGGTGATCTCGCCAAAGACCGTCCGCCGATACAGCGTCAGCATGTAAACAGCCGAGAAGATCACGCCAAAGGCCGCACCAAAGGCTGCCCAGGTCGCCGCTTGGAAGCCGCCGACCATAGTGAGGATTTCCCCCACAAAGCCGCTGGTGCCCGGAAGGCCGACATTGGCCATCGTGAACAGCATGAAGAAGCCGGCATAAATCGGCATACGGCCGACGAGACCGCCATAAGCGGCAATCTCACGGGTGTGCATACGGTCATAGACGACACCCACGATCAGGAAGAGCGCGCCGGAAATCAGGCCGTGGCTAAGCATCTGTAAGATGGCGCCCTGAATACCCGTCTCGTTGAACGCAAAGATGCCGAGCGTGACAAAGCCCATATGCGCAACCGATGAATAGGCGATGAGCTTCTTCATGTCTGTCTGACGCCAGGCGACGAGAGAGGTGTAAATGATCGCCACAACAGCCAGCGCGAACATCATTGGCTGGAAGTAGGCACTCGCATCCGGGAACATCGGTAGCGAGAAGCGCAACATGCCGTAACCGCCCATTTTCAGCAGGACACCGGCAAGCACCACAGAGCCCGCCGTCGGTGCCTGAACGTGTGCGTCAGGCAACCAAGTGTGGACCGGCCACATCGGTAGTTTCACCGCGAAGGACGCGAGGAAGGCCAACCAGAGCCAAGTCTGGATGCCAGGATCAAAGGCATATTGCTCCAACACTTCGAAGTCTGCCGAGCCAGCCGCCTGGATCATGTAGATCGCAGCAACAAGCAGAAGAAGCGAGCCGATCAGCGTGTACAGGAAGAACTTGAAGGACGCATAAATGCGGTCCTTCCCGCCCCAGATGCCGATGATCAGGAACATCGGGATAAGGCCGGCTTCGAAGAAGATGTAGAACAGCACCAGATCCAGCGCCGTGAAGACGCCGATCATGAACGTCTCGAGCACCAGGAACGCGACCACATATTCGGTCACGCGCGTGTCGATCGAATTCCAGCTTGCCAGCAGGCAGATCGGCGTGAGGAAAGTGGTCAGCAGGATCAGCGAAATCGACAGGCCATCGATGCCCAGCTTGTAGCTGATCGGGCCGTACCACGCATGCTGCTCCACCAGCTGGTAACCCGGCTGGGACGCGTCGAAAGACAGGAAGGCCGCCACCGAAAGCACAAAGGTTGCCGCAGAGATGATCAGAGACGCCATGAGAATGGCGCGGTTCTGCCGGCCATCATCCGCCGCCGCACGGCTGCCGGCCGTTGCCGCCCGAACCAGTACGATCAGCAACGCCCCAATCAGCGGCAGGAACGTCATTGCAGTGAGAATGGGGAAACCGCCCATCAGTTGGCCCCTCCGGCCCGCAGCCACAGGATTGCGCCAAAGACAATGGCGGCCCCGATGATCACGAACGCATAATGATAAAGATAACCTGTGTGGAGTTTTGCGAGGCGGCGAGCGCTGAAGCCGGCAAACCAGGCGGCCCCATCCGGCCCGACGCCATCGATGATCTTCTTGTCAGCTTTCCAGAAGATGTTTCCGAGGAAAGCCGAGCCGCGAACCAGCGTGGCCTGGTAGATCTCGTCGAAATACCACTTGTTTGAGAACAACGCGTGGAGCGGGCCGCCGCTGGCGGCAATCCGCGCGCCCACGCCCCTGTTGAAGAAGTAGGTCATGCTCGCCAGCACAAAGCCCGCAAGGGTGACGACCAACGGTGCCCAGAGCACCCATTCCGGCACATTGTGACGATCGTGGAGAACGTGGTTTTCCGCTGCGCGATAAATCGCGCCGGCCCAGAACGCTTCGTTATTGGCCTCCACAAAGGCATCGTAGAAATAGAAGCCTGCGAAAATCGCACCCAGGCTGAGCAGGCCCAGCGGAATGAGCATAACCATCGGGCTTTCATGCGGCGTGTGCGCATGGTGGTCATCCGCAGGATGCTCTTCCCCTTTGACGTCTTCGCTCTCATGGGTGTCGTGATGCCCATGATCGTGATGCTCGCCATGCTGCGTCAGCGGGCCATGGAAGGTCATGTAGATCAGGCGCCAAGAATAGAAGCTCGTTAGGAATGCTGCCAGCAGGCCGAACCAGAAGGCCATCTGACCGAACATCACCTGCGCAGTGCCCCCGGCAAAGGTGCTCTCAAGGATCGCATCTTTCGAGAAGAAGCCGGAGAAGCCGAGTTTCGTGTGCGGAATGCCGAGACCGATGATGGCGATCGTGCCGATCATCATGGCCGCATAGGTCAGCGGCATGAACTTCGCCAGGCCGCCCATCCGGCGCATGTCCTGCTCGTGATGCATGCCGTGAATGACGGAGCCAGCGCCAAGGAACAGGAGCGCCTTGAAGAAGGCGTGCGTGAAGAGGTGGAACATCGCCGCCTCATACGCGCCCACGCCAGCGGCGAAGAACATATAGCCCAGCTGCGAACAGGTTGAGTAGGCGATCACGCGCTTGATGTCGTTCTGGGCCATGCCCACCGTTGCGGCGTAAAGCGCCGTGACAGCGCCGACCAGCGTGATCATGCCGGCCGCGTAGAACGTGTATTCGTAGATCGGCGAGACGAGGCAGACGAGATACACACCCGCCGTCACCATGGTCGCCGCGTGGATCAGCGCGGACACCGGCGTCGGGCCTTCCATGGCGTCCGGCAGCCAGACGTGCAGGAAAAACTGGGCCGACTTACCCATCGCGCCGATGAACAGCAGGATACCGATCAGTTCGAGCGCATAAACGCGCTGGCCGAGGAAGGTCATGATGACTTCCCGCGCGGGCGCAGCTTCTGCAAAGGCAACCGGCGTAACCACGGCATTATTGCGGATTGCGTCCAGTACTGGGCCGAACTCCACGCTGCCGAACACGAAGAACACAGCCATGATCCCAAGCGCGAGGCCGAAATCGCCCACGCGGTTGGTCACGAACGCTTTGATGGAAGCGTCGTTCGGCGCCTTCTTCGTATACCAGAAACCGATCAGCAGATAGGAGGCGAGGCCCACGCCTTCCCAGCCGAAGAAGAGCTGGATGAAGTTGTCGGCCACCACCAGCATGAGCATCATGAAGGTGAAGAGCGAGAGATAGGCAAAGAAGCGCGCCTTGTGCGGCTCCTCGCTCATATAACCCCATGAATAGAGGTGAACGAGGCCGGAGACGCCGGTGATCACAGCCATCATGACGATGGACAGCGCATCCACCCGGATCGCCCAGTTGGCCTTGAAGTTGCCCACCTCGATCCATGGCATCAGCGTGATGATATGCTGCTTCAGCTCCTGCGTGCCGTGCGCGGGGCCGGCGGTCAGGTAAGCATCCAGCGCCGCATGTGCCTCATGCCCGCCGGCATGACCAAGCCCCGCCACATAGGCAAAGAGCTGGTAGAGCGAAAGCGCGCCAGCGGTCAGCACCGTACCGGTGGTGACCAGCATGACGATACGGTCGCCGATGATCTTGTGAAACAGACCGAACAGCGCCGCGATACCGGGCGCCAGAACGATGAAAAGGAGAAGGCTATCAGGAAGCATACCCTTATCAGCCCTTCATGAGGTCGACATTCTCAACCGAGATGTCGCGCCGGTTACGGAAATAGACGACCAGGATCGCAAGCCCCACGGCCGCTTCGGCAGCGGCAACCGTCAGCACCAGCATCGCAAAGATCTGGCCCTGTATGGTGCCGCTGAACACCGAGAATGCGACGAGGTTGATGTTCACCGAAAGCAGGATCAGTTCGATCGCCATCAGGATGACGATGATGTTCTTGCGGTTCACAAAGATGCCAACGACACCAATCGTGAACAGCGCTGCCGACACGGCGAGATAGTGAGGAAGCCCGAGTTCCATCCGTCAGATCCCCTGCCCTGGTGTTGGGTCTTTGAGCTCAACAGCATCCGCACGGCGGCGGCCGGTCTGCTTGGCAATGTCCTGACGCTTGATGTGCGGCTTGTGGCGGAGCGTCAGAACGATGGCGCCGACCATGGCGACGAGAAGGACGATACCGGCCAGTTGGAACAGCAGCATGTAATCCGTGTACATCACGAAACCGATGGCTTCTGCATTGGTAGGCGCATTCGGCGAAGCATCCATATTGCCCGTCGGAATTGAGCCGCCAGCCGCCGAAACAAGCGCCAGCTCTGCCAGAAGAATGACACCAACCAGCAAGGCAAAGGGCCAGTAGCGCGCAGTGCCCTGCTTAAGCTCGACGAAATCGACGTCCAGCATCATCACGACGAACAGGAACAGCACCGCAACGGCGCCGACATAAACAACGACCAGCAGCATTGCGAGAAACTCCGCGCCAATGAGGACCAGAAGCCCGGCAGCAGAGAAAAACGTAAGAATGAGCCAGAGCACGGAGTGTACGGGATTTCGCGCTGCGATGACAAACATCGCCGCCAGCACGACAATCGCCGCAATCAACGAGAAAGCGATGAACGCCACGGCTTGTCCGCCCCTTCCTGATAAATGCCAGAACCTGACCGGCCCAGCCCTGCTTCAACCAGCGCCGCCCTAGCGGTACGGCGCATCCAATTCGAGATTCTTGGCGATCAGCCGTTCCCAGCGGTCACCATTCGCGAGCAGCCGTTCCTTGTCATAGAACAACTCCTCCCGTGTTTCAGTCGCAAACTCAAAGTTTGGCCCTTCGACGATAGCGTCCACCGGGCAGGCTTCCTGACAGAAGCCGCAATAGATGCACTTCACCATGTCGATGTCGTAGCGCGTGGTGCGGCGGGCGCCGTCTTCACGCGGCTCGGCTTCAATGGTGATTGCCTGCGCCGGGCAGATCGCCTCGCAGAGCTTGCACGCGATGCAGCGCTCTTCCCCGCTGGGATAGCGGCGCAGGGCGTGTTCCCCGCGGAAACGCGGTGAGAGCGGGTTCTTTTCGAAGGGATAGTTCACGGTCGCCTTGCGGCGGAACATTTCCCGGACCGCGATCCAGGATGCCCCAAGAAAATCCGTCAGCAGAGCGCCACGAAGAGTTTGCGCAAGGCTCATGAGAGACCTCCCACGAATGTCACATAGCCGGCCACGAGGATCACTGCTGCCAGCGAGGTCGGCAGGAAGATTTTCCAACCCAGACGCATCAGCTGGTCATAGCGGTAACGGGGCACGATGGCCTTCACCAGGGCGAACAGGAAGAAGCAGAACAGCACCTTCCCCATGAACCAGGCAAGGCCGGCCAGACTGAGAAGCAGCGGCGGCATGTTTGCCGTCAGTTCAGGCCCCAGCGCGATCGGGCCATGCCAGCCGCCGAGGAACAGGATCGTCATCATCGCGCACATCAGCACAATGTTGAGATATTCCCCGAGCATGAAGAGGAGGTAAGGCGTGGAGCCGTATTCGACCTGATAGCCGGCAACCAGTTCGGATTCGGCTTCCGGAAGGTCGAAGGGCGGGCGGTTTGTCTCCGCGAGTGCCGAGATAAAGAAGATCACGAACATCGGCAGCATGACGAGGATCAGCGGGAAATACTGGAAGCTGAACACGTGCCAGTTCTGGATGCCGCCGTCCTGATTGTTGACGATGGTGGTGAGGTTCATCGACCCGACCAGCAGGATCACGGTCACGATCACGAAGCCGATCGACACCTCATAGGACACCATCTGCGCAGCCGAGCGGAGCGCGCCGAGGAAGGGGTATTTGGAGTTGGATGCCCAGCCGCCCATGATGATGCCGTAAACACCCAGCGAAGAGATCGCGAAGAGATAGAGGATGCCGACATTCAGGTTGGCGATGACCCAGCTTGTGCCTGTTTCGGTGCCGGGCGCCACGGGAATGGCTGCCCAAGTCACGAAGGCCAGCGTACAGGTCAGGATGGGCGCCATGATGAACACGGCCTTGTTGGCACCAGCCGGGATAACGATTTCCTTCAGCAGGAATTTCCCGAAGTCTGCGAAAGACTGGAGAAGCCCGAAGGGGCCGACCACGTTCGGGCCCTTGCGCATCATCACGCCGGCCCAGACCTTGCGGTCCAGGAGCAGCAGGAAGGCAATCGACAGGAGCAGCACCAGTGTGAAAAGGCCAATCTGGCCCAGCACCAGCAGCGGCCCCCAGAGGCTGCCAAGAGACTCGATCGCGTTGCTCATGGCGCCGCCCTACTCTGCCGCTACCGGAGTGTCTAGGCGGCTTGCCAGCGCAGAACACTCGGCCATTGTCTTGGATGCCCGTGCAATCGGGTTGGTGAGGTAGAAATCCACAATCGCGGATTTGAAGGCCGCGCTGCTGAGGCTGCCTGAGGCGTCTGCCACCGGCCGGGAAAGCGCCTCTACACCGCGCGCGCCGGGGGCGTAGCCGCGGCCGGAGAACACGGTGTTTTCGCCTTCCTTGCCGCGCAGAAGAGCGCGGAGCTGATCTGCTGTGTCATAAGGAAGCGGCTTTCCACAAACCGCTGAAAGAGCACGGAAAATTGCCCAACCCTCGCGGGCCTCGCCTTTCGGCTGCACGGCGCGCGTGGTCATCTGGACCCGGCCTTCGGTGTTTACATAGGTGGCGGTCATTTCGGTGTACGCAGCGCTTGGCAGGACGATATCTGCCCGGCTTGCCCCGGCATCGCCATGGGAGCCGACGTAAATAACCTTGGAATTTCCGAGCTTTGTGAGGTCCACCTCATCAGCGCCGAGGAGAACAACCGTGGAAAGGTCCCCGCCCAGGATATCAACGGTTGCCAGGCCGCCTTCGGCCGGAACGAAGCCGACATCCAGCGCGCCAACCCGGCCAGCTGCGGTATGAAGCACACCAAAACCGGCCCATCCTTCGGTCACGGCGCTGACAGTCTGGGACAGTTTGTGGACAGTTTCGGACAGTTTGAGACCATCCTCGCGACAAAGGGCGCTCTCCCCGACCACGATCATTGGACGCTTGGCATCCTTCAGAACCTGGAAGAAGTCGCTCGAGGCGATTTGGTCGAGGTCAGCCGCGCTGGTCCCCAGATGCTCGTAGGGGTAGGTCAGATCGGCAGCCTCGCCGATGAGGCCGATCTTGAGATTGCCCCAGAGCCAGGACTTGCGAATGCGGGCGTTCCAGACGGCGGCCTCGACGCGCGGATTGGTGCCGATCAGCAGCAGGGCGTCGGCCTCTTCGATACCCATCAGGGTGGGATTGAAGAGGTAATGCTCGCGCACGCCCGAGGTGCCGTACCGGGCACCTGCCGGGCGGCAATCTGTGTTCTTGACGCCCAGGCTGCGGAAGAGGTCCAGCGCGGCCTTGGCCTGCTCGACTTCGATCAGGTCACCGGCGACAACGCCGATCTTGTCGGGACCGACCGAAAGGGCTGCTTTCACGGCCTCGAAGGCTTCGCCCCAGGTGGCGGCGCGCAGCTTGCCATTCTCGCGGATGTAGGGCCGGTCAAGGCGCTGGCGGCCGAGGCCGTCCCAGACGAAGCGCGACTTGTCCGACAGCCACTCCTCGTTCACCTCTTCGTTGAGCTCCGGCATGATGCGCATGACGGCATCGCCCTTGGCATCGACACGGATGGCGGCGCCCATGGCGTCCATCACGTCGATCGAGGAAGTCTTGCGCAGCTCCCAGGGGCGCGCATTGAAGGCGTAGGGCTTGGAGGTCAGCGCGCCGACCGGGCAGAGGTCGATGACGTTGCCGGAAAGCTCTGAGGTCAGCGACTTTTCGAGATAGGTGGTGATCTCGGCATTCTCGCCCCGGCTGATCATGCCCATCTCTTCAACGCCGGCGACTTCGGCCACAAAGCGGACGCAGCGCGTGCACTGAATGCAGCGGGTCATGATCGTCTTGACCAGAGGGCCCATGTATTTGTCTTCGACGGCGCGCTTGTTCTCTTCATAGCGCGAGGTGGAGCGGCCATAGGCGACGGCCTGATCCTGAAGATCGCACTCGCCGCCCTGGTCACAGATGGGACAATCAAGCGGGTGGTTGATGAGCAGGAACTCCATCACCCCGTTGCGGGCCTTTTCGACATAGGCGCCGCCGGTGCGCACGATGGGCGCAGAGCCATCCCGGTTCGGGCGCATATCCCCAACGATCTGGGCGCAGGAGGCAATCGGCTTGGGCGCCCCTTCCCACTCGACGAGGCACATGCGGCAGTTGCCCGCCACCGACAGGCGCTCGTGATAGCAGAAGCGCGGGATCTCGGCGCCGGCTTCCTCACACGCCTGCATCAGCGTGTAGTGCTTGGGCACTTCGATTTCCTGGCCGTCGATGTTCAGCTTGAAAGTGTCGGACATGGGACTTCAGAACTCTTCGGAAGGATTGATGCGGGGCTTGCCAGGATTGTCGATGGCATTGAGGCCAATGGCGAAGCGGGAGAACACGAACTGGGCGACCAGAGCGCCCAGAACCAGCAGATTGAACGGCAGCGCATATTCAATCATGCCATAGAAAAACAGGCCCGCACTGACGATGGCGAGCGCCATGACGCCCCAGAGGGCCTTGACGTAGAAAATGGCCATCAGGGCAAGGACAGCCGAAAGCAGCGAGACGCCCGCAACGGCCATTACATACAGCCGCTGGTTCTCCATCACGCCGCCATTCCGGGGCATCACATAGCCAAGCGCAATCGCCACAACTCCGTGCAGCGTGGCCAGCGACAGGCACCAGGATACGATCAGGATAGCGCGGGTGAGGCTCACTTGCCTATTCGTCCTTACTCTGCTGCCGTGACCACAGCGCCCTGAACCATTGCGCGCGGAAGGCGGTACTGGGTGATGCGGTCTTCGATTTCGTGGCGGAAGTGGCGGATCAGGCCCTGAATCGGCCAGGCGGCCGCGTCCCCGAGGGCACAGATGGTGTGGCCTTCGACCTGTTTGGTAACGTCCAGCAGCGTGTCGATCTCGTCATGCTCGGCTTCGCCGCGCACCATGCGCTCCAGCACGCGCCACATCCAGCCGGTGCCTTCCCGGCACGGCGTACACTGGCCGCAGCTTTCATGCTTGTAGAAGTATGCGAGGCGCGCGATGGCGCGGATCAGATCTGTCTGCTTGTCCATGACGATCACGGCCGCCGTGCCGAGACCGGATTTCAGATCACGGAGCGTGTCGAAATCCATGTAGGCGTCCATGATCTGCTCTGCCGGCACCATCGGCACCGAGGAGCCGCCGGGGATGACAGCCTTGAGATTGTCCCAGCCGCCACGAATGCCGCCGCAATGCGTTTCGATCAGATCACGGAAGGTGATCGACATCTCTTCTTCGACATTGCACGGCCTATTCACATGGCCGGAGATGCAGAACAGCTTGGTGCCCGAATTGTTCGGGCGGCCAAAGCCGGCAAACCACTGCGCCCCGCGGCGCAGGATGGTTGGCGCAACGGCGATGGACTCCACGTTGTTCACGGTCGTCGGGCAGCCATAAAGACCGGCATTGGCCGGAAATGGCGGCTTCAGACGCGGCTGGCCCTTCTTGCCCTCAAGGCTTTCGAGCAGCGCGGTTTCCTCGCCGCAAATATAAGCGCCGGCGCCGTGATGCACATAGAGATCGAAATCCCAGCCGTTCACATTGTCCTTGCCGATGAGCTTCGCCTCATAGGCTTCCTTGACGGCCTTCTCGAGCGCGTGACGCTCGTTGATGTATTCACCGCGGATGTAGACATAGCATTTATGGGCGCGCATCGCGCGGCTGGCCACCATGCAGCCTTCGATCAGCAGATGCGGATCGTGGCGCAGGATTTCACGGTCCTTGCACGTGCCGGGTTCAGACTCGTCGGCGTTGACGACAAGATAGTGCGGACGGTCGCGCACTTCCTTCGGCATGAAGGTCCATTTCAGGCCAGTCGGGAAGCCGGCGCCGCCGCGCCCGCGGAGGCCTGACGCCTTGATCTGATCACAGATCCAGTCCGGCCCCATGGCGAGCATTTCGCGCGTCAGATGCCAGGCGCCGCGCTGCTTGGCGGCTTCCAGGCCCGGCGAATGCATGCCGTAGAGGTTTGTGAAGATGCGGTCCTTGTCCTGCAACATGGCCTAGTCCTTCTTGTCCTTCGGGGCGGACATGCCGTCCTTCGTTGCATCCGGCTTGCTGGTCGTGTCGATCAGCGTCGCCTTGCCTGCAGTCGGCTCTTCACGCTTCACATTGGTCGGTGCGCCGGCATCGGGACGGCCGGTTGCTTCGGCGGTAGCCTCCCCTGCGGGCTCCGGCAGGTTTGGCAGCGTCTTGATCGCGTTGCGGCTGCCATCGAAGAGCGCTGCATCCGTCAACGTCTTGGCGCCGCCTTCGGGGGCACTGTTGACGCGATCGATCTGCGGGCCGGGCGTAATGTCCACGCCATTCTTCAGACGGCCGATGATCTGCGCCAGGGATTCCGGCGTCAGGTCTTCGTAATAGTCGTCATTGATCTGCACCATCGGCGCGTTCACACAGGCGCCGAGGCATTCCACCTCTTCCCAGGAGAGGCGCTTGTCGTCGGTGACATACATCTGCTTGCCGATTTCGCGTGTGCAGACTTCCTTGAGACCTTCTGCGCCGCGCAGCTGGCAAGGCGTGGTGCCGCAAAGCTGGATGTGGAACTTCCCGACCGGCTGTAGACGGAACATCGTGTAGAAGGTGGCGACCTCGTAGACGCGGATATACGGCATCTCGAGACGGTCGGCGACTTCGCGCATGGCCGGCTCGGAGAGCCAGCCATTGTTGTCCTTCTGGGCGAGCCAGAGCAGCGGAATCACAGCGGAGCGCTGCTTGTCCGCCGGATACTTGCCCCGCCAGAACGCAATCTTGTCTTCTGTCTCAGGCTTGAAGGAGAAGCTGTCGCCTCCCGCCTCAAGATCAAACCGGCGCAATGCCATCTACTGCTCCTTCGCAAGCGGAACGGCGACGCGGCCCGCTTCGTCAATTGGCCAGAACGGGTTGTGAGCCACTTCCCAGGCATTCCCCTCAGGGTCTGCGAAGTAGCCGGAATAGCCGCCCCAGTATGTCTTGTGTGGCGGCTTGGAAATGCGCGCGCCCGCACGCTCCAGCCGGCCGAAAATCTCGTCCACCTCTTCGGCAGAGCGCGCGTTGAATGCCAGGGCGAAGCCCTTGAAGGCGCCCTTGCGATCATCGGCGACGCCAGCATCTGCGGCGAGCTTGGTCTCGTCCCAGAGGCCGATGACGAGGCCGCCGGCATTGAAGAAGGCCACCTCGCCCTTCACGCCGCGATCTTCAAATCCCAGAACATCCGTATAAAAACCGATCATGCCGGCGAGGTCGCGAACCCCGACGGTGATGACCGATACACGTTGCTCCGGGAGAACGCCCATCAGACCGCCCCTGCCCTCGCAAAGTCGACGCGGGCGATCTTGCCGTCGCGGATCGTGTAGATGGCGGCCACCTCAAAGGTTTCCCCGCCGGGCGAACGCTCCACCGCTTCGTGATCGATCACGGTCGTGCCGAGATCGATCCGGTTGACCAGCTTGGCGCGGTTCTGCGGGAACTGGGCGAAGAGATCTTCGTGACGCTTGCGGATGGCGTCGAGGCCTTTCTGGTTCACGCCGCCATTCAGCGTCGCAAGCTCGGCATCGTCTGCATAGCAGGCGAGGAAGGCGGCGATGTCCTGCGCATTATACGCGTCGAGCTGGCGCTGGACGAGATCGAAGGAGGCACTCACCGGTCGATCTCCCCGAACACGATGTCGAGCGTTCCGAGCACGGCCGACACGTCTGCCAGCTGGTGGCCCTTGCAGAGATGGTCCATCGCCTGAAGGTGGGGGTAGCCCGGCGCGCGGATCTTGGCGCGGTAGGGACGGTTCGTGCCGTCAGCAACAAGGTACACGCCGAATTCACCTTTGGGCGCTTCAACGGCGGCGTAGCATTCGCCTTCCGGAACGTGGAAACCTTCCGTATACAGCTTGAAGTGATGGATCAGCGCTTCCATCGAATTCTTCATCTCGCCGCGGCGCGGCGGAGAGAGTTTCGAGCCGGCCAGAAGCACTGGGCCGGGGCCGTCTTTCGCCATGAGGTCGATACACTGGAGGATGATCTTCACCGACTCGCGCATCTCTTCCATGCGGCAGACATAGCGATCGTAGTTGTCGCCGTGCTTGCCGACAGGCACTTTGAAGTCGAGTTCGCTGTAGCACTCATAGGGCTGCGAGCGGCGCAGGTCCCAGGCGAGGCCCGAGCCGCGCACCATCACGCCGCTGAAACCCCAGTCGAGAATCGTGCGCTGGTCAACCACGCCGATATCGACGTTGCGCTGCTTGAAAATGCGGTTTTCGGTGACGAGGCCTTCAATCTGGTCCAGCTTCTCCGGGAACTGCTCGCACCAGGTGGCGATGTCATCGATGAGGCGCTGGGGCAGATCCTGATGGACGCCGCCGGGACGGAAATAGGCCGCGTGCATCCGGCTGCCAGAAGCGCGCTCATAGAACACGCAGAGTTTCTCGCGCTCCTCGAAGCACCAAGTGATGGGCGTCAGCGCGCCCACGTCCATGACGCCGGTACCGACGTTGAGGAGGTGGGACATGATCCGGCCGATTTCCGAATACATGACGCGGATAAGGCTGGCGCGGCGGGGCACTTCAACACCAAGCAGCTTCTCGATGGCTAGGCACCAGGCATGTTCCTGGTTCATCGGCGAGCAGTAATCGAGCCGGTCGAAATACGGCATGCCCTGAAGGTAGGTCTTGTATTCGAGCAGCTTTTCCGTGCCGCGATGGAGAAGGCCGATATGGCTGTCCACGCGGGTGACGATTTCGCCGTCAAGATCAAGGATCATGCGTAGCACGCCGTGCGCGGCAGGGTGCTGCGGCCCGAAGTTCAGGGTGAACTTGCGGTCGTCCATGTCTGCGATGTGTGCGGTGTCAGGCATGGTAATCAGCCTTTCCTCGACTTAAGAAAATCCAATGCTGGTTCAATTTGAGCATCACAATGATCGATTATCTCGCGATCTGCTTCCAACATCTGCTTCGTGATTTCCTGATCAGCGTCGAATACTCCCGGCAGAGCGTTCAGGCGCCGAACCGTGCTGAGAGCGACCTCCTTCCCCTCCTGATCGGCGAGGAACATCGACCAAAAACGCGCCACTTCTCCAGCTTGGAAAACATGATAATTTATACTTTCTGCGATTTCCGGAGGGACGTCTTCAAACAGATTGCGAGCGTCCATCTCTGAAATCAAAGAATTGTATGCGAGCGAACCCCGGATGCACTCTTCTGCATAGGTTGCCCGCTCTGCATCATTTACTCCGAACTCCGGGTCAGCATGCGCAAAGCCGACCGTAGTCAAGAGCACAACAACAATTGAAACGCCGCGCAGCCCCATCATACGTCCCCGTTGACTTTCTCGTCGCCGGGAATGACGGTCGTCATGCCTTCCCATGGCGAGAGGAAATCGAAATTGCGGTATTCTTGGGCGAGCTTCACAGGCTCGTAAATCACGCGCTTCTCGAGGTCGTCATAACGGACCTCATAATGCCCTGTCAGCGGGAAGTCTTTCCGCAACGGCCAGCCCTCGAAGCCGTAATCGGTGAGAATCCTGCGCAGGTCCGGATGATCGGCAAACTGGATGCCGTACATGTCGAACGCTTCACGCTCGAACCAGTTGGCAACCGGCCAGAGCGACACGACGCTTGGCACCGCTGTTTCTTCATCGGTACGGATGCGCACGCGAATGCGGTGGTTCATCCGCATCGACAGCAGGTGGTAGACCACTTCGAAACGCTCCGAGCGCTCCGGATAGTCGACGCCGCAAGCGTCAATGAAGGTTTCGAAATTGCACTGCTGGTCGTCGCGCAGAAAGCGCAGCAGCGGAACGATATGGTCCCGCTCCGCCAGCAGGGTCAGCTCTCCCACGCGGATCTGCCAGCTGCGCACGGCATCGGGCATCCGGCTTTCAATGTGGGCCGCAAGTTCGGAAAGCGCCTGAGTATCCATCATCGTCACCATCAGCGCTCGAGCGAGCCTTCGCGCCGGATCTTCTTCTGCAGCTGAAGGAAGCCGTAGACGAGAGCCTCAGCGGTGGGCGGGCAGCCCGGAATGTAGATATCCACAGGAACGATACGGTCGCAGCCGCGAACGACGCTGTAGCTATAATGGTAATAGCCGCCGCCATTGGCGCAGCTGCCCATCGAGATCACGTAGCGCGGCTCCGGCATCTGGTCGTAGACCTTGCGGAGCGCGGGCGCCATCTTGTTGGTGAGCGTGCCCGCAACGATCATCACATCCGACTGGCGCGGCGACCCGCGCGGGGCCATGCCGAAGCGCTCAAGATCGTAGCGCGGGTTGCCGGCGTGCATCATTTCCACGGCGCAGCAGGCCAGACCGAACGTCATCCACATCAGCGAGCCGGTACGGGCCCAGCTGATCAGGTCATCGGCAGCGGCCGTGAAATAGCCCTTGTCGGCCAGCTGATCCGACAGGCCGGAATAGAACGGATCGTCATCGCCGGGCTTGAAGCCGCCTTCGACCCCTGCCCGCGCGCCGCCCAGTGCGTATGGCTTGTAGGAATTGTCAGCCATCATTCCCACTCCAGAGCGCCGCGGCGCCATTCATAGACAAATCCGACGGTCAGCACGCCGAGGAACACAACCATCGACCAGAAACCGACAACACCGATCTCTCCCAAGCTGATCGCCCAGGGGAACAGGAAGGCGACTTCAAGGTCGAAAATGATGAACAGGATGGCGACCAGATAGAATCGCACATCGAACTTCATGCGGGCGTCATCGAAGGCCGGGAAGCCGCACTCATAGGCGGAGTTCTTTTCCGGGTCGGGCTTTGACGGAGCCAGAAGCACGTTCCCGATCACGAAAAGGCACGAAATCACCGCACCGATCACCAGAAAAATGATGACCGGCAGATAGTCGAGGGCAAGCCGTTCAACTTCCGTCATAGTGCAATTGCTCCCATTGCGTTGCCGCCCGATTAGGACGGTTTCCCGCCGGGCGCAACTGACGCGCATCTGTAATCGCAGCGCCTCGCAGTATATCCTGCGAAAACGTAATTTCACGCGTCACTTGCTGCGGCGGTCGGTCACGGAGTGCGCAGGAATACCCTGAATTTGCGAATAATTCTCAATCAGGGGCGTGTGTGCTGCTCATAATACGCTGCAGCGCCGATCAGCGGCGCCGCAGGCTCCCGCATCAGCCAGACGGGACAGTCCTGCAGGTAGTCACTCATCGGCCCGCGCGTCACGAATCGCTGCCTTGCCGCAGCCGTTTTGAGGAAGTCAGAGATACGCTCACTGACGCCCCCGGCAAGCACCACACCGCCCAGCGCGCCATTGGCCAGCACAAGGTCTCCTGCAGCGCCCAGTACAGCCAGCGCGCGCACTTCGATAAGCGTGCGGAAAAGCTCGTCACCCGAATCGGCGCGGTCGCGCATTTCCTCTGGTGTCAGTTCCACCAACGGCCGCCCGAAAATTTCGCAAAAGGCGGCGTGAACCTCATCGAGCCCACTGCCAGAGGCCACAAGCTCGTTCGACACATATCCATGATCCCGCATGAGCAGGCGGGCGAGCGCGTGTTCCACCTCCGTGCGCGGGGCATACGCCATATGCCCCCCTTCCCCCGACACAACCCGCCAGCGGCCTTCCGGTTCGGACAATAAGGTCGCCACGCCGAAGCCTGTGCCCGGCCCGGTCACAAGCACCGGCGCGCCCTGCTTAGGTGTGCCGGGAAAAATGCAGTCAAACGACTCATAGGCAAATTCGGGAACGGCGCGCGCCATCGCGTGAAAATCGTTGATCAGGCACACATCCTGAAGGCCAAACCTGGCCTTCACGGCGCTGGCGGAGACATGCCAGCCGCGATTGGTCAGCGTGACCTCCTGATTCTCGACCGGTCCGGCGAGCGCAAAACAGGCAGCCGAAACTTCAGCTCCGGTCTGGCCGACATATTGCTCAAGCGCGTCATCAAACGAGGCGAACCCATCTCCGGCGAGTTTCTCGAAATGCTCGATGCGTAGCTTGCCATCCTGGCGCGAGGCCAGGGCGAAGCGTGCATTGGTGCCCCCGATATCGCCGACAAGGACGGGTTTCTGCATGTTTCAGGCCCCTGGGCCGAGAAAGCGGAAGGGGCTTGCGCCACAATCCGCCGTGCTTGCCGCCTGCCGGAACAAATCGAACATTTCGCGGCCAAGGCCCATTGCCGGCCTGTTGGGGCGGAACTCCGCCGGCGCGCGAGCCGCAAACTCTGCAGGGTCGACTTTCAATTCGAGACGTCCAGCCTCGCCATCCAGCCGGATGATGTCGCCGTCCCGCACCCGCGCCAGCGGGCCGCCGCGCGCAGCTTCGGGCGCTACATGGATCGCGGCGGGGATTTTGCCGCTGGCGCCGGACATACGCCCGTCCGTAACCAGAGCGACCTTGTGGCCCCGGTCCTGCAGCACGCCGAGAACGGGCGAGAGACCATGCAGTTCCGGCATGCCATTGGCGGCCGGTCCCTGGAAACGCACAACCGCGACGAAATCCCGGTCGAGCCGCCCGGCGTCAAAGGCTTCGCGAAGGGCTTCCTGTGTATCGAAGACGATGGCGGGCGCTTCGATAATCCGGCCGTCGGGTTTGATGGCGGAGACCTTGCAGACGCCCCGGCCAAGTGGGCCATCCACCAGCCGCATGCCACCATCCGCCGAAAAGGGATTGCTGGCGGGGCGGAGTACATCGCTATCGCCGCTGACTTCCGGCGCGGGCCGCCAGGCCAGCGCGCCATCCTTGAGGTAGGGTTCCTGACTATAATCCGCCAGCGTTCCCATTACCGCAGACGCGTCCGCATGCAGCAGGCCAGCATTGATCAGTTCCCGGACAAGGAACCCCATGCCGCCGGCCGCGTGAAAATGGTTCACATCGGCGCCGCCATTGGGATAGATCCGCGCCATCAGCGGAGTTACGCGGGAAAGGTCGGCAAAGTCTTCCAGCGTCACATCCAGCCCCGCAGCGGCGGCCATAGCGGGAATGTGAAGCGCATGATTGGTTGAACCGCCTGTCGCCATCAGGCCGACGATCGCATTGACCAGCGAGCGGGCATCAACGAGTTCCCCGGCGGGCCGGTAATCGCCGCCCTGCGCGGTAATGGCCGCCGCGCGCTGAGTGGCTGCCCGCGTCAGCGCGGCGCGAAGCGGCGTGCCCGGATTGGTGAACGCCGCGCCGGGCAGATGCAGGCCCATGACCTCCATGATCATCTGGTTCGAATTGGCTGTGCCATAGAAGGTGCAGGTGCCTTGAGAATGATAGCTTTCGGCTTCTGCCTTGAGCAGAGCGTCCCGCCCCACCTTGCCTTCGGCGAACAATTGCCGGATACGGACTTTCTCCGGATTGGGCAGCCCCGACGGCATCGGACCGGCGGGAACGAAGATCGAGGGCAGCCAGCCGAAACGCAGCGCCGCGATCACAAGCCCTGGCACAATCTTGTCGCAGACGCCCAGATGCAGCGCAGCGTCGAACGCGTCGTGAGACAGGCCAATGGCGGACGCCATGGCGATGATGTCGCGCGAGAAGAGCGAGAGCTCCATTCCCTCCTGCCCCTGTGTGACGCCGTCACACATCGCGGGAACACCGCCCGCCACCTGCGCAACCGCGTTCACCTCCCGCGCCGCATCCCGGATGATTTGCGGATAGGTTTCAAACGGCGCATGCGCCGACAGCATATCGTTATAGGCCGTGATGACCCCGATGACGGGCCAACCGGCACCAAGTATCTGGGCTTTCTCAATCACCGCGCAGCCTGCAGAGGCATGGGCGATGTTGCCCTCATGCAGGCGCGTGCGCGCATAGGCCTTGGGGCGCCGGCTACGGATCATTTCCAGATAAGCGGCGCGGGAGTCTTTCGACCGCGCTTCGATGCGGCGGGTTACTTCCTCGACGGTGGGGTGCAGCGGCGTCATGGCTCAGGGTGCCCAGATGATGGAGAGGCGGCGTCCCAGCCCCTCGATGGCCCGGCGCACCGGGTATAGCTGCTCGTCTCCCTTCAGGGCGTGTTCGAGCGCGGCTCTCTTGTCTTCACCGAACACCAGAAGAATTCCGGCTTCGGCATTGCAGATGGGGTCTGCCGTCAGCGTCATGCGGTGGCGAAACTCTCCGGCGACGGGCGTGTTGCCTGCATCTATAGCCGCAATAACGGCGCCATCCTTCGGATACATCGCCTGCTCCAGACCGATCGAACCCGGAAACCAGCTGGCCGTGTGCCCGTCCGCCCCCATCCCGAGCAGCACACAGGAGAGCGGCGAAAGATGAGGCGCGTACGCGGCAGCGCGACTGGCTACTGCGCTGGCTGGGTCAGCATCCAGCGTTTTCATCGGAAGGAAGCGCGCCGCAGAGGCCGGGCCTTTCAGAAGTTTCTCCCGGACGATTTTTTCGTTTGATCCCGGATGATCAGGCGCTACCCAGCGTTCGTCCACCAGTCCGACAGTGACCTTGTCCCATTCAAGCTTTTCGTCAGCCAGCAGGCCAAACATGCGGCCGGGCGACGTGCCGCCAGAGACCATGAAGCTTGCCTGCCCATCCCTTGCGATGGTCCTCGACAGATGAAGCGTGGCGAGTTCCGCAGCAAGCGCCGATGCGGCTTCCCGGTCATCCAGAACGATGAGGCGTGCATCCATCATGCTCAGTTCTCCTTCCACCAGCTACGATTGTCGCGGTCCATGAGCATGGCCGCGGACATCGGCCCGTCCGTCCCCGCTGGATAGGTCTCGGGCGTGTATCCGCTCGCTTCCCAGGCTTCGATCAGCCCATCCACCCAGCGCCACGCCGCCTCTACTTCATCCCGCCGCATGAACAGGGAGAGATTACCGCGCACCACATCCATCAGCAGACGCTCATAAGCGTCCGGGTAACGCAGCATGAAACTCTCCGCATAGGAAAGGTTCAAAGGCAGGGATTTAACCCGCAGCCCGCCTGGCCCCGGCTCCTTGATCTGCACATAGAGGCGCACTGCTTCATCCGGCTGCAGGCGGATCACCAGCTTGTTCACATTCCCGAACTGTTCCCCGAACAGATTATGGGGCGCCCGCTTGAACTGGATCACGATATCGGAATGGCGCGATGACATGCGCTTGCCGGTGCGCAGATAGAAGGGCACGCCCGTCCAGCGCCAGTTGTTTATCTCAGCCTTGATTGCCACGAAGGTTTCCGTCTTGCTGCCTTCAGTGGCGGAGAGTTCCTCAACATATCCCTTCACCGGCTGGCCAGCATGGATACCCGCCGCATATTGCCCGCGCACCGTCAACCGCCGCGCATCTGCCTCTGTCACAGGCCTAAGCGCTTTGAGCACCTTTATCTTCTCGGTACGGATGTCATCATCATCAAGATCGTTGGGCGGCTCCATTGCCGTCAGGCAGAGGAGTTGCAGCAGGTGGTTCTGCACCATATCCCGCAGCGCGCCAGAGCGATCATAATAATCCGCACGCCCCTCCAGCCCGAGATCCTCTGCGACAGTGATCTGAACATGATCGATATAGTTCTGCGACCAGAGCGGCTCGAACAGGATGTTGGCGAAACGCAGCACCATCAGGTTCTGCACTGTTTCCTTGCCCAGATAGTGATCGATCCGGAACACCTGCCGCTCAGCAAAGACTTCCGCCACACCATCATTAATCGCCTGCGCGGAAGCAAGGTCAGTGCCGATCGGCTTCTCAAGCACGACCCGCGAGAAGCCCCCCGACAGATCGACCGCGCCGAGCGCGCGGCAGATGTCGACATAGAGATGCGGGGACGTTGCAAGATAGAATATCCGTGGGCGGTCTTCCTCGGATGTCAGCTTGCTCTTCAGACCCTCCCAGTCGCCTTCCGGGTTCGTGGCGTCAATCGTGACATAGTGCAGGATTTTCTCGAACTCGTCCCAGGCCGCCGCGTCCCAGGACTTGCCCGACGCCTTTTCACAGGCTTCGCGCGCCACGGCCCGGTAAGCCGCAATATCCATTTCCGACCGCGCCGTTCCGACGATGGTAGAGTTTTCCGGGATCTGCCCGTCGACCCAGCGGTGGTAGAGCGCCGGAAGGAGCTTGCGCCGCGACAGGTCGCCCGTGCCGCCGAAAATCACGATGTCGAAGGGTTCAACAGGAACAAATTTTGCCACCGGGGCGCTTCCTCTCTCAGATCGGCTGCCACAGGGAGCCGAGACAGTTTCAGGCCTTATAGGACGCTTCCGACCAAAATGACAACGTTAGTCATGGCTCCCTGCGATCCAACGTTCCCGTCCATACCCCAAAAGGCGCCAAACGCTCCGGAACACTCATCGTTCCATCTGATGCCAGCAGAGTTCTGGTTCCTGTCAGGGGGATGCCAACCTCTTGCGGCGCATTCGACAGGTTGAAGAGGCACAGCACGCGTTCGTCCCCAAAGCTGCGCTCGATAGCCAGCAGGTCCGCAGCGATTTCCGGAAAGCTCACTTCGCCTAGCCTGAATGCGGCCGAACTGTTGCGCAGGGCAATCACCAGCCGCGTGAACTCCAGCACCGAGAAGGGCTGGCCATACTGCGCCGCAGCTGCCTGAAGCGCATGGCCCGCCCCCACGGGCAACCAGGGCTTCACCTCGGAGAAGCCGGCATAGCTGTTGTCGTTGATCCAGGGCATCGGTGTGCGCGCCCCATCCCGCCCGAGGGTCAGCGGCCAGTTGGCGATGGCTTCAGGATCCTGCAGATCCTCGAAGGCGATCTCCGCCTGCGTCAGGCCCAGCTCCTCCCCCTGATAAAGGATTGGATTGCCCCGGAGACAGAGCAGCAAGGCATTGGTCATCTTGGCATAGGCGGCCAGGTCGCCGCCGGGCGGGCACCAGCGGCTGATGCAGCGGGGCGCGTCATGATTGGAGAAGGCCCAGGCCGCCCATCCTTCGCTGAATGGTCCCGCCCAGTTCATCTGGGCGGCTTTCACCCGGCGCGCCGAGAGCGATTTGGCATAGAGAAAGTCGAAGCTGTAGGCAGAGCTGAGCCGCCCTTCAGCTGTGAAAGCCCGCATTTCGGGGATCGGGTCCGGCCCCGGAATTTCCGCCACCGTGTAAATGTCGCCATAGCCATCGGCGAGCTTGCGCACCCGCTCCATGAACACCGGAATATCCGGATGGGACTGGTTATGGATGTGATGCTGCAGATCAAACGGCCGGGTGATCGTTCGTCCTTCGGCTGGCCAGGGCGGATTATCGCGGAACTCTGGATCAAACATCGCGAAATTGATCGCATCCAGCCGGAAGCCGTCTACACCCCGGTCCAACCAGAACTTTGCGACGCCCAGCAGCGCGTCCTGAACCTCCGGATTATGGACGTTCAGCTGCGGCTGGCTGGAGAGGAAGTTGTGCATGAAATACTGGCCGCGGCGCGCGTCCCACGTCCAGGCGGGGCCACCAAACACTGATTGCCAGTTATTGGGCGGCGTGCCGTCCGGCTGGGGATCGCGCCAGACAAACCAGTCTGCCTTCGCGTTCGTGCGTGAAGCGCGGCTTTCGGCAAACCAGGCATGCTCATCGGAGGTATGGGCATAGACCTGATCGATGATGACTTTCAGGCCCAGGGAATGGGCTTTTGCGAGAAGCGCGTCGAAATCCGCCAGGGTTCCGAACACCGGATCGACATCGCAATAGTCGGACACATCATACCCGAAATCCTTCATCGGGGAGCGGAAGAAGGGCGATATCCAGACGGCCGAAACGCCAAGCGCCGCAATGTGATCGAGCCGGCGGGTAATGCCAGGCAGGTCGCCCACCCCGTCTCCATTGGTGTCCTGATAGGAGCGGGGATAGATCTGGTAGATAACGGCGCCGCGCCACCAGGGATGTGTGTCTTGGCTCATGCGGACCTCCGGAACTGCGCCCTCTCAAGGTCTCGGCCGGTGCGCGCTCATTGACAAGGGGGCGCGCGCCAAATGGCGCTGGCAACCACTTCCTGAAATGTCCGGAAAAGGCGCCTGGCAGGGGCAGAGGGACTCGAACCCCCGACCTGCGGTTTTGGAGACCGCCGCTCTACCAACTGAGCTATACCCCTAA